>JAUCSE010000020.1 GCA_030445275.1 Mucilaginibacter sp.
GCTGCAACCGACATGCTACACTCCCTATTGGGTTTCCCCTCCAGATAAGTCGGTCGGGAGTAGACTTGGAACCTAGTCTAGTCTCTTGCTAAAGAGACATTCATTACGCAACCTTTACGGGCGCACAATAAGCATTCATTTTTTGATTGGTACTTACTGGAAGGGCTTTACCTAAATTACTGCAAACTGGATGATCAGTATATTTATCAAGTATAGTTAAGGCAGATGGTAATAATGGAATACGGCTTGGGGTATCTGTTTTTTTACGTTTTGTGAATATCCACATTTCTCCGTCCAGACCTTTGACAATTTCGTTGCGTTTAAGCTTGTTTACATCAGCATAAGCTAAACCCGTAAAACAGCAAAATAAAAAAATATCCCTTACCTGGTTTAAGCGCTCTGTTGAAAATACTTTGTCGGCCATAGCTTGCAAATCATCTCCATTCAGAAAAACCCTGTCAACCTGCTTAATCCTTATTTTGTAATTGATAAATGGGTCTTTGTCTAACCACCCGCTTGATAAGCAAATGCCAACGATTTTTTTGAAATTCTTTATGTATTTAAAAGCAGAGTTATTAGCGCAATTGCGTTCTGAACGGAGATAAAACTCGTAATTGGCAATAAAATCATGGTCGATTTTTTTAATATCTATATCCGACACTTTGTATTGCCACTGCAAATATTCTTGTGTGTGTTTTAGCGAGGTTTGATAGCGAATTGAAGTACCTGCGGCATACTCTTTACCAACTAAAGTGGCAATTTTCTTGTTGTGGTCTTTAAATACGTCTATAAGCATTCTTGTTTTTTCGCTTTTACCCAATAGCCTATCCCTAAGAGTTTCAGCGGTAATACTGCTTTTTGCTTCGGTCAATTGACTGTGCGCCTCATACACTTGTTTTTGCAAAGTGTCTAAATAGGCATTAAAAGATTTGGTGTCCTCCTTAGTCCCTTTTAATCCGCCCGCAATGCTGTTCCATAGACTTGGCTCACATTCCCGCCCTGTGGTAGTTTCGGAACGTTTACCGTTTACGGTAATACGTAGATAAATCGGCACCAGGCCGGCTTGATAGTTTTTTGGCTTTTTTAAATAAAAAAGCAAGCTGAAATTAGTTTTCATAATGTTTTAAGCATTAAAAAGTGAAACAAAATTAAGCTTGCAATCACATCTGTACAAGATGTTCAAAATTTGAACACCTTGATTATCAAAGCGATATGTCGTTTTGGTGAGTAAGGAACTTTTAAAACTTACTCACCGAATTACGCTCCTTTTTATTGCGAATTGGTGAATAATATAGCCATTTGACTAAAAAAAAAAGCCTGCAATCATTTGATTTGCAGGCTTTTAATCTGTTTTAACATTGAACTCAGTGGAGCCGGAGGGATTCGAACCCTCGTCCAAACATGGTATAAGGTAAGCTTTCTACATGCTTAGCTTCTGTTTAATTGTAGGGAAGGGGAAGGTCAGTCGCTTACCTATACCGTCTTCCTTAGGTGCTTTATCTCGCCTGCTATGCACACCATTAAGCTGGCCAGTTCCGTTTTTCGATGCCCCGATTGCCGATTCAACAGAACGGAAAACCGGCGGGACAAAAGCTAGTTAATTCTAAATTAAGCAGCTAAGGCGTAGTTATTTTCGCCATTTGTAAGTTTGAGCGTTCTGATTAAAGCGCTAATTCACCCAACGCGCTGCATGCTTACTTACTTATCTCCATCCTGTCAATTCCGGTCGACCCCATTTTTTCTAGAGCCTGCAATTACCATGGCAGTTTGCAGTTAAGGGTACAAATATACAGAAAAGTTTGCAGATGGTAATGGGCAAACTGTAATATCAATGATCTATATGCTACCCAATAACATGTTTAAGTAAGGGCAATTTGCTCATTATATAAATTAAAAGCCAGGAAAGTAAAAAGCATAGCAAGGCTATCAACGGGATGCTCAATATAGGGCTAAACAAGATATAATTAATTTCGGCCATATCAAGTAGGGCTAATATCAACGCATGACTCAGGTAAATGCCCAGTGTAAACTTTCCGGCATTGTTGATGATACGCTCAGTTGCTGGATTTAATTTTATTACAGTATGTTTTGCTATCAAAAGTGCACTTGCCGAAAGTATGACTATAAATGGACCGATCGGTTCATAAAAAAAAGTGCTTAGTTCGTGATTTTTTAATTGTAAATAATGGGTACCTGCAGCAATTACACTAACAAGCCCTATAAATGTTAAAATAGCTATTGAATATAAATATTTGATATTAAGTTTTTTGTAAGTGAGATAATAACCCAGCACCAGATAACCTACGTAGCCCGTAAAATTATGAAGATCAATAGCGGTATCAAATTTTGAGAGATAAGGTTTACTTAATAGCATCGTTAAAAACCAAATAGCCAGGAAATATAAGAGTTCTTTTTCTGTGGCATAGCGAACAAATTTGCTAATAACCGGGATAAACAAATACAAGCCAATTAAAAGATATACATACCATAAATGATAAAAGCTACCGGTTTGAAGTTGATGTATTACAAACCTTGTATCTATCCAGACATTGCCGGTAAAAACAAATTCTTCGTTGTACCATCTATAAGCCACATAGATCAGGCTCCAGAAAATAAAGGGTATAATCAGCCTGCCGAGCCGTTTTTTCAGAAAGTCGGTTAACTCGTATTCTTTATTCAATAATAAAGCTCCTGTTATCATAACAAAAACAGGGACGGCAAAACGTACCAGTGCGTTGTAAATATCGGCAACCAGCCATTGCTGTGCAGGAGTGCCTTTAAATTTAAAAAGCAATGGCGAAGCTGTGTGCAATATAATCACAGCAAACATCGCTATCAATCGCAAATTGTTTATCCAGGTAATGTTTTGTTCTTTATCCCGAATAATTGTTTCGCTAAATTTCATTCAATAAACATTCGTTTTATAAGTTATCGGCTTGTATTCATTTGCCTGCAACAACAAAGCCCGATTCAAAATCGGGCTTTGTTGTTGGGTTTAATAGTTGCAATAATTATTTGCTTGTTGCCAATTGTTCACTGCTAACCGTTCTGCCCGGATAAACTTTTAAAGCCTCTTCCAAACAGATCATGGCACTTTTCAGATCTTCAATTTTCAGTACATACGCCATGCGTACTTCGTTAAGCCCGGTGCCTGGTGTGCTGTAAAAGCCGGTGGCCGGCGCCATCATCACAGTTTGGTTATTGTAGCTAAATGTTTCCAGCATCCATTGGCAAAATTTATCGGCATTATCAATGGGTAATTGAGCTACTACATAAAAAGCTCCTCCCGGATTAGGGCAATAGACCCCATCCATTTTATTCAATGTGCTAACCAAAATATCCCGACGGCTCGTGTATTCTTTATTTACTGCTTCAAAATAGGAGTCAGGAGTGTCAACAGCTGCCGCTCCGGCAATTTGCTCCACCATTCCTGCACTAAGCCTGGCTTGCGCAAATTTTAATCCTGCTGCTAAAACAGCCTTATTTTTGGTAATAAGACAGCCTAAACGGGCGCCGCAGGCACTATATCGTTTGCTAACGGTATCCATCACAATAACGTTTTCATCCAATCCATCTAAATGCATGGGCGATATAAATGTACGGCCATCGTAACAAAATTCACGATATGCTTCGTCCGAAAACAGATAAAGATCATACTTTAATGCCAGCTCCTTTAATGCTTCCAGTTCCTCTTTCGAATATAAGTACCCGGTGGGGTTATTAGGATTGCAGATAATAATGGCCTTGGTTTTATCCGTTATCAGTTTTTCAAATTCGCTGATAGGGGGGAGTGCAAATCCATTATCGATATAGGAAAGTATCGGCTTAACCACAATATCGCTTTGGCTGGCGAAACCATTATAATTGGCATAAAAAGGCTCAGGAATGATCACTTCATCGCCCGAATCAAGGCAGGCCATCATTGCTATGGTTATAGCCTCTGAACCACCAGTGGTTACAATGATATTATCGGGAGTGATATTATAACCCAATTTGTTATAATATTCGGTAAGTTTTTTACGATATACTAACGTCCCTTCTGATGGGGTATAGGCCCACACCTTAAAATCAATATTTTTAATGGCATTTAACATGCCTTCCGGAGTTTCAATATCGGGTTGGCCAATGTTTAAGTGATACACTTTTTTGCCTTCCAGCTTAGCTTTATCCGCGTAAGGTGTTAATTTTCGTATAGGCGATGCGGGCATTCGCTGCCCTTTTTGAGATATTTTTGGCATGTGCAAAATTAGTAAAAAAGAAATTATTGTTGCCAATTATAGGCTATAAACGAAAAAAGACCCTAAAAGGGTCTTTTAAATATTTTTAATCCCCTTGCTAAGCAAGGGATGATTTGTCAGCTTGCTGTAATTATTTGCTCGATGCCGGTTTTGCAACCACTTCGCCAATAATATTCAGATACTTTTCAGGTGTTACCGCATTTGATTTAACAACAATTGTTTTGTTAAAAGGTGCGGCAGCAGCTGCATTATAAGTGATTTTGATAGTTCCTTTTGCACCACCTTTTACCGGGGTTTTGGTATAATCAGCAATAGTACAGCCACAGGTTGGTCTTACTTCAGTTAAAATAAGAGGCTCTTTACCAACGTTTGTAAATTCAAAAACGGTGGTTACAGGCGTACCCTGGGGAATTTTACCAAAGTCGTGTTTTTCCTCATTAAATTTAAACTCAGCCTTTTGGTTATCCTGTGCTGATGCAGTAAAGGCGAAGCCGATAATTACTGCGCAAATCATTAATATTTTTTTCATGTGTTCAGTTTGATTATTACAAATATAAAACGTTTAACGTAAATTAAATATATAAGGTTATGCAATTTAAAAACTATTCGTGAAACTCTATGTTTTATTGTTAGTTTGCAAAATACAGAATAGAATTTTATAATTTTACGGTCTAAACGAAATTATATATGCCCGAATCTACCATGCGTGCAACGAGTAAATTTAATACCACTGAATTAAGTTTTGATGATTTCAAAAAAATTGTAATAAATGATTACCGTATTGGCTATGAAAGTCGACAGGCTAGTTTAATAGGCAGAAGAGAGGTTTTGACGGGTAAAGCCAAGTTTGGAATATTTGGTGATGGTAAAGAAGTTGCCCAATTGGCTATGGCCAAAGCATTTCGTGCCGGCGACTGGCGTGCCGGATACTACCGCGACCAAACATTTATGTTTGCTACAGGCATGAGCAACCTGCAAGAGTTTTTTGCTCAGCTTTATGCTAATCCGGATATAGAAAAAGACCCAGCTTCTGGTGGTCGCCAAATGAATTGTCATTACGCTACCCGCTTTATCAACGCCGATGGCAGTTGGGTAAACCAGGCCGAAACCATGAACTGTTCGTCTGATATATCAACTACGGGCGGCCATATGCCACGCTTGCTTGGTTTGGCTTATGCTTCCAAATTATATCGTCAAAATAAAGAATTAGAGTACCTTAAGCAATTTTCGGTTAGTGGCAACGAGGTCGCCTTTGGCACTATAGGCAATGGTTCAACATCCGAAGGCTTATTCTTTGAAACTTTTAATGCTGCCGGTGTACTGCAGGTACCTATGGCTATTTCTATTTGGGATGATGCCTACGCCATTTCGGTACCGGCAAAGTTGCAAACCACCAAAGAGGATATTTCTGAGGTATTAAAAGGTTTTCAGCGCGAAAAAGATACCAATGGTTACGAGATATTTAAAGTAAAAGGTTGGGATTACATTGCGCTGTGCGAAACATATGAGCGCGCCATAACGCTTTGTCGTGAACAACATGTGCCTGTGTTGATCCATGTAATTGAAATGACACAGCCACAGGGCCATTCAACTTCAGGCTCGCATGAGCGCTATAAATCAAAGGAACGCCTGGCCTGGGAAGATGAACATGATTGCCTGCTTAAAATGCGGGAGTGGATGATAACATCGGCTATTTCAACAGAAGCTGAACTGGAAGAACTAGAAACTGAAGCCAAAAAATATGTACGTGAATGCCAGCGTGAAGCCGCTGCCGATTTAGTTGATATTGTGAAGGTGGAGCTGGAAGAAGCAGCCCTGCTTATAGACGAACTGGCATATAACGTTACCGTAAAAGATGAGTTGCTGGACATCTCATCAGCATTGCGTTCAAGCTATGATGCCGGGCGTAAAGATATAACATCTGCTCTTCGTAAAAGCTTAAGGGCAACAGTACGTGAAAACGTGCCCGAAAGACAAACATTATTAAATTGGCTTAATACCGAAACTGAAAAAAATAACATACGTTATAATACAAAGTTATTTTCTGATACACCACAATCTCCTTTAAATGTGCCTATTGAGCCGGTTATTTATAGTGATGATGCACGACTTATAGATGGCCGAGAAGTATTAAATGCCTGCTTTGACGCTAACTTTGAACGTGATAAAAGCATCGTTGCTTTTGGTGAAGATGTAGGTGCTATTGGTGATGTTAATCAGGGCTTTGCAGGTTTACAAAGTAAATATGGCGATTTGCGTATTACTGATACCGGCATACGTGAAACAACTATTATAGGGCAGGGGATGGGACTAGCTATGCGTGGCTTAAGACCAATCGCGGAAATACAATATCTCGATTATTTAATATACGCCATGACTGTTTTAAGCGATGATATAGCAAGTCTGAGCTATCGTACCATGGGCGGACAAAAAGCTCCATTGATTATCCGTACCCGTGGGCATCGGCTTGAGGGGATATGGCATTCCGGATCACCCCTGGGAATGATTTTGAGCTCAATGCGCGGCTTTCATATCTGTGTGCCACGCAACATGACCCAGGCTGCCGGTATGTATAATACCCTATTGCGGGGTGATGAACCGGCACTGGTTATTGAAAGCCTTAACGGGTATCGCTTAAAGGAAAAATTACCGGCTAATGTTGGCGAGTTTACCGTTCCGCTTGGTAAAGCCGAGATATTGAAAGATGGTAAGGATGTTACCGTTGTTTCGTACGGATCAACTTTACGCTTGGTATTGGAGGCTGCTGATGAACTCGAGAAAATGGGTATCCATGTGGAAGTTATTGATCCACAAACTTTATATCCATTTGATACAGAGAATGTTTGTGTTAATTCCTTAAAGAAAACAAGCAAGCTGCTGGTTGTTGACGAAGATGTTCCCGGAGCAGCATCGGCATATATAACTCAAAAAATTGTGGAAACGGAAAATGGTTATTATGCCCTTGATGCACAACCAAGAACATTAACAGCTAAAGAACACCGCCCGCCTTATGGCTCTGATGGCGATTACTTTAGCAAGCCTTCTGTTGATGACGTTATTGATGCTGTTTACGCGATCATGAACGAAGCTAATCCATCAAAATACCCTGCAATTTATTAATTATTACACCGTCGAATTATGATTTTTCCCGGACTTTAAGTACCGGGAAAAATCAATAGTTTTGCCCAAATTCTTTCTATATACATTTACATTATGGATTCTGCTACTTTCTCTGCTATATCAAATACTATTAAAACCCGTCGTAGTGTTAAACCGGCCATGATGAATGGCCATAAAGTACCAAACGGACATATTGCTGCATTACTGGAACTTGCCGATTGGGCACCCACACATGGTTTTACTGAACCCTGGCGCTTTGTTGTTTATGAAAACCCGGCTAACTTTTGTAAACAGCATGCTGAAATATACAAACAGGGGGTTGATGCCGATAATTTTAATGAAACAACCTATAACAACCTGCAGCACCAGGGCGATAAGGTGTCGCACGTTATTATAGCCACTATGAAACGTGGTGACTTACCAAAAATACCACCATTTGAAGAAATTGCAGCAGTTTCCAGCGCTATTCAAAATATATTGCTAGGCGCTACTGCCTTAAATATGGCATCATTCTGGAGCACTGGCGGCGCTATTTTAAAACCCGCGATGAAAGAGTTTTTACAACTGAGGGAAGAAGATAACGTACTGGGTGTACTATACCTGGGCTATGCAGATCAATTTCCTGAAGGAAAAAGAAATACTCCGCTCGTAGAAAAAATTAAATGGGTTAAATAAATTTTAGCCCATATCTTTTTGTTTCCTTAATCCGTATAAATGCATAATTAAGCTAAAAAGTTGCTTTATTTTAAAATTATTTTCATTTTAGTATAAAAAATATGCTAAAATAATTTTTGATTGAGTAAAAAATTATACATTTGTAATTGGCCGGTTCCTAATCTGGTCAAAGAACAGCTCTAAACCTGTTACTGATTTAACTTATTGATTTAAAATTAAACTCAAAACAAGTATGAGGAAACATTTTTGGTGTGTCACATTTGCGGTCTTATTTTTATCTGCAACCATTATCAGCTGGAGATCCGCAGGCGCGAACAAATCAGATGGAAAAGTAAATTCAACCCTTAATGCAAAGGAATTATTCAATCAGTATGTAAATAGCCTGTATCAGGCGGCTAGTTTACAGCAGTCGGGTTTGGCATTTGATGTATTTGAAAAGGCTGTTACAGGTTATACAAATTTAAAACTAGCACATAAATTACCAGAAAATAGCGCGGTGCTTACAGTTGTTGATTTCAATAAATCAAGCCGTGAAAAGCGTATGTGGATAATTGATCTGCTAAGCAAACAATTATTACTGAATACCTGGGTAGCACATGGCTCAGGAAGTGGTGAGGAAATGGCTAACCGGTTTTCGGACAGGAACGACTCGCATCAAAGCAGTTTGGGCTTTTATCTGACCGATGATGTTTATATAGGCAAACATGGCCGCTCTTTACGTTTAGACGGTATGGATCCTGGTTTTAATGGTAATGCCCGGATGCGTGATATTGTAATTCATGCGGCCAGTTATGTTGGTCAGGATGCCATTGACCGAAAAGGGCAGTTGGGGCGTAGTTTTGGTTGTCCGGCGGTATCGCCTAAGGTCGCGAACCAGGTGATTAATACCATCGCGGGTAAAACCGTTTTCTTTATTAACGGCAATGATGATCGCTATACTTCGAAGTATCTTGATGAAACAGCCCCATTAAATTTTATCGCGGCTGATACAACGGCCTTTGATTTGGCTAAACTTTAAGCTTTTATCCAATTATAAACCTAAACTACTATGCCCGGCTATCAGCCGGGCATTTGTTTTATATACCACCCATCAGTGTTTTTAAACGCGAGTACAATACAATATCTAAACCATAAACATCCTGCCTGTATTGTAGTGTACCGTTATCATCGGCCCAGCAGGTGATATAGGTGATGTATATCGGTGTTTTTTTAGGTAATGGTATATTAGTTGGGTCAGGATTATCCTCGCCCATATCTTTAGCTATGGTATCAAAATCCTCACCCTCGCCAAAAAGGCTTTTGGCCAGTCCCTGCGGATCGCCTAAACGTACGCAGCCGTGGCTCACTGCACGCATTGCTTTTCTGAAAGCTGATTTTACAGGTGTATCATGCAGGTAAACACTACTTTTGTTTTTAAACAGGAATTTTATCTTGCCCAATGAATTGTATTCGCCCGGGCGTTGTTTAAAATCGTATTCCAGGTTGTCTTTTGTTATGATCGACCAGTCAATGGTTTCCGGATCCGCTACCTTTACTCCGTTTTTGTAAACGTCAATGTTTTTATTTGATAAATAATACGGGTCCTCAGCAGCCTCAATAATAATCTCCTTGGTAGCTATGCTTCGTGGGATATTCCAGGTTGGATTAACGTCAACACTGTGTATTACGCTGTTTAAAAGTGGGGTTTCGCGAGGGAATGGTTTATCATATCGGTCGCTATCGGCATAGGATACCAAAGTACTGTGATTATCCATGTTACGTCCCTGGCCAACACATACCTTCATGTTTAAAACAGATTTGCCATTTTCTATCACATCCAGCTTATAATCAGGAACATTCACAATAACATACTTCGGTTCGTAAGGTTTATTTCTCCATCTCAAACGTTCCAAATTAACCAGGAAATAGCGTCTGGATTCTTCTTTTGATAATCCATCGAGTGTTACACCATTTAAAAAAGCCTTTTGTAAAGCAAGATACTGGGGGGCTTTTGGCTGAATACTATCCAGGTAGGCTCTGAAATTGCTTACCTCAAGCACTTTCTTCATACTGATACTATCGGGCCGTTTGGTAGCCATAAAGTAGCGTGAATATATTTTTCGAGGATTGATAACACCGTACTGCAGTGCATTGGCATATTTAATGATAGAACTTGCTGTTATCAACTCCAGTTTAGCCAGGTCATGATAAGCTTCATCGGTTGTTTTTATGCCGCTTTTGGTACGAAATTTAGCAATCAGTTCCCTTATTTCATTAGCGTGATAAGGCTTTTTGTCAAGGCCATGCTCACCGGCTTTATCAAAATATTCTGGTAGTGCATCCAGGTCACCATTAAATAAATGATTCATTACTAAGGCTGGCTGGTAATCATTTGCCTTAAAAAAGGTATCGATCACCTGCACATTAGCAATCTGTAACTTTTGGTCAGTAATTTCTTTTTTAAGTGTGGCGGCAAGTGTGTCGGGGTCAATATCTTTAAAAGCCTCATTCTGGGTTTTCTTAAAAAGAGTATCAGCTATTTCCGAATGCTTTTTTTTGCAACTCTGAAAAGTAAGCAGGGAAATAAAAAGACCCAATAGGAGCGTTGGAATAAAGGTCTTTTTTACGGAAACAGCGGTCATGATAAAGTATAGTTAATTTTTGCTTGTGGCTAGCAATAGCCATACCACAATGTAAAATTGTATTTAATTAATTTCAAAAACAGTCATTTTACCACATTATTAGGGGAATATGGATTTGAATATTTGATGTATGACTGCTTTGCGAAAGTTATTGTGATCAAATATACCGACGTTTGTGATTCATATTCCATATGATGTATAAATGAACACTATGATTAAAAATAAGAAAAATGACTACAAGTAACAAGCCTGAGGTATGGCTTCGGGGCTCTTTAAATAATATACCGGCTTTAGTACAACCTGTTGCACACGCGTTTTTACAAGCGAGGGAGGAACTAAATGCGTTAATGATTGGTTTTCCTGATCACTTGTTATGGCATAAAGTTGCCAGTATGGCATCGCCGGGTTTTCATTTGCAACATTTAACCGGTGTGCTTAACCGGCTATTTACTTATGCAAAAGGAGAGGCGCTTACTGCATATCAATTGAATTATTTAGCGACCGAAGGCAAACCAACCGAAAATACGCGTGTGGCCGATCTGATTCAACAATTTAACTTGCAGGTAGATAGCGCTATGCAGCAATTATCAGAAACTGATGAATCTGTATTAACGCAAATGCGTGGGGTAGGCAGAGCAAAATTACCATCAACAGTGATAGGTTTGTATGTACATGCTGCCGAACATACCATGCGCCATTTAGGGCAGCTCATGGTTACCGTTAAAGTGCTTGAGCAACAAAATACAGCTTAAGAAAATAAGGGAACCGCATCTTTAAGTTTTTTTGAGGAGTATGTAACTAACGCATTTGGATACCTGTTTTCAGGATCAAATAAAAATGTGTCAATACCCAACAATGTTGCGGCCTTTATTTCTGATTCAGGATCATCACCAATGATAAGCAGTTCGCTCGGTTTATAGCTATGAGTACTCATGATCATAGCAAAAATATCTTTTTTTGTGTCTGATGAAACCTCCGGATCAACAATATAAATCGCTTTAAAGTCCTTTTCAATACTCAATTGTTTTATTTTACTCCATTGTAGCTTGGTAAAACCGGTAGTAACTAGAAACTTAACTATTGTAGTATCACTAATGTATTTATATTCTTCATAAGGCTGCATAGGCAAGCTATATTCCAGGTTTTTTAGCAGTTCAATGCCCTTGCTTTTAGCCACTTCGCTGAAATTGTATTGCGCTGCTACTTGCTGATAAGGTCTTCTTTTCATGTCTTCTTTTGCCTTACTTATTTCATCAGCACTTAATTCATCAGCCAGACTATCTAAAAAGGCAAGTACTTTGGTAAACAGATCTTCGGCAATTGAACTTACGGGGTATATGGTATTATCCAGATCTAAAATAATGGCCTTTTTCATGTAAGGTAATTAGTCAATTGTAGTTATGGTTTGATTATACACGGGGGCGAATTTTTTCAGAAAAAAGTACCCGGTTGCCGAAACCAGGCACACTGAACCTAACACCCACCACAGCATGTTAAAACCGCCGAATGCAATGATCTGACTACCCACTGCAGGAGCAACAATTTGCGCTGCCGACCATGACATGCTATACAGAGCCGCATATTCGCCCCGGTTACTATTGTTGGTTCTGTTTATCCAAAATGAATTCATAAAAGGCATGCTCAACATTTCACCAAAAGTAATCAGTATCACCACTAAAAATGCCACCCATACCGCATGTGGCAACAGGTTTAATAAAACAAAACTGGTACCGCATACCAAAATACCCGAAATAATATAAGTTAGCGGATTTCTTTTTCCCTCTAGTTTATGAATCATTACCATTTCAACTAATACGATCAGTATGCCGTTAAATGCGAGTAAAAAACCAATAAAACGTTCGTTAAAATGCCATTGTATTTTATAAAAAACGGGCTGCATAATAAAGAACTGGAAAAAACAGATTGAAAAAAGAGTACTCAGCAAAATAAATATTAAATAAACTCCGTCTTTATAAGCTGATATCGCTTTGATTGTATGATCACTGACGCCTTTTACACTTTTAATGATCTTTGATCGGGGCATAAGGCTTAGCAACAATAGGGCGGCAAATATATTAGTGCAACCATCAACCCAAAAAAGCAAGTGATAGTTAATGGAGGCTAATAGTCCCCCTAAACCACCACCAAAGGCCCAACCCAGGTTTACAGCCAGCCGGTTTAAGGAATAGGATCGTGTTTTATTTTCGTCGCTGCTGTAATGTGCAATGGCCGTTGAGTTGGCCGGCCTGAATGATTCATTACATATACTTAAAATAAAGGTGCCAATGCCAACACTTATAAACGTACGCTGGTAACCTAAAATAAGGAATAGGATACCGCCAATTAACAAGGCGCCTACCTGTATATCGTAAAAACCTATTTTGTCGGTTAGCTTACCCCCAATAAATGCCCCTGATATAGCGCCCGCCCCAAAAAAAGCCATCACCCATCCTGATTGTACAATGGTGAAATGCAATTGCTGAATGGTGTATATACTCATGAACGGCACTACCATGGTACCGCTCCGGTTGATGAACATCACCAGGCTTAAGTACCAGCTGTTTTTTGATAGTCCGCTATAAGCTGTTTTGTATAATTGGAAGAAAGAGGTTAGCATTATGTAACAAAGGTAACATTGCCCTGCTATTGCTTTGCCATCATACTATCAACATCGCCTTCTTTTTTTTAACAATTTTTATTCGGCCCGTAAGCTCTTAACCGGATTTGCCCGTGCTGTTTTTAATGATTGTATACTCACTACAAACCAGGCAATTGCCAACACCAGCGCGCCGGGTAATACAAACATCCACCATTGCAATTCAATTCGGTAACTAAACGATTGCAGCCAGTTATGGATAACGTAGGTAAATACCGGAATAGCTATCGCGAAAGCTATGGCTATCAGTTTTAAATAGTCCTTTGATAGCAACAGTAAAATACGCCACACTGAAGCGCCTACTACTTTACGAATCCCTATTTCTTTTGTACGCTGAACTACAGTTAAGGAGGCCAGCCCAAATAGCCCCAAACTGGCAATAACAATACACATGATACTAAAAATACCTATCAGCTTACCAAACAGTATATCGTTCTTATACTGGCGTGCAAAAAAATCATCCATAAAATGATATACAAAAGGGTCATTAGGATAGTGTTTTTTCCAGGTTTCCTGTATTTTATCGATAATACCAAGTCTGTTTGCGGTTTTGATCCGGAAAGTGTAGTATCCAAATTCAAACGGGTGTTGATAGGTAAAGATGATAGGCTCAATAGCTTTTTTAAGCGATTCCTGGTGGAAATCTTTTATAACGCCTACGATCTTTGTTTTTCTATCGTTACGGTCTACTATATCGGCATTGATAGCTTTGTCGGGACTGATAAAGCCAAATGCTTTCAGGGCTGATTCGTTGATGAGGCAACCTGTTCCGCGGTCTGTTTCTTCAATATTGCGGCCGGCTGTCAGTTTAAGGCCAAATGTGGGTATAAAGCCTTCGTCTGCTTCTGCTGTCCAAAATGATTGTTTTTTTTCGTTATTGCTCCCAACCAGGCGTAAAGATTCGTTATGTCCTCTGATCTCTTCACCAGGGATATTTATGGTTGCGGTACTTGCTAAAAAGGCATTATTGGCCAGCATGTCGTTTCTGAATGCTTTATAACGGTCAAATTTTATAGCCTTTCCATTCAGGGATGCCGGGCCTCTAAGACTGATGGTTTGTTCGGTATTAAAGCCCAGGTCGAAGTTAGACAGGTAATGGATCTGCTTATAGGCCACAATAGTGCAGCCAATGGTTAGTATAGATAAAAACAGCTGGAAAAGTATCAGTCCGTTTTTAAGATAGTGCTTGTTGTTGCCATTATTGTATTGCCTTTTAAGGATAAAAGCAGGTTTGTATTTAGCAATAAAGCGGGCTGGATATACTGACGATAGTAAAGTACCAACAATGATAATGATATACCAAAACCAGGTACTGCCATGTTGGGTCAATGAGAAATCATCAGATAAATAGCTTGACAAGAAGTAAACAAATAGTCGAAAAAAAATGAAACCGAACATGGAGGTAGCAGCGCCTATGATAAGAGCTTCTACAATAAACTGGTTGGTGATACTACCCATGCCTGCACCATAAACCTTACGGATCACAATTTCTTCGGCACGCTGGAATGATTGCGCTAAGGAAAGATTGATGTAATTCATCCAGGCAGCTAACAGGATAAAAATAGCTACCGAAACTAATGCATAAAGCAGGGTTTTGCTTCGGCCGGGTTCAATTTCACCCGTCATGCCGGTGGCAAAATGAATATCCCTTAGCGGCCTGAGCTCGTATTTGCCAGTCAGGTTACGAGTGCGCAAACTTGGAATGTTGTTTGTTGCTATTTTAGCAAGTTTGGCATTTACGGCGGCTATATTTTTTACGTTTGGATTAAGTGATAAAAAAGTAATTACCCAGGGATCGCCAAATTCGCCAAGCGGGTTCATTTTTAACATGGTTGTTAGTGTGGTGTAAGACACTATGATGTTACAGTTGATGGCTGTATTAGCCGGCATATCTTCAAAAACACCTGTTATAGTAAAAGGTACCGACTCATTTAAGTATATAATTTGCCCAACAGGATCTTTTTTACCAAAGTAAACGTTAGCCTGCGATTTGGATATAATCATGGTGTGCGGAGGAGCTAAGGCTGTAGCCCGATTGCCCTGCAGCAGTTTCAATTTAAATACGGAGATGAATGTGCTGTCGGCCCAGTAAATGCGCTGATTGGCCCGGGCCCTGTCATTAAAAATAAGGCAATTTTCGAAAAAGGCCTTGGCAACATATTGTACCTCGGGAACAAGTCCCTTTACAATTGAGCTTAATCCGGTATGGCTTTTTGAACTTTTTAAAATTGGTTGTTCATGCTGATATTCATAATAGTCAACCCGGTAAATATTATCGGCATTGGGCATAAATGAATCATAGCTGAACTCATATTTTGCATAATTTATCAATACCAGGAATAAGGCTATCCCCAATGAAAGACCGGCAATATTTAAAACGGAAAAAAGCTTACGGCGCAGCAGGTTGCGGTAAGCGGTTTTGAAATAATGTTTAAGCATAACAACTGCAATATATGAATTGATTTGCAGTTGTTTATGTTAAAAGTATGTGCAAAATTAACAAGCCGTTCCTAATTGTAAAACAGCTATTAATTTAGCTTTGCGGTAGTATGGAGTTTCTATTCCTCAGCCAATGATCGGCTAGCACCAGTGCGGCCATAGCCTCAACAATAGGTACGGCACGGGGCACCACACAAGGATCATGGCGACCTTTGCCTGATATTTCGGCGGCATTGCCCTGGCTGTCAATGGTCGCCTGGTTTTTCATAATGGTAGCAACCGGTTTAAAGGCTACTTTAAACTCAATAGGCATACCATTGCTGATGCCACCCTGTATACCACCCGAAAAGTTAGTAATAGTGCTTATATCGCCTAGATGCGATTTTACAAAAATGTCGTTGTGTTCTGATCCGCGCATTTCGCTGCCGGCAAAGCCCGAACCGAATTCAAAACCATGTACCGCGTTAATGCTCAGCATAGCCTTACCTAAATCGGCATGTAGTTTATCAAATACAGGGTCGCCAAGGCCAACGGGGCAGTTTTTAATATGGCAGCTCACCTTGCCGCCAACAGTGTCACCATCCTTACGTATGCTGTCAATAAAGGCAATCATTTCTTCGGCTGTTGCCGGATCGGCACAGCGTACGATGTTTTTTTCACGCTCGTCAATAAACTCCTGTACGTTCTCGATGCTTACGTTGGGGGCATCAATTTTACCTACACTGCTTACGTGGGCCGCTATCTCAATGCCCTGGCTTTTAAGCAATAGCTTAGCCAGTGCACCTGCCGCAACACGTGCCGCGGTTTCGCGGGCTGAAGAGCGACCGCCTCCACGATGATCACGGATACCATACTTGGTTTGGTAAGTATAATCGGCATGGGAGGGACGAAATACATCCACATTGTGCGTATAATCTTTAGAGCGCTGATCTTCATTGGGGATCAGCATGGCAATAGGGGTACCTGTGGTTTTGCCTTCAAATACACCCGATAATATTTTTACCGTATCGCTTTCTTTACGTTGGGTAGTTATTTTTGACTGACCAGGTTTGCGTTTATCCAGTTCGCCCTGAATGTAATCCAGATCAACGGTTAATTGTGCAGGGCAGCCATCAATAATTACACCTATAGCTTCGCCATGCGATTCGCCAAAAGTGGTTATCCTGAATATCTGTCCGAATGAATTGCCTGCCATGGTGTTTTATATATGAGATGTTAGATATGAGACTGTTCATCGCAAATCTATTTATTTAAACCGTCATTGCTTCGTACCTCGCAATGACGTGTGTTGATTATTTTATCCTGCTACTTCTCGGGTTTCAAAACCCAATTTTTCCAGATCAGTCCAAAATGCCGGGTATGATTTATCAACTACCGGTGCGTTCTCAAACTCCAGTTCAGGAATGATCAATGCCAGCGGTGCAAAGGCCATAGCCATGCGATGGTCATGATAGGTATTGATAAACATACGCTCGGGGATAAACTTTTCGCTGCAATCCAGTTTATATACCTGGCCTTTTTCAATCAGTTTTACACCCATCTTTGCCAGTTCGGTCTGCAATGCTAAAATACGATCCGTTTCTTTTATTTTTAAAGTTTCCAACCCTGTAAAGGTAGCTTCATGGTTCAGTGCAGCACATACTACAATAAGTGTTTGTGCCAGATCCGGACACTCCTTCAGATCGAATATCTTACGGACAATTGGCTTTGCTTCTTTGGTTAAATGTACACCACCATCTTTAAATTGTGAAGTGATACCAAAGTTGGCCATGAGTTCGGTGATCACACTGTCGCCCTGTAAACTGTAAGCAGTTAAACCTGTTAAAAATAGCTCGGCCTCATCAGCCAGTGCTGCAATGGCGTACCAGTACGAAGCCGCGCTCCAATCAGGTTCAACATGTAATGATGTTGTTGTAAATTCCTGATTTGGTATGGTAATGACATTATCTTGCCAGGTGTGTTGTATGCCTGTTGTTTGCAACATAGCAAGTGTCATTTCAACATAAGGACGTGAAGTTAATTCGCCCTCAATATGCAATTCCAAACCAAAAGGCAGCCGAGCAGCGATGAGTAACAGAGCGGTGATGTACTGACTGCTAATGTTACCTTTAATACTGATCTTACTAGTTTGTTGCTCAAAACTGCCTTTTAGTTTTATAGGAGGGAAGCCCTCTTTTTCTTCATAGTCAATTTGGGCACCCAACTCTCTCAGCGCTTCAACCAATATGCCTATTGGTCTTTCTTTCATCCTCTGACTGCCGGTTAGTATTACTTCATTATCCTGTATGGCAAAATAAGCGGTTAAAAAACGCATTGCCGTACCGGCTGGGCCAATGTCTACAAGTCTTGAGTCTGAAGTCTTGAGTTCAGAGTCTTTAGAGCCCTGACTTGAGACTTTAGACTCAAGACTTAGAACTTCAGACTCAGAACTTCTCAATATACCTGCCAGCAACACCGCATCGGCCGCGTCAGAAACATTTTCAACCTTCACTTTACCAGCACTCAATGCCTCAATAACCAACGCGCGGTTACACTCGCTTTTTGACCCGGTAAGGTGTACTGTACCGTTTATTTGCTTATTACCTTTTTTCAGGATGATGTTATGCATCATTGATATTGTTATACGTGTGTTAGTTTTTCTGCTGCTTGTCCGGCTTCACTTTTATTCATGATTTCGGTTTGTTTACGGATAGATTCGCTGTGCATCAATTCCAGTAACTTCTCTGTAAACTCAGGACTTAATTTAAGCGCTTTAGCATAGTTGGTACGTTTTTGCAAAATTTCATCCCAACGGTTAACCTGTAATATGGTAATGTTATTATCTTTTTTGTATTGACCAATTTTTTCAGCTATCTGCATACGCTCCGCTATTTTCTGAATAACCAGGTCATCTATTTTATCAATCTGACTGCGCAGTTCAGCAAGTTTATCATTAAGCTCAGCATTGCGGATTTCTGGTTTACGTAAAGCCAGGTGATCAATAATATCAGCTAAAGCAGCAGGGGTAACCTGTTGTTTGGCATCAGTCCAGGCTACACTTGGATCAATGTGCGACTCGATCATTAATCCCTGCATATCCAGGTCTAATGCTTTTTGTGAAATGTACCCGATCAGGTCACGGTTGCCTGAAATGTGGCTTGGATCGTTAATTAAAGGTAACTCAGGCGCTAATGTTTTTAATTGGATAGCAATATCCCACATTGGTTCGTTACGGAAAGCTGATTTTTCGTAAGATGAGAAACCGCGGTGAATAGCAGCCAGTTTAGTGATACCTGCATTGTTTATACGCTCCAACGCACCAATCCATAAGGAAAGATCAGGGTTTACCGGGTTTTTAACCATTACCGGAACGTCAACACCTTGCAAGGCATCAGCAATTTCCTGAACGGTGAAAGGATTAACCGTTGAACGGGCACCTACCCATAGTATATCAACACCAGCTTTTAGCGCTTCTTCAACGTGTTTTGCGGTTGCTACTTCAACAGCCGTTGGCAATCCGGTTTCGGCTTTAGCACGTTTTAACCACTCTAAACCAATGCTGCCAATACCTTCAAACTCACCCGGACGGGTACGTGGTTTCCAGATACCTGCACGTAGAGCAGAAATACGCCCAGTTTGGGCTAATAAATGGGCAGTAGCTACCAACTGGTCTTCAGTTTCTGCGCTGCAAGGGCCTGCAATTACCAAAGGCTCTTTTCCAGTTTTAATCCACGTATGAAGTGGCTGTATGTTTAAATTTAATTTCATTGTTTTGTTGTTGATCCGGAGATTAAACCGGTGTTTATATTTTAATGTTAATTTTTTGCTAATTATTCGCCCTCCCGCCAGCTGGCGGGGAGGGTTGGGAGGGGCTGCTTATACGTTTCTCCTGATATTGATGTATTTCCGGACCCTGTCCGTTTTTAAAGGTTTTAATGTCAACTCATCATCATGTCTTTCATATTCGCCAAGTATATTAAAATTGTGTGTGTACTTCAATATTTGCCTTATTGATGTATCATATTGTTTTTGTTCTTCCCATTCAATGTCAACATAAAAGTTGTATTCATTACGCTTACCTAAAATGGGCATTGATTGTATCTTACTCATATTTATACCTTCTTCGGCAAAAATATTCAGCACTTTGGCCAGAGCCCCCACTTTATTACTTACCTGGAAACAAAGTGATGCTTTATTGGCACTTTTCTTTTCTACATTATCATGGTGGGTAAGTATCAGGAAACGGGTAAAATTCTTTTTGTTTGATTCTATCCGGCGCTCCAATACATCAAGCCCATATAGTTTGGCTGCCAGTGCGTTAGCTATGGCCACCGTATCTATTAATTGTTCGTCACGTATGCGTTTGGCACAGGCCGCGGTATCAACGCTCTCCACAATTTTAAGATTGGGATATTCGTCAAAAAAGTCAACACACTGGCGTAAAGCGATGGGGTGGGAGGTTACAAATTTTACATCCTCAAACTTTACACCGGGCAAAGCCATTAAATGCAATTGAATGGGCAGATAAATTTCGCCAACTACCGGAAAACCATAATCCAATAATAAAGTGTAATTAGGCAATATGCTCCCTGCAATGCTGTTTTCAATAGCCATCACTACATAGTCGGCCTCTTTGTTTTTCAAGGCCTCAAATGTTTGTTTAAAGGAGTTACACTCAATGGTTTGCGTGTTTTCGCCAAAATATCTAATGGCTGCTTCCTCATGGAAAGAGGCACGTATTCCCTGTATTGCAACTCTTGGTTTTTCTATTTTCATAACCCCTGTTAAAGCAAAAAGTCCCGGCATTTTGTGCCGGGACTTTTTAAGTTCTTTATGTGTGTGTTAAGTACATATTAGTCCCGGCTCATACTGTTAAAGTAAAAGTAGTAACCGAAGTAATATGCGCTTGTAAATTTCATTTGTTTTTTATTACGTTGTAAATGTACGGCTAAAAATGGATTTGTCAATAGAAAATTTTATTTTTTGTAAAATAGTTTGACTGAAACAAATTTTATTCTGTTTAAATTGATTTTACAGCTATTTGAATATATCTTGAGTTAAAAAATTAACAGGTACAGTATAATTATCTGAATGGTCTTTAAATTTAAGCTTGTGGTTGGTGTTATCATTACCCGTATTCGGAAGAAATAAAAAGCTTGTCATTTCGAACGAAGTATGAGGAGAAATCTTATCATCCTGCAACATTCACTCTGTTTAATTGTATAAGATTTTTCGCTAACGCTCAAGAGACAGTTTCTCTTTCGCCCCACACTCATTCCCACCTCAGCTCTATCTATGACAACTTTATAGAATAAATGTTCTGAACACTTATATTGATAGCGCTAATCTCTGACTCAATTAAGCAGAATGTTTTTGTTCATCAAGTGGAGTGAGGTGCTGCATTTCATATTCGCGCTGCATCACCCTGGCAGTTTGTGTACTGCCGTCATGACTCCATCCCGGCGGGTTTATAAAATAGCCGATCTTTGCCTTCCAGTTTGGCGCTTGCCTGGCATCATGCAGTAGTGCTTTCCACTCGTGGAACAGCACATTTACCGGTCCCATATCCTCAGGTTGCTTGGTTATGCCGAATTTAACCGGTTCGGGCAAATCCTCGGCCCTGAAAGTGCCGAATATCCTGTCCCATATAATGAGTACCATACCCATATTTTTATCCAGGTAAGGGATATTTGATGCATGGTGCACCCGGTGGTGTGATGGGGTCACAAATAACCAGCCATACCATTTAGGCAAAGGTATTTTGTATTGTGTATGCACCAGGTTGCCATAAAGCTGAGTTACTAAATAAGCATACAGGATATCTAAAGCAGTAAAACCCATTAAAGCTAGTGGTAAATAAAAAAATACCCGGTAAAATGGCTCGAATACGGTTGAACGGAACCCCGTAGTGAAATTAAAATATTCTGAAGAATGGTGGGTTACGTGCATGGCCCAAAAAAGGCGGCAATAATGCCCGGTATAATGCAAAACCCAGTATAAAAAATCCTGCACTACAACCAGTACAAACCAGTAGAGGTAAGCGTTGTGTATCTGAAAAAAACGGTGTTGGTAGGTAAAATCAAGCACCACAAAGGTGGCTACCTTAACTATAAGGTTAGTAACTACAGCAAGAGAGGTTAAGTAAATATTGGTCAGCGTATCGCGCGTTTCATAATACTTACGATTTTCCCAGTAGCTTAAACCCATTTCAACAAGGGTTAATACAACCAGCAAAGCCATCAGCACAAGCGCTGCCTTATCCCTGGAGTCTAAATTCGACATTTTACAGATTCATGTAATACAGTAAACTTTCACAAAGTTCGGTTTCTGTACATATATTATCAATATTACATTGACCAATGTGCGTCAGTAATGTGCAATTTATTTTGCCGTCCTGATTCTTTTTATCCTTTTGCATGATGGCTAATAACGCCTCAAAGCTTGATTCTATTATGGTATACCTCGGATAAAGGTTGCTAAATACCCGTGTTATCTCGGCTAGTTCTTCAGCGCTCAAACCTGTTTTTTTATGCGCCAGGTATGATTCGCATATCATACCTATGGCTATCGCTTCACCATGTGATAAAGGATCTTTATCATTGATCAGTGAATAAGTTTCGACCGCATGCCCTATGGTATGACCGAAATTTAACGCTTTACGGATACCTTTTTCAGTAGGATCTTCAATGGTTATCACATTTTTTATCTCAACCGAACGGTGAACTAATTGGACCGATGGGGCTTTTAAATCACTTGATTTGAGTTGCTCCCAGTAAGCGGCATCAGTAATTAAGCCATGTTTCAACATTTCGGCTACGCCTGATAGTATCTGTCTGGGAGGCAGGGTTTTTAAGAAGTCATACTCAATAAATACTGCTTTTGGTTGTGTGAACGTACCGATGATGTTTTTTATACTATCAATATCAATACCTGTTTTGCCACCTACCGATGCATCAACCTGCGATAGCAGGGTAGTAGGTACATGTACAAAATCAATACCCCGTTTAAAGGTTGAAGCTGCAAAACCACCAAGATCTGTTACTACACCACCACCCAAATTGATCAATAAGCTTTTACGGTCGGCACCAAAGTCAATCAGCATTTTCCAAACACCTATACAGAAATCAATGTCCTTGCTTTCTTCGCCGGCATTTATCTCTATCAGGTCATAATCGCCCAGTCCGTCAATTTTATTTTTTATAAGGGGAAGGCAATGAACACCCGTGTTCTCATCCGTCAAAATAAAAAAGCGCGAATAGTTGCCTTTTTTTATAAAAGTAACCAGTTCATCAATGCTATTATTAAAATAAATGGGGTAATTATCGCTTTGAATAGTATCCATAATTTAAACTACCATGATTTTATTGCCTCTGAATTCAACCAGATCTCCGCGTTTAACTTTAAGCCGTTTACGGTAATCAACCTGGCCGTTATAGGTCACTTCGCCCTCACTTACAACAATTTGCGCTTCACCACCGGTTGATACCAGATGGGCAGCTTTTAGTAATTGTATCATCGGGATATGGTCGCCTATTAACTTAAATTCTATCATGGAGCGCAAAAATAAACTATTCATGGAATAATGAGATATCATTTTATAATTTTGCAAATGCTTTCTAACGAAACGAACAACAATTCTAAACACGCTAAGCTCTCTTTCGAAAATACAGAAATCGCTTTCCGTCATTCAACCAATACTGATCTTAACCGGGCTTACTGGTTGTTCAGAATCATCAATATTAACTTTTTAGTAAAGATTGGTCCTCCGATAACCAACTTCGCCATTAAAATAGGTTTACCCATTAAAGGTCTGATCAAGGCAACCATATTTAAACATTTTTGCGGCGGCGAAACTATTTATGAATGTAACAATACCATCAAAAATTTAAATACTGGGGGCGTAGGTACCATATTAGATTACTCGATAGAAGGGGAGGACGATGAAGCTGTTTTTGACAGTACCCGCGATGAGATCATACAGACGATAGTACGTGCAGCTATTGATAAAGCTGTCCCTCTCACTGTTTTT
The DNA here is from genome assembly GCA_030445275.1 of Mucilaginibacter sp. GTDB lineage: Bacteria > Bacteroidota > Bacteroidia > Sphingobacteriales > Sphingobacteriaceae > Mucilaginibacter. The sequence continues at coordinate 23,758 of JAUCSE010000020.1, forward strand.
AAGATAACGGGTGTTGGCCGTTTTGCCTTATTAGAGAAACTGGACGCGCGCTTACCGCTTACTGACGATGAAGAAAAGGAATGGCAAAGAGTGCAAAATCGGGTGTTAGCTATATGTGATAAGGCTCATACTAACAATATCCCGGTAATGATTGATGCTGAAGAGAGTTGGATACAAGAAACGATTGATCTGCTAGCCCTGACCATGATGACACAGTTTAATACCAAAAGAGCGATCGTGTATAACACTTATCAAATGTACAGGCATGATAAACTGGGATCGATATTAAATGATCATGAAATTGCCATTAGCGAAGGATTTATCCTGGGAGCAAAGATAGTGCGTGGTGCATACATGGAAAAGGAACGTAAACGTGCCGAAGAGCAAGGTTATCCATCGCCCATTCAGCCAGATAAAAAATCCACCGATCTTGATTATGATTCGGCATTGGATTATTGTACCACTCATCTTGATAAGATAGCCTTTATAGCCGGTACACATAATGAAGAAAGTTGCAGGTTACTAGCCGAACTTTTGGATGCCAAACAAATAGATCATAAACATCCTCACGTTTACTTTTCGCAACTATTGGGCATGAGCGATAACCTGAGCTTTAACCTGGCTGATGCGCAATACAATGTGGCTAAATACGTGCCTTATGGCCCAATTAAAGCTGTGCTGCCGTACTTATTTAGACGTGCGCAGGAAAATACAGCCATTGCCGGTCAAATGAGCCGTGAGCTTAGCCTGATTGTAAAGGAACGTAAGAGGAGACAGGCAAAATAAGCACAGTAGCTATTAAAATCTAATGATATCTGTATCAACAGGTGTATATCCTAGTAATCTACTCATGGTAAGTATTTGACCTTTATGGTGAAATTCATGCGTAATTACATGAGTAAAAAGCTGCAGGGGACTAATGGTTAAGTTTATACTTTCACCTGGAAGAAGAAAATTAATTGGTGCGCCCAACTGGTTTTTATACTGGTGCAGAAAATTATTAGTAATTAGATTTACCTGATCATACATCATCCTTAAAGGCTTGATCTCTTTTATAAAACTAACGTCAAAATAGCTGTGCTGGTTTTGCATGCCAATAACAGCAAGCCAGTGTATATAAACGTTAGCATTATGAACAAGCAGATAGTTTATACTGTTGTTATTAAAAACGGGAACTTGCTTTGACAAATCACCTGGCTTTATTTTTTCACAGTAATCTAACAAGGCCCCACGCGCTTCTAACAAAAACTGGTATTGTTTTAAAAGGGTTAAATACATCGTATTTTAAATCAATTGTTCTCTTTTAAAAAATTGCTGTATAGTATCGGGCGCAGTCATTAAAAAAGTTTGTATGCCTAATTTTTGAGCAGCGGCTAAATGTTGCGGACTGTCGTCAATAAATAATGTTTCGGCAGGGTCGAGGTTGTTCTCCTGTAATACCAATTCAAAAATTTCGGGTTCGGGTTTACGTTTGCCGGTAAGGTGCGAGTAATATGCTTTTTCGAAAATGTGATCATTGCCATCAAATCCAAATTCAGATTTAAGGTAGTTCATAATGTGATCAAAATGGATAGAATTGATGTTACTTAATAGAAAAATACGGTATTTTTCTTTCAAATTCAACAATAATTCGTGGTTTCCAGGCTCAATTCCGACCAATATACTGTTCCAGGCTGCATTAATTTGCTCATTTGTAAGCGTAGAATTACCTGTTATTTGCCTAATATAAGCCCTAAATTCATCAGCCGATACTTCTCCGCGATCAAATTTATCAAAAATTTTGTCCTGCTGTTTATGACCAAAAAACTCAAGCGGATTATTGATTCCCAGCTGTTTCCATGCTTCCTGTACCTTCAAAAAGTCGAGCCTGAATATAACGTTACCATAGTCGAAGATGATATTTTTGATGTTTTGCATAAAAAGCGTTTTGTAATTTGAAGGCAAATATGTAAAATTGCACCCGTTAAACAAACACAAATTATCTGCGCCTATAGCTCAGTTGGTTAGAGTAGAAGACTCATAATCTTTTGGTCCCTGGTTCGAGCCCAGGTGGGCGCACTTCTAAAAAAGGCCGTTTTCCTTAAGGGGGACGGCTTTTTACTTAGTGCAGGTTTTTAAATCACTAATTCACTCAGGAGTGTTTAATGAAAAGAAATTAGTTTTAGGATGGATTATCTGCTATGGATTCCAATCGAAATTTAGCATCTTTTCGTTTGCTATTCAAATATTCAGATGGTTGCACTTTGAATTTCGCCTTAAACATTTTTGAAAAATAACTGGGTGTTCCAAACCCGGTCATATAGGCAATTTGGGCAACATTCAAGTCGCTTTTTTCAAGAAGTGTTGCAGCCTTGTCAAGTTTAACCGAACGGATGTATTCAATTGGGCTTAATCCGGTTAATTCAAGCAGTTTGTGATACAATGAACCACGGCTCATTCCAACATGTCTGCTAAGTTCTTCCACTGATAATTCTGGATCATTAAGTTTTTCCTCAATGTATTGTACAATACTATTAAGTAATCTGGCATCTGATGATTCAATTTTTACTTCTTGGCCCATTACCTGTATCTGCCTGGAGTAGGTATCCTTAAGTGTACGATTTAAAAGAAGAAGGTTTTTTATTTTCGCGTTTAATATCTCAAAGTTAAATGGTTTCGTCAGATAATCATTTGCACCAGATTCAAGGCCAATGATCTGGTCTTGCTCCCCGGTAATGGCAGTTAAAAGGATTACGGGTATATGTGTGGTTCGCTTATCAGCTTTGATCTTTCTGCTGAGCTCTATGCCATTCATGTATGGCATGCTGATGTCACTTACAATTAGCTGGGGATGACAAGACAATGCTTTTTGCCAACCATCTTTACCGTTGGTAGCTTCAATAATATGGTAATAAGCTTTTAAATTATCTTTTAGATAAAAACGAAGGTCATCATTATCTTCAACCAATAAAACCGTAGCCATATTATCGGGCATGGTCACAGAATAATTCATGCCGGCGGGTTCTATGAATTCAGCAGTTACTTGCTCATATATGACCGTAGGTTGCTCCACCTGTAACATGAAATCAGAAATCACCGGAAGGCTTACAATGAATGCAGTACCCTGCCCAAGCGTACTCTTCACACTGATTTCTCCACCATGCAATTGTACAAACTCTTTCGTTATGGACAGCCCAATTCCGCTGCCCTGATTTAAAATGGAGTCTGGACTATTATTTTGGAAAAAGCGTTCAAAAATTTTGCCTTGTTGTTCGTGCGAAATACCAATCCCTGTGTCGGTTATTTGCATGCAAAAAGTTGTAATAGCTTGAGCGATATTCTCTTTTACTGATAATTCAAGTGTGATTAAACCACCTTGATGTGTAAATTTAAATGCGTTTGACAGCAGATTAAATACGATCCGTTCAATTTTATCATGATCGAAACAGGCCGGAACACATGCCACGCTACTAATGATGCTGAGTTGAATTTTTTTTCGTTCAGAGAGATCCTGAAAAGAATCTGCTGCTTCTTTCACAAAGGCTACCAGATCTCCTGATGATAAACTGAGTTTTAACTCGTGTTCTTCCATTTTTCGGAAATCCAGGAGTTGATTGACCAGGTTGAGTAACCGTTTCGCATTTCTTTTGATCATATGAACCTGGCCTGAGGTAGCTGTATCTTTTTGCATAGAAAGCAGCGTATCGGCTGGAGCCAGGATTAATGATATCGGAGTGCGGAACTCATGACTTAGGTTAGTAAGAAATTTAATTTTTAAAAGGTCAAGTTCGTGTAGTCTTTCAACCTCACGTCTTTCCTGATCAAACAAATGCCTGTCCTGTTCAAGGGCAAACTTCTTTTTTATTTTTTGAATACCGCGATGCCGCAAATAAAACAATAAACCAACGATAACCAATGCATAAAGTGCATAAGCATAAACTGTTCGGTAAAGTGGGGGGAATACTTTTACAATGATAGTGGTTCCTTTTTCGTTCCACGAACCTTCGTTATTGCTTGCGCGAACGTGGAAGACATAATTTCCGGGACTAAGGTTAGTATAATATGCTGTAGTAGCTGTACCAACAAAATTCCATTCCTTGTCAAAGCCATCAAGCTTGTAAGAGTATTGATTTTGGTGCGGAGTAGTATAGTTCAGCGCCACATAGCTAATCGAAAAGTTTTGTCCGTAAGCTAGGTGAATTTCTTTCGCAATGCTGATGTGCGTGCGTATCGGAGCATCATCTGCTGGTGTAATGGTAGTATTGGCAACTTTAAGATCAGTAAGAATAACAGCGGGTATGTTCCTATTGGCTGGTAGCCCGTTGGGATCAAAGTAATTAAAACCGTCCTGACCGCCAAAGAATAATTCACCCTCAGACGCGAATAACCCCGAACCCATCACAAAAGGACTATCTTGAAGTCCATTATGCCTTGAAAAGTTTTTAAACTGATGGGTTTGAGGGTTAAAACAGCTAATTCCTTTATCTGTGCTTAACCAGATCATCCCATTTTTGTCTTCCAGAATTTTGTAAACAAAACCGTTTGCAAGACCGTCTTTTTCTGAGTAAGAGGTAAATTGATGGGTGCGCTCATTAAACAGACTAATACCGCCTCCGTTGGTCCCTACCCAGGTGTGGCGTTGCCGATCATGAAGTACCGACACAATTCCATCATCTGCAAGATTACTGTTGCTTTTATTATATAAAGAAAACGTCCTGGTTTTGGGATGGTAAACCGCAATTCCTGTACCCGACGAGCCAAGCCAGATATTGCCGTTAGCATCCTCTGTTATAGTACGCATAAAACCATTAAGCGGAAGCACAGGATCTGCCGCATTTGGGGGATGTCTGCTGAATTTGGTAAACGTTTGGTTATGCGGATCATAAACATTTATGCCATTGCCATTTGTCCCGATCCAAATATTACCCTTGCTATCCTCTTTGATACAGAAAATGTCATTCTGATCAATATCAAAAGAAGTATTGCCTGCCAGGAACTGTCGGTATTTGCCGGTTACAGGGTCGAGACAAAAAAGGCCGTCGCCGTAAGTCCCAATCCATAATTGACCTTTTTTATCCAGTTCGATAGCAAGAATTGATAAACCTGACGATTGCTTGTTTGAAGGCCTGATATCAAAATGAGTGAAAAGGCCACTTCTTCTATCAAAAAGATGCAGACCGCCACCATCAGTGCCTACAAAGATCCGTTCGTGCGTATACTCTGCAAATGCAGTAACAATGGGCGCTGTAAGGCCGTTTTTATCGAACGCGTTGCTTTTTACCAGGTTAAAAAGAGCAAGGTTTTTATCATATTTGTTTACCCCGCCCCGAAATGTACCAAGCCATGCAATACCTTCTTTATCGATAAATATACTTCTTACAGATTTATTGGTTAAACTAAAAGTATTTCTCTGATTCGGTTTTATTGCGGTGGTTTTTGAAGTGTTCAGATCCAATATATTTAACCCGTCTTCTGTTCCCAGCCACAACTTATCATGCCCATATGGTGCTATGATGTATACCATGTTATGACTCAGACTTTGCGGATCACCTTCAATATGTTTAAAGGCACGGAAGCTTTTTTCATCGGGCAACAATTGATTAAGGCCACTAAAAGTTCCGAACCAGAGGTTTCCCCGTTTATCCTCGCATATGGTTTTAATAACATTGCCACTCAAACTTTGAGGGTTAGCATCTTGATGAACAAAGTGTGTGAACTTATTGGTTTTCCAGTTATACAGATACAAGCCCTTGCTGGTTCCCACCCACATGCGGTGATGGCTGTCTTCAAAAAGGCTGATAACTACATGGTCAGGTTGATCATGGCCTGGATAGTTAAAATAAAGAGTCGAAATTTTATTTGTTTTTAAATGGAGTTTTCTTAATCCCTCGTAAGTTGCCACCCAGAGGTTTCCTAAATGATCCTCGCAGAAAGCTTTAACGGTACTATTAGTGATCGTGTTCCAGGAACCATCTCCAAGATATTTAACGAAGGAATTTCGCTGCTTATCATAAAAGGTTATGCCTCCCCCGGTTGTTGCAATCCAAATACGGCCGGATGCATCTTCATACAAAGCCAGTACCTCATTGGCCGGGAGACTGGTAGTGTCACGTGCATCGTGCCGGTAAACCGTAACATTAGTGCCGTCGAATTTATTTAAACCATCAGCAGTACCAAACCACATTAATCCATAACGGTCTTTCAATATAGCGTTAACCGTGTTTGATGATAAGCCGTCTTTGGCGGTAAGTGTTGTGAAATTTAATTCATGCTGCGCGAAAGCCGTAGTTCGGAGCAAGAGTAATAATAGTATGAGTTTTTTTGATCTGCCAGCAACAAATCTACTTAACATATCCGAAATTGATCTTGACATTAATTAAGTTCGATAGCCACATTTAATTCTGATGCCTTCTTCAGGAACTTTATTTGACAAATGAAATAAATGCCGATACCGTTAAATTGGTTATTTAACAATAATAAGTAAACTATTTGTTATTGATAAATATGCAGTTACAAATGTTTAAAAACAAGTGAAATATGTTCACATTATTATTGAAAAGCAATCAAGTTAATGGTTCTGACCATAGGGAAAGAGTTATCATCTCAAATTGGCACTAATTAGGGGAAGGTTATTAGTTATGTAAGTAGGAGGAGAGTAGCGGCTATTAACAGAGGATTCAAACATCCTGCTTTCATTGAAAGCAAGATGTTTGTTAACACTTAGTTTGATACTAATGTTGTTACGCTTGACGCAGGCAGGTTAATGCCAAAACTACTTCCTGAAACGGTAAAACTGCTGGCTACTAAATTTGAAGAACTTGTAGTTATAAAACGGTTAAAGCCTGTAACCGATAAACCATTAATACCGAAACTCTGGTAAGTAACAGCCGTGTTCTGATTTACAATAACAACCACCAAACTTGATCCGCTTTTATATGCGGTAACATAAACTCCGGAGGTTGGATTTGCTGTACATGAAATTTTATTATAACCAGGGCGTACCCATCTGGCGAACTGCGCCATTACATATCCACGTTTAGTGATGTTGCCGCTTTCGTCAATAGGGCCATAACTTCTGCGGATGTACCACCACACATACATGTTGTAGCCAGCGTTCATACAGTCATGTATTTCTTTAGCAACACCCATCGCGCTGGTCCAGTCGTTCGCATCACCGGTATCTGTATAATGCTCCGTCATCCAAATCTCTTTACCCGGGTTAAATACTGCTGGAGTAGCACCATAAATATGGCCGCATACATAACCTGTTTTTGATTTGGCAGTTGCATTGCTCAAATAGGTGTTGATGTAGGTCTGGCTCATATTAAAGGGCTCAGGGGCCATTATCGGAGCGCCACAATTGGTTCCTTGTGCGGCTGCAAAATCAGCTACTTCTGATGCTGTCATGTTCATCGACTCATAACTGACCGCATAATTAGGCTCGTTTGCCGGGCTGATCGCTAATACGCCACCAACAGCAGTATTATAGCTGCTCAGGAATGCTGCATAGTCGGCATAAGACGTAGTTTTAAGTTTACCACCTATAACGCTGCCGTTGTCTTTCATAGAAGCAGGAGCCGACCAGGCCGTAGCAATAACCGAAGCTCCATAAGATTTTGCAGCATCAATTGTAGGTTTCTCGGCAGCAAAATCAGCATTGCTGTTTGGGACACGAACCCGTACAACACTTAAGCCAATCCCATTAATTGGCGAAAAGGCTGTAGTTCGTTGAGCGCTGGTTAAATCGCCGATCCATGCAACAAGATTGGCGCCCCCGAAACCTCTGATATTCTGTTGTACAGTACTTGCATCAATTGTAGCCGTTGCTTGTACTGCTGAAGTCGAAAGTACGCTGTTGTTTTCCGCAGGGAGTTTGTTCTTGTTTTGCCCCTTGGTACAGCTTGCCAACAATAAAATTGCAGCAAGTGGAATCAATAAATTTCTTTTCATAATCTGGTGATTTTAGGTAAAAATGGTTAGACACAGGTGCTTAGGTTTCACCTGTAGTTAGGAATACAAAAATATTTTTTCATTTATTCATAGGCTGTTACATATAGGTTAATTACTATAAGAAATGTTTATAAAAGAGAATATTAAGGCTGGTTGTCGGTACGAAATGGGGAGGCTGGTAAACCATTCTTATTATACAAATTGGCATTATCCGGATTATCTGCCCAGGCATACCGAACATATTTAGGGTTGGGCACTTCGTCGCTCCAAATTACAACCTGATCCCCGGTTATCTTCGCGTTGGCCCATATAAATTTTTTGTCATCACCAGCTATGGCAAACTGATTCAGATCACCACCACCTTTAACCATCAATCCGCTGCCAACGTTGCTGAAGCTGATCATGATTTTTCCTTCGTCAATCCGGGCAGCCTGATAGATTGGCCCTGATGATACAAGGGTGGTTTCGCCATAAGCAATCTTCTCCGCGGCAAGTGCCGATCTTTCACCCACATCCTTTTTATTGATTGGATGGATATCGTTCCATTCGCCGACATCTATTGTAACGGCCATAGCACTATTAGAAACACGAAGCCCATGCAATTGTGCTTCCCGCAATTCCGCGGTTTGGCTCTCTGCAGGCCAGTATTGTACATCGCCAAAGTTGGGCAGCTGCACATATACAAACGGCAGATCACCCGCCCCCCATTTACTACGCCAGTCTGTGATTAATGCGGGCAATAAGTCATTGTATTCTTTCGGTTTACCGGTATTGGATTCTCCCTGGTACCACAAAAAGCCTTTGATTGTGTAATGGGTTACAGGGTTTATCATCGTATTATACAAGCCGGTAGGTTCATTCTGGGCGGAAAACGGTCTGGGGGCATCAGTATAGGGACGAGAAGGTGGAAAAACCTGACCAACCTGATAGAGCCATTCACCACGCAGGTCTAACGAATGTTGTCCATCAGTGAGTTCATAGCGTTTATCCGGAACAAATCCTCCTTTACCTGACGTATTGGTTATTCTTACTGTAATGGTGTTAGCCCCGGCTTTTAATAGTCCTACTGGTATTTCATAACGACGTGGGGGGTATTGATAGGTGATATTGCCTACTTGTTTTCCGTTTACGTATGTTTCATCTGCATCTATTATCCTTCCCAGAAATAGCTTTGCCGGTTTGCCAGCCATTTCCTTTGGAATGTTTATAGTTTTACGGAACCAAACTATACCATTCAAACCTTTAACACCCTGATCAGCCCAATATCCGGGCAGCCAGAATTTGTGCCAGCCAGTAGGTGAGTAGACCGATTCATACCATTTTACCGGGCCGGCAAGTCCCTTGTCTGTTTGTTTTGTGGTTGATCTTTTAATGCCAGATGTTCCCGCAGGACGCAAAAGCTGGTTAACATAAGTTGTATCTTTAAATTGAGCAACTCTCCCGGCATAATTGGAGATCTTTTTCAAACCGTCTTCGCTAACCCAGGCTTGAATAGGTGTTCCACCAACGCTCGAATTGATGATTCCGATAGGTACATGATACTTTAAGTATAATTTTTTAGCAAAAAAGTAAGAAGCTGCACCGAAGTCCAGCACATTTGTTGGATTGGCGCTCATCCACTTTGACGATGGCAGATCATCGTGAAGTTTTGTTACATCAGATATTGTGGGAATAAAAAAATTTCTGATTTGCGGGAAATTCGCGCCTATGATCTCGTCAGGATATTTTTCTTTAACCCGCTCCATCGGAACCACCATGTTCGACTGACCTGAGCAAAACCATACGTCACCGAAAAGTATATCATTTATAGTAATATGATTATTGCTGCTAATATCCATACGATAAGGGCCACCAGCTTTCACAGGCTTCAAATGGACAAGCCATTTACCACCTGGAGCAGCAACTGTATCTACGCGCTGGTCAGCGACTGTTATGCTGATTTTTTCACCGGGAGAAGCCCATCCCCATAAGGCAACCCTGGTATCGCGTTGAAGTATCATTCCATCACTGATTAGCTGCGGTAACTTGACTTGACCTATGGTTTTTAATGAGCAAAGTGTTAATAATAAAAAAAGTATGTTGGATACCTTGAGGTTTGTTTCATTCATAGCCGATAAGTTTTCTTGAATTTAAATGTTGAAGCAAATGGGCCGATTAGCCAGCGACCCATTTGTTATGTATGCAAATTAATAACCTGGGTTATTATTCATTTTAGGGCCTTCAACTACCCGGTCAATCTCTGTTTGTGGTATTGGCCTCAACATTTGAAAGTCCTGAATATATGGTCCACCCTCATTATTCCAGGCCTTAACGCGCCTTACTAAAGAGCGTGTTCTGACCAAATCAAGCCATCTATGACATTCACCATAAAATTCGCGGGTACGTTCGTCCAAAATAAAATCTAAGGTTACATTCGAGGCAGTAATAACCATAGCCGCTGCCGCCGCTGTATTTTGAGCCGCGGTGTTGGTTTTGCGATAGGCAGCTCGTTGCCTTACAACATTAAGCATTGTTGCGGCACTGCTCAAGTCTCCTGCTTTGAAAGCAGCTTCGGCAGCAATCAAATAAACATCTGAGAACCTGTAAATTACTACAGGGCGTGTAGATGGATCATTGAAGTTGGCAGCAGCGCGGCTGGGATCCATGAATTTTTTAACCGAAGGAAAATAAAGAGTGTTCCATAAACTTGGTGGAATAATAACCCCTTTAAATGGCTTTGCACCAATGAACTGCGGTGCTCCCGGAATTTCAAAATCAGGCATATAAATGGCTGTATCTATACCAATCTGCATCGTATAGTCAATACCCCGTTTATTGTTTGCCGAGGTTGACGAATTGGTGGTTGCCGTGTTCGAGATCCATGCTTTAAAAAATGTATTATCATATCTTGAGTCAACATCTCGGTTTACAAAAGCCTGGTCAAGTACATAACGTTTACCTGCGTTAGCCCCTGAAGTGACTTTGTCTGAATTAGGCCTGGTTCTGGTATACGGCCGGCCATACACTACATCCCTGAGCATGTCAGCAGTGCCGCTGTTGGTGAGTACTCCAGAAGTGCTTAAATAAGTATTAATGCCGATAGTTGGATAATTAAAATTATAAAACCAGGGTAGGATATTGACCGGACCTCCAGAATCGCCCGCTCCTACATTGTATAAGCCGTATTTTGGATCAGCGCTATGATCACTTACAAAAAGAGTTTCTTTACCATAATCATTAGCAGGGTTAAAAGCATCTCCATAATCCTGCCAAAGATCCAGTCCGTAAGCCCCTTTATTGGCAATGATATCGGCACAAATGCTGTAAGCCTGCTGAAAATCAGCCTGAGTGTTATTTAGCCATCCGCGGGTAAGTAATGCCTTGGCTAACAAAAACTGCGCTACCGGTTTACATGCCGCTTTACCCAAAAAAGGAGTAGTAGGCTGATTGGGAAGATCGGTAGAGGCATCCGTTAAATCCTGTATGATCAACTTATAAACATCGGCAGCAGGCGAACGGCTATCAGCTTGCGTGGGAACGGTAATAAACGTTGTGTGCAATGGAATATCGCCATATTGTTGCACCAGTAAAAAGTACCACCATGCACGCATAAATTTAGCCTGAGCCAAGTATTGCTTCCGGGTAGTGGCATCCAGATCAACAGACTGACCATATTGCAGAACCCCGTTTAAGGTATTAATTGCCTGGTAAGCGTTATCCCAACCTGCCGAAGCATCAGAGCTATTTAAACCGTTATAAGTGTACAACCGTATACTGCTGGCGCTTGCTCCCGCCAGATGATCATCAGTGCCTGCGTTCATCATACTTGAGAACCCTTCTGTGCCATACGTACTTTGCCTGATGATATTATATGCACCTGCTATGCCGCCCAGTACACCAGCTGGCGTGTTGAAGAAGGATGGGTATATTGCCGATTGAGGATGCTCTTCCAATAGTTTCTTACAACCATTTCCTATAATTCCTGTACACAATAACAGTAGTGCACAAATCAATTTTCTATTTGTTTTCATGTGAATATCTAAATCGTTAAAGCTTTGCGTTTACTCCGACTGTAAATTGACGTACTGATGGGTTATTCAGGTTAACACTGATTTGTCTTGCAGGTGAGCCTGCAGTACCGTCTCCGCCATATGATGCAACGGAACCACCATAACCATTACCTTCAGGGTCAATAGCAAGGCCGGATTTAACAAGCGGTGAATAGATGATAAAAGGGTTGGTTACATTGACATATACCCTCAAACCTGAAATGTGCGTTCGCTGCAGTAGCGAAGTTGGCAGGTTATAACCCAAATTGATGCTACGGCATTTAATAAATGAGCCATCCTGATAGGCGAGTGTTGAGCCGAAGTTTAAGCGGTCGGTACCAGCATCTGGTGCCGGGAAATCATTAGTAGGGTTATTTGCCGTCCAGTAATTTGTTTTGATTTGGTTTACCCTTCCCTGATTAAAAAAGCCGAACCCGTTTGCGCCGCCATCTGCTGACAGATATGGCACAAGTACTTTCATACCCATACGAGCATACGTTACGATAGAAAGATCAAAGGCTTTATAGCTGAAACGGTTTGTAAATCCACCTTCCCATTTAGGTTGAAAATTGCCAATGATCTGGCGGTCGGCTGCTGTGATTTTACCATCACCGTCCAGATCTTGTACACGAATCTGTCCAGGAAATTGTACCGGCGATGTTTGTTTAGCTAATGTGCCGTTGGTTTGATCTGCAGTTTGCCATATACCTATTTTTTTAACATCATAAATAACACTTAAGGGTTGTCCTACAAACCAGCCGTTCCCTATGTCGTTCAACTGACCTGGTGTGGTCAACTCAGTAATTTTCTCTCTATTGAATGAATAACTGTAATCGGTACTCCAGTTAAAGCCACCAGAAGTTTTAATGTTGACTGTAGTCAGGTTGATTTCCATTCCCGAGCCTTGGGTTTTTCCACGGTTTTGGAAGGTGCTTCCTGAGCCGATACTACCTGGTAAAGCTACTTGTAAAAGAATGTTTTTGGTATGCTGGCTATACGCATCTATACCTCCCGTGATCCGGTCGTTCAGGATAGAAAAATCTAAACCAACATCCCACTGAGAGGTTGATTGCCAGCCTAAATTTAAATTAGGTAAACTGGAAACGTAATAAGCCAATTGCTGACCAGAAGTACTGGTTCCAAAATTGTAAGCGCTGGAAGAAAGCCCGCCTAATGTAGCATAAGGAGCTACGTTCCGATTACCTGATACACCCCAACCGCCACGGATCTTCAGGTTATTTATGAATGTAAACTTCTTTAAAAACTGCTCATTGCTTAAATTCCACCCCAAGCCAACTGCAGGATAGTTAAACCATTGATTGCCAGGTGACAGTGTTGATGAGCCATCACGGCGAATTGTGGCGGTCAACAGATAGCGATCGTCGAAGGCATAAGCTAACCGTCCCATAAATGATAATAAGCCCGACTCGCTGAAACCATTTCCATTCGGATCAGCGAGCACCGTACCGCTCGCCAGCGCTAAGTTGGAGTTTTTGATATAATCGGCAGGCACACCGGTGGCTGTAAACCGGGTGGTTTGGCTGTGATCTTTATTTATTTCATAAAGGCCTGTAAAATCTATACGGTGTTTTTTGGCAAAAACCTTATTATAATATAAAAGGTTCTGTATATTATAAGTCCAGGCTTCTCCATTACTAACACTGGCATTTGTTAATGAAGTGTTGAAGTTGGTATAAGTAAGTGTTCCGTTGTAACCATTACCATTATCTTGCCTAAAGTTAAGACCAACATTTAATCTATATTTTAAACCGTCTAAAATATTAACTTCACCATACAAACTGTTAAAAGTCGAAATTCTGCGGGACTGGGATAAAATGGCATCTTTTTTGGTAATAAGCGTTAACGGGCTCACAATATTTGCATCAATGGAGCCAACAGCCGGCAATAAATTCACAGATCCATCGGCATTATATGCAGCAGCGAGTGGCGTTGTTCTGACCAAACCAGAAGGGACTCCGCTACCCCCCGGCAGATTGGTGTATTGCAATGTGTTGATGGTATTAAAACCAACTTTTATTCTGTCGTTTAGTCTTGTATCAAGCGTACCCCGGAGCGAAACTCTTTTGAAAGACTGGTTTGGTATAATACCTTGCTGGTCATAATAGTTAATACCAGTGCTGAATTGCGTTTTATCGGTACCCCCGGAAATGATAATATCCTGATTATTAATTGGGGCTGAGCGATAGATGAGTTTTTGCCAGTCAGTAGATATGCCATTTTTCAACGCGTCACTTTCTGCAGCAGTAAGCGCATACGCAGTGGTGTTGGGCGTAGAACGATTATAGGTAGCGGCATCGGCCTTAAATTGGGCATATTCGGCACCATTATATACATTATATTCATCCAGTATTTTACTTATACCATAATAAGCATTATAAGATATTTGTGTTTTTCCCGCGCGTCCCCTTTTTGTTGTCACCAGGATCACTCCACCGGCCCCTCTTGATCCATAAATAGCAGTCGCAGAAGCATCTTTTAAAATGTCGACACTTGCAATATCTTCAGGGCTAAAATCATTAATACTGCCACTATATGGTATTCCGTCTAAAACAATCAAAGGGGCATCAAGCGCGTCGCTGGTTCCCTGTGAATTGGTAATAGTACGATTTCCCCTGATACGAATAGAGCCTGCTGAACCGGGAGTTGCCCCATTGCTAACAACAGAAACACCTGCGGTGCGCCCTTTTAACTGATCAATCAGGTTAGGGGAGGGAACCTCATTTAAGGTTGCTGCCGAAACAGATGCTACCGCCCCAGTCACATCTTTTTTTCGTTGTGTACCATAGCCAACAACCACAATTTCGTTTAAGCTTTTGGCATCCGGTAATAACTTGACGGTTAAAGTAGCGTTTTGCCTGCTTATAGGTACTTCCTGAACCTGATAGCCCACAAAAGTCACAATAAGGATTGTTTCATTTTCAGGTACATTAATAGTGAAATTGCCATGAATATCTGACGATGTGGTTAACCGGCCCGATTTTAATTTTATTGTTGCTCCAGGGAGGGATAGGCCTTTTTCATCGGTAACATTTCCTGCGATTTTTTTCGTTTGGGCGTAAACTGATCCACAGACCGAAATAACGATCAAGAATGTGAATAGTAGTTTTCCCAACTTTTGTAGTATTTTTCTTTTCATAATTAATAATTGGTTTTTAACACTTTAAATTGGCATAAGTGGTAAGGCTTTTCAATGTCAGGCAGATGTATTATTGGGTCACTGACTTCTGTTCAATTGTTTCATTGTTTGAATTTTCGGTTAATAATTACTGATCTATATTGGTTTATTTGACACCTTCACAGATAGGAGGCGACTTACGCAATCGATTGCCTGGATATTCTGTAGATTTCCTGCTATTGGTTGCCTGAAACTTAAACCCCCAATATTCTGTTTAAAATCTTAAAATATTCCCGGTAAAATTATCTGGCAGAAAACACAAGAGCAGCTAGCTTTGTGCATAATGATGAAACAAATGTTCAAAAAAGGCTAATAATTCATCTGGCTTTAATAAAGCCGCGATAAAAATTTACCTGACAATTGTTTTGTAAAATAAGGTACGGAGTTACACCCTTTGAGAGGTACTCAAGATTTAAGAACCCTGGGGCTACATTTTATAGCATGTAAGTCATGAACTTAAAAATGGTGGGTTATTGAATTCAATATTTTGCGATGTTCCATGATCGCAAAGGAAACATTGCCCTTTGTGATCATGGATACAGAGGCTAATTATTTATTTACTTGTACTGAAGTGTCATTAATTATAAACGGATGGATTTGCAGCATACGATAAACTTCGGCTCCGGCCAGCAGAACAGGGCCATAACCATGAGCTGCATAATTATTCACCGGTCGGTAATAATAAAAAGCCGGATCAAAGCCCATGCCTGTACCCACACAAGTGCCTTCTACCTGACCTTTATCATTTACCTTGGTACTTACCGCGTTCCAGGCCAGGAGTGTTGCAGGGGCATAAGCTTTAGCATCCAACCAACCTTTATTAATAGCTCTTGCAAAACAATAAGCATAAATTGCCGTAGCTGATGTTTCCAGATATGAGTCGTTTCTGTCAAGCAATTGATGCCAGAAGCCGGTTGCATCCTGGCGCTGTGCAAGACCTGCAGCATGTTTTTTCAATAGCTCTATCAGCACTATACGTCCGGGATGGTCAAGTGGAAGCACATCAAGCAATTCAATATTAGTTAAAATAGCCCATCCATTTGCCCGGGCCCAGTGAAACTGCGGGTGCGGATCCATGTCCTGAACCCAGCCATGCATAAACAGTCCACGTTCCTGGTTAAACATCCGTTTGGAAAATAGCTGGTATTGCTTTACTGTTTCATCAAAATATTTACGGTCACCGCTAAGCACCCCCATTTGTGCAAGAGCTGGGAGGCTCATATAAAGATCATCAAGCCACAAGGTATTTGGATGGGGGCGGTTTCGTGCCAGTGTACCATCAGATAAGCGAAATTGTTTTGTTAAAATGTAATTGATATAATTGGCTATTACCGGTTGTAGATCTCCCTTTACGGCTCCTGTTCTAACTGCCTTGATCATTGCTGCGGCCATTGAACCGGCATCGTCAAGGGCCTGGGGATCAATTACAGATTTAACCGGTGTTAGTGCCCCCGGTGAGGTTTTGAGGTACTTTTTAAATCCCGAAACTACATCACTAAGATAACTTAACCTGTTTGTGGTGTAATCAGTAAATCTTTTATCACCTGTTGCTGCACCGGCCTCCAGCATACCTGTATAGGTTACGCCCCATTCATAACTGATCAACCTGAAATCGCCCGGTGCAAAAACACTGTTGGTGTTTACATTGGCAAAATTACTGATCGCCTGTCCACTTGATTTATCTATTAACTGATACGGTGTAACCTCATTCAGGTAATGGTACACCCGGTCAAGAACAGCTTTAACATCGGCTTGTTTAGTTTCTCCATAAGGAATTGGGTAAGCTGGTTTAAGTAAATGTAATGGCGTAGTTGTATCATTATTTTTTGAAGAAATACCTTGGCTATAGGATGCATTTGAAATAGGTTGCAACAACAGCGTAACAACACAGCAATTTAAAACAAAGCGCAAAGGCTTATAATTATTTAGAGGGGTAGCAGATTGGTTCATATCAATGTATAATTAGTAGAATGATCAATATATAAAATTATAAGGTATTTTTCTGGTCTGTATAAAAAGCCTCATCAAACAGAATGTTCCTGTTTGATGAGGTTTTAACAGATGAATACAGCTTACCATCCAGGATTTTGGTAGTTCTTTTTTTGATCAGGCGACATGGCCTGGCCGTTTTGAGTTGTAGCATCAATTTGTATCTGAGGAATAGGTCTTAATTTATCTCTGGAAGTAATACTTGTGGCATCTTTGTTAAACAGTTTGGTTCTGTCATATAAAGTTTCGGTACGTACCAGATCTTCCCATCTATAAAACTCGCCGCATAGTTCGCGGGTTCTTTCATTAAGCATAAAGTGAATAAAACGAGCGGAGGTAGAAACAACCGTTGCCGGATAAATTTCACTTGCCGCGTTAGTTGTAAATAAATTGGTGGTAGCCATCAACTGTGGGTAGGTATCGTTTACGTCGCCAGCTGTGCCGCCATCAAACATATAAGTTTGCGGGTTTTTAAATTCGCCACCATGATATGCCGCTCTTTGTCGTATTTTGTTAATATAAGTAAGCGCTGTAGTATAATCGCCTTTACGTCCATATGCTTCGGCAGCAATCAAATATGTTTCGGCTAAGCGGGCAATTATGCCATTACGTATCCCTCTTTCTTCATTATAATCACTTGTTAACCGTACCGGGTCAAGCATTTTTACTAACGTAAGATACTTATTGTTATTAAAGCCCTGCTGTATAGTACCTCCGGATGTGGCGGCGTAGTAACGGGCATAAACGGTGTATCTGTATTTGGCCAATTGTGCCGTTGTTAACGGGGCATTTTTAGCATTTACGATAAATAATGCTGCGGTATCTCCAATACCAAACTTATTTGAACCTACTAATGATGGCGTAGGGGCATCGGCTGCGGTAAATTTAGGTGTACCCGCATTGGTGTTTGAATAAAATACCGTGCGGAAGCTTTTATAAAAACGGGAATCGTTTTTACGGTCAAACAGATCAATGGTATAATCTGAAGGACCTAAACGGCGAAATGGTCTGCCGTTAAAGTTATCAGTGTTTCGGGCCAAACCGGGGATACCAACATCGTATTGACAAATATAATATTCATGTGTGCGATTGCCACTAGCACCATCTAACGTAAGATCTTTGATGAACTGAGCCGCAAAAATGATCTCTTTACTGGCCTGTGCCGTCTGGAATTTGCTGATATCGCCGGAAGGTGCAGAACCATTTTGACCAAGAGCTGGTGTGGCAACCTTCGGATAGCCTGCAGGATAAACGCCGTTCCATATATTCATATAATCGCCCTCAAGTGCGTAATATGAACTGTTAATTACCTGTGTAGCATAATAAGCAGCGCTGTCCATATCTGTTGATTTTTGCCCTCTAACATCAGTTACCGCACTGCCACGGGTTAAATATGCTTTGGCCAAAAAATGTTGTGCTGCACCCTGTGTAGCCCGGCCCTGATCTGTTGTAGTTGGTGCAAGATTTGCCGCAGCATACCTGAAATCATTAATAACTTGCTTATACACATCAGCAACAGACGCACGCACAAAATCAGTTTGCTTGCCTGTAACTGGCTGTAGTACCAGTGGTACTCCCGCAAATTGCTGTACCAGCTGAAAATAATAATATGCTCTTAAGAATCTTAATTCGGCCACACGCTGGGTAACTTGCGTGGCTGTACCCAGGGTTTTTGACGTTGTGCTTTTAAAAGCTGGTAACTGCTGAATACCTACATTACAACGCCCTATGCCCTGGTAATTGTTTACCCATAAACCATTTAATAAACCCTCGGCAGCGTTAAGACTTGGGGCGTAACTGTTATAGTATTCATAATTAAACTGATCACCTTCAATAAACTCATCAGTTCCAAAGTTGTATAAGGCATAAGCTTGTTCGCCCTCAAACTTATTGCGTAATGGGGTATAGGCTGACCTTACCAGATCCTCCAGACCCTGATCAGTAGTATAATATTCCTGTGTAAGGGTACTTACCAGATCTTCTTTAAGGTATTTTTTACACGACGCGATGCTTAAACCCATCAGGAGTGTAATAACCGGAATGATATATCTTTTCATTTTATTATCTTTTAATTATGAAGTATTTGGTTTATATGCCCGCTTTTATACCGAATACTAAACTTCTGTAACTGTATGATGTGGGACCGGGGTTATTGGTGCTGCTTGATGGATATGAGCTTGTATAGGGCATGGTTTCAGGATCATAGGTTTTATATTTACTGAATAAGAAAGGATTAACCGCATTGACAGAGAGGGATAAGCTTCGCATCTTTATTTTATTAAGGATAGAAGCGGGTATCTGGTATGAAAGCAAAATGCTCCGTACCCGTACAAATGATCCATCCTGAAAACCATTGGCCTGCCAATAAAGCGGTATATCACTAGTGAGATTAGGCTGAGGGTAATCATTAGATGGGTTGGTTGGTGTCCAATAATTTACCTTTATTGACTGATAACGCCCAACAAGCGAAGGCCGTGGATTACGAATCAAGCCTCCATGGCTGATATATACAAATGCCGACAATTCAAAACCTTTATAACTAACCGTATTATTAATACTGCCTGTCCATTTGGGATTTGGCGAACCCAGCAGCACTTTATCGGCTTCGGTAATCGTGGTATCACCATTTATATCCTGCACACGGATTCTGCCGGGCTGCAACGCTGTATTGGCCTTGTTGCCCGTTTTTTTCCAATAATAATCATACAAAATGCCGCCAGGCAGCGCATCACTATTCTGGAATATGCCCTGACTTTTATAGTCATAATATGCCCTAATGGGTGCCCCTAAGAACCATTGACTGGAAATATTATTATTACCCGTACCGTCGAGGGCGGTAATAGCCTCATTGTTTTTAGAGAATACAAAGTCGGTTGTCCATTTAAAACCGCCATGATTGATATTGACGGTTGAAATATTCACTTCAATACCACGGTTCCTTACCGTGCCGAGGTTAACATAGATATTACTGTAACCCGATGCGTCGGGCAATTTTTGTGGCTGAATTTCATTCGAATTGGATTCATAAACATCAATTGAGCCTGTAACTCGTCCCTGAAATAGGCCGAAATCCAAACCTATGTTTTTGGTTACCGTTTTTTCCCATGTTAAATCAGGCAGTGGCAAACCATTAGGAGCATACCCTTGAGCAGGGGTAGAGCCCCAATTATAATAGGTTAAATTTAAAGTTCCATTGGTTAAATATGGCCTGATGCCAGAATTGCCTACCGAGCCTATACCTCCACGCAATTTTAACTGCTCAACAAAACTTACGCTTTTCATAAAGTTTTCCTGGTCAATACGCCAGGCTACAGAACCCGAAGGAAAAGCTTTACCCTTATGCTGTTCAGATAATACGGACGACCCGTCATACCTTTCTGCTAATGTTAAAATGTACTTATTGTTATATGCATAGATTATTCTTCCTAAAAATGATGCTAATTGGTATTGCGAATAACCACCTTTATAGGTTACCACACCCGATGCGTTGTTTTGTAAGGAGTACCACTTTTGTGATTCATAATTTAGGCCGGTAGCCGAGGCACTGGTTGAATCTCTTCTGTCTTTCACCAGCTCTTGTACCGCGGTTATACTAATATTATGTTTTTTAGCAACGGTAGTGCCATATGATAATTGGTTTTGCAATGTCCATGTTAAGTTTGAACTGGTGTTAAATGAGGCACTTGCCGCGCCACCAGCTCTTGACGTTGAAATAGAACCATTAAAGGCTCCGGTTCGTACGCTCGATACATCGGCCCCAAAAGTACTTTTCAATATTAAACCTTTATAAATATTAGCCTGTACATATACGTTGGCTAACAAATGACTAACGCGGTTTTGATTAATGATACTGTTAACATCATTTAGAGGATTAATAATATTGCTGTCATTACCCGGAAACAATACAAAATTGCCGTTGCTGTCATAAGGTTCGGCGAGGGGTAATTGCCCTGAGGCTGCCCCATATATATCAGAACCGGTATTTTGTATAGCATTGGAGTAAGTGATATTACTACCTGCCGAAAAATAATTTACCGGTCTGAAACTGGCGCTATTTGATATACTATACCGGGTATAATCCTGCCCGGGAATAATGCCTTTCTGGTTTAAGTAGCCTAATGAAAAGGAATTGCTGAATTTTTCTGAACCTCCGGATATGGAGAGGTTTTGGTTTTGGGTGGAACCAGTTCTTAATCCTTGTTTCTGCCAGTCATAAGTAGGTATTTTTGAAGCGTCATAAACCGCTACATTATCCAGTACAGGGTAACCCAGGCTCGAAAGTAAAGACTTTTCGGCCTCAGTAGTAGGTCGGGTAGCTACATCAAATATGCCGTTTGCGGGATCATATTTGGTAAACGTATATCCGGCTAAAACTTTACTCAATATGTTAGGATCGGCACCGAAAAGTTTATAATCAGATGCCGGATCTGGAAAATACCGCTGACTGTTGCTTGTGGTACTTAATCCTGAATTGTATGATTTGCCTCCTATGTAGGCATCCCTTTTAAACTGTGTATATTCAGGACCATTAAATACGGCTACTTTTCGTAATATGTTATCAAATGATGTACTGCCACTGTAGTTAACGGTTACCTTGCCAGCTTTACCCTTTTTTGTGGTAATCTGTATAACCCCGTTGGCTCCTCTTGAACCATATATAGCCGTGGCAGACGCATCTTTTAATACGTCAACAGATTCAATGTCCAGAGGGTTAATATCATCAATACTATAAGATACCGGAACACCGTCTACCACAAATAATGGGTCGTTAGTGGCATTTAATGAGCGGTTCCCCCTGATGCGGATGGATGAGCCTGAACCCGGGCGATAGGAGCTTGGTGTTGCAACCAAACCAGGTACCTGCCCTTGTAAAGCAGTACTTAAATTAGCCGCAGGTATCCTGTCCATCTTCTCTACGTTAACTGATGCTATAGCGCTTGATACATCGCCCCTTTTTTGGGTGCCATAACCAATTACTACCACCTCACTTAATGATTTTGACTCAGGTAATAATTTAACATTCACAATAAGGTTGCTACCTACTGTAACCTCCTGCGTTTTAAAGCCTACAAAACTAAATATCAGTATGCTATTCTGAACATTCTCATCAGGCACATGCAAGCTGTATGAACCGTTGCCATCAGTAACCGTAGCAGCATTTGTTCCTTTTAGTTTAACACTTACACCAGGTAGTGGCTGGCCAGTTTCGTCTGTAATTTTACCCGTTATTACAACAGGCGCTAATGGGGCAGTATTATCCAATGCATCTGCTTTAGGTTTTAAAATAATGGTTTTATCAAAAATCTGATAAGTAAGCGGCTGGTCCGCAAAGCATTCCTTCAGCACAGTTTCAAGCGGAGCATTTATTACTTTAACGGAAACTTTTTTTGTTTTTTGAAGCAACTCATCAGCATATAGAAACCTATAATTAACCTGCTTGTTAATTTGCTGGAATATCTTCTTTAAGGAAACATTAGTTTCTGATAATGTAACGGTTTGCGAATACGAAATTGCGCTTACATGCATACTGCACACCAGTAAAATAACAGTGGTTAGTTTCATAATCAGGAGTGTTTTAAATACCGGTTTGCTAATCCGGTAAAAACAATCAGCGTAAAAGTTTAAATTCATACTTTTGTATCATATAGGTTAAATAATCAATTGGTTAGTAATTGCATACGGCCAGCTATTGATCCTGTATTTACCGGAGGCGCGGCAACGCTTCCGGTTTTTTGATCAATACTTTTCTTTGTTTTTCTTTGTTTTTTGTTTGATGCCATTATCCGGTTACGATAATTTTCCGGCCATCGATACTGAAATGAACTCCTCCTGTCAGTTCAAGCATGTTTAATATTTGTGATAGGTTGTTCCTGCGTGAAATACTTCCGGAAATGTGCGATTGAGGTATTTTACCCTGGTATTCAACCTCCACATCATACCATCTGGCCACTTCCTTCATCACACTTTCTATATCTTCTTGCTCAAAAATGAAAAGGTCATTTTTCCAGGCTACAGATCCGTTAATATCAATGGGCTGTATTTTGATTTTTGAAGAATTTTGTTTTATATAGGCTTGTTGTCCAGGTACTATCATTTTGCTATGTCCATCACAGTATATTTTAACTGAACCTTGCAATAAAGTAGTTTTTATAGCCTCTTCATCATTGTAGGCGTTCACATTAAAATGGGTGCCCAGTACCTGTACTATCATATTATTTGAAAACACTTTAAATGGTTTGAATTTATTTTGGGCAACTTCAAAATAAGCCTCGCCAGTTAAATAAACCTTACGCTCATGCTTGTTGAACACTGTCGGGAATTTTAAGGTAGATGCTGAATTGAGCCAAATCATACTCCCATCAGGTAGTATGATTTTGTATTTGCACCCCGTAGGGATAGTAATTGTATTGTATTGATTTCTGATAAATCTGCTATTACCATCTGTTATATGGTAAGTAACAATACCATGATCGGCTGTGATTTTTAGCCCGGCGTAGTTCTTAACAGTACCTGTTGTTTGGCCATCTATTATTACTACAGATCCACCAGTTAAAGAGAGTTTGGCTTTATCAATTCCGGGAGGAACATCATTTTTATATTGGATACTTTTAGGTATTGCCACTTCTAGTTTTAAAACGGGATGCGATTTCTTATGCAATAAACCTATCGCAGAAAGCAGTATAAGGAAAATTGCCGCGAATTTCCATTTTTGTATAAGCATATAAACCTTTTTTGTAAAGGATGCTTTTTGAGTTCGCATCATGATGCTTTGCCATGCATCCTCAGTTTTTATGGAAGCAAGGAAATCCAGATCGCTTTTTATCGTTCCCTCATTTTGCAGCTTTTCTAACAGTAATGCATTTTCAGGTTTTTCATTTAACCAGGTATTAAGTTTAATTTCTTCAATAGCCGATAACTCGCCCCTTAGACGCTTTGTAATAAGAACCGCATATTGATACGCTTCGCAATGGTTGTCCATAAATGATATTTAGGTGTGCTTAGGGCACATAACTGGTATTATCAATAAGGACACTTGAATGTAACAAAGGGGTGACAAGAAAATTGAAAATGTTTTTTCCAGGAAAAAGAACACTAGAAACAGGTGAAGGCCAGTAACATAATAAAGAGTTCCGGACTTAGTTGCCCTCTTAATACTTTAAGGGCTCGTTGTTTTTGTGTTTTTACAGTATTAACCGATATACCTAATGCACCGGCTATCTGGTTGTTTTTCATCTCATCCAGATAACTCATTTTGAATATTTGCTGGCAGCTACCGGGAAGTAGTGCAATTGCTTTGTTTATCTCAGCCAACACTTCAGATCTGATAATGGTATGAAATACAGCTTCTTCCACAGGAATATCATAAAGACTGTTAATATGTTGTTCGGCTACTTTATTATGCCTGATGACATTTAGACTAGCATTTTTTACTGTGCTGTATAGGAAATTTTTTATGGCTACCGGATTGCTGGAAACATGTTCCCAGTTATCCCAGAATTTAACAAAGGCATCCTGGGCTATATCTTCGGCCTGCGGTTTATTATTAAGGATCTGATATGAAAAATATACCAGGCGATTATAATAACCATCGAATAAGTTTTTCATACTAACCTCACGGCAAGTATCATTCAGATAGTCTAAAACATTATTTACCATTATAAATTAAATTACAGTTAGGTATAGTAAGACCCTACGGATTGTGATAAATTTTAAGTTGGTTGCTACGATAATAATTGGTTTAACTAATATCGAAATAAATCTACCTGATCGGCATCCTGCTGTGTCCTGTATTGGATACAATACACAGTAAGCGTTTAGTATATTAGACCTGAATTTTCTACCAGAAATTCTCGAGATTTATACCCTAATATTTGCATCTGACAACTTGTTTAAGTTTAGAGCTTTGAGGATTTAACCATATTATGTTAAAAATATCTTAGCTTAATAGCGCCGTTCACAGTGTTCTTAGATCATTATAAACCGATATAACCAAAAATGGAAACCAAAGAAAAGACCAATTATCATGGAATGAAATCCCTGGTACAACAAATAGTTGATTCCATTAGTAAGGACATAGATAAAGGTGTTTACCGCAAAAATGAAAAACTGTTATCCATAAATACGTACAGTAAACAATATGGTGTAGCAAGAGATACTATAGAAAAAGCCTATACAATGCTTAAGCAGGATGGCTATATCCATTCTGTTTCGGGAAAAGGATATTTTGTGATCGGTAAGCCCGATGTCAGGATAAAGGTGCTTTTGTTATTTAATAAGTTGAGTTCTTATAAAAAAACTGTTTATGATACTATAGTGCGTACTTTAGGGGATAAAGGGAAAGTTGATTTGCATATTCATCATTATAACCCTACATTATTGGAGGAAAGTATAGATGCTAATTTAGGGAGTTATCATTACTATGTGGTTATGCCGCATTTTTTTGACTATATTAATGAACAGGAATATTTAAATGTTTTAAAGAAAATCCCAACCGATCAGCTTATATTATTGGATAAGGATCTCCCAAAACTAAAAAAGCAGTCAGCCGTATTTCAGGATTTTAGAAATGATATTTATGGGGCATTAAATGTAGTTATTGACCTTATAGCTAAATATAAAAGGTTAACTATTATCTATCCTTTAGATCGGCATCATCCCCCTGAAATTAAGGATGGCTTATTCCAATTTTGCAAGGAGAATAACAAGAAATTTGAGGTTGTAACTTCATTTAAAATTGATGATCTCAAGAAAGGCACTGTTTATATAGCGCTTACTGAAAATGATCTGGCCGATCTGATCAAAGGTGTTAGAATTAGTGGTTATGAATTAGGCAAGGATCTGGGGATCATATCCTTTAATGAAACTGTATTTAAAGAGCTGCTGGATATCACAGTTATTACTACCGATTTTGAAGAAATGGGTAGAAAAACGGCAGAGCTAATGCTGGAAAATAAAGCAGCAGTTATTAAAAATGCATTTAAAATTATTATCAGAAAATCATTATAAGGAATAGGTTTTCTCAGACATCCCCTCTATAAAGACGATCTTACTGTTAGGTAGAATGGGACTTCATAGCGGGCTCTGTTGCCGTTTTTAATAATATTGGCGGTCATTTCACCCATTTTTTCGAAGTCGGTTGATATAGTGGTTAAACCATTAAGGATGATCTTTTTCAATGGAGTTTCGTTATAGGAAATCACGCCGATATCTCTGCCTATCTTTAATTTGGTAGCCAGAATCCGCTCAATCAGAACTACCAGATCATTTTCCATTAAATTAATAAAAACTTCACCCTCGTTAATCGGTTCTTGATTGATGTCATGGACTACTCTGTAGGTAAAGGCGTATTGGATACAAAAGTTAAAGAAACCCTTTAATATCTCGCCCGGAAAATAGGTGTATTCAGGAAATATGATCTTTAATGTATTGTATTTGCTTAGCTGCGGCAAAGCCTCCTCCAGTGCATGGAAAATATCTTTCTCAAAATTTTCATATACAGCTGCAAAATCACCGTTCACGCCTGGTACCAGTTTGTCTAACAGTATCAGTTTCTCTTTGGGTAGGGTATTAATGATGTCGTGCACATTTTCTCCGCCGTCCATAAAATGCGGTAAAATTACATAGTGGCTATAATCGTTATTTTTGTTTTGAAGTAGTTTTTTAAAAAATGCGAAGTCGTTGTTATATATGTAAAAGTCAATAGCGGCTTCATGACCAAGGCCATCAACAATGGCATCATATAGAATTTTTTTATGCGTACTTAGTTTATTAAATATTAAAAACACCTTAAATTGTTGTTCTGCAGCGGCATTTTTAATATAATAACCTTTACCTGGTACCGAGCCAAGTAAACCTATTGATTTTAAATATTTATAGGCTTTTTCGGCAGTATCCCGCGATATTTCAAAATTATAGTTTAATTCATTAATGGAGGGGAGGGTCTCATTCTTGGTTAGTTTTCCTTCGCGCACACTTTTGATAATAGAGTTGGCTAACTGCACATACTTTGGTGTAGATGAATAATAATCTATATAAATATATTCTAAGAATCGTGAAGACTTCATGCCCTGATCATTAAAAATGGATTACTTGGTTAGTAGGTGATAAATGTTTAAAGTAAATTTATCGGAGTTAAAGGTAAAACTTTTCATCATTTAATCATGATACTGCAGGACGCTTGTGTAGTGATGAAAATGTTGTTTTTGATAAAGCATAAATGTTTAGCTAAAAGAGAAAAGTAACTCCTAATGTCGGCTTTGTTAAGAGTGGTGCTGTATTTTAAGGGATATCGGGTGGGTGTATAGGACTGATAAAATGATTATTGGAAAGGTTTAAAGTGACGGATTTGTTACACTAAATAACTTTTTAATCAGGATAGTACAGGACGCTGTTTGAGCAAACATCATATAACTTTATCCTTTATAAACCATGCGCTCAGTTTTGAGTGGCCAAATAACCCGGTAAACAATATACGTGATGATGAAGTCACCTTGCAAGGTCTTATTGCCCTTTTTTTGTTCTTTATTGTGCTTAATCTTACCAGCAACGCTTTTAGCGCAGGATGCGAAAAGTAGTTTTAAGTTTGACTTTGGCAGCGGCACGGCAACACCAGGCTATCAAAAAATAAACCCGGATGATACATTTAATGATTCAAAGGGCTATGGCTTTGATTTTGGATCAACAGTAACTGCTGTAACTCGCGGTGATCAAAAAAAGCTTACGGGTAATTATATAACCAGCGATAAGCCTTTCTATTTCTCGGTAAATGTGCCCGAAGGTAATTATAAAGTAACATTAACATTAGGAGATATTAAGGGTAGCAGTGAGGTTACGGTGCGGGCCGAATCGCGAAGACTGATGCTGGAAAAAATTAAAATTAATAAGGGCGTTACAAACAGAATAAGCTTTATTGTCAATATCCGTAAGCCAGATATCAGCACAGGGGGTAAAGTGGTCCTTAAATCCCGTGAATTTGGAAAATATGATTGGGATGATAAACTCAGCCTTGAATTTAATGGTATCAGGCCTTGTATTGACGCGCTTGAGGTTGAAAAAGTAGATAATCAAATAACCGTTTATTTGGCAGGTAATTCAACCGTGGTTGACCAGGATGATGAACCCTGGTGCTCATGGGGACAAATGATCACCCGATTTTTTAAACCTGGTGTTGCTATTGCCGATCATGCCGAATCTGGTCTTACGCTGGGCAGCTTTTTGAATAGTCACCGTTTAGACAAGATATTAAGCATTATTAAACCGGGCGACTATCTTTTTATTGAATTTGGCCATAATGACCAGAAAGAAAAGGGTCCTGATGATGGCGCTTATAAATCATATACAGAGCGCTTTAAGCTGTTCATCAGCCAAATAAGAGCTAAAAGTGCTATTCCGGTTATTGTAACTTCTACCAGTCGCCGTGCTTTTAATGATAGTGGAAAAGTGGTGAACACCCTGGGCGATTACCCGGATGCGGCAAGGAAGATTGCTAAAGAACAAAATGTAGCCCTGATTGACCTTAATATCATGACCACTAAATTATATGAGGCCCTTGGAAATGAAGGCTCCAAAAGAGCTTTTGTGTGGTATCCGGCAAATTCGTTTCCAAACCAAACAAAGGATCTGACTGATAATACCCATTTTAACGGTTATGGGGCTTACGAAATTGCCAAATGTATTATCGAAGGCATACGGAGCAATCACCTGAACATTGCGCGGTATATCATTGACGTACCGCCGTTTGATCCGTCACACCCTGATCCGGTCGATACTTTTAATTTACCTGCCAGCCCTAAAAATAGCACAATAAAACCCGATGGGAATTAATATGGTCATAAGAAAAAAACTGTTTTTGCTAACCTTGGCCTTTTTACAGGTGGTCTTGGTTACAGTGAAGGCTCAGGAAGCCATAGAAACGGGCGTTACAAAACCAATGCCCGATGAATGGATTGATAAGGATACAGGTCATAAATTGATTCGCCTGGTAAGGCGCGAAGGTGAGAATGGGAGCTTTTATTTTAATAATAACCCATTTGTACCTCAAAAAAATCACGAAGGTGATCTGATGGTGTTTTCGGGTAAAACGGATAAGGGTTTCCAGTTGTTTACCGTTAATTTAAAAACGCTAAAGATCGAACAGTTGACCGATTGTAAAAAGGTATCAGGAGAAATGGTTTGCGCTAAAACCCGAGAGGCATTTTATCAAAGCGGCGACAGCGTATTTGCAGTAAATGTAAATACGCATAAAACTAGGTTTATTTATGCTTTTGCTCCAGACTTTAAAGGCAGGGTAGGTACCGTAAATGCCGATGGAACTTTTATGGCCTGTGTTAAAGCCACCGGCGAACAGGAGCGTGAAATACTTGCAAAATATCCGGAAAAACACGATTTCTTTAATCGTATATATGATGCACATATACAACATACCTTATATGTGCTTGATGTTAAACACAAAATATTAAAACAGATACATCAGGAAAACGAGTGGACTAACCACCTGCTTTTTTCACCAACCGATCCTGATAATCTGTCTTATTGCCACGAAGGGCCATGGGAAAAAGTAGACAGGATATGGAATATCAATATAAGAACAGGCGATAACAAGCTGTTGCACAAACGTACCATGGTAAATGAAATTGCGGGTCATGAGTTTTTTTCGCCGCTAGGAAATACCGAATGGTTTGATCTGCAGAAACCAAAAGGACAAACATTTTTTCTGGCTGGTATTAATATGAAAACAGGTAAGGAAGACCATATTTACCAGATGGATCGTAACGAATGGTCTATTCATTTTAACGTTACGAGGGATGAACAAACATTTGCCGGCGATGGAGGCGATCCCCGTCAGGTAGCCAAAGCTCCCAATGGTCAGTGGATATATCTTTTTAAACCTGATGGAGATCATTTTAAATCAGAAAAACTGGTCAATATGAAAAACCAAAATTATCACCTGGAGCCTAATGTTCATTTTTCGCCAGATGAAAAATGGGTTATATTCAGGGCTAATTTTGAAGGTCATGAAGGCGTTTACGCTGTGGAGACCGCTAAAAACTAATCATTACAATTTTATATGTCAATACGTAATAAAGGTTTTAAAATAGTTGCTGTTGTAGTGATCTCCATGTGCTCACATGTGGCTACTGCTCAGATAGGATGGCCGGTGATTACTAAACAAACCAAGCCCTGGACCCGATGGTGGTGGCAAGGCAGCGCGGTAAACAAAAAAGATCTGACCTGGAATATGGAAGGTTATCATCAAGTCGGTTTGGGCGGAATGGAAATAACACCTATTTACGGCGTAAAAGGTCATGAAAGCGAATTTATAACCTATTTATCACCCCAGTGGGTTGATATGCTAAAATATACACTGCAAGAGGCTAAACGTTTAGATTTAGGTATTGATCTGGCTAACGCTACAGGCTGGCCTTTCGGCGGCCCCTGGGTAACCAATGGAGATGCCAGCAAGGAGCTGTTCTGGAAAAATTATGAACTGAAGGCCGGCGATAAACTGAATGAAGCTGTTGTATTTATACAACAGCCTTTAGTACGTGCTGACGGCCAGGCACCAAAGATCACTGATCTGGTTGAACCTATCAGCAGTAACAAAAATCTGCAGCTAATGGCTCTTGACCAGGTGCGTTTTGAAAAATGCATACCACTAACAGTTTTAATGGCTTATGATGATAAAGGTCAGGCTTTGAATTTAACCAGTAAGGTAGATGCTGACGGAAAATTGAACTGGACAGCGCCAGTCGGCGATTGGAAATTGTATGCACTTTTTATGGGGTGGCATGGTAAAATGGTAGAGCGTGCTGCTCCCGGTGGCGAGGGTTATGTGATTGATCATTTTTCAAAACCAGCCCTGAATCATTACCTGAACAGATTTGACGAGGCTTTTAAAGGACAGGATGTTAGCGCCATCCGGGCGTTTTTTAATGACTCATACGAGGTAGATGATGCTCGTGGTCAATCAAACTTTACCCCACTGTTTTTTAATGAATTTATTAAACATCGTGGCTATGACCTGCGCGATCATTTGCCGGCGTTATTTGGTAAGGATGATAAGGAAAGTAATAGCAGGATACTGTGTGATTATCGTGAAACCATATCTGATCTGTTGCTTGATAATTTTACTCAACCCTGGCACGACTGGGCCAAAGCAAAAGGTGCTTTAATACGTAATCAATCACATGGTTCACCATCAAATATACTGGATCTGTATGCCGCTATTGATATCCCCGAAACAGAGGGTACTGATATACTGCGGTTTAAATTTGCCACTTCGGCGGCACATGTAACCGGGAAACCACTGGCTTCGTCCGAATCTGCGACTTGGTTAAACGATCACTTTTTGTCATCACTGGGAGCTGTTAAGCAGGCAATAGATAAGTATTTTATTGGAGGTGTTAACCATATTTTTTATCATGGTATCAGCTACTCTCCAAAAGATGCTCAATGGCCGGGATGGTTGTTTTATGCTTCAGTACATTTTAGTCGTACTAATCCTTTCTGGAATGATTTTTCAACGCTTAATCAATATATAACCAATTGCCAGTCATTTTTACAACAGGGTAAACCTGGTAATGATGTATTGGTTTATTATCCCTTGTTCGATAGCTTTTCAGAGCGGGGCAACGGTGGCTTACTTAAACATTATGATGCCATGAAACCTGATTTTAGTGGTACCGGATTTGAATTATCAACCCAGGAAATGCTAAAAAAGGGCTACACCTTTGATTTTATATCAGACAAGCAGATAATGGGGCTGCAAGTTGAAGGCGGTAGTATAGCCACAGGGGGAATTATCTACAAAACTATTTTATTGCCCGATTGCAAATATATACCGCTTGCAACATTCAACAAACTGATGGATATGGCCAAGGCAGGGGCAACGGTGGTGGTATATAAAAATCTACCGTCAGAAGTGCCGGGATACACACAGTTGAATGAACGTGAAAAAGCATTCAAGGATTTATTGACCGGATTAAACTTTACTTCGGGGAGTAATGGTGTTAAAACAGCTGCGATAGGCAAAGGGAAGTTTTTAATTACTGGTGATATTCTATCATTGCTGGATGCAGCAGGCATAAACAGGGAGCGGATGACAGATAATGGTCTGCAATTTGTACGCAGGACTTACAAGAACGGTAACAGCTATTTTATTGCCAATAATAGCGATAAAGCAATAGACGGTTGGGTAGAATTATCTGTAAATGCAACATCAGTAGTTGTATTTGATCCGATGGTAAAAAATTATGGATTAGCAAAGAGTAGGAGGCTGGGAAATAATCAAACCAGCGTTTACTTACAATTACAACCAGGGCAAAGCTGCATTTTGCAAACTTTACCATCAAAGATTGGTATAACTAATTACCCTTATTACGAACCTGCCGGCAAACCGGTTAATATAAACGGTTCCTGGGCATTGTCGTTTACCGACGGTGGTCAAATCCTGCCGCATCCTGTGAAAATCAAAGAACTTAAATCATGGACAACATTAGGGGGCGATGAGTTCAAAGCATTTTCAGGAACAGGTAACTATTCCATCAGTTTTAAAAAACCGGTACAAAAAGCGATAGCCTGGCAATTGGACCTGGGCAAGGTATATGAAAGTGCTGAAGTTTATCTTAATGGTAAAAAAATAGCCACGTTATTAGGGCCGCAATATACAATTACTATACCTTCAGCACAGCTAAAAATAGTTAATCAATTGCAGATAAAAGTGGCCAATCTGATGGTTAACCGCATTATTGATATGGATAAGAAAAATATCCCCTACAGGATATTCTATAATACCAATTTTCAATCTCATAGCAGTGGCTCAAAAGGGCCGGATGGCTTTTTTACAGCAATAAACTGGGATCCTAAACCATCAGGTTTGGTTGGGCCGGTAACTCTTAATCCACTCAAATATTTGCTAGTAAAGTAGTTTTTTGCTGTTTAACAGAATAATTCAATGGAATTTTCCGATCTGCAAAGGTAATAAAGCAGGATGCTGCAGGACAGTATTATTGAAATTAACTTTTATGTTCGTATATACAATTATAGCCTGACTGCACCTGCCAGTTTAACCCATTAAATTTATTATGAAAAGAATTTTTACTCATTCTTGTAAAATGTTATTGCTGTTATTTTTCTTTAATACAGCGGGTATACATAATGCTTTTGCACAGCAACTCAATGTTTCAGGAACTGTTACTGACAGTAAACACCTTCCGGTTTCTGCTGCTTCCGTGCAAATAAAAGGCACCAAATCAGGTACAACTGCTGATCTGGATGGTAAGTATACTATTAAAGCCACGCCAGGACAAATACTAGTGTTTAAATCAATTGGATTTGATGCTAAGGAGATTACCGTAGGCGCCAGCACTATCATTAATGTAAGTTTAACCGAAACGGAGTCGCAGTTGAACGAAGTGGTGGTTATTGGCTATGGCGCTCAAAAACGGGCTAATGTTACCGGTGCCGTGGCCACCTTTAAAGCAGATAATCTTGATGAACGTGCCATAACCCGGGTTGACCAGGCGCTTGTAGGCCAAATGGCTGGGGTTAGCGTAAAGCAAACCACTGGTGTACCGGGTAAAGCTTTTAGCGTTAATGTACGTGGCAGCGGCTCTATAAGTGCTGGTAACGAACCATTATATGTAATAGACGGCTTTCCTTTATCAGTATCACCGATAGGTAGCGGAGGTAGTTTCGGGGCAGGTAACCCGTTGGATAATATTAACCCTAATGATATTGAAGATATTCAGGTATTAAAGGATGCCGCTGCGGCTGCCATATACGGTTCAAGGGCTTCAAATGGTGTAGTATTGATTACAACTAAAAGAGGCAAGTCAGGAAAAGCTAAAATTACCTATAATGCTTATTACGGCTATAACGCCGCCAGCAAGTATTTACCCATGCTTAACGGTGATGAATGGATAGATCGAGCTACTGAAATGATCAATGCGGCCTATGTGCTTAAATTTGGCGCGCAAGGTGCAACGGCAAGTGATGATGCTGCAAAACGTCAGGCACTTAACGGCGGGGCCTTTAGCTCGGCCTATATGCTTGACCCAAGGTGGGCTATGCCGGGGCATCCAGGTTTGCAATATATCGACTGGCAAAAAGCCATTGAACAAAAGGGGGCTATGCAAAATCAGGCACTCAGTGCCAGTGGGGCTAATGAGTTTGTGAATTATTTTATCTCAGGAAATTATGCTAACCAAGATGGTTTTGTAAAGGGATTGGGATATAAAGCATATTCTGTCAGGGCTAATGTAGAAGTAAATGTCGCCAAAAATTTAAAATTGGGCTTAAATTTAGCCCCTACCTATTCCATTACCCAGGACCCAGGTGTTGAAGGAAAAGATAACATCTTTCATCAGGCCCTTAGTTATAGCCCTGTACAAGAGGATACTGTAGGCTTATATCCTAATGCTTTTAAAAACGGACAATATACCTGGAGTAACTCGGCTAATAGTCCTATTGCTAAATTGGAAAACAAGGTTGGTCAAACCAAAAAATACCGTACCCTGGCTACCATATTTGCAGAATACCAGATTATTAAAGGTTTAACATTAAGAAGTTCGGTAAACCTTGATAATGTTGATAATGCTTCAAATAGCTATACCCCGTACACCATTGCGGGGACACTAGCTTCCAGGACATTCAATGCTTCAACTAACCCAAACCTAACCGCTAACACTTCAGGGTCATACAGTACTTTTAAAAGGCAAACGTTTGTTAATGAGAATACACTTACCTATAATACCACATTTAATACGGTGCATAGCCTAAACGTATTGGTTGGGCAATCCTATAATACAGATCGTTTAGATCAATCGTCACTGTCATCAGTTGGTGGATATACCAGTAGTGTGATTCAAACCTTAAACGCGGCAGCAAATGTAACAGGCAGTTCAAGCGGTACCAAAAGTGTTTTAGTGTCTTACTTTAGCCGTGTGCAGTATGGGTACAAAGACAAATATCTTTTATCTGCCAGCTTGCGCGAGGATGGTTCGTCAAGGTTTGGCGCTAATACAAAATATGGAATATTCCCTTCAGCATCCATGGGCTGGCGAATCATTCAAGAGAGTTTCATGAAGAGAATACCTGTTATGAGCGATTTAAAATTGCGTTTCAGCTATGGTGTAAATGGTAATAATAGTATTGCTGACTATGGCAGTATTTCGCAAATAGGTTCATACGGATATGTTTTAGGTTCGCCACAGGCACTGGCCATTGGTCAGGCCCCAAGCAATTTACCAAACCCGGATATTCAGTGGGAAAAGTCCCAAACCTATGATATTGGACTTGATTTCGGGTTTTTCAGTAATCGCCTAACCGGTTCATTTGATTACTATAATAAACTAAATACCCAATTATTGCTTAATGTGCCGATCCTGCAATCAACGGGCTTTAGCAGTCAGTTGCGTAATGCGGGTTCAGTACGAAACATTGGCCAGGAATTTGAATTAACCAGCCGTAACTTAGTTGGTAATGTTCAATGGAGCACTTCGATCAACATTAGTCATAACACCAACAAAATTGTATCGCTTTATGGTAACCAGCAACAGATCATCATCCCAAATTCCTATGATGTTTCTGATGCCATTTTACGAGTAGGGCAGCCGCTAAACAGTATTTATGTTGTAAAACAGATAGGTATTCTTACGCAGGCTGACATAAATAATCATGTGGCAACTTATGGTACCGGAGAAACCGTTGGCGACCCTAAATACCAGGATTTGAACGGCGATGGCGTAATTACCGAAGCTGATAAGCAAATTGTTGGGCACCCAAATCCTAATTTTACCTGGGGTATTACCAACACTATACGTTTCAAGGGTTTTGACCTGAGTGTTTTAATCCAGGGGCAAAATGGAGGATCAGTTTATTCCTTATTAGGCAGAGCCATTACACGCACAGGTCAGGGTTTTACTGATAATGCTCCTGAGTTTTATGTAAACCGCTGGCGATCGCCAGACGACCCAGGCGCCGGTCGCGTTAGTAAGGCCTATTCAACATTTGGTTTTGTAGCCAATACCGATTGGTTGTATTCGTCAGATTATGTACGGGTTAGGGATATCACACTAGGCTATGATCTGAAAAACGTTTTTAAAACAAAAGTTTTCGGCGCGGCCCGTATTTATGTTACAGCCGAGAACTTCTTTGGGCATGATAAATATTATGGTGGTTTCAATCCTGAAGCACAAAATACAGCCATTAGTTCTGACAGTAATTATCCCGAAGCAGGAGATTACGGGGGCTTGCCATTGGCTAAATCATTAATCTTCGGGATAAATGTTACTTTTTAATTATTTCAATAGTATTAAAATGAAAAAGATATTTTTTCTATCAACCATATCAGCTGTTTTTGTGATGGCTTCTTGTAATAAGGACTTAAATCAGGTACCTATCTCGTCATCAACAACAGCTACATTTTACCGTTCGCCAAGTGATTTCCTGCAAGCCTCAAACGCGGTTTATGCAGATATGCATAACTATCCGATAAGACTAGCTAACCTGTCAGAAATACGATCAGACAATATCTATGGTGTTTCGGTTACTGTACGTGACTGGGATCCGGTGAATGATTTTTCACCATCTTTAGCAGCAAATGCATACGTTACAGAGGCTTGGGGGACTGATTTTAATGGCATTTTCAGGGCTAATACCTTGCTTGACCAAATTAAAAAAAATGGCAGTTACATAGGCTCGGCATCTTTAGCAACAAGGTTACAGGCCGAAGCCCAATTCATGCGTGCCTTTTATTATTTCGACCTGGTTAGGTATTTTGGCAAGCTGCCAATTATTGATCATCCGGTAACCGCACCCGAGGCCAATGTTATTGCCCGCAGCCCTGTAGCTGATGTTTATAAACTCATTATCGCCGACCTGCAATCGGCCATTGCTAACTTGCCAGCCACTTACACTGGGGTTGATGTTGGCCGTGCTACCAAATATGCTGCCGAAGCTTTACTAGCCCAGGTTTATATGGCCAAGTCTGCTCCAACTTATAGTATAGAGGGGCCAGGACAGGGATCAAACGAGTGGAATTTGGCTTTGCTATTGTTACAGGATGTTATCAGCAGTGGTCAGTTTGCCTTTAGTTCAAGCTATAGCAATGTATTTTCATATACCAATCAAAATCCTACCACCAATAAGGAGGCCGTTTTTGATGTGATGTATGTAAGTGGCATAAGTGGCAGCAGCGACCTTTATGGTGCTTCATTTCCATGGATCCTTGCTCCAAATACTTACTTTCTGTCTATTAAGGATACCAAATCAAACGGAAGTTTAGAAATTATTCCGGTGTCAACTGATCTGGCAAACAGTTATGATGCAGCCGATGTGCGTAAGGCATTTAGCATATATACGGCAGGTTATACAAACGCCGGTAGTACAGAAAATCGTCCCTTCTTTAAAAAGTGGCTTGATATTACCAAAATTCCGGCCGCCAGTCGTTTTGACTGGGGGATTAATTTTATTGCCATCAGATACACTGATATTTTAATGCTTAAGGCTGAGTGTATATTGCATGGTGCCACAGGTTCGCAGGGTGATGTTGATGCTATTGTTAATCAGGTAAGAACAAGAGCCGGACTAGCATCAATAACCGGTGTAACGCTTGCCCAATTATTTGATGAGCGCCGCAGGGAGTTTGCCGACGAGGGTTCGCGTTGGTTCGATCTGCAAAGAAGTGGTAACCTGTTAACTATAATGAATGCGTGGATTAATAAAGAGGACACCCAAAAAAGCATAAAACCCGTAGTGGCAAATTACGTGATCTACCCCGTACCACAAACACAGTTAGATGCAACTCCGGGATTATACACGCAAAATCCAGGGTATTGAGCGACATGAATGATTTGCGCAGCAAATCAATGCTGTTAGATTGATGAGGGCAGGCCCCTCGGTATCGGCTTGCAGGAGCAGGTACCAAACCACTCTAAGCTGCTTT
>JAUCSE010000025.1 GCA_030445275.1 Mucilaginibacter sp.
AAACAGGGAGGTAGTAATAGAACTTTGTGTTTCAGATTTGGTGAGCAAACTGTTGGCGCCGGTATAATCGGCACCGAAAGCTGGTTTATACTGGGTAATGATGGTTTGCTGGAAATGCAGGTTAAAACGCTGCTGTTTTAAGGTGTCCTGGGCATAGGTGGTAAATGTTATAGCAGTTAAGCATAGTATAACGATAAGTACGTATTTTTTCATGATACAATTGATGATGTAAGGTTATATTGTTCAGTATTTATTAATTAAGAAGACTAACGAGGTAGTCGATCAGCGTGATGATAATGGCTGTCAGGATAATAGCCGACAGCCATTTTTTATTCTTTTTGCTTAAAGCCATTGTTGGAATTTATTGATAAACCAATTTTTAATCACTTGAGTAAGCAGACAATAGGCAAGTAGGATCCCTATTAACCAGGGGAAATAACTTAGCGGTAATGCCTGTAAATTTAATGCCGGTGCAATTGGCGAAAACGGTAACGCGATACCAATCAACATAATCAGCGAAGTAAGCGCCACAACAGGAGTAGCCGCCCAGCTTTGAATAAATGGTATTTTGCGTGTGCGTATCATATGTACGATGAGTGTTTGCGACAACAGTCCTTCGATAAACCAACCGCTTTGAAACAAACCCTGATGGGCAGGTGAATTAGCTTTAAAGAAAAACCACATCACCGCGAACGTAGCATAATCAAAAATGGAACTGATGGGGCCAATGAACAACATAAATTTGCTGATACCTCTTGCATCCCACTTTTGTGGTTTTTCGATAAAGTCAGCATCCATGCTATCCCAGGGGATGGATGTTTGTGATATATCATACAACAGATTCTGCACCAATAACTGGATAGGTAGCATAGGTAAAAATGGCAGAAAAGCGCTTGCACCCAGCATGCTGAACATATTACCGTAATTACTGCTGGCGGTCATTTTGATGTACTTAATGATGTTGCCAAAAGTCCGCCGGCCATATATTACGCCTTTACGTAGCACCATCAGGTCTTTCTCCAGCAGGATAATGTCTGCGCTTTCCTTAGCGATATCTACAGCTGTATCTACCGAAATACCAACATCCGCATCGCGCAGAGCGGCCGCATCATTGATACCATCGCCCATAAAACCTACCGTATGACCTTTTGCCTGTAGCAGTTTAATGATGCGGGCTTTTTGTATCGGACTTAGCTTGGCCATGATACTGGTTTCGTCCAGTTTTGCGGTAAGCTCTGCATCGCTTAACTGTTCAATTTGGTTGCCCAGTAATACGTGCTGAACAGGAATACCCACATCGCGGCAGATCTTTTTAGTAACCACCTCGTTATCGCCGGTTAAAACCTTGATGCTTACACCTAAATTCTGCAGACCTTCAATTGCTGGCTTTGCAGATGGTTTGGCCGGATCTAAAAAACCAACAAAGCCTGTCAATATCATATTGGTTTCGTCAGCAACCGAATAGGTGAGCGGGCGTTCGTCATACTCTTTAATGGCAACCAGCAGAACCCGTAAGCCCTCTTCGTTTAGTTTTCTGGAAGTGTTTAATATTACCTGACGCATAGCATCATCCATCGGCACAATGGTATCATTTTCTATATGCAGCTGTTTATCTTCACCCGGATCAAAGGCATGCGAACACAGATCAAGCATTTCTTCAACCGCACCTTTACAGATCAGTAAATGTTTCCCATTCTTTTCTTCCAATATCACGCTCATCCTTCTTCTTTGAAAGTCGAACGGAATTTCATCTATCTTTTTAAAATGTTCTTCGGCGTTTACGCAGCTGTGGATCTCCGCATGTTCCAGAATGGCAACATCCAGTAGGTTCTTCAAGCCGGTTTGATGAAAGCTGTTCAGATAGGCCCATTTCATCACTTCATCGTCGGCATCACCAAAAACATTCAAATGTCTTTCCAACACAATTTTATCCATGGTGAGCGTACCTGTCTTATCGGTACATAGCACATCCATAGCGCCAATGTTTTGGATAGCGTTTAAGCGTTTTACAATAACCTTGCGCTTACTCATATTTTTGGCTCCCTTTGCCAGGTTGGCCGTTACAATCATGGGCAGCATTTCGGGTGTTAAGCCTACGGCCACAGATATGGCAAACATCAAAGCTTCAAACCAGTTGCCCTTGGTTAGTCCGTTCACCAGGAAAACCAGGGGAACCATAACCAGCATGAAACGAATAAGCAGCCAGCTTACTTTATTAACCCCTTTGTCAAAACTTGTTTCGGCCCTTTTACCGGTAATGGCCTTACCAATTGTGCCAAAATAGGTAAGGTTACCTGTGGTTACCACAATAGCCATGGCTGTACCGCTAACCACGTTGGTGCCCATAAAGCAAATGTTATCCAGGTCTAATGGCGATTTTCCATTCGCATCAGGAATCTTTTGCTCTCTTTTTTCCAGCGGCAATGATTCGCCGGTAAGCATGGCCTGACTTACAAATAAATCTTTGGATTGTATGATCCTGCAATCTGCAGGGATCATATCTCCTGCGCTTAAAAAAACAATATCTCCCGGAACCAGGTCAATAATATTGATCTCTGATTTTCCTTTATCCCGCCGCAAAACTGTAGCAGTGGTTTTAACCATGCTTTTTAA
Source organism: Mucilaginibacter sp. (assembly GCA_030445275.1). GTDB lineage: Bacteria > Bacteroidota > Bacteroidia > Sphingobacteriales > Sphingobacteriaceae > Mucilaginibacter. Next base: position 2,614 of record JAUCSE010000025.1, read on the forward strand.
TTCCTCGGCGGCCCGGTTGCTGCTGTACTCCTGCCAAAAACGAAGCAGAGAGCTTAAAATAACCATCACTCCAACTACGATAACGGTTTTATAATCCTGTTCGCCGGGAGCTGCCAGTAGTACGTCCATTACAAAAGATACGGAGGCCAGTACGATCAATACTGCGATGAAAGGGTTTAGAAAAGCCTGAAATAACTGTACATACCAGGCTGAGGCTTTTTCGTGCTGTATCTCGTTCAGGCCAAATTTCCTTTTCTTTTCGTCTACAGTGGCCGTGCTTAGTCCCTGTTCACTGCTTTCCAGTATGGCATAAAAAAAGTTACTGTCTTCCCGGGCCACATTCCGCAATTTGGTTAGGGCCACATCATCAAATCCTGAAACGGATACCATATCAGGCAGTTTGGGTTTTGTTTGGATTGCTATTGTTTTCATTTTAGCTTTTTTTAATCGTTGTTATCAATTTGCCTGTTATTAAAATTCTGTTTGATGGTTTACAATTTCCCAGCTTACCTTCATTACATCCTGTTCAATGGTTAAGCGACTGGTCATTTTTTCCACCAGATAATCCTGCTGGCCTGCTGTAATTATTGCCGCGGTGATAAATACATAGGCAGGATTTTCTTCTTCATTACTGCTTAGCGACCGCAACATCAGTTTATCATCATTGCCTAAAAACTGCAGGAGTAAAACCCGCAGATGGTTCTCAACCTTTTCTTTACATTTTATGCTGATGATGTATTCTGTTTGTATGGCCTCACTCTTAGGAAAGGAAACCACTTTGCCCAGTTGCAGTGCAAGTGGCCTTAATAGCAGATGGGTAAGCACGATAAATAAGGTGGTTACCAAAGCTTCGTTAAAAAGACCAAAACCAACCAATGAACCAACGGCGGCAGAGCACCAGATTGTCGCGGCTGTGTTTAATCCCTGCACATTTAAACCATCCTTCATGATCACACCGGCTCCGAGAAAACCGATACCGCTGATAATGTAGGATGCCACACGACCGCTTGCATCGCCCCCGATATGGATTGACAATAATATGTAAGCTGTTGAACCCAGGGATACCAAGGTGTTGGTGCGCAAGCCGGCGCTTTTTTGCCGCCATTGCCGTTCAATACCAATAACCGCACCCAGTGCGAGCGATAGGGCAAGACGCATAGCAAATTCAAAAATGCTCATGATGCACCTCCTTTCAACTCATCCTGAAGAAATGGAATTCCATGGAAGGAAAAACTAGATACCCCGGCGGTAACAGAGGCAATTAATTGCTGTTGCTTTATGGAAGTATCAGTAGCTGATAGTCGTTTACTTTTAAAGAAAGCGATATTGTTTTTTTCTCTTTTACGCATAACATAAGGTATTGTCCCGGCTTGGCAGGACTGCCTAAAAGAGAGCGGTCCGGCTTAACGGGAGGGGTATAAAATTTGATTTTTTCTACTCGGACCTGTATCCATGATGATTAATATTTGTTATTAATTTCTTTTTTTTAATGTGCTGCAAATGTAAGGCGCATGCCACAACCGGGCCGTTAGAGACCTCTTAGAATTTTATTAGAAATCCATTAGAATTGGAGTGCAGAACAGAAATTTAAACGTGGGGAAGCTCGACAGTAAATGTAGTTCCTTCGTCTTTTTTTGAGGTAACTGTTATGGTTCCCCTGTGCAGGTCAATGATCTTTTTGGTAAGGGATAACCCGATACCATTGCCGCTTACAAACTGTTGATTAGCGCCTCTGTAAAAGGCCGTAAAAATATGGGGCAGTTCGTTTTCGTCCATCCCAATGCCATGATCCTGGAAACGCAAAATGGCCTTATCCTTAAAATAGGTGATAGCGATGGCTGATTCTTTATCTTTTGAAAACTTACAACCATTTTCCATCAGGTTAATGAATGCTACTTTGAGCAGATACTCGTTTCCTAAAACAGAAATGAAGTCATCGTCTTCAATTTCTGTTTCAAATACAATATTGATCTTGTAACCCGGTTGATCATGCAAGGCATCATTCCGGGCATCCAGAATAAGTTCATCCAGTCGTACCTCTTTAAAGGATATCTCGGTATGATCATAATTGGCTTTGGCCAGGTCAAGCAGGCTATTGGACAAACGAACAAGCTTTTGCGCATCGCTGATGGCGTGTTCAATGGCGCTTTTATAGTATTCGCTGTTTCTTTCTTTTTCAACAGTTACCTGCAATTCAGTCAGCATGGCGGTGATTGGTGTTCTTAGCTCATGTGATATATTGGAAACAAATTCTTTCTGCGCGTCAAATGATTTTTCGAGCCGGTTTAGCATGGCATTGAAGGTTACGGCCAGCTCCGCGATCTCATCTTTTCCGTTACCTTCTTTTATGCGTAGGTCAAGATTAGTGGCTGTAATTTCTTCCACCTCATCAACCATGTCTGATACCGGTTTAAGGGCCTTGCTGGAGAATATGTGGCCTGCTATATAAATGAAGATGATGGCTACAAAAAAAGCGATGATGAGCGTGTATTTTAAGCTGGAAAGCTTGGCATAACCAAGCTGGTCATTAGCCGCCGAGGTGATCACATAATCGCTGTTATCATGGTGATAAAGTATGCCCACCACCTGCATTTTCCCCTGATAAAACCTGATTTGTTTTTGCTGCACAATCTCATTGATCATTTGTCGGGTTTCTTTAACCTTATCAATCTCTACAGCATCGTGGTAGAGCAGATTGAAAGAGGTATCGTAAATAGCAACCTCTTCTTCAAAAAGCGAATTGGGCGAGTGCTTATAGATTAGCTGTAATACATTGGGCTCTATTTTGGCATCCAGTAACAGGTTAGCTTTGGTAATGGCTGTTTGGCGCAAAGAGGCATAATACTCCTCTTCCCGGTTTTCGGAAAAAGAAAAGTAAACCACCAATGCAAATGCTAATAGCAGTGCTGCAATGATGGCGGTAAAAAGAAAAGTAAGCCTATTACGGATAGTCATTTTTCTTCTTTAAAAATAAACCCAAGTCCGGGTTTGGTATGAATCAGCTTAATGGCAAAATCTTTATCAATTTTTTTACGCAGATAGTTGATATAGACATCAATAAAATTGGTACCTGTATCAAAATGAGTTTCCCAAACTTTTTCGGCAATTTCGGCTCTGGAAAGCACTCTTTCCCTGTTTTGTAGCATGTATTCTAATAACCTTAGTTCCTTTGGCGTAAGACTAATGGGATTACCTGAACGGCTTACCGTTTTGGTCTGATTATTTAATTCCAGATCGGCATATTTTAAAATGGTTTGCTGTGCGGTTGATCTGCCGGTTTTCCTGTTCATCACCGCCCTGATGCGTACCAACAATTCGCGAAAATCAAATGGCTTTACCAGGTAATCATCTGCACCCGCATCAAAGCCCTCCACCTTATCATCTGTTGTCCCTAAAGCGGTGAGCAGAATAATGGGTAGCTCTGGTTTGGCCTGGCGAATTTCCCGGCATACTTCGATACCGTTAAGCTGGGGCAGTATGATATCGCTTATAACCAAATCATAATCATTTTGCAGAGCCAGCTTTTTGCCGGTTATACCATCATAGGCAACAACGGCAATATGCCCTTGTTCCTCCAGCCCTTGTTGTACTTGCAAGGCTATGCGTGCTTCATCTTCTATGATCAGTATTTTCACGATTGGGGTATTTTATTAAAATGATCATTCATATCCGGCTATTATTTTAGTAGGGTATCCCTGAGGATAATAGCTGCTATGCTAAAATAAATGACCAGTCCGGTTACATCCACCAATGTTGCTACAAAAGGTGCGGAAGAGGTGGCAGGGTCAAATTTAAGTCGTTTCAGCAAGATCGGGATCATGGAGCCGCTTAAAGTTCCCCACATCACAATCCCGATCAGCGAAAAGAAGATGGTGATGCCCATTAACAGGTAATCTGGCCCGTAATTATACCAGTGCAGGTGCTGCCATGCTACGATACGAAGAAAACCAATAGTTCCTAAGATGATACCTAATATCAATCCCGACAAAATTTCGCGCCTCATTACATACCACCAGTCTTTAACCCTTAGTTCGCGAACGGCCATAGCCCGTATAATTAAAGTTGCCGCCTGCGAACCACAGTTACCACCACTTGAAATTACCAGCGGAACAAACAGGGCCAGCACTACGGCTTTGGCAATCTCTCCTTCAAAGTATCCCATGGCTGTAGCGGTGAGCATCTCACTCAAAAATAGGATAATCAGCCATCCGGCCCTTTTACGGATCAGGGAGAATAAGGGTGTTTTAACATATGGGTATTCTAAGGATTCCACACCCCCAAATCGCTGCATTTCTTTGGTGTTACGCTGTTCGGCCACATCAATAAGGTCATCAATGGTAACCACACCTAACAATACATTCTCGGCATTGGTTACCGGCAAAACTGTCCGGTTATATTGTTTAAACCGGGAAATGGCTTCGTCTGTGGAGTCATCGATCATCAGTTTAACATAGTGGTGATCCATAATATCGTGCACAGTTTTGGAGCCATCATTAAGCACCAGTTTCCGGATAGGTATATCGTCAATCAGTTTGCCATCATTGTCAGTAACATACACTACATCAGCCGCATCCGAATCTTCATGATGCAATCTTAAATGATGTGAGGCTTGTGCCAGCGTCATTTCCTGGTTTAAGGTACAAAAAGAGGTATTAACCAGGCGGGCCACACTTTGCCTGGGGTAGCCCAGCATGTCTTCTGTAGCTTTCTTGTTTTTTTCGTCCAGCAGTTCTAATAAGGCAGAACGCTGTACACCATTCAGGGAAGCATAAAAAGTATAACGATCGGTAGAGTTTAAATGATTCAGCAAAGCAGCAGCTTTTTCCTGAGGCATCTTTTCGATCATGCTTTTTTGCAGGTAGGAAGCCAGGTAGTTAAATAAAAGCAGCTGGGCATGATCGGGCAAACCCATAAAGGTATCCTCGGCCGTTTTTAGTGGCGAGTTATTCATCATATGCGCTACCTCGGCCGGATGTATACTTTCTTTATCTTTACCTGATAAAAGTGTTATCAGTTTGTTTTGCAATAGTTTATCCTTGAGTAGGGTTAGATTGATCATAGGTGAAAAAATCTTTTTTGTTGCATATGGCTTTACAAAAGTGAACTATTTTTACAAATATATTCTCCTGAATGATATTAAGTTGTTCAATGATGATCAACACTATTGGGGCGAAGCAAAAAGAATACACATTTCTGCATTTATCAATGGCATATTTTCCGATATTCGTTATAAAAATTCCCCTGCTCAGCAAGGAACCTTTATTAAATAAATCATATGGGAAGTAAAGAACGCATAGAACGTGCTAAAGATAATATCCGTACAGATATATTGGATGCCGCTATGGGTATGGTTAAAAACGAAGGATGGCAATCTTTAAGCATGAGAAAAATTGCTGATAGTATTGAGTATACCCCCCCTGTTATTTATTGCTATTTTTTAAACAAAGAGGCTGTTCTTATTGAGCTGGCAAAAAGGTGTTATGCTATGCTTAATGCGCATATTGAGTATTACCTTGAGCCAATTACTGATACCAGGCAAAGGCTGGAAATGATCATGATAGCTTATATGGATTTTGCTATTAAAGAAAAAGAGCTTTATCAATTAATAAATGGGGTAGGTACAGATCTTAATGATGTACGAAAAGCATTTCCGGGGCTTACCAGGCTTATGAATTTGTTTCGCGAAGAAATAGAGAAGTTGACAAAGGAAAAGCCATTAACCGAAGAGCTGTTTCTATGCAAATATTTTACCCTTGTTTCTTTTGTGCATGGGCTTATTTCTGTCAACTATTATTTTAAAGACATTGATAAGGCCATGAATGATAAAATATTAAAAGAAGGCATGGCGGGAGTTATCAACTCCATTTGAGGGTGATATAAATGATTTATAACATACAATAAATGACTTCTTTTCATTGTTTAATAAAGAAAAAAACGCCTTTATGAGGAACCTTCGTCACCTGGTTTTATATTATTTATTATTATCCTGCTCTACTGTATTTGCCCAGGAGGCAAGTCATCTTAAACAAAAAAAAGTACAACCCGATTCTGTAAAAAGATCGAAGGAACTGTCCGGACGAAACCGGGCATCATCCCTGTTTGCAGACTCCGGCAAGTTGAGCAGCAGCGATTACCAGCAACATATTGAAAATACATACATGGTTCTCAATAACATTGAGAACAAAAGTGAACTGGGACTGCAGATTAGTGTTATCAGAACAAAACTAAAGGATGCTGATTCTATACTGTTTGTACTAAAGGACAATGTATTGAATAACAGCGCGGCGCTAAACCTGCGGAACCTGCAGGTATTTAGGACCCTGCTACAGAATATTCAAACCGATCTTAAAGAACACAGAACAGTGCTGGATAATACTGATAATGAATTAACTGCCCTTAAAGGGAGCATGAAGGCATTAATGAAAGATACGGTACTAAGACAGCTGATACGGGATTCTGTAATTCGTAAGCAATATGCGGCACAGTTAAAGGATCTGCGGGGAGTATGGCTCGGTAGTACTGGCAGGCTAAAGAAGAGCGCAGCTATTATAAACCGCTTGCAAACGCATACCTCGTCAAGTATGATCACTACAGTACAACTGCTGGAAAGAGTGAACACCCTGCTTACCACTTCTGCAACCCGCATTTTTGGTAAAGAATATAATTACCTGTGGGAGAAGGATACGGATACAACCTCGGCAAGTACCCGTTCGTCATTTGGTAAAGCTTACCAGGGGGAAAAGAAAGCGCTGAATTATTATTTCAAAGATACCGGCAATAAACGGTTATTCCTGCTGCTCATTGGTGTGTTGTTCTTTATATGGATCTATCGTAATATCCGCATCCTGAAGCAAAAGAATGCGATGGAAAGCATCAGTAAAATGGGTTTTACCTACTTGCCTTCCGGGTATATTGTTTCGGCGTTTGTGGTTATGTTTACCATTGCGCCATTGTTTGACCTGTATGCCCCCTCAACCTATATTGAGTCAATGCAATTTTTTCTGATGATTATTCTCACGGTGATCTGCTGGAAAAAATGGCCGCGCGAATTATTCAGGTATTGGATAGTGATGGTGGTGCTTTACATCTGTTTCTCGTTTACCCATCATCTGGCCGACCCCGGATTTTGGCAGCGTTTTATGCTGATACTACTTAACATTTTCTCTTTCATTTTTGGGTTACTTTTCCTTTCAAGAATGCGGCAATATCTGCATATGAAAGGCTTTTTAAGGTTTGTGATCATCCTGCATAATGTGATGAATGTGCTGGCAGTTATCTTCAATATATGGGGACGTGTTACCCTGGCGCAAATATTAGGTAATACGGCTATTTTTTCTTTTATGCAGGCAATAGGGCTGGCTGTATTTAGCCAGATATGTGTTGAAGCGATATTATTGCAGATAGTTGCCAGCCGTGTTAAACGGGGATATGCAGGCGATTTTGAATATGAGCATGTGCTCAAGAGTTTCCGTCGTCTTATCCTGTTCGTGGTGGTTATCTTATGGGTCATCGTATTTACCACTAACCTGAATATCTATACGTCTTTATTAGGCGGTTTGACTGATTTTCTGCAAATCCGCCGTAGCATAGGCAATGCTACCTTTACTTTAGGGGGCATACTACTCTTCTTTTTCATCATTTGGGTAGCGCACCTGCTGCAGCGATATGTAGGTTATTTTTTGGGCGATATCAATACGGAGGAGGATATTAATGATAAGGGCCAACGTTCAAGATTATTGGTTACCAAACTTATTTTGCTTTGCCTTGGATACTTACTGGCGGTGGCCGCCTCGGGCGTGCCGGTAGATAAGATAACCATTGTAATTGGTGCGCTTGGCGTTGGTATTGGTCTGGGTTTACAGAATATTGTAAACAACTTTGTATCAGGTATTGTACTGATCTTTGACAGGCCGCTGCAAATAGGCGATGTGGTTGAAATAGGGGGACAAACAGGGAAAGTAAGAGAAATAGGATTACGATCAAGTACCTTATTAACACAGGAAGGTGCCGAAGTAATTATTCCTAACGGCGATGTACTTTCACAAAAAATAGTGAACTGGACGCTTACTAATAGCCAGCGACGACTGGAAATGGAGTTGTCTGTAAGTGGGAGCACGGATATGGAGGTGGTTTCGTCCGTTATCAAAAAAGCAATTCTCGCTTCTAAATACGTTTATCAGAGCCGTGACCCACAGATATTATTTACAAAGGTGAATGAGGATGGCTTCGATATGAAGGCATTCTTCTGGACTATCGACGTTTCTAAATCAGAAGAAGCAAAAAGTGAAATATTGCTTTTGCTGCATGAAAAGCTGAGTGCCGGGAAACTGGATATGAAATAGTGGGGAACGATAGGATTTAAACATAGAGAAAGCTTTAATAAAGCTTTCTCTATGTTACTCACGACACAAATGATCAAACAGCGATGCGTGATCAGGGTATTGTGAGACAAGTTCATTTCTTTTAGCCATTTCAAATTCGTTAAAATCAAATCCGGGTGCAACGGCGCAGCTTACCAATGTAAAACCATTTTTGGCTGGTATTTCTGCCGCGAACCATGAACCCGCCAGGATGGCAACGGAGAGGTTACCATTACCTGAATCAGAAAGCTCATGTTTGAAATAGGAGCCATGCACATCTATAACATGGATATTTAACGGCGCTCCTTTATGAAAATACCATATTTCATCCGAAGCCAGGCGATGAAAGCCCGAATAGTCAGCTCCCTCCAATAAGTAGTAAATAGAGGTGCAGGCCTGTTTAAAATCAGCAGACGATTTTCTTGAGATTTCCTGTTCCGACCGGAAAACTTCTTTATAATAACCACCTTCAGGGTGGGGTTGTAAGTTTAAATGTTTAATCCAATATGCGACATCTTGTATCTCCATGGGGCTAAATTAAATAATAACAGTTAAAAACAATAAGGGCTGCTCCAAATAGAACAGCCCTTATTGTTTGTTGCCTAAGACTTAGCTTAAATACCACCGATTTGAGTTCCATCCGGAAAGCTGCTTTGGCTGCAACCATCGGTACCGGTGATACCATCATGCCCGTTACAGGTAGAGAAAGACCAGTAAGCGCGGCCACGGTATAGCGGTCCTTTGCCTACACCTGTACCCCAATTTCCGTTAAAGCTAAGCTGGGTAATATTACAGCTTATTTCTACCAGGTTATTCGTGGTCGAAACCTCGTCTGCAGCACCATTGGGGTTTCTGTAATCGCCGTAATAGGAGCAGGCATAACCCGGGAACGAGATAGAATTGCTAAAATGATAGCTGCCATGGGCTGTTTTCCCTACATATACCGGGACACGGGTATTTGCTGCAACACTTCTCCAATCACGGGTGTACCATCCGGCATGCTGAAAATAGGTTACAGTAATGACCCTGTTGGTTTGTGTATTAACCTGTATAACAATATGCTCCCAATCATAGTCATGGCTGCCCAGGTTTTCAAAACAGGTAGATTGGGTTTTGTAGGTCCACCAGTAATCTATAAAAACTTTATTGGCATCATTAGGGTTCTGCTGCACTTCGTAATAGGTTGGGAAATCTTTACTGCGGGGAGCATCCCGGTTGGTCAACACCAATGTGCCATTGCACACGATGCTATTAGGATCTGTATTGGCCCACACATTTTCAACCGATGTTGGGTAATCTGGTGTGGCACGGTCAAATTTTAACAATGGTGCATAGGTGGAGGCAAGTGTTTGGGCTTGTGATCCGGTAATTTTGGTAGTGCTCTCTGCACAATCAGCACACATAACTGTGTTAACCTTTTGCTTTCCTGACGCTTCTTTGTCAGACTTGTTCCCCAGTGAATCTAATTCGCTGTTTTTTTTACATTGGGTAAAGATCATACAGATCATTGCCAGTACTGGCAACAGTAATTTTGATTTCATGTTTAGATGGTTTTGGTTTTAGTTATGAATGGATTTTTGTTTAATGGCAGGAAAACGTGTACCCAGCTTATTATATGGATGATTGGTAACATCAAAATGATTAGTAGCAGGTTGAAAATAAGATGGCAGGTAAGGTAGATTCAGACATATTATTATTTCAATTGGTATATTTTTTTGATTTAAAATTAATACATAGGCGTATAATAATTTAACAGGAAAGCCGGATCTTTGAATTCAGTGCTTCTGGCTGTGAATTGACAGCATGATCTGTAAGAATACCGCCTGTTATTGTGCGGAATAGAAATTATTCGCTATTTAATAGTATAAATAATATTGTCCATTGCCTGAAAGGTATTGTCCATTTTTTAAGCACAGGAATTAGTTTAACTTAGAATAATACTTAAACCTTTAATAGTACTATAACCAATAAACCAAAAGCTATGAATCCCCTTATCTCAAGGCTGTTATGTCCTGTTTTTAGATTTTTTAATTCGAAATTTTACCAGTCGACAAAAAATAATTGAATGCATAATATGGACAGGCTAATTATACATTCGCAAGATCAACTACGATTTATTTTCCAAAATGACATTGCCTATTGCAAATCGGATAACAGCTATACTACTTTATATTTAAGCAATAAAGAAGAACTCATTATTTGCAAATCTTTAACCAAAGTGCTTAAAGACCTGAGTCCTCAGCTATTTATCAGAATTAACCAATCGTATATTGTCAATAAAAATTATATAAAATTAATTGACAAAAGAAAAAGGCTTGTAGAGTTAACTGATAGCAGGCAAATACCATTTACAACAACCATAAGCAACCTGCTAAATATGATTGCACAAAGCGCGGCAATTTTAACCTCCTTTTTTCTGATTATGTAGTAAAGCTGGGCAATTATGACAAATTGTTTTGTTTCAACATTCAAGGATTTCATTAAATACTCTGCAGAGAATTTCACAATGGTGTAAATTAACTACTCAATTACTGCTGTTTCATATTTTTATACGTTTGAGCCTATTGGTATGACTATACGGTGCACCCTATAGTACTCTTTTCGAACCAGTTTGTTGGTGAATTGAAAATATTAGCGACTAGTTATACCGCGTTAATATTTAGCATAAACAAAGGCCTTATTCCATATTTTGTATAGCATATTGTCGATTATCCCCCCATTCATCGACACATTCTGCCGGCTGACCGAAAATATTTATAGTCTGAAATAATTGGCGATACTTTCGGATCAGTAAACTAAAACTAAATATTAAATCATGAAAAAGTTATTACTCTTATCCAGCGTAAGCATACTAATAACGGTATGCATCCTGGTAGCTTGTAAAAAGAGCAGCAGTGACGGAAGTACAACAGCTTCAGTTTCAGCGTTAACTTGTAGTTCGGCAGTAGTGTCATCAACTGCAACCGTTAGTACAGCATTTAGCGGCAGCGCTACAATACCGTATACGGGTGGTAATGGCGCTACTTATACCGCAGGTAGCGCTATCTCTTCAACCGGGGTTTCCGGACTAACGGCAACTTTGGCTGCGGGTACATTAGCCAGCGGGGCTGGTAATCTCACGTATGCCATTGCCGGTACACCAACATCAACAGGTACCGCCTCTTTTGCTATTACCTTCGGCGGGCAAACGTGTAGTTTTTCAGTCACTGTAGATGCTGCAAGTACAACAACAGGTTGCTCTACCTCAACAACCGTTGCATCAAAAGTAGTATGCTTAGCCAATGCTTTTTTAGCAACGCTTACAACCACACAACAAGCATCTGTTGTACTTACACTGAACCTCACCAATGCAAAAAGATGGTCAAATCTGCCATGCGCGCTTTCGTGCAGAAACGGATTGGCATATAGCAGTTTAACCAGCACACAGTTAGCGGCTGCGAAAGCTGTTGCACAGGCGGCTTTTGGAACAACAACCGGAGAAGGTTATGACGAATTTACGCAAATTATGGCTGCTGATGATTACCTGGGGCTAACTGCTTCCGGCTATTCTTCAGGCAACTATATTATCGCATTTTTGGGTACCCCAAGTACAACAGGAAAATGGATGCTGCAGATCGGCGGCCACCATTACGCGCAAAATATCACTTATGACGCCGGCACCGTTACCAGTATCACACCTTTGCACGAGGGAGTAGAGCCAAAAGGTTCATTTACTTTAAACGGAACTACCTATAGCGGCCCAATGGAATCTGAACATACTGCTATGCAGGATATGCTTGGTTCTTTCACAAGTACTGAACTGGCTTCGGCAAAAATATCCAGTACCTTTTCAGACTGTTTGATGGTACCAGGTTCAACCACCAATACATTCCCAACTACCAAACAGGGAATTCAGGTAAGTACACTGAGTAGTGCCGCACAGGCAAAAGTGCTGGCAGCCATGATGCCATGGATTAACGATCTGGATGCCACTTCTGCGGCTGCTTTTACTACCATTTATCAAAATGAGCTTGCAAGTACTTATGTTACCTATGCCAGCAATACATCTGCCGTTGCCGGTACGGCCAGTTCATTTTTAACAACTAATACCGATTATGCAAGGATAGATGGTCCAAGTGTTTGGATAGAGTTTATTTGCCAAACAGGTGTAGTGTATTCTTCACAAATACACTACCATAGCGTTATGAGAGACCATACCCGTGATTATATAGGTTTATAAAAGATCAATAGAAACTATGCATAACATTTTTTCAATAAACAGTCGCCATAAAAACAGTTGGCGGCTGTTTATTTTAGTAACACTTTTTGCTATTACAGCATTAAGGCCAACAATTTCCAGCGCACATCAAACACCTAATACGCTTGTTTTTTTAGATGCAAGTCCGAACAAGGTTGCACTAGAACTTCAAATGCCGCTGTCAGAACTGGAACTTGCTTTTGGCAACAATATATCTAAAAACCCGGAAACGCTTATTGAAAAGTTTGGACCGCAGTTAAAAGAATACCTCAAAGCGCATATACATGCTTACTTGAAAAAAACTGCTCCATGGGACGTTGAAATAGAAGCCTTGAGGATGGACAAAGGAAAATATATCGAGAACGGTATTGATTATTGGGAAGTAATTGCCAATGTTGTTATCATACCGCAGTCGGGCGAAAGTACCCGGAAGTTTATGCTCGATTATGATGTGATCATGCACCAGGTTATTAATCACGTAGCCCTTGTTTCTATCCGCAGCGATTGGGAAACAGGAAATTTAAATACCTCCTCGGCAGACGCAATGGTGATCAGCTGGAATATGAAAGATAATAAGATATATCCTTTAGAAATAAATTTGCAGCAAGGAAGCTGGTTTAAAGGTTTCAAGAGTATGCTTGCTTTAGGCATGCAGCATATCAAAGAAGGTACCGACCATTTACTGTTTTTGATTGTGCTGCTATTGCCCGCCACGCTGTTGACAAATGGCAGGCAATGGGGGAAATTTGGCGGCACAAAATACAGTATTCTGAGATTATTGAAAATTGTTACTTCGTTTACGATAGGTCACTCCATTACCCTGCTGATCGGTGCTTTAGGCTGGTTAAGATTGCCTGTCCAACCGGTAGAAATATTGATCGCGTTTTCCATTCTTGTTTCTGCAATTCATGCCATAAAGCCACTTTTTCCGGGTAAAGAAATGTATGTAGCAGCGGGTTTTGGTTTAATACATGGATTAGCATTTGCATCTATATTAGCTAACCTTAAATTGAGTGCGGGTACTATGGCCTTAAGTATTTTAGGCTTTAATTTGGGGATCGAGATCATGCAGCTTTTTGTTGTATTAATTACTATTCCCTGGTTAATTTTACTAAGCCAAACACCAACCTATAATTATGTCAGGGTTGGCGGCGCTATCATCTCGGGTATAGTTGCCATTGCATGGATACTGGAACGAGCTACTCAAACCCCCAATTTTGTTTCGGGTTTTGTAAATAAGATGGCAGAACATGCCCCATGGGCAATCCTGCTGCTGGCAGTTTTGGCATTGGTAAGCATTCTATTAAAAAAGCGTGTCCCCCATTAGTAATGAAGTACCTGTTACAGATTTTTCTGGCTTCATGCCCTGGGTATCCTTGGTTTTTAATGTGAAATGGTTGATTGCGCCTTTGATTATAATTTGTACATAGAGGGTGACTTTGCTATTTTTTATAACTTATCCCAACGGATAATAAACTGAATTCTGAATGTGTTTATCCTGCTCGTTTTCTTCCTTTTTTCTTCAATTTTGATGAATTTTAGTTCAAAAAAGCACTAAAAAGTGGTCGAAAAATGGCAGAAATCACCCCAAAAGCATTAATTCATTAACAAAAAATAGCTTAATTTATAGTATTTCTACATATCCGTCAGTTCCATTCACCCTGATTTTCTGTCCGTCTTTGATCAACCTGGTAGCATACTCCACCCCGACAACTGCCGGTAAGCCATATTCACGTGCTATAACTGCTCCATGAGTCATTAGTCCTCCAACTTCGGTGACGAGGCCCTTGATGGATACAAACAACGGTGTCCAGCTGGGGTCGGTGAAGGGAGTGACTAATATATCTCCATCTTCCAGATCAGCATCTTCCATGTTCAGGATGACACGCGCCCGTCCCTCTATTACTCCGGAAGAAACAGCCAGACCTGCAATGGCTCCGATAGGAAGATCCCCATGTTTGTACTTACCCGTAACGATTTCACCGTCAGATGTCATAATACGTGGAGGAGTTAGTTTTTCATATAATTTATACTCGTCTTTTCGTTTGTCAATGATCTGGTAATCCAGTTTATTTGTACGTACTACTTCCTGGAGTTCTTCAAAGCTGAGATAGTAAATATCTTCTTTATCGCGAATAATGTTGGCCTGTATAAGCTGTTCGGCTTCTTTCAATAAAGCTTGCTTATAAACGAAGTAACGGCTAACTATAGCGTATTTTGGATATTCACGATAACCGGCAAAATTCCGGATCAGGCCGATCATTCGTTTTGTTTCTTTGGCTTTTTGTTCACCATCCGCTAATTGCTTCAACCGATCTAATAATCCTTGTTCTTTTTTCAAAGCCTCCTGTCGCCCTTGCTCAAATCTCCGGTTGCCTGCACCAGGGTCAAAGTTTTTGATATTATTGAGAATAATGGGGACAATTGTAATTGGTTTTTCGCTCCAACGGTTTTTTGTAATATCAATTTCCCCGGCACATCGCATACCATATTTGTTGAGATAAGTATCAATAGCGTCCCGGCTTTTTTGCCCACCATCAAATTGAACCAGTCCATCCAAAAAGTTATCATCTTCTACCTGTTGCAAATATTCAATTACTGCCGGATAAGGACGGATCACATCGGCAACATTCAATAGTTCCAGGCCCATTTCCGAAGTAATATTGTTTGGCACAGATTGAGCAAGCGTATCTCCCGCATTTTTCTCACCTAACCATTCGTTCATTTTTTCATTGATCCATGATAAAGCATTCATTCCAGTCATAATCACACCAAAACTTTGTGAGTCAGCTGAGGTTTTCTTTAGTTGCTGGATATCTTCCAGTATAAAATCAAACAGATCCGATCCTGATTTCGGTTGGATGTTTTGCTTTAACGATTCTATCAATGTTTGACTGCTCTTGATCAAATCAGAAACGATTGTTGGATCGTAGTCGTTTAGTGCTTGATAATCTCTATTCAGCACACTTTTAGTGCTTTTAGCGGGCCCTGGTTCTTCTTTGTCATCCTGTAACAATTTTAAAAAATCTCCCCGCTCGATGATGCTTGTAAGTGCGTCTTTTATGAGCGGATCCGATTTTCCAAGAACATTTAGCATAGTGTGTCTGCCGGCAGATGAAGCCAGCATTTGTGTAATATCAACAAACAACCTTCCACCGGCCGTACGCATGGGTGCAGGAGTCGTTAACAGGAAAAAAGATAATCCCAATGGCTTCATGGCATCGGTCATCATTTGCTGGTGCCCAACAGATACATACACGTGATTTTCGTGGTCATCTACTTCAGGGATCGGGTATAAAGTAGTGATTGGTCTGCTTTGTACAGTATAAAATTTATCGCCGGCTAAACACCATTCGATGTCCTGGGGGCTACCGAAATGTTCTTCGATCTTTCTGCCTATATGCTCCAACTGTAAAATCTGCTCGTCCGTCAGCGCTTGTTTATTCTGTTGCTCAGGTTCAATCTCCTGTTCTTTAGTACCGCCATCTTTTAAGGCATAAATAGCCAGCTTCTTCGTGGATATTTTCTTATCGATAATTTTGTCATTACTAACTTTATAAAGATCAGCATTCACCAAGCCCGAAACCATGGCCTCACCAAGCCCAAAGCTGGCATCAATGGATAATACTTTCCTGTTACCAGTAACAGGATCGGCAGTAAACAAAATGCCGGCAGCTTGCGAGAAAACCATCTTCTGAACAACCACAGACAGATGGACTTTATGGTGATCGAAGCCGTTTTGAATGCGGTAAGTTACCGCCCTATCAGTAAATAGCGATGCCCAGCACTTGCTGATATGCTTTAGGATCGCCTCCTTGCCAATAATATTCAAATAGGTATCCTGTTGGCCAGCAAAGGATGCAGTCGGCAAGTCTTCTGCCGTAGCGCTTGACCGCACAGCAAAGGCATCTTTTTCATTAAATTGGGTGAGATAACCCGCAATCTCTTCTGCTATATCCACTGCAATGGGCGTTTGTTCGATAGCCGTACGGATCTTTGTGCTGATGTCGCCTATCTTTTCCCGTTCATCTGCCTTAAAACGTGTTAGCTCATCCAGCAAGCTGTTAAGCTTCGGGTTATTTTCAGTTACTCTTTTATACGCTTCGGTGGTAACGCAAAAGCCCTCCGGTACCTGTATTCCTTTTATTCCATACAGTTCGCCCAGATTAGCTCCCTTACCACCTACAGCCATAAACTTTGACCTGTCGATCTCTTGAAAACCAATCACATAGACATTCTTGTTTTTTGCTCCTTTTATCGATTTGAGTTTGCTTTCGGGTATCATAATGATGGTTTTTATAGGTGTGTAAAACCAAAAGTATATGATGTGAAGTATTAAAATACTGTTTTTAAACTATATTTTTTTATGCGCAATATGATGGCAGTAAGGACGTTATCCTTACAACAAAAAGGTTGGGGGGGAGGCGCTTTATGTGCTAGCTGGATATTTTTCTGAAAGTCTGCCAAATGTTTCTCTTTCATCTGGTCCTGGTGCAGCTACATCAACTAAGCCCTTTGCTTTAGATTGCCAGTAGCAGGAATTACAAATTCAACCCAAGGGTTTGCTACAAGGATGAGTGATTCTTCCGGTTTTGCCAATGCTTTGTTGATGGCAGATAACGGTAAAGACTTTAAATGATTTTGTGCTTTCTTTTAGTTTAACCCAATCTGCTTTTGGCCAGACATTATAACAAAGGGCTTCGTTATTTCCTGTCCGTCTTTACTAATGATTTCTCCAGCCATTTGCTTTACCTCAATATTTACAAACCCTGTTTTCTGAAATATTTTTTTCACTTCATTTACTTCATAAAATGTGAAATCGGGTTGAGTCCAGGGAAGTTTTCCCCCATTGTTTTTTTCAATAAAGGCAAGGATAAAATTCCCCCCAGGCCTTAAAACACGATGGATTTCCGTGAAATGTAGTATCGGATTTTCCCAGAAATAAAGGGTATTTGCCGTGAAGCAACAATCAAAAAAATCATTATGAAAATCCAATACTCCATCTTCTTTTACTTTGATAAATCGGGCACGGCCTTCTTTTGCTTTTAATGTATTGTTTGAGAGCGCTTTCTTCACCAACGCCTCCGAAGTATCGATGCCGTAATAGCAGATTCCTTTGGCTTTTTGAAAAAGAAAAGGAAGATGCTTCGCGTTACCAAAGCTTATTTCCAATACTTTTACATCAGTTAATAATTCTAAACTCTCTATTGATTTGAAAATCATGATGTTATCAGGATGAGAGGTGTTATTCTTTGCTCCTTTGGCCGGTATTTCATCATGACAACGTATTTGCTTGCCCA
Organism: Mucilaginibacter sp.; assembly: GCA_030445275.1. Taxonomy (GTDB): domain Bacteria; phylum Bacteroidota; class Bacteroidia; order Sphingobacteriales; family Sphingobacteriaceae; genus Mucilaginibacter. The sequence continues at coordinate 20,511 of JAUCSE010000025.1, forward strand.
ATTCTTTAAAATCTATTTGCTTATCCATGCTTTACATTATTGCATCTCTTTCCTGGTGCATTTCTATCAATTGTTTCAAATCTTCCTTAAAGGGTTATTAGGGTAAAGTGAACTGAATAGAAACAATGGTTTGACAACCATCCTTGTACTGAGAAATCATTTAGTAAGTCTGACAAAAATGGAAGAATAGCTGTGGAATGTTTTTACATCAAACGGATTTTCTTTTACATAAAAATGGATTTTTAAAGAATCCGTTCAGAATTGTTCCATTTTTTTATCATAATTGCCATTATGGGAATCAATGTTGGCAAGGATTATGGGACTTGGAAAAAGGTAGGTGGCAGCTTTGAGCATTTTCATAGGCATGAACATTTGGTAATTGAGAAAAAGGAGAAATACAGTTTTTCCTTTAGTGATGCAGAATTAGTGCAGATTACTACACCTGATATTTATATCGTGTACGGCGACGTTATGTTCAAACAGCACCAGCTGTATTTTCGGCCTACCAATGATGTGCCGGATATGATTAAATTACGCTTCACCTTGTCGGGTAATGGAACAATATATAATCATGTTAATAAGCAGAAATATCTTTTTAATTCCAACCAGCAAAATATTATCTATATGCCCCAATTGGATGGTATAGGTGAATACGATACCCGACGTAACTACCGTTTCTTTGAAGTACATTTTGCTAAAGAAAAGTTTCTGCAACTATCCGAAAATTCATGTAGGGCGCTCCAGGTTTTAGCTGACCATATGGATACGGGGCGTTATGCGCAAATAGCTGAACAAAATCTTCCCATTTCATTGGCGATGCATGGCTGCATACAAGATATTCTCAACTGTAATTACAGAGAAGGATTAAAACTGATGTTTCTTCAGTCAAAATGTATAGAATTGCTTGTTCTTCAGGCCGAGGCCTTTGAAACGGCAGTTACAAAAAAACAAAATGTACCCTTAAAATCAGCATACGACAAGGACTGTATTTATTATGCCAGGGACTATCTGATTCAGAACATTCATCAGCCGCCTTCAATTGCACAGCTTGCAAAAGTATGCGGCATTAACGAGTTTAAACTTAAGCAGGGTTTTAAAGGACTGTTTGACAACAGCATATTTGGTTATTTAAGTGATTACAAATTAAATTATGCGAAAGAGTTGCTGTTGGAAGGTAAGCCCATAAAGTCAATCGCATTTGAACTCGGTTATTCCTCTGTCCAGCATTTTAGCACTGCGTTCCGGAAGAAATTCGCAATATCACCCGGTAAAGTGAAAATTTAAAGTTGGCTATCTCTGCCGATACCGCCTCATTGGGCAAGTCAGATGATTCCGAACTTGTCCTGTTTTTTTGATACTAAATGCGTTTCATGTGCGGAAGCCTCCTTGTTGTGGAATAGCAAATAGTTAATTCTACAACAGCTTAGCCATTATGATTAACCATGAATAGTCCTATATCTGCCACCAATGGTGCATTGCGGCTTAAAAGTTGAGTGTGTTTCTTTGCACTTGTATATTTTATGAACCCTCATAAGTATGCAACATGCGAATAGTTACACTTGAAGAGCATATCATGATGAAAACAGTATTAATCACCGGGGCAAACAAAGGAATCGGTTTTGAAACCGCCAGGCAACTGGCACAATTGAACCATTTTGTTTATTTAGGTAGCAGGGATAAAGAACACGGATTGGAAGCTATTCAAAAATTGAATGATCTGGGCATAACTAACGTGGAAACTATAATAATTGATGTGGCCGATATTAATTCTGTCCGTCAGGCAAGGCAGGAATTGGAGGCTAAAATTAGTTCACTAGATATTTTGATAAATAATGCAGGTATTCCTGGCGATCAACCTCAGGATTTTTCTACAGGTGGCCTGGAAAACCTGCGCAAGATATTCGATACTAATTTTTTTGGTGCTATACAAACCACGCAGGAATTTTTGCCGCTGCTGAGAAAATCGGCTCAACCATCCATCATCAATGTTTCCAGTGAAGTTGGTTCTATCTCCATGCGCACTGAGGCAGGAAGAAACACAAACCGGGATAAATACAATGCATACGGGTCTTCTAAAACTGCTTTAAACGCATTTACAGTAATGCTGGCTAATGAGCTTAGTGATGCCGGCTTTAGCGTTAACAGCGTTACACCTGGATATACTGCTACCGACCTAAACCAATTTCAGGGAGCTAAAACCGTAGAGCAGGGTGCAATGCCCATCGTAAAATTGGCAACACAATCCCATCCGGACACTACTGCAAAGTTCTTTAAAGATGGGGGCGAGGTTCCCTGGTAATCAATATAATGACCTCGCCTTAATATACAACAAACGTTTTATTTATCAATTTAACATGCGAATAGTTACACTTGAAGAACATATTTCCTTTCCCGAAATGGCAGACAAAATACCTAAAGAAGCTTTAGGTGGTTTTGGTCAATCAGAAAGGATGCAACAGCTTACCCCAAAACTGGCCGATATTACCGGAGAGCGTTTAAAATCAATGGATGATAATGGCATTACGATGCAGGTATTGTCTGTCGATAGTTCAGGCGCTAACCTGGTAAGTGCGGAGGAAGGTCCGGCTTTTGCCATGCAATATAATGATCTGATTGCGGCAAAGATTGCGGGTTTTGAGAACCGGTTTACCGCCTTTGCTCATCTGCCAATGACAGCTCCCATGGCTGCTGCTGATGAACTAGAACGGGCAGTAAAAGAGCATCATTTCCGCGGTGCCATGATCCGAGGGCTGACACAGAATAAGTTTTTAGATCAACCCGAATTTGCACCGATATTTGAACGCGCTGAAAAGCTGGATGTGCCTGTTTATCTGCACCCCGGCCTGCCGCCAAAGGGAATAGCAGATATTTACTATAGTGGCTTGCCTAATCATTCAGGTATGGCAGAAGCTCTGGCCTGCTACGGCTGGGGATGGCACTCAGAAACTGCTCTGCATGTTTTACGCCTGCTCTATTCAGGAATTTTCGATAGGTATCCCAAACTAAAACTAATTATTGGCCATATGGGAGAAATGCTGCCAATGATGATGGCAAGATCGGAGAGAGCCTTTAAACCCGGAAACGGAGGAGCCAACCAGCGCACGCTTACCGATACTTTCCATCAGCAGATTCATATTACTACCAGCGGTTTTTTTACACAACCGCCATTAAAAATTGCTTTAGATACTTTTGGCATTGATAATATTATGTTTTCTGTTGATTATCCGTTTAGTACAAACGAAATGGGTACTGAATTTTTGAATGCGATTGAGCTTTCTGATGAACAAGTATCAAAAATTGCTCATGGAAATGCAGACAAACTACTGAAATTGAAGATATAAAGGTATTTTTGTATTGATGAAAAGCATCCCGGTTGATAAGTTACAGGACCAGACAAGTGCAGGTTTACAGATCAAGGTTTTTAGCCTCGACGATAAGCCGCAAAACAAAACTGAAAGGCCCGATGCTCATCGGGATGATCATTATATTTTTTTTCTGCTTACAAACGGTTCAGGAGCATTAAAGGTCGACTTTCAGGACATCGTTCTTACGGCCGGTCAGCTTTACTATGTATTACCGTCACAAGTTCATTACCGGATAAAAACTGATCGCGCTGAAGGATGGTTTCTGGCGGTGGACACTTCATTAATTCCTGCGGATTTCAGGGATGTTTTTGAGCGACGGCTAAACTTACAAGGTCCCCGCAGGCCAACGGATTACGAATTAAAGCAGTATTTAAACCTGCTAGGCCTTTTGCGTAATGAATTTATTGAACGACAGGGTGACAAATATTACTTACCAATTATCCATACCCTTGTCCAATCATTTTTGGCGATGGCAGCCAGTACCTATAATTCAGTAGAAACTATAGAAAATAAACATACACGATCTGTGGAACTTGCCCGTCAATTTAAAAATTTACTTACAGCACATAGCCATACCATCAAAAGCCCGTCGGCATATGCCTCAAAGCTTAATGTTTCATCCGGTTATTTAAATGAAGCCATAAAAAAAGTTACCGGCTCAACGGTAAGTTATTGGATTCAACAAGAAGTATTCAGCGAAGCTAAGCGCTTGTTATATCATAGTGATGTTGATGTAAAACAAATAGCTCATGAATTGGGATATACGGATTACTCCTATTTTATTCGCTCTTTTCGTAAGGCATCCGGGTTGTCGCCATTAAGATTCAGGATGCTTAACCGCAAGTAATTTTCGAATACTTTACCTTCATAAGAGGTTAAAATATAATTGATTTTATGGTTGCCAAAGTTTGAATCAATTATTCAAACCCTTTAATACCCTGCCGTTTTGCAAACCTAAATATTGCACAATTACCTAAATTTATTGAACATAGCTTATTGATCCCCAGACTGGACATAATTCGAACCATTTGCTGGATCAATTGAAACTCTTAAACCTATTTGAAGTGGCTTAAGCGGGGTAAGATTCATCTATGGACTGCCCCAATGGCTATCTCCAGTATTCTAGTTCAGCCTAGGGGAAGCTCTTCGAATCCCTCTTTAGCAGATTTGAGACTATTAGCGGCGTCATACCTAACGAACAATTTATTTTATAATAGTCAAATTTCTTTTTATAAGTAACTGGATAGGTAATTTTACCTTACATAAGTAAAAGTAATAGCCCCAATTTTAAGTAGGGTTCGACACAGACAGTGGATAAACTATAGAATGCGACCGTTAAACGTCATTCAGATCGCAAACTCTTCACCGGATTTGCCAATGCTGCTTTAATTGATTGGATGCTTATGGTAATAAAGGCAATAATTGCAGCTATAAAGCCAGCCAATGCAAATACCCACCAACCTATAGTTATTCGGTATGCATAATCCTGCAACCATTTGTTCATTGCAAACCAGGCAATCGGTGTCGCAATTAATATGGCTATTAAAACCAACCGTATAAAATCCCCGGCTAATAACCTCACAATGCCGTTTACGCTGGCTCCTAATACTTTGCGAACACCAATTTCGCGGGTTCGTACCTGTGCAGTATAGGCGGCCAATCCCAACAAACCGAGGCAAGAGATAAATATGGCAATAAATGCGAAATAATTGAATAAATTACCCTCACGCTGTTCGCTCTGGTAAAGGCTGTTAAATACGTCGTCTAAAAATGCATAGCTAAATGGGAATTGGCCGTTATACTGCTTGAACTGTTTTGCGGCAGCGGCAATAACTTTAGGGGCATCGCGGCCTTCTGTTTTTATATACATAGTCCCCAAAAAATCAGGCGAGTAACTAAAAACCGCAGGCCCTATCTTTTCTTTCAAGGAGGCAAAATGAAAGTCTTTTACCACACCGATGATGGTCCCTTTAGTTCTGAACATCCGGAACCGTTGGCCTATAGGATTTTTCATACCTAATTCCTTCACAGCAGTTTCGTTTAAAATGAAATGTGCACTATCGGCTACAGCGCCTGTAAAACCTTTACCTTGTAACATTTCTATTTTAAAGAAGGGTATAAAATCTTTGTCAATTGTCATGTTGTGCATAATAACAACCTGACTTGGCAATTTACCGTCCCAATCGTTATCACCGTTAAAGCCGCTCATGTCTACGATATTTGAACTTGCGCGGGTTATTCCTAAAACGCCCGGTTGTTTTAGTAATTCAGCTTTGGCGGTACGGTAATGCTTAGACATATCGTGGTTCATCCATAAAGAAAGCGTGTGGCTCTTGTCATACCCTAATTGTTTCGAACGGATATAGTTTAACTGGGATGTTATTACAATTGTGCCAACGATCAAGACTACCGAAAATGTGAATTGTGTAACCACCAGTATTTTACGGAACAAGACATCACCCATCCTATCCGAAATTTTGCCCTTCAAAGCCTTTAGCGGATCGAAAGATGAGAGTAATAAAGCAGGATAAATACTGGATGCCGCCAAAGTGCCTGTAATAGCAGCTAACAAAGTGAACCAAACATGGTAGTTGGCCAGGTCAAATGTGAGTTGCTTACCCGAAAGTTGATTAATCACTGGCATTAATAAATAGGTAAGCCCAAAAGCCAGCAAACATGCGATCAAAAACAGCAGGGTTGTTTCGATCATAAATTGGGCAAAAAGCTGCGCCTTGGCCGCACCAACTATTTTACGCATGCTAATTTCCTTTGCCCGTAGCATTGAACGCGCAGTTGACAGGTTTACATAGTTGATACAGGCTATTACCAGCGTAAGCAACGCGATAAGCATAAAAATTCTGACAGTTGAAATACCTTTATCGGTTAGGTCGGCATTATACAAATGCATTTTTGCAAGTGGAAGTAACAAATAGGTTCCATCGGTATCTTCGGGCCTGAAACTGAGATGTATTTTTTGTAGCTGGGTTCCCAGCCTTTGCGTATCGATTCCTGGTTTAAGCAGTAAATAGGTTTCGAAGGCATAAAAATCAAAATTGGTGTTCAGGTCGATATGATTTCCAAGCATTTTTTTGATATGAACGCTCATTGGCATGATCATATCGTAATTAAGGCTCGAGTTTTTCGGAAAATTGTTTATAATGCCACTAACCGTTAAAAAAACCTGGTCATCGCCTATAATTACTTTACCAATAGGATCGGCAGCACCAAAGTATTTTTTAGCGGTTTCATTTGTAATTACTACGGAGTTGTCATCTATAAATGGTTTAGACGGATTTCCTTCAATAATTGGAAAATCGAATATCGTAAAGAAGGAGGGATCGGCAAATGTTACCTTTTCATTGACGAAAACCTTGTCTTGAAACTTAAATAAGTTGAAGTTGGCCGGTGTGAGGCGTACGTAATCAAGTACAGCAGGTAATCGCTGTTTTGAAACGGGGGCCATCGGCGCTACAATAGAGGTAAATATTTGCGCGCTGCTACCAGTTCCGCCAGAAGTCTCGAGTCTGTAAATGTTTGCTGCTTGTTTATGGAAACCATCAAAACTCAACTCATTTTGCACCCATAATAATATTAGGATGCCAATTGCCAATCCGGCGGTAAGGCCGGCGATGTTTATGAAAGAATAAAATTTGTTTTTTAACAAATTACGCCAGGCCGTTTTGATGTAATTTTTGAGCATGTAATTGCGGTTTAATTTTACAGGAGCCCAACTTGACGGGCTTCCTGAACGCAATAATACCGACGGTAAGTGTGATGGGATGGCCAACTTATCATTTGGCAACTCTTTTTTCAAGTCATTCTTATATTCCACCGGGGTTTTGCCGGTCATCTCTTTGAATACGCGGTTGAATGTTCTTTGGGAATTAAACCCCGACTCGTATGCAATCCCCAACAACGTGAGGTGATCGTGGGCTGGGTCGCGCATCTTCCGGGCAGTTTCACGAACCCTGAACTCATTAATAAAGTCGCTGAAATTCTTTTCCAACCCCACATTAATAATCCGCGATAAATCGTGCGGGTGGATATTCAGCTTTACTGCCAGGGAGGTCAATGTCAGTTCGGCATCCGCGTAAAAACGTTTTGCGGTTACGGTTTCCTTCAGTCTGCGGCTTTTTTCCCTGGCATCATATCTATCTGTTATCGGCGTGTCCAGTTGTGTGCTGCTATCTGATTTTAACATCACTTCGGCGGCCATGCCCATAAGCACAAAAGCAACGGCAAAGCTCAATACATCATTAAAAAGCCATAAGATGCAAAGCAATGCGAGCAGGTGCAAGGCCTTATTCAACCGGCGGAAAGCAAAGCGCGGCCTATCCATTAACACCGGCTGCAAGCGGTTATAAAAATGCTGGATCAACCGGTGCGACCAGTATAAATAAATGATAACCGAAATTACCGCCAGCCAACCCGGCATCCAATACGCAACCAGCAAAGGGCAAAAATGCAGAAGATCCTTTCGGGCAAATTGCAGGTTTGGTGCCGTCATCCGCCGCACATAAAAATATAGCAGCGGCCCCAGCGCCGGTAAAAAAATTGGCGAAAGCCCGCCGGTCTTCAATATAATTACAGCTAAAGCGGCACTTAAAAACAGGCTGGCTGCCCGGTTTTCTCTTTTTGCCAATGCTAAAAGCAGCGCAAGTGTAAACCCCGGAAACAGGGTTGCCATGGCAGCCACATGGTACAGGTTAATATCGAATATATCAGGATTCAAATAAGTCAAATAGCCGAAAGGTTGTTCCAAATTTACAACAAATAATGTACACGAAATTATGCGCCAATAAATATGTAGTATTTAACGATAGCGAAAATAGGGCGTTCGGTCGTCGTGTGTATCGGTTTCGCCGGTTTGCTGTATTGTTGAAAATAAGTATACAAAACAAAAAACTGCTCTACTTTCGTAAAGCTGCTCAGTCCCGAGGCTGGGCTCGAACCAACAGATATTACTTATAAAACCAACCGACTGTCAGATCAAGTAGTGGTTATTACAATTTGCCAGGAATTTTTGAAAATGCTTCAATCAATCAGCAGCACGCTATTTTAAATAAGGAGTTCAAACATGGTCTCACATTTAAAGAGAGGATGTTTAGAATACCATGGATACATCCAGATTTTGAACATAACCTATTGAAATTAAAACAATTAAGGCTGCTCGAAATCGAACAGCCTCATAATAATTTCAACGGAATCTCGTATTGCGGAGAGGGAGGATTTGGAATTTCTTATTATAATTATCTGTAAATCAAATAGTTATAAACTAAATTGTATCCATTGCCACGATTTTGCCACGATCTTCAAAATACAACAAAAATGAACAAAATCGTCAGCCTTTCCGGTTTATATCATCAGCTATCAACTGCTTTAGTTTACATAAGCCAAAGCCCCTATAACTGTAAATCGTTTTCTTGTATAAAGGTAAGAAAAGAGACCTTAATAAGAAAAGAACAAGGTATTTTTAAAATAGTATCGTTGATAATGCGGGAATCTTGGACTATAGGATTTAAAAGTCGAAGTTTATACATATTAGAGGAGAAAGCTACCCCTTTTTCGCCAACCTATATTGCTCTGGCGATAAATGCATGATCTTTTTGAAAAGCTTGGAGAAATGATAAGGGTCACTATATCCAACGGCTAAGGCCACCTCATATATTTTCATGTTGGTTGAGTCCAATAATTTACAGCCTTGTTGTACTTTCAAATGGATAAAATAATCAATGGGAGAATAACTGGACGTTCCGTAGGCCTTGACCAGGCGATTCCGTGGCATTTAGAGCAGCGCCTTGTGTTTATCGCATTAAAAAATGGCAATTATTAATCAGTGATTTGATATGGTCAAAGTGTTGCAGAACTATTGGTCCGCGATTTCGGAATGTTATGATCCACAGCTCCGGAATATCCAATATGGTTTCCAAAGACGTGTTAATGCGAAATTTAAGTTATACCTTAAAATGGCATTATTTTAAGGTAATCAATATCATCCGAGATGATTTTAATGCCATAAAATTTATTGACATTAAAATATTTAATTTTTAAGGTCAATAGTATATATTTGTATTATGCTATACCCAATAAACCCTGACCGGAATGTTCCCTGGAATACCTTGCCGGAACTGCCAATTGACAAAAACCTCTATGAGGATGTCGAAATTTACAGTCAATTGGGTAATGCCAAAGCCGCGCTTGGCCGCTTACAGGGCAGAAGTATCGTCATTCCAAATCAAGGGCTGCTCATTAATTCCATTAGTTTACAGGAAGCGAAAGCATCCAGCGCAATAGAAAATATCTTTACAACTGATGATGAATTGTACCAGGCCTACAGTGAAGAACAAATCCAGAAATTAAACGGGCCGTCCAAAGAAGTACTGTATTATCGGGAAGCTTTATGGGAAGGTTATACGTATTTAAAGGAAGAGCAGATTTTTGACGAAAATTACTTCGTGAAAATGTACCGGATCGTCAGCCAGTTTAATGATGGCATCAGAACACCCATCGCCCAAATTGTTATCAAAGAGGGCGGCACCGGGCCAAATGCTGGGAAAGTATCCTACACGCCGCCAAGGGGCAAAGGAATAGTCGAAGCCAAACTTCACAACCTGATTGAATTTTTGAACGACGACCAAACTTATCCAATAGACCCATTGCTCAAAATGGCCATTGGTCATTTCCAGTTTGAAGCAATACACCCTTTCCGCGATGGCAATGGCCGCACCGGCAGAATTTTCAACATCCACTATCTGACCAAAAAAGGCTTGCTGGATTATCCTATCCTTTTTTTAAGCCGTTACATCATGGACCATAAAGAAGATTACTACGCAGGACTTGCCGGGGTAACCCAAAGAGGAAGTTGGAAGAGCTGGTTGTTGTATATGCTGAAAGCTGTCGAGGTGACATCGAACATCACCTATGACAAGATCAATGACATCGTGGGTGCAAAAGATGCCATTTTAAAAGCCATCATTGAAGATACCGACATCGCACGCCCCGAATCGCTGGTCAACGCCATATTTACCCAACCATATACGAGGGTAAAGCATCTTGTTGGTGGCAATATTTATGCAGAAAATACTGCCAGAAAATATCTTGACCAGTTAACGGACATGGGGGTTTTGGAAAAAAGAGTGATTGGTAAAGGTAACTATTACCTAAATCTGGAACTGTACAGAATACTATCTGAATAATTTGTACTAACCATTATTTTCTTCGCAGCTTACGCTTAAGTTTCAGGGTTTCCGCTTTTTCCTGTATTTCCTGGTGCGTAAGCTTTTGATGAGATAGCAACCAGTTCATTAACATCTTTTTTGAAAACCGGATACCCCGCCGGGTAAACCTATATAAGGTAATTCTCCGGCAGATTTTAACTGGTAAAGCGTTTGACGGGAGTACCCGGTTATTGTTTCAGCGATCTCGTATCCGCCAATTTCGTCTTCGTTATTTAAGGTTTCATCAACCGGCATGAATCCGGTCATGCATCCTTTTATAATGACCATTAAATCCGCGACGGTCAGATCATAGCTGCAAATTTACCATCACCAACCGATAGCCACTATCTCTATTACCTTCTTTATTACCATCTCTATTACTTGTCTACCATCAGATGTCTCAGCAGGTTTACCTTGATGTTTGTGTATTAAGCCTGAATTGATAAGGCTGTAGTACAGGTAATCCAATATTAAGGCATGAGGTTTAGCTTATTTCATCAGTACTATAAAATTATGGCCGCATTCCGCATAGTAAGATTGCCGTGTTAACCGGAGAAGAGGTAGATCAGTGGCGGAACGGTTTCCAGGCAATTACATTTTAAATTATCTCTAAATATAAAAAGGGAAGGTAGAACAACTAATCCCCATCAAAATATAGCGTGGATCTAATCTCAATTAAAAAAATAGCTAACTTGCATCATGGAAAGATCACTTTTAGTAGACAGATTGTTAAATAATATTAATAACATCCATGAGTTGGGCAGGCAACGGGCTTTTGAACTTGGGAATCCGTTTTATGCCAAATTCGAAGGTGACGGTGAACATTATCGTAAAGAACTGCCGACAGGCGAAAAATATCTTGTCAGTGTTAAGATTATAACAGATGAAAACGATATGCCTGTCAAGGTTGAGGATACGATTATTAAACAATTACTATCTGAATGAATCAACCTGAACTAATATTATAGTTGACCCTAACGCAGCCGGTAAATCCAGTTTCATTCGAACACGAATCAACGAATTGGAGGGATGCGAAATTATAATGACCGATGTTTACAAAAGCCGATCTAAAGAGGTATTTGCTCAGGCTTTGGCGCTCGGGAAAGATATTGTTTTGGAGACTGTTTTTAATGATGCCTCTTTTACGAAATTGATAGATGAAGCCCGGAATGCAGGCTATCATACTTCTTTAATAGTGTTATTTCTTGATTCCACACAACATTCCATAGAACGTGTAGCGTTTCGCAGTATAGAACAAAACGGATTATCCATCAGTGGGGAAAATATAAGGATCAATTTCAATGAGAGCTTTAAGAACGTAGCTCAGTATTTCTTTTATTTCGATCAGACGGATTTTATTTATACCGGAATTACTGGTACGAACAAGCAAATAATGGGTTTCAACAAATCAATACTTTCATTTTATAATTCAAATGAATTACAGTATCCACAAAAATTTGCGGAATTTTCATTGCGGAATAATCGTTTAAGCCAGGAGGCTCACTCAATTATTACAAGCAATAAAGATTTCCAAAACATCCAGCAGCAAGAAAAACAAGAAGAAAAGCCACGCAAACGGCCAAGGATAAAATTATAAAGTAACCTTTCAAGGTAATAATGATAATTTGAATAGCAATAACCTTGGGACCTCAATACATTTTTCGGGCAATAACATTTTAAATAATCACTAAATATAAAAAGAGAAGTATTTAAACGTTTTCTTTTTGTAATTTTTATATCACGTATAATTCTTAGTATCTCAAAAAAGGAACGAGCCCAAAGCCCATCCCTTTAATGATTAGAAGTAATACTTGTTGTAGTGAATGAACAGCTGTAAACTAAGCACGCTCTAATTTCTTCTTTAATAGCTTCATATCCTTGCTGATCTTTACGTCAACAATTTTGGCATAATGCTGTGTTTGTTTAATTGACTTGTGCCCCAGCATTTTTGATACCGTTTCAATTGGTACACCATTGGTAAGCGTAATCGTTGTGCCAAAAGTATGCCTGGCGCAATGAAAAGTTAGTTTTTTATTTATTCCACACACATCAGCAATTTCCTTTAAGTAAGCATTCATTTTTTGATTAGTCAGAACAGGAAATACAGTACCTTTATTTACACATTTTGGATGGTCCCTGTATTTTTCAAGAGTGGCCAGTGCATTTGGAAGCAAAGGAAGCCTTGTAACCGATTTAGTTTTCCTTCTGGTTGTATTGATCCACTTACCGCCATCAATTCCGATTACTATATCTGTTCCTCGTAATTTATAGACATCACTATAAGCTAACCCGGTATAACAACTAAAAAGAAATATATCACGAACATGATTAAGTCTTTCTGTGCCGAATTTTTTATTAGTTATCCTGATCAGTTCTTCTTTAGTCAATATAACAGGAGCTAGTTTCTGCCGTTTAGTCTTAAAACCCCAAAAAGGATCTCTTTTTAACCAATTCTTATTCAAACACTCCAGCACAATCTTTTTGAAATTTGCCAGATACTTAATAGCGGTGTTGTTTCCACAATGTCTTTCGGTTTTTAGCCAGAATACAAATTGCGAGATAAATTCATAATCTAATTCCTTAACCTCCAGATCATCTTTTCCATACTTCCACCGGATAAAGTTATGTACATGGTCATAGGCCGTTTTATACCGGGTTAATGTAGCAGGAGCGAACTCAATACCTACTAAAGCTTTCATTTGCGTGTTATGCTGCTGGAAGGCTTCCATAATGAAGTGCTTTTTTTCTCCTTTCCCTAAGAGTATATTTTTAATGGTTTCTGCCGTTACTGGCTTATCGTCATCAATAAGGCTGCTCTTTGCCCGGTAAACTTTGTTTGTAATGATATCTAAATAGGAGTTCAGTTCCTTTGCTTCCTTATTATTACCAGTTGCTCTGCCTATTTGCGAGTTCCAATGATCAGTTATCCACCGCCTTTTAACGGACATATCCCGGCTGTCTCCATCTATTGTAATACGTACATAAACATATTTTCTTTCATCTTTTTGATTTTTGGAATGTTTTAAATAGTAGAACATTCCAAAGCTTTTTTCTGACATAACTTATAATTAAATGTCATCAAACTTCTGAAAGCTATTTATTCAAAACAAAATGTAAGTGGGAGAGGAGTGTATCCAACTGCATCAAGGAAATAACCCGTATTCGTTCGGTGATTTTACATCTGAGCGTCTTTTTCTCCAAAAAAAAGACGCCACGAATGACGCATGCAAATTATTATAGGATATTCATTTTGACGCATTTTGCGGAAATGGAAATCAACAAAAAACGCTCAAAAATGCACAATTAAGCACTTTAGTCGTTTTTGTAAGAAAGGTTCGGGAGATTTGGGGTTCGGAAAAAAGCTCTGTAAGTAATTGATTTACAGAGCTTTATGTTTTTAGCGGAGAGGGAGGCTTCAACGGAAACTTTCAACTGCTTTGAAAATCAATATCTTATATGGCTTTAATTTCTTACTCACCGAAATACTCACCACTTTTCTAATACAGATTAAATTGCAAATCTTTTATAAAGATATAAAATCTACCTTAAAAAATGCTATAACTATTTATGATTGCGTTTGATACAAAGGGGGGCGGAGGGAGTTTTTTTTTAAAGCTAAATCGGCTTGATTCTTAATAAGAAAGATGTCAAAAATGCTATGCTTTATGAAGTTAAGTTAATAAATTGAGATATGTATTGCAATGACTATTAAAACAATTCATCATTGCCATTTCAAATTTGCGGTTAGCTGAGTTATTAAAATGTAATCGTATATACATATCCTTCCAGCAACATAAAAAACAGATTTTGATCAATCTTTTTCGTAACGGTCAGTTTATCATTTACAGTAAATTTTTGAGGTATTGATTCTTAAATATAAAATGATTTCGAAAATTCGTATATTATATAATCTATGGACGAAGGATATATTAAAATACTTTTACAGAGATTTGTCGAGAATAATATTGAAAAAGAAGACTATAATGAACGGATGAGTTATGTAAAATCCCACGTCCGCGAAAAAGAGATGTTGGATTTCATGATGGAAGAATGGAACAAACTTCAAAATGTGTCCACTCCTGATGATAGCAAAATGAATAGTTTATATAATAAAACTATCAAAGATCATCGATTTTGATGGAAAATCAAAAGAATTTGGTGTTATTCTGTTAGTTTAAGTATGGGGGCAAACCAGCGGCCTGATTGGATTTTATGTTATTTCCTATTGAAATTACTCCACTAAGTTGGAACACCTGTCATAATTTTAATCAGTTTTGCCTGCGGGCAGAGTTAATTTTTATACGTATTACTTACCATCGAAAATTAGTATTGAATGGCGACGACCTGCGCTTGATCACATTGAACTAAATCTATTAAGGCAAAGATTTTTCAACGGCAATAATGCATTTGAGTTTAACAGAATTATTTCGTTTTATTTTCTAACCAGGAATGCAACCAGTAATGAATCATCGGTTGTGAAAATTCCCTTTCTGGCATCTCTTTTATTTCTGAATAATCATAGACAAATACATCTTTTACTCTTAAAATATTCTGCTTTGTTTGATTGTTTTCCAGGGCTTCTTTTAATCTAAAGGGACCAGTATAATACAAGGTATGATATTCACGAAACAGTCCGCTATCATAAACACTTATAATATCTTTTATAACAGAATTCAAAAAGGATTCGTTTTTTGTTGCTCCAAAACATTCAGAAGCAAGGCTACCATCTTTGTCATCACGTAACAAATATCCGAAAGGATTTTTTTGACATAATAATAAAAACTCATCTGGATTTATAAGGTGAATATCCCAGTCTATGTAATGGCCACCATAATGATAAACTAATATATATCTGGCGATATCTGCGGCTTCGCCATGGTTGCGGGCATTAATAAAAGCGTTATAAATATGTGGGTAGTTTTTACTTAAAAAATCTGCAATACTTAAATCTGTCCAAATCATAAATTGATATTCTTCAGACTTTAGGACTTGCCATGATTCTAAACATCGATCAACAATTTCATTTGTTTTTGGGCCGACTATATGGTGTATTAGCTTTGGTAACATGCTGGATCTTATTACTTTGATTTATATGGCTGTTTAATTCCGGTCATTATCAATTAGTTTAAATAGGTTTCTGGTGATCCGCTGCAAGAGAGTGGCATTTTCAGTTATGATCTCTGCATCAGCCAACATTCCTTGTTTTAAGTGTATCTCTTTTTTAAAATCGGTCCCTTTTTTTTGTATAAAGTCAACTTTTGATAAAAATATACTGTCTCTATAGGGCACATCATCAATCGTGTTTATTTGGCCCCTAATCATACCATATTCTTCAAAAGGATAACTCTTTAATTTAATCAAAACCACTTGTTTGGTTTTTACCTTACCCATATTGATTTGAGGAATGGCCATCTCCCCAAAAAAATTATCACTTCCAGGGTTTATATAAAACACATCTTGGCCACTTTGTAAGACCTGATTTTTTTGAATATTTCCCGCCAGAGACACTTTTCCTGGTTGTGAAGCAGTAAGAACGTATTTACCCTTCCATTCTTCTGCCTGACTGATGAGGCTGTTTAAAGCTTGCATGAATTTTGTTTTCTCTTCGATCATTTGGTTGTCAAGTTCAAGTATTTCTTTTTGTTTTGCTGCGTAGTTGCTAGCGGATGCTATAATAGAAGCATCTATCTGTACCAAGGGTGATTGTTTGTTTAAATAATTACTTTCGGCCCCCCTTAATTCAGCTTTGGTTTCGGCGTCTTCAAGCGCCAGGTTCTTGTGCATCTCATATTCTTCGGCTGCTAGCTTAAAATCATGTTGTTGCAGGCTTTTTTGCACAGTTAACTGCTTTGCCTGTTTTTGTAAATTAATAAGATCTTGTTGTAAAAAAGCTTTCCTTTTAATAAACACTCCACTGTTAATAGTTGCCAGATAGTCGAGGAAATTTTGGATGAAGGTTTGATAGGCAACTTGTAACTCACCGAAATTGTAATTGCTTTTTTTACTGAAAACCCAATCCGTAATTGGTTTACCGGTTAATTCCTGCTGTTGTAGTTGGCGCAGTTGCTCAATTAAATCAAGGACATCTTTGTGATTCGCCGTGCTTTCCAGATACCCCAGAGGCTGATCGGTCATAACAGTCTGGTCATTAACAACTAACAAAGTGCTTAGCTTTCCCGACACTTTGGCAACGATAGATTTAGGGGCATCCAGGGAAGTAATTTTGAGCTGTGTTTTAATAATATCCGGATATTTTATGAAAGCTGATAATCCAAGGATCAGCATTATTATCATAAAAAATAACGTAATTCCCCAGCGTAGCAGCCATGGCGGGGAGGCCGAAATGATATCCTGAATATCATCTGAATGGCGTGATTCTGTAAGTTTGTTAACTTCTATCTGTGACATATAATATTAACTTCCCATTTCCAATTGATTCTTTACTAAGTTATAATAATCGCCTTTAAGCGCTGTAAGTGCCTCATGTGTGCCCTGTTCAATGATTGCGCCTTGATGTAACATGATAATGTTGTCTGCCTGACGTACCGTGCTTAAGCGATGCGCCACAACGACAACTGTACGACCCTTAAAAAAATCTTTTAAATTTTTTAATATCATAGATTCATTATGGGCATCTAAAGAATTGGTCGCTTCGTCAAAAAATAGAAATTGCGGATCTTTGTATATCGTTCGCGCAATTAATATTCGTTGGCGCTGACCCTGACTAATTCCATTTCCTTCGGCACCAATTTTTGTATTCATCCCCATGGGTAGATTATCAATCAGATCCTGAATGTTGGCAACCTCAACGGCATGCTTAAGTTTTTGCATATTTGGATACTCATCGCCAACAGCTATATTTCTTGCAATTGTATCTGAAAAGATGAACCCGTCCTGCATTACAACACCACACTGACTACGCCAGGTGCGAAAGCTGATATTATTCAAATTTTGATCACCAACAGTAATATTTCCTTTTTCTGCTTCGTAAAAGCGCAATATTAATTTTAGGATAGTGGTTTTACCGCTGCCACTCATTCCCACAATAGCAGTAACCTTATTTTCTGGAATCTCTAAGCTTATATTCTGCAAAACTGATTCATTGCCCGCGCCTGGATAACGGAACGTAAGATCGTTAAATCTAATGCTTTTTTGAGTAGGTAAATTGTGATCCCATTCTTTATCAGCGGGCTCCTCATCATCCATCTGATGGATCTCATTTAGACGCTCCAAACTTATTTTAGCGTCCTGGAAGCCTTGTATGAAACCTAAAAGTTGTTGTACTGGATTGTTTAATTGACCAATCATGTATTGAACAGCTATCATGGCACCTAAAGTTAAATCGCCGTCAATAACGGATTTAGCGCTTAAAAAGGTGATCAGTAAATTACTTGTCTCATTGATGAAAGTTGTTCCGCCTTGCTGATATTGATTGAGAGTCAGGCTCTTAACACTGAATTTAAACAATCGTGCTTGTAAGTGTTCCCATTCCCAACGTTTTTGCCGTTCACAATTATTTAATTTGATCTCCTGCATCCCGTTAATTAATTGCACTATCCCACTTTGATTTTTGGAGGAAATGTCAAAACGTCTATAATCCAGGGTTCTGCGCCTTTTTAAAAAGGCAAAAATCCATAAAGTATATACTGTGCTACTCGCCAGGAATACAAAGTAGATCATCACATTATAATAAGCCAACACTACAGAAAATATGATGAGATTAAACATGGAAAATAATGTATTCAATGTGGATCCTGTCAAAAAGCTTTCAATGCGTTTTTGATCATTCATTCGCTGCATAATATCACCAGTCATTTTTGCATCAAAAAAACGCATTGGTAGTTTCATGAGTTTGATCAGAAAGTCCGTTAGAATTGATACATTTACCCGGGTGCTGATATGAAGTAATATCCAGGATCGTATGAAATCAACACTAACTCGGCCAATGATAAGCATGCCCTGGGCAATAAGAATGATATAAACAAAGTTAAGATTGCGCGTGTTGATGCCTATATCTACTACGGATTGGGTTAAAAATGGCGTAATCAATTGTAGCAGGCTGCCTATACCTAATCCAAGTAATAATTGCACTACTAGTTTTCTATAGATGATTAAATAACGAAATAAAAAGCCCCAACTTATTTCGCTGCTTTTTTCCTCTTCCTGTAAATAAAAATCTGGCGTTGGATTGATCAAAAGGGCTGCGCCATTATTGTGATCCTCACTACTTATCCAATTAGCTTTAAAGTCATCCAATCCAAGCTTTACAATTCCTTTGGCTGGATCCGCTATATAATAATTATCACTTTTAATTCTATAAAGGATGACAAAGTGGTTTTGTCTCCAATGTAATATAATAGGCAATTCTGCACTTTTTAGATCATCTAAACTTAATTTCGCTCCTAAGCACCGGAATCCTATCTTTTCGGCAGCATCACTGATTCCTAACATCGACACGCCATCTTTATTTATTTCACAAAGCTGCCGAAGTGTTTGAATGGTAAAATTACGCCCGTAGAATTTGGCAACCATGCGTAAACAAGTTGGACCACAGTCCATTCGGTCAAGTTGTTTATAATATGGAAATGGCATGTTATCGTAACTTAAAAAAATTAATTTGATATATATTAATTCACCTTTATCCGGGAGAACTAAACTTTAAAAACAGGTAAGCCATATTTTAATCGGATAAGTGCTCTGTAATTATTTTTTTTACATTTGAAAAAAAAGGATTTAGGGTATTGTCATCCACGACCACCCCATTTTTATCAATAATCATATAACGTGGTATTGAACTGATGGCAAAGCGCTTTGAAATGGCTGAGTTTTTCTCGTCGGATAATAAGTAACTCCTACTGCTGTCGATATGTTCTTCAAGCATTGCTTTCTTCCAGCTCGCCTCATTATTGTCGATAGATATAAATACAAACCTTACCTTCTTATCCTTAAAGATTTTCTCTAACTGACGTGAATCTGGAAAAGCCTTTCGGCAGGGAACGCACCAGCTTGCCCAGAAATCAAGGTATACGATATTGCCCTTGTTTTCCTCTAAAAATTCATTCCAGCTATATTTTCTCCCGTGGGAGCCAAGCAGTTCTTTTTTATCGGTTGCATCCGTTTTGTTTTTGCTGATTAAATCTCGTCGTTCAATTAACGCGCTACTATAAGCATCGGTTTCTTCATTTATAAATGCATTTAATTTATTTTCAAAGTCTGTTGGCAATGATGCTATGTTATTATTTAAAAGTGCAAACAGAATGTAACGCCTGGTTGCCCCGGTAAAAGAAGAAGATATAGTGCCATAACTTAATGAGAATTTTCGATTAGAGTTCAAGAATTTTCGGCTAACATAGTTTCCCATACCTACAGCGGCGCGCCTATAACCTTCATTGGACAAGCAGTTATCGCATATCATTTCTGATTTTAGCTTTTCAACATATCTGGAATATGGTATCGGCATTTCGTTCATATCAATATTCAAATAAGTTAGTGGTCTAAGCACATCCGCTATGTATAGGAATTTGAAAAACTGATGTGTGTAGGAGGCAAATTCAGGACTGATTTTAAATGATTGCTGATAATTCCTTAAGAAAGTGAAGCGTTTGCCCGAATCGCTTTGCGCTTTTTTAATGCCGTCTTGAAAGTCGGTGTTTTTAATATAAACACCAAAGCTGTTCTTTCCTTTAAAAAGCCTTGAATTAATCACTTTTTTAGAATAGTCAACAAAAAAACGTAGGTCGTTATTTCTAATCTCGCTACCTGCGATGTTTAGTCCTGGTATACCGTTCTTATCTACCTTAAGGATCAATTGCTCTCCGGGATTGATCAAAAACGGGATTTGCTGATATGATTCTATAAGAAATACGGGAGCCCGAAAACTTAGTTTTTTAAAATGATCTTTATCATCGAGAAGAAAAGGGGAGGATTTATTGAATTCATCAACAACGTAAAACGAGGTTTCTTTTTCAATATGAACATCAGTTTTTATGATCGTAGTATCATTTTTAAGGAGGTGCTGACCGGATGCCAGATTTACTCCACGTTGATGTTTATCGCTATATCCGGTGAGGGAAGAGAGCAAGAAAAGATAGAGGAGCTTATTCATAGTAAGTAGCTTAAATATAGTCCGATGAAAGCGAGTTTGCAGGGGTGCCTGAGAGTAAACGAAGCCGACAAAATCGCTATAGTTATTTTATTCTTTTTGTTAATCCTTTGACGGCTATAGGGCATCATGATAACATATATTTGATATCCTGTAATTTATAATTTTCCGGCAAACGACGTCCGTTGAATAAAAGCGTAGGCGTAGCAGTTATTTCGGCTATTTCACACCATTCCTTTTGTTTGTCCATTTTTTGTTGATAAACATCATCCAAGGAGGCTGGATAAGCTTTAGCCCAGGATTCATAGTCTTTTTGCTCCTGGGAATACCAATCATGTAGGGCCAGTTGTATCAAGGTTTTATCTTTTAGTTCATTTAAAGCGATCAAATGGTGAATGATCTTTTTACGATCCTTTGTTTCGTTATCCGAAATAAAAACAACCCTAATCTGTAGATCCCTACCGTTACTTAACCATTCATTCAACTGCTGATGCGTTTTAGAACAAGGCTGACAGTATGGATTACTTACCATGGTAATGATGTTTTCCGCTTCTAGGTTCCCTAATATAATACTGTAATCTTCATCAGGTAACGCGTACCGGGGTTGTTCCTTCATTAGATTTCTAAATATATGAATGTTATACTTGAATTTTCGTAACTGGTATTGAACGGGCTTTATTTTTTGTAACTCTAGCAGTAAAGGCTTAAGCAGTATCCAAATAGTAACCGGTAATAATAAGGACACCAGTAGAGATTTAATCTGCCCGCTGTCCGGAGAAACCAGAGGTTGCCACAAGTTTGTAAGCAAAGGAAAGAATTCCAGCCATAGTAAAGCCTGTACTGTACAGCAAAGCACACACCATTGTTTGGCTATCCAACCTTGATAATAAATAGAATATACGGTATAGGGTAAACTAATGATATTAAACCAGGCCAGTATCTGCATTGTTGCAATAGATGTATTGCCAGACAAAATGGTCAGCCAAGTGCCTGCAAAATAAAAGAAACCTATTTCACTCCAGGTTAGCCATTCAAATAGTCTGGCTGCTTTTGAACCTAATATCGCATTACAATCTGTGTTTGCTCCGCCGCATAATTTCTGAATTAGAGGGTTGTTATTATTAATACTCTGTACCAGTAAAAGTATAGTTATGAGTAGTCCGCTTGTTTTAACCAACACGATAAGACCTATGTGCAATAAATGATCAATCCAATAAGGTGCATGCGATTTGATATATATAAGTAATATAAGACCTAAAAATGTAAGTGCTACAGGGTAACGAAGTCTGCCGGTTAGGGCAGAAATTTTTTGCTGTAGGGAGTGATCTGGATGCTTTGAAGAAGCCGCATCAACCGCGAGAACAATGCCCGTAAATATGGCTTTAAAATTATCCCAACTTATTTTTCGAGGCCCCATATTACCGTTATCAATGGCTAAAAAATTAGCTGATAGTTTTGTGATCAATACAAATTCACTGCCTTGTTTACTCGAAATCGCTATAAAAGGTAAAGGCAAATCCTTTAGATGCTCAATGGATATGCGAAAGGTTTGACTTGAAACACCAAATCTCATCAGCACATCATTTACAGCTAAAAGACTTGGATAATCAGGATGAGTATATAGCTCTTCTTTAATTGTACTGAATAAGACGGGCATGCCTAGTTGCTTGAGCATTTTATAAAGCACCCCGTCAACATTCGGACGTTTGAAAAAAATATTCATAGAAAGGTTGGATTTTATTTTAACAGATAATTACGCGTGTTTCCATTAAGCAATTGATTATTCCGTTAAATGAACGAGTAACATTTTTTTTAACTGGACATTATTGGGCGCAGGCGCATTATCATCTATAATTTTACTTTCTTTATTTATTATCAGGTATCTAGGTATTGCACTGATTTTGAAGTGGCTCATCATTTCTGAATCTTTAGCATTAAGTAACAGATAATTTTCATTACTTTTTATATTTTCCTCGTGTGCTGCCTTGTCCCAGCTTGCTGGATTATCGTCTATTGATATGTACACAAATACAATTTTTTTACCCTGCAAATCGGCTTCCAATTGACGGGAAAAAGGAAAAGACTCCCGACAGGGAACGCACCAGCTCGCCCAGAAATCGAGGTATATAATATAACTTTTATATTTTTTCAAAAATTCATTCCAGGTGATTTTGATTCCGTTGGTATTAGTCAGCTCCTTTTTACCAGCTGCATCTGCTTTATATTTATTATTCAAACCGTGTTGCCAAATTAAATTGACACTATAGTTATCTCTTTCTTCGCTGAGGTATGCATTTAGTTTCGCCTCATAAGATGTTGAGGATACAATCATATTGTCCTTCAACAGACTAAACAAGATATATCTTCTGGTGGCTCCAGCAAACGAAGTCGAAATTTTATCGTAGCTCAATTCAAACTTTTTTGCAGGATTGGTATATTTCCTGGTGAGATACTTTCCCATGGCAACTACTGATTTTCTATAAGCGTAATTAGGTAAACATTTATCACAAGATATAGTCGATTTTAGGCTATCGACGTAACTAACATAAGCGGCTGGTAGTTCTTTACCTATGCTTTTGATAAAAGTTAATGGCGTAAGTACATCCGCGACAAATAAAGCCCTAAAAAGATCCTGATTATAGGAATAGAAATCGCTACTAATTTTAAATCGTTTTTTATAATCGTTTAAAAAGGCAAATCGATTGCTGGAATCAATTTTCGCTTTGGCTATCATATTGGTTAAGTCATAGTTTTTACCATTTAAAAGAAAAGAATTTGTTTTTATAAATAGCTCAGACTTGCCGTTATACTGATATTTTTTAAAGTAATTAATATAAAAAGAAAGTTCATTATTTCTTACTTCATTAATCGGCGTGCTTAATTCAGGTAAACCATTCGGATCCACCTTCAGGATAAGTTGCTCACCTGGGTAGATAAGGAAAGGAATATGATGATATGAATCTATAAGTAACGTTGGAGTTGAAATACGTAACATTTTAAGACGATCCTTACCTGAGAGAAAGAAAGGCGGAGTCACATTATTTAATTCGTCTATAAAATAAAATGAGGCCTTCTTTTCATCCTTTATATCAACTTTTATTGTTGTAGTATCATCTTTCAGGTGATTTCGTTCATTGGAAAAATCAAAACCTTGTTCTCGTTTATCAGCATATGCACTTATAAATAAGGATAAACTGCTAAGAAGTAACAACAAAAAAATCCGGTTCATAATTAAAAATATTGAGAGATCAGTTTTGCTAAAAGTAACTAACCTTCAAGTTTAAAGGATTAAAACAATAAATGTAGTAGCCCATACTACATTTATTGTTTTTAAGAGATCTTGTGCTTCTAAGCTATAACTTCCTACCGAAAATCGAACTTTGTGGGCAATTATTTTCAGGGATACCTGTATAGCTAAGAACAAGAATTACAAGTGTCTTATTATTTCTCGCACGGCGCTGGCGCGCCAGCACTACTACAAGACTCACAACACCATTTACCACCAATTGACGATGCTCTACTTTGTGCTTCAGCTTTGGTTAAACCGCACTCAAAATCATGTGAATCTGTATGAGCACAGCAACAACTATCTCCATATCCGTAATCATCTCCACCTCTAATTGCTTTTAATTGTTCTCTTGTAAAGATTTGACTTTTTGGAATAGACTGTAAATTTTTCATAAAATAAAATTGGGTAAGGTTAAATTTGTAATTTATACCACTTTAGTAGGTAACACTTTTCCCTGCTTTCATATGCAGGCAGGGAATCTGATAATTGCTGTTTTAACCTTACTATTATTATAGAAAGGGATGGTTTTTTCTAGTTAATGATTAAATTAAACAAAATTATATATATATTTAATATTTATCTTGTCGTGGATAATCCTCCAGGTGTTACCTATTCTTGTATATTTAAAGTGACAATGAAAGATTACTTAATTTAGCTTAAGTATCATTAAATCAATCATTATTCCAACTATTTATATTCATTTTGACTTTCAAGGCCGTTCAATATCTTTGTCCGTTAAAGAGAAACTAAGATGCGCTATGAATATATCTAAATAATATTAAAATAAGTGTATTTTTTTTAAAACTATGAGGGGATAATGGGTTTTTTTATGGAATTCAATCATACCAACATTTAATTTTAAGAATATTACCTATGAGTTTAGTTCATCTGTCTTTAATGAACGCCTGAGGTCACAAAAATGTTACCAAGATACTTATTCAGCTATTGCATTAATGAAAGTAGGGGCAGTTAATTCAATTGTTAATCGAACCTTAAAGGCTTTCCTAAATAGAAATCAATCACTTTACTTCGGAAGGCCAGGTCATAACGGGACTGAATCAGGTTAAGCTCGGCTTTATTAAAATTAGTTACAGCAAAATTATAGTCCAGTGAATTAAGAAGACCAGCCTGATAACGTTTTTCACTCACATACAATACCTGTTTTGTGGCGATATAATTTTTTTGGGCGACCATCATACGTTTATCTGCTGCGGCCAGGTCGGCAAAAGCTTGTTTGATGATGGTTGTTAAATTACTGATTGCTAATTGAGTATTGAATTGAGCATTCTGATAAGCAATTTTAGCCTTCCTGATATTAATACGTGCACTATAATGATTAAATATTGGAAATTGAATAGAGATTCCGGCCGATTGATAGAAATTGTCCGCAAATTGTTTCAGAAAAGGATAACTGCCATAGGTCGTCGCCTGAACTGGTGCAAGTACTTTTTGATTGGTACCTTTAACAAATCCAATTGTATCGAAGCCCGCAGGCTGGCTACCGGTAGGTCTCAACCGGGCATCTGAGAAATTTGAGCCTGCAGAACCATACAAAACCACACTTGGATACAAAACACTTTGGGCTATTTTGATTCCCTGATTGGCAGCGTCTCTTTGAAGTGATGCAACACGGATATCTGGATTTACAGCAATAGCCTGAGCAAGCAAAGTGGTAGTATCACTTATGCTTTGTAATTTAGTAACAGTGCCAATGTCCGGTATCGTAAATTCAAGCTGTGCGTCTGGCATATCCATGAGCTGTTTTAAATTAAGGATGCTATTATTCAATTGATTCTGTAAAGTCAATTCATCTAATTCAGTATTCGCTTGTTGTGCCTGGGCTTGGGCCAGATCGGCCGACGACTTATTACCCGCTTTAAAACCCTTTTGTACCTTTTCAACACTCAGATCAGCCAAACGCACTTGCTGATGAGCAGCTATCAATAAATCTTGCTCCGTGAGAATTTGTAGAAAAGTTGTAGCTGTGGCAAGTGTTAAATCGTTCTTAACTTTAGCCAGATTGCTTCGATCAGCTTCGAGTAAAAGTTTATTCTGAACAATCTGTTTTCGTAATTGCCCCCCTTGAAATAATGTTACCTGCGAACTTAAACCTCCGCTGATTAAAGAGACGCTTTGAGAGATGAAATTATAAGTAGATACGTCGAGCGTACGTCCCCAATTAACTGACGCCTGAGGACCGACGCTTAGACTAGGAAATTGATTATATTGGGATTGCCTGACATCTTCTTTACCCAAAAGTATATTTAGACGGGCTTGTTTAATTTGTATGTTGCGGCTTAAAGTTGAATCAATCGCTTGTTGCAACGTTAATTTTAGCTGGGCCTCGCAATTGAATCCAATCAGCATCAAAAAAACGCTTAACGATGATTTTAAGAATTTTAAATGTAGTTTAGGCAAGGTGAAAGGCAAATTTAACATTTAGTGTTTTCGAAATATAATGTTGTTATCTTATCTAATAAGAATGTACTTGAACATTCATTACGCCTAAGATAAAAGTATCGATCGTAGTTATAATAACTTATTGTAATTTATGATACGGCAAAACGATTAAATGAGCCGGTGGCCGGTAATTTTGTTCGTTTCTTCAGGCTTTCATGAACCGAAGCAGACTCCTCCAACTTGAAATTATAAATCTTGACTTTAGGTTGGCGAGATAAATACATTGTATGTGATAAACTGTGTGTTAACGATGCTGGTGAAAAGCCCAGTGGTTGGGAGAGACCGTGGCTGAAATCAATATCAAAACCGGTCAACATCCACGTGATTTACTGTGAAATAGATAGGCAGAATCTGCACTATGATTTTAATACCCGCTATTGGCCCTGCTTATGCTTTTTTTCAGGATTTATCGGGAACGCCTATTTTTGAATAAATCTTCTTTCCTACGCTATCCTAATCGCTTCCTTACGGTTAGTTTTGAACCCCTAGGGTGGATGACCCTAAAAATTTAATGCGTGATGTTTCAATGTTAAAAGGGCACAATGGCAACGGTGATTACGAGTTGATTGTAAAGGATACTGAAAATTTAGAATACATTTCAAGTTTAATAAAACAGGCTATCGAATAGCCGCTTTAAATCTTGTGTTAGTATTAATTATAATTAAAAGTAATACAGGATTATAAGTAAACCGTGCGCTCGCACGTTTCAAGAATCACATTCTTGTATTAGATTTAATCACACAAATAAACTAATACGAAATGAGGGTAAAATATAATCGGGTAAGTACAATTAACCAATCAGGTAATCGGTTTACAAATGATACAGAAAAATATGACCTTACCTTACTTGATAAGGTATCCGGTAATATATGTTTCAAAGAAAGGCCCCAAAGTTTACAATTAATAAGACTTATAGAAGCGGGAGAAGTAACCGAATTAGTTGTTGAAGAATTTTCACGTCTAGGAAGAAATACAGGCGATGTAATCAATACCCTTGATTGGTTAGAGGAAAGAGGTATTAATATCATAGTAAGAAATGTAGGTCTACAATCCCGACCAAATGGCATTAAAAATCCTATATGGAAAATGGTATCATCCATAATGTCGTCTTTGTATGAAATGGAGTTAGAGAACATTAAAGAGCGGACAGCTGTAGGACGATTAGTGTATTTGCAAAAAGGTGGAATATTAGGTAGACCTTATGGAACAAAGGAAAGAACTAGAGATTTTTTGAATAAACGATATTCGAGAGAAGTAATAAAGTATTTAGAAAGAGGGTTTACAGTCCGGGAAATTGCAAAAGTTGTTGGCGTTTCGACCAGAACGGTAATGAAAGTTAAAAGTCTGATATAGGCAGTCTATCAATGCCTTGCATTTTGATGTGCATTGTATAAGTTAAATTTTCCAAAAACTGCCATTGCCATACACTTTTGAATTGACATTTTTAAAATCGCCTTTTTGCTCTGTCCAAAAACCAGAAGTATATAAATCTGCTCTTTTTCTTTCAGCTTTAAGTCCGTTCAGTACCTCTTCTGTAATTAAAATCGGTTTATAAGTAAACATTTCCGGTTTTTTCTCGAAACTTATAAATTTCCCACCTGAAAAGTCTATTGTTCCTGTTGAATAAGAAACTATTTTATCGGCAAATTCCTCTGCTGTAAAACGTTTTGTGATAGGTTGGATCGAATACATTGGCTGTTTGGCAGGAGGGGGAAAACCAGGCATATTCGGAAGCCTACCAAAAAAAGCTGCCAAGTTTATTGGATTATAAGTAACGTCATAATAATTTGTTGTAATACTTTTATTGCCAAAGTCAGTTAGCCGAGAGGCTATGTTTGCAGGTTCGCCAGTCCAAACAAGACCTTTATTTTCGGCGGATTCTGTTCCATTACGCTGAATGCCAACTTTTATAATCTTTAATTCACCATAATGAATTCCTATTCCACATTTGAAATCAACTGAAGCAAACTGTTTATTTATAATTTGACTCGCAATATGATTAATGGAAATTGCACATTCTACAGCATTGGTGAAGCAGTACTGCTCTGGAAACACGACCATGACTCGGTCACCTATAATATTTCTCGTATGCCCATTATGATGTCTGGCGATTTTTATAACAGCTTTGGTAAAAGCGGTATATATTCGCCCCATAGTGTCAGGCTTGTGCGTAGCAGTAAGTGCTACTGAATTTCTTATGTCCACAAAAAGAACACAAGTATTTAAGATTTTACCTTTTTTAGATATTCCGCGTTCGTAGCTTAAACCGGTGTCGTTAGTTGAAGGTACATTTTTAGTTAAAGTGTAATCGAAGGTTGTCTTAACAACATCCGATACATCATTTTCCACTTCTAATATGATTTTTGTTACTGACAATGTTATTTGCTATAAAACGTGATTAAGTAGACTAACAACGTAATAAGAAGCCATGTTAAACTCGCTATAAATAACCTCAATGACCAAGTAACTTTAGCATACTTATTCCATGCAACCTTTGATATAATATAAATCTGTTCTGTTATCTGTTCACTATATTTATCCTCGTCATCCAGAATTGCTTTTGCATGAACTTGATACTCTGCTTTGTTTCTGAATTTTTTGGAGATGTGGCCAAAATAAATAATTGAATTAGGATTTTTGTTCTTTAAAATAGGATTAATACAGAGGAAAGCTAATACAATTGACGCTAAAGCAAGTCCACCGTAAATCAAGATCATAACCAACAGAGCAATTGACGTTTTGAGCGATTCAAAAACCGATGAAGCATTAGTATAAATTAGTGTTAATAGAACTCCATAGACAGTTAAAATAAGTGTAGCCTTTGTTTCTGAAAATCTAAGCCATTCAATATTTAATTGTAAAATCTCCCAATATCTGTCATTGTGTTTATTGGCTGTCATGATGTGCAACTTAAATGCTTGATATAAGGCGAGTCAACGCCTGGAAGTGATACTGAAACAAGTCCCGACTTGGTAAAATATTTACAGCTGATTGGGCTTCTAGTACTAAGGCAATAAGCTCCGTCTTTGGAAAAAATCTGATTGTCATACTTATTTAAATAGTAAAATGAAATAGCGTTATTATTGGCGACTGACTCTAAACGGTATAATTCAGTTAAAGGTTTACCTATAACGGTGTATTCAGGATATTTGATCGTCTTATTTTTGTAATACATGACGCTTCCGTTGTGAAGTGCAATTTTTACTTCTTTATCTGTTCCCTTAGTCTTTATAATTATGTCCTTTGCACAAGTATCAGCTCTTTCAAAAAGACGTGTTTCGTTATCACCTAAAAAAGGCTGGCCAAAAATTGCTATAATCCCGTCACCCATGATTTTCTCAATTTCACCACCGTTAGCATATATCAAGGGAATAACAAGGTCATAATAATTATCAAGATATATTGAAAGTTGATTGTTTGTGTAGTTTTTACACTTTGTTGAAAACGATGTTATATCAATAAATAACAAAATAATATCAGCTGACTCTTGATTTTCAAAAAAAGATAATATTCCACTATCTAAACCAGCACTAGCAAAAGAATTTTTTATTTGATAAGCAGATGCTGAAAAGTTCTCATTTAGAGTCTTTAATTGCCTGGTGTTAATATTATTTTTTGCGCCATATTTTTCTTTCAATGCTATGAGCTGCGTGATATTGGGCATGGTTCAGGTTTAATTAGGTTGTTATGTTAAAACTATAACAAAACAATCAGATAAACAATAAAATGAATGAAATATAGAATTACTGCTTGAGTTCATCAAAAGTAAACCTCCTTTTTCTATTTGTTTTATGACAGATACCCTATACCTGTTTAAAAACTTTGTAATTTTATAGGGCCTTCTAAGCGAATCGGCTGAATTATTATGGGGAGTTATTGTTCACTTAAACTAGCTGGTTACGAAATAGATTCGTCAAAAAGTTATATCAATCCATTTTGGGCGTGCTTATTTAATGAGAAAGATAAGAGGTCTCGTATGGTGGGTTACGAGGGGTATTATACTGCACCAATGGACGATACTGATTTAGTTCCTACTTATGAATATGCCGCGTCCGCCCAAACAATGAAAATGCGCTTGGAAATATTAGGGTATACGTTAGAAAAAGTAAAAGCCTTATTCATTCCTGGTCTTGAAGAAATAATTGAAAACCAAAGAGAATTTTACGAAGAGCACCTTGGCGCTGCAGGTTATAAAACCATTGAAAATTTGACATTCTTAAAAGAGGGAGGATTTGATAACTGGTTGAATTTAGTTTCACAAATTTTTGATAGAAATTTGCAAACTTGGAATCTTGATAGTGGACGTGATCGGATGACGGACAGCATTCCAATATTCTTAGTAGATCATTATTCTGACGAGATGTATCTTGGATACCCAAGTATGGAAATGGGTTATCTCGTTAGGGCAATGTTAGAAGCCGTTAAGCCTGAAGACGAGCTAATACTAGATATAACTTCCCTTGTAAGTGCGGGTTATTACGAAGAAAATGAAGCTGTTTGTGATAGAACTATTGAAGGGCAAATAAATAGTGTTATACAGTTTAAAAAAATTATTATTCTTACAGAAGGTACAAGTGACAGTAGTATTTTAAGTAAGGCATTAATAGTGTTATATCCCGAGTTGACACATTACTTTTCTTTTATG
This sequence comes from Mucilaginibacter sp., assembly GCA_030445275.1. Lineage (GTDB taxonomy): Bacteria > Bacteroidota > Bacteroidia > Sphingobacteriales > Sphingobacteriaceae > Mucilaginibacter. Next base: position 51,589 of record JAUCSE010000025.1, read on the forward strand.
GACTTCAACACCATGAGTTCTGAGGGAGGATCAAGTGCGTTGGAAAGAACGGTTAAATCCTTTGCTGCTGCTGGAATAAATAACCGGATAATCGCATTATTCGATAATGATGCAACCGGTGTCACTGCGTTTAATAGAGTAAAACGTATTCCATTACCAGATAACATTAAAGTCTTAACATTACCTTATCTTCCTTTAGCTTCTGCATATCCGACTGCTGGGCCCCAAGGTTTAACGGTTGAAGATGTTAACGGGAGGGCTTGCAGTATTGAAATGTATTTGGGAGCTGACATTTTAATAGATACTAATGGTTATATCCCTGTTAATTGGCGGAGTTTTGAACAGCAGATAAAAGAATATCAAGGAGAAATTTCAAAAAAAGGCGAAATTCAAGACAAATTTAAAAAGAAGATTGCTTTGGCGCAAAATACCACATCACTATCAGGCGATTGGTCTGGTTTACAACTTATCTTTCAATCAGTCTTTAAAGAGGTAGCCACTTGGTAAATATTCACGTTTGTTTATCAATCTTTGAATTACACCAACTTGATAAAAATACACCCCATTTTGCACCCCTTTAGGTTTAAGGCAATAAAAAACCGCTTAATTTGTTAATTAAAGCGGTTTTTGTAAATTATATGGCGGAGAGGGAGGGATTCGAACCCTCGATACACTTTTGGCGTATACACACTTTCCAGGCGTGCTCTTTCGACCACTCAGACACCTCTCCCTGGTCATTTAGGATTGCAAAGGTAAAATAATATTGCTTTTTTAGGCAATAAAAAAACGGAACCCCTTTTACAGGAGCCCCGCCTCACGAAAACTTTAACTCAACTTATAAAAAATATGGCATTTATAGTATAGAGTATAAACAGGGCATTTGGTTTAATTTGAGTAAAAAATATGTGCCCGTAATGCAGATAAATAATTTTAGCTTATGTTTGCTCCGTATTGTCAAATGGCAGTTTTACACATAAAAAAGCCTGTTTAGTTTAAATGCTGAGCATCAACAACATTAAGAAACCTATCGCAGCCGATATTGATGTGTTTGAGGAGAAGTTTAAAACTTCTATGCAAAGCTCCGTGCCTTTGCTTGACCGCATAACTCATTATATTGTTAAACGTAAGGGGAAACAGATCAGACCGATGTTTGTCTTTTTTGCTGCCAGTATTTGCGGGGGCATCAATGAATCAACCCACAGGGGCGCTGCTTTGGTTGAACTGTTGCATACGGCTTCATTGGTTCATGATGATGTGGTTGATAATTCTTACCAGCGTCGTGGCTTTTTCTCTATCAACGCTTTATGGAAAAATAAGATAGCCGTTTTGGTTGGCGATTACCTGCTGTCAAAAGGCCTGTTGTTATCCATTGATAATAATGATTTCCAACTACTCCGGATCGTTTCTGACGCGGTTAAGCAAATGAGTGAGGGTGAGCTGATGCAGATTGAAAAGGTACGCCGTATGGATATTGGCGAGCCTGTTTATTACGAAGTGATCAGACAAAAAACGGCATCGCTTATAGCTTCCTGCTGTGCTTGTGGCGCGGCATCAGCCGGTGCATCTGACGAGGTAGTTGAAAAAATGCGTTTGTTTGGTGAAAAAATAGGTATCGCTTTCCAGATCAAGGACGATATGTTTGATTTTGGTACTGATGATGTAGGCAAACCCTTAGGCATTGATATTAAAGAGAAAAAAGTTACCCTGCCACTTATCTATTCGTTAGCTAATACTACAGATTCTGAAAAGAAACGGATTATCAACCTGGTTAAAAATCATAATGACGATCCGGCTAAAATTGCGCAGATCATCAAGTTTGTGAATGAAACCGGCGGCTTACAATATGCCGAAACCCAAATGAAAAAATACCAGGAAGAGGCTTTTGCCATATTGAACACTTTTCCCGATAGTGATTCGCACCGGGGACTTGAACAGTTGGTAAGGTTCACTACCGAGCGTAATAAATAGTTCAATTTATTGCTTCGCATCGTTGCGTTTTTAACTTTCAGCTTACTCTGCTATCTTTAACATAAATTAAGCTTGTAGCGATATGGATGTTATCAATAAGCCCGGCGTGCCTACCCTTTTTGAATGGGCTGGGGGCATGGAAGTCTTTGAAAAACTTTTTGATCAATTTTATGATAAGGTACTGGCAGATGAGCTGTTAGAGCCTGTATTTAAACACATGTCTGACGAGCATCGCCTGCATGTGGCACATTTTGTTGCCGAGGTTTTGGGCGGACCGAAAATATACAGTGAGCAGGAGGGGAGCCATTTTAAAATGATCAGTAAACACCTGCAAAAATACCTGACCGAGGCACACCGGAAACGATGGATGGAACTATTACTGCTAACCGCCGATGAGCTTTTATTGCCCGATGATCCTGAGTTTCGCTCAGCTTTTATGGCCTATTTAGAATGGGCCACCCGCATAGCGGTAATCAATTCCAAAACAGATGAGGTAACGGAGCCGGCGGATAGCCCAATGCCGCAATGGGGTTGGGGTGTAGTAGGCGGGCCTTATATTCCCTGAATTAAGTCATCGTAATTTAAAAAAGTGCTGCATAAACTGTGGGGCTACAACTACGCTTTAACTTCTCCTTAAACTTGTTAACTTCGTAAATGCAATCCTTATATCTCAGCTTTCCCAAGATCACATTTTTTGATATCCTTGACGTGGTACTGGTGGCTTTTATCATTTATCAGCTATATAACCTGATTAAAGGTACCATTGCAGCCAATATTTTTATTGGTTTCGCGGTAATATTTGCCCTCAATTTTGTGGTAAAGGCGCTTGATATGAAGCTGCTTACTGTAATACTGGGTAAGTTTGTTGATGTAGGTATCATTGCTGTTATCGTGGTTTTTCAGCAGGAGGTAAGGCGTTTTTTATTGTTGGTGGGTAAAAATGCGTCGCTGCAGCGTAATAAGGCCTGGTGGCAATACTTTTTTGGTAAGACCGAGGTGGAGAAGAATAACTATGCGCGTATAAAACCCATTATAGATGCCTGCAAAAGCATGAAACAAACCCGTACAGGTGCATTAATTGTATTTGCCAAGTATTATGACGAACAATTTTATCAAAACAGCTGCGAGGTTGTAGATGCCAAAATATCAAAACGTTTGCTCGAAAGTATCTTCCAGAAAACCAGTCCGCTGCATGACGGGGCGGTGGTGATATCTGAAAATAAGATCAAATCGGCCAGTTGCATTTTGCCCCTTACCGAAAAAACCGATCTGCCGGCTCAATTTGGCTTGCGCCACCGTGCAGGTATCGGAGTAACCGAAGCTAACGAGGCCACGGCCATCATCATATCCGAGGAAACCGGCGAACTTTCTTACGCCAAACAAGGCCGTGTTAAAATGAATATCAGCTTTGCCGAACTGGAAAAAGTACTGAATAAGGATTTTTAATCCGGTTAACTAAGGCCGGACCGCTACCCTTTTTGAAGTATCTGCTTTGCCATAATCCTGTATCAGCATAGTGTAATGGGTGTTAGAATCCCACGGTTTTGCGATGGGCATTTTATCATCTGACCGTAACTTTACTATGGGCATATTATAGGTCATTTCAGTCACAATTAACAACTTTGCAGCAGGAGCGGTTACGGAGGTTTTATCAGTATCAGGCAAAACAGGTGATAGTTTAAACGGGTTACTATTGGGCTTTACCCTAAAATATGGATATACATAATTGCCAGGTGATTTAACAGTAGGTACGGATGGCGTTATTTGTTGGGCTCTTAATTGGGCAACACCGCCTATCATTAAGATGAATAGCCAGATACTTTTCATGGTGCTAAAGGTTTACACTAATATAAATACAATTAATAAGCTTTGATGTTAAAAAATGTTATTTAACATTTGAGGGTCGACTATAAAAAACGTGCTGGCTTTGCTTTTGGCTTTAGGCCTTGTGCTTTCAGCTTATATATTAAATATGATTACTCCTGGTAGAAGGTTAGTAAAATGATAGATTTTATTACTTTTGTGAAAAATTAAAAACAATGAGCGAACTCATTAAGAAACAAGTGACTGATGCAAAGGCTTTAATGGACAAAGCCATTGACCACGCAGATAGTGAATTAAATAAAATACGTGCCGGTAAAGCAAACCCATCAATGCTTGATGATATTGTGGTTGATTACTATGGTACCCCAACCCCGTTGAGCCAGGTAGGTAGTGTTAACACACCTGATGCCCGTACTATTATAGTTCAGCCATGGGAAAAATCATTGCTTGCTCCAATAGAGAAAGCTATTAAAGAAGCAAACCTGGGTGTTAATCCACAAAACGATGGTGTTATTATCCGTATTAACGTACCTCCGCTTACAGAAGAACGCCGTCGCGATTTGGTTAAAAAAGCCAAAGCCGAAGCCGAAACAGGTAAAGTAGCCGTTCGTAACATCCGTAAAGATGCCAACGAAAAAATCAAAAAATTAAAAACAGAAGGTGTTTCTGAAGACGAAATAAAAGTAGGCGAAGCCGAAATACAAAAGCTAACTGATGCCTATATTATCAAGGTTGATCAGCTTTCTGACGCTAAAGAAAAAGATATCATGACGGTTTAAATATTAACCTTATGTCAAATTAAAAGGGAATGAGCTACTTAGCCATTCCCTTTTTTTATTTTTGGCGTACAAACATGAATATACTAATTTCTTACTTAAAAAAACATCGTTGGATAGTTGTGATGGCGCTTTTCCTGGCGGCCATGAATATAGGCTTTTCACTGCTTGACCCATATATTACTGGTCAAATTCTTGATAAGGTAATTGAAAAACGCTCTGTTCTTCATTATGAGGAGTACTTGCGCCAGGTTTTAACGCTGGTAGGTATGGCAATTGGTGTTGCCATGGTATCGCGTATTGCAAAAAACTTTCAGGATTATTTCACTAATATAATTACCCAAAAAGTAGGCGCAGCAATGTATGCCGATGGTTTGCGCCATTCGCTCGAACTGCCCTACCAGGTTTTTGAAGACCAGCGCAGCGGCGAAACATTGGGCATACTGCAAAAGGTACGGCTGGATTGCGAAAAGTTTATCACCTCGTTCATCAGTATATTATTTGTATCCTTGATTGGTATGGTGTTCGTTATTGTTTACTCGGCAAGCGTAAGCTATAAGGTAACGCTGGTTTATTTTGCAGCCATACCCATCATTACTTTTGTAAGTATGGCCATGAGCCGTAAAATAAAAACTATACAAAAAAAGATAGTATCGGAAACTACCGCACTTGCTGGTTCAACTACAGAGTCATTAAGAAATATCGAATTGGTGAAAAGTTTGGGTTTGGCCAAGCAGGAAATCGAAAGACTAAATAATACCACTTATAAAATACTTGACCTGGAGCTTAAAAAAGTGAAATACGTTCGTAGTATGAGCTTTGTACAGGGCACAACGGTAAATTTGGTTCGCAGCGTAATGATTGTTGTACTGCTACTGCTTATTTTTAAAAACACTATTTCGCCGGGGCAATATTTTAGCTTCCTGTTTTATTCCTTCTTTTTATTTAACCCGCTGCAGGAGTTGGGCAATGTAATATTATCATGGCGCGAGGCCGAAGTTTCTTTGGGCAACTTTAAAGGAATATTAAGTACACCTATTGATGTAAAACCCGAAAAACCGGTACTGCTTGACAAGGTAAATACGCTCACCTTTAGTGATGTGAGCTTTAAGCATTTAACCGCCAATCGCAACGCGCTCAACCATATTGCCTTTGAAACAAATACAGGCGAAACTATCGCTTTTGTTGGTCCGTCTGGTTCGGGTAAAACTACATTGGTGAAATTGCTGGTTGGATTGTATCAGCCGCTGGAGGGCAATATTTTATACAATGGTATTTTAAGTAAAGACATTGACCTTGACCAACTACGCGAAAAAATTGGCTTTGTAACCCAGGATACGCAACTGTTTTCGGGTACTATACGCGAGAATCTGCTGTTTGTAAGGCCCGACGCTAGTGATGAGCAATGTATGGATGTACTACAGCGTGCCGCTTGCCAAACCTTGCTGTCGCGTGCAGATAAGGGCCTGAGCACCGTTATTGGTGAGGGTGGGGTAAAGGTGTCGGGTGGCGAGAAACAACGCCTGTCAATAGCCCGTGCGCTGTTACGGAGGCCGGATATCCTGGTATTTGATGAGGCTACCTCATCATTAGATTCGATAACCGAAGAGGAGATCACCGAAACTATCCGTAATGTATCTGATCAGGAAAATCATATCACCATTTTAATAGCCCACCGCCTGTCAACCATTATGCATGCTGATAGCATTTATGTGCTTGAAAAAGGACGTATCATCGAATCGGGCAAGCATCAGGATCTGCTCAGTCAAAAGGGACTCTACTACGCCATGTGGCGCCAACAAATAGGCGAAAAGGATGCTGTAGAAGAAGTAGAGGTGAAGTAAGGATAACCATTACGTCATTGCGAGGAACGAAGCAATCCCCGATTTGCAGAGCGAATTAGTATATTGTATATCCGGGGGCCTTTACTTTTGTCGTGACAAAAGTAACAAAAATACTTTTTTTTGATTTAGGCTTCTTTGCCGCACAAGGCCTTTACCCTGCAAATCAGGCAGAACCACGGGCTGTAAACAGTTGCCCCTCCGCCAGCCGGCGGATCCCACATGGCCTGCACTTCAGCAAATATTTACTATGCCCCTGCAACCGCACAGCCCACCAAGTTCTGCCTGATTTCGCCCGAAGCGAGCTGCAAGAAGTCATTACGTTATTGAGGTACGAAGCAATGACGCATTTTTTATAAAGCTTGGTTTTCTGTTCCCCCTTTAGGGGGTTAGGAGGCTAAATATTCTTATTCTCAATACTCCTGAAAAAATCATCGCGGTAAGTATCACCAACGGGGATAATTTTGTCGCCTATCTGTATGCGACTGCGTTCAATGCTGTCAATTTTATTAAGCGCTACGATGTATGATTTATGTACCCTTATAAAATGTTTTTCGGGCAGGGCATCTTCCATCTTTTTCATACCCTGTAGGGTAATGATTCGTTCGGCCGGGGTAAATATGGAAATATAGTCCTTAAGGCCTTCAATAAATAAAATATCGTGCAGGTAAACCTTTTGTATTTTATGTTCCGTTTTTACGAAGATAAAATCGGTCGAAAAATCATCCTGTTGTACGGGTTCGGCCTGTTGAACCGATTTAACCACCGGTTGTATCACACTTTGGGCCTTTTGAACTGATTTAAAAAACCTGTCGAACGCGATAGGTTTAAGCAGGTAATCAACTACATCAAGCTCATAACCTTCCAGCGCATATTGAGGGTATGCCGTTGTTAAGATCACTTTGGCTTTACCATTGGCTATTTTTAAAAACTGTATACCGGTAAGCTCAGGCATTTGCACATCCAGAAATACGAGGTCAACACCACCGCCTTGTACCAGGGTCAAAGCTTCGATGGGATTGGTTGTAGCTTTAATCAATTGCAAAAAAGGCATTTTAGAAATATAATCTTCTAATATGTGCAGCGCTAAAGGCTCATCATCAACTACCAGGCATCTGATCATGTTGTAAAAATAAGAGTTCTAATGTTTTATTGTTAATTTATTATTTCTGGCTAAAATGATGTAACGCTCTGACCTGTGTTCTTATTCTCATAGCACAATGGATAATTCACAAGTGTAGGAATCGGCTTCATCCCTTATATTTAGAGTGTACCTGTCTGGATACAACAGATTAAGCCTTCGCTGTACATTATTTAAACCTATACCTCCTGATGCATCACGGTTATGGGTGTGTTTTTTATTCTGTATAAAAAAATGAAGTTTACTTTCGTCTACATTGATCAGCAATTTTATAGGTGATGTTACATCATTGGCAACGCCGTGTTTAAACGCGTTTTCAATAAAGGCAATCAGTAATAACGGTACAATTTGCTGGTTGGTTACATTGCCCATTACTTTAAAATCAATAAAAGCTTTGTTACCGAATCGTATTTTTTGCAGGTCGATATAGTTGTGCAGATACTGTAATTCTTTGCTCAGATCAACCTTGTTATCATTGCACTCATAGAGCATATAACGCATAATCTCTGATAGTTTAAGGATAGCCTCGGGTGTGGTTTCCGAACGCTGGTAAGCCAGCGAATAAATGCTGTTTAAGGAGTTAAACAAAAAATGCGGATTTATTTGTGATTTAAGGAAAGCCAGCTCGGCGCTTAAACGCTGGTTTTCCAGATCATGCTGTATGCGTTCATTCAAAAACCAATCGGTGGAGAACTTGAGTACGATACTTAAAAAAATAAATGTAAGACTTGTAAAGGCGGTGATTAAAAAATAGGATGCAAATGAAATAGGTTTATCCATATGCACAAGCACAATGTCCTTATATACCAAGCCAATACCATATTTACCCAAACTATATATTATAATGGTGATTATGGTAAACAGTGTATAAGCCCAGTAACGTTTTTTGTCTAAAAAGGTAGGAATATAAAACAGAAAATTGATATAGAACAGGCTGATATTAATAGCCGGATATAGTAAACATTTGACCATTAATGCACGGGTGGTCATTTCAGAATCGTTATGGGCAAAATACATCAAAAGAGATATGATGGCCATCCAAAAAAGCAAATGCCAAAATACCTGCCAGCCTGTTTTTATAATGCGTGTTTGTTTTTCTGATGAAATTAAAGCCTGCATGCTTTTGTTTTTATTTGCTTTTGTACAGCATCTAAATTAATATTTTGATTGTGATATGCCGGTACATTTATATATAGTATTTTATTTTATCGATGAACGGGCATTTAAACTCGATGAACGGGTTATTTGGGTTAATTAACCGTTCATCTATGAACAGAGTGCGTTGGTCTAATACTTTTTAGGGGCTCAACTATTTAGTATTTCTTTGTTCTATCAAATCACTCACAATGAAAACGCTTATTAAAAATTCAAATCCTTTTGTAATGTTACTGATACCTGTAATGTTTGCCCTTATATTAGGTGTAAGCTATCAGTTTGAACAAAAGAAGGATTCGGCAATGCTTGGTTGTACAACTGTGCACGCCACGTCGTTATTTTATAAAGGTGTTACCATGGTTAAAACTGTTTGCGCAATAGCAAAGAATAACCATGTATGGTAATTCGTACTGAAGGGTTATCCTTCAACTTCGGTAACCAGCAGGTAGTTAAATCATTAGCGCTGCAAGTACCCGAAGGAAGTATATATGGTTTTCTTGGCCCTAACGGAGCCGGGAAAACCACTACAATCAAACTCCTGTTAAACCTGCTAAAAACTCAACACGGCAGCATTCACATTTTTGAACAGGAACTAAAAAAGAACAGAATCAGTATATTATCACAAATAGGGGCGCTTATTGAGCAGCCTGCAATTTACCAGCATCTTACAGGCAGAGAAAATTTACTCAACAGGGCTTTATTATTACAAGTATCTGCAAAGCGGGTTGACGAAATGCTGAATCTTGTGCAGTTAACCTATGCTGCCAATAAAAAGGCTGGCCAATACTCCCTGGGTATGAAACAACGCCTGGGTATAGCGCTGGCGCTGCTTACCGACCCTAAACTGCTTATATTGGATGAACCAACCAACGGACTTGATCCTAATGGTATTATTGAAGTGCGCGAATTATTGCTGAAACTGGTAAGGCAGCATCAAAAAACAGTTTTTATATCAAGCCATTTACTGGCCGAGGTTGAGCGCATGGCCACACACGTTGGCATAATTGATCATGGCGAATTGTTGTTTCAGGGTAGCATTAAAGATCTGGAAGCTATAAGCCAGCCATTGGTGCGTATTGAAACAGATAATACCGTTGATGCCGCTAACTTACTTACCCGCAAAAATCATATAGTTGCTGATGTGACTGATGAGTATATATATGTACCCTATATTTCAAAAGATCAAATGGGCAGTATCAATATGCTGCTCACTCAAAATGGGTATGTTATATTCAGCATTACTAAACAACAGAAGGACCTGGAGAAACTGTTTTTGTCAATAACTCAAAACACTTGATCATATGAAAGGGTTCCTGTTATCATTTCGGTCAGAGTTTTTCAAAAGCCGCAAAACACTGGGCTTTTGGGCTGCTATAATATTGCCGTTCCTTATCTGTTTACTCCTCTTTGTTGGTTTTTATACCAAAAGCGAACGGCTTAGCGGCATGAGTCCCATGCTATTGTGGATACAATTTGCTGGGGCCATTTTGGGTGTAATGGGATCATTATTTTTACCCATGTTCATTATTTTTATCGCTTACTCAGTAAATAGTGTTGAACATAAAGCCGATACCTGGAAAAGCTTGTTTAGCCTGCCTATATCCCGCTGGGCTGTTTATACCGCCAAATACTTTTACGCCTTATTGCTCATCTTTTTATGCATGACTTTGTTTGTGCTGTTTACCATTGGTTTTGGTAATTTACTGAGTCTGGTAAAGCCCGAACTACGCTTTGATAATTACCATATGGAGGGCACATTGGCACTGCTTTATTTTAAACTATTTTTGTCGGCACTTGGTATCCTATCCATACAGTTTTTACTGAGCTTATTATGGTCTGATTTTTTAAAGCCAATGGGCATTGGTTTCTTCGCGACTATTGTGGGGGTAATAACCGCATCAAAAGGCTGGGAGTATTGCTATCTTTTCCCATATTCGCATCCTATGCTGGCTTTAAAATTGATGCCGCATAATATAAGTAATAGCGCTACACCACAGATCAATATCGACCTCCTTACCAAAGAAATATTTGTAAGCGTAGCAGTATCTGTTTTTGTTTTTATAAGTGGTTATTTTATTGTGCTGAAAAAGAGCGTGCGGTAAAAGGGGATGTACAGCAATATTTTATCGCTTTTATTTTTTCATTAATTGTGCTTTATTCTTGATCCCAATAAAATCATTCACCAATGGATGAGTATTGCCATTAACCTTTACTGATAATGGGTGTATTGTAGGGATATCATCCCTCAAGAATGTATCAAAGTTAAACGGGGTTCCTATAATTTCATCAATCTTTCTAACTATGGCCTCCCTGCTTGGTGCATTATAATTTAAACTAGCTATCGGATCTAACATTACACTACTTTCTTCTGGCCGGTAAACCCCTTTTGCCCGATAGTATCCTCCTTCAAAGGTGCCAACAATGCCGCGGTAAGCATCATTATTTAAAAAGTGTGACCATTTTACTTTTTTTGGGTCACTAGTAGTATCCAGATTTGGGATGTAAGGGATTAATCCCAGTGAATAGTTATCTGCTATTTCCGGAACAACATATTCGTCACCAAGCCCTGCAAAGGTATGTCCAACCTCGTGAACAAAAGTATATTTGGCCAGTTTACTTGTAGTAATCAATGCAACTTCGCCTCCGGTAGAAGCATCAATACTGTCGTCATTTACAATTAATACAGTAAGATGGGCTTTATCCTTCGGAACGGCCTTATTAACATACTCATAAAACGTATCATAATTTCCAACCTGGAGCAATCCATAATCTCCATCAGAAAAAGAAGCATTAAATTTGGTGTTAGTATTAGCAGGATCGTATGTTTTATTGGCCCCTCTTTGTTTTGATTCAGCATAAACCACATAAGTATTAAAATACGCTTTATACTGTTTAAAAGGAGCAATCGTAAATAAGTAGTCAATTACTTCTTTAACGTGTGTATCATAAGCTCCACCTTTTTTCAAATCGTCTTTTATAAAGCCATCTCCCAGCACTATTATATTTACACCATTGGGCTTATTAAAGTATAATTGACTAACATCTCCATCTTGATGGTCAGTAGTAGGTTTATCAGGTCCGTTTTTTTTGCACGATTGAAAAATCAATAAACACAGTAACCCTAAAGCGGAGTAGTATTTTAAAGACATAGTTAAAGTTACTGTTTTCTTAAGTGTATAGAATAGAAAAGCTGAATGCAAAAACTATTAAAAACAAAGAAGGCTCCGGGTTATCCGGAGCCTTCGAAAATAATATTTAATTGATATTATTTTTGTTTGAATTGAACACGACGGTTAAGTACGCGACCTTCTTCAGTTGAGTTGTCAGCAATTGGGTTAGTTTCACCAAAGCCTTTTACTTTTACTTTTTTAGCATCAACACCTGAGTTAACTAAGTAAGTTTTTACTGAGTTAGCACGGTCTTTTGATAAAGCGATGTTGTGAGCAGCAGTACCTTCAGATGAAGCGTAACCATCTACTTCAACAGATTTACCAGATGATCTAAGATCAGCTGAAGTTGCATCTAACACTGGGTAAGATGAAGTTCTTAATACTGAGCTATCAAATTCAAACTGGATGTTTGAGTAAGCATTAGCACTAGGAGCAGCAGCAACAGTATCTTTAGGGAATACGATAACGCAACCAGAACCATCAACTACGCTACCAGCAGCAGTACCAGGACATTTGTCAAATTGATCAGCAACACCGTCACCATCTGAATCTTTTTTCAGATCATTAACAGCAGTTTCAACATTTGTTACACGACCTTTTAAAGCTTCAACTTCCTGACGTAATGCAGCATCGTACAATTCATCATACATCAAAGCTACTGGGTTTACCCACTCTAAACTTGGTTTTGATTTTGAACCTAAAGTAAACTCTAAGCCAGCATATCCGTAACCGTATTTATCTTTTGTAGGGTAGCCTCTGTTTACACCGTCAAAGTTATCACCATCAACAAATGTTTCAGTGTAACCTAAGTTAAACGCAACCGCGTCGCTTAGTCTGAATTTAACACCAGCACCAACAGGGATAATTAATTCTTTAACGTATTTGTTTGTTCCTGGAGTTGAAGCATTTCCACCAGCGTGGCCTTTCCAATCAACTACTGTACCATTTTTGTAAGTAACTTTAGGAGCGTATAAAGCTAAACCACCACCCGCTGTTACGAAGAAATTAACAGAGTTTTTACGTCTTAAGAAGTCAATTGTAGCAACGTTTACTACACCGCTTAAAGTACCTGACCAAAATTTGGTTTCGAATGATTGAGCATCATAACCAGCTCCAGTGCCTGGATATTTGCTGTTATCACCTGATACTTTACCACCATGGAAATCCAATTGTAAGCCAAATGAATGTGCAAGTTGCTCTCTGAATGAGATACCGTAGCCTAATTGAACTTTATTTTTTGTAAAGTCATTTGAACCACCGGTTGCAACTGATGGAGAGGTAGCGCCAACATTTACACCGATACTAAATTTTTTGTACTGACCTAAACCACCAAATACCTTGGGGGTTGTAGTTTCAGACGACGTTGTAGTTGCTGTGGTTGTTTTAGTTGAGTCCGTTTGTGCACTCACTATTCCAACAACCATCAAAGAAGCAAATGACAATGCGACTGTTTTCTTTAATGTAGAATAATTCATAGTTTTTAAGATTAAACGATTTTAATTGTGATTTTTTTTCAAATTTAGTAATTATGTTTGAAACCATGACCAAACATTGTTCCAAAAATTGTAATAGTTACACAAATAAAGAAAAAAAAATGATAATCAAGATACAAATATGAAATATAAAGCAATAGATAATGGCTTATTTATAAATAATAGAAAAAATTTCGTTTTACGAACAAAACCCAATGCTTTAGCCATTTTTCATGCTAATGATGAATTTCCGAGAAGTGGTGATCAAACCTTCATATTTAAGCAAAACCCTGATTTTTTTTATCTCACAGGGATAGATCAGGAGCAATCCATACTGATTTTATTCCCGGATTGTCCTAATAATGCATACAAAGAAGTACTTTTTTTAAGACAAACGAATGAACATATTGCTATTTGGGAAGGGCATAAATATACTAAAGAGGAAGCCAGGGCTGCATCAGGCATCGAAAATATTTATTGGTTAAGTGAATATGAAACTATTTTACAAAGTATTATTTATTATGCCGAATATATATATATAAATACGAATGAAAATGACAAGTATGGTCATGGGGTGCCTTACCGGGACCTGAGGATGTATGAGGCATTAAAGCTAAAATATCCATTGCATAAGTATGAACGTTCTGCACTGATCATGCGCGATTTGCGGGTTATAAAATCAGCTATGGAGATAGAATTAACTCAAAAAGCTTGCGATATTACCAATGATGCATTTGTAAGAGTGCTAAAATTCCTTAAACCCGGCGTTACTGAATATGAAATAGAGGCCGAAATTACCCATGAGTTTTTAAGGCAACAAGCCACTGGGCACGCCTATAACCCTATTCTTGCATCGGGCAAAAATGCTATTGTATTGCATTATAATGATAATAACCAGGTTTGTAATGATGGCGACGTGATACTTTTTGATTTTGCAGCCGAATACGCCAACTATAATGCTGATATGAGCAGGTCTGTACCTGTTAACGGGCGTTTTACCAAACGGCAACGGGCGGTTTATGATGCTGTGCTGCGAGTAATGCGCGAGGCTGTTAAAATGATTGTTGCCGGCACTGTGTTAGGCGATTATCAGGATGAAGTGGGTAAAATAATGACCAGCGAGTTAATAGGACTCGGTTTGCTGGATCGGCATGATGTTGAAAAACAGGATGTTAAGGCCCCTCTTTATAAAAAATACTTTATGCATGGCACCTCACATCATTTGGGGTTAGATGTTCACGATTTTGCAAGTCGTTATAAAGCATTTGAAGTGGGTAATGTATTAACTTGTGAACCAGGTATTTATATAACCGAAGAAGGTTTGGGTATCAGGATTGAAAATAATATTTTAATTACTGAAAGTGGTAACAGGGATTTGATGGTCAATATTCCGGTAGAAGCAGAACATATTGAAGAAATTATGAATAACTAAATTATTACGGTGGGTTTACAATTAAAACAATTTAGCTGTTTATTATAATCACCTAAACTATACATAAGTATCTACAAAACTATACAGATTGAATTTTTTATCAGTTAAAGCTTCAGTAATATCATGCTGGAGCTTTTTTTTATCAATATGCCGCATTAACCTTTGCTGAATCAGTTTGTATGCTTTTTCGGTCATTAACAGCTCATGGCGTTTATGCAGGGTATTTGTTGTCGATTTGATGAATGTGGCAACTTCATTAATGCCGTTAGCTTGTGAAGCAATGGTTTTAAAGACAGGCGGCTGTTCGCCCTTTTTTTGCCCGATTATTTTTTTTAAATTATTTGCAAATGCATCCGCATCGGCCCTGTCGGCTTTATTAATAATAAATGCATCGGCAATTTCCATTAAGCCCGATTTAATATGCTGTATCTCATCACCTGATTCGGGTACCAATACCACAAGTGTAACATCAGCAAGGCCGGCTATCTCAATTTCTGACTGGCCCACACCTACTGTTTCAATCAAAATATAGTCAAAATCTGCTGCACGCAGCACATCAGCCATTTCAATGGTCTTTGCCGATAATCCCCCTAAAGATCCCCGGGTAGCTAAAGAGCGTATAAATACATTGGGACTATTAAAATGCGATGCCATCCTGATCCTGTCGCCAAGTAATGAACCAAAATTAAACGGCGAAGTGGGATCAATGGCCAAAACGGCTATTTTGTTTCCGTCTTTTAAAAGTCGTTCAATTAAAGAGTTTACCAATGTGCTTTTACCAGCGCCAGGGGGGCCTGTTATACCTATTATTGGGTTGGTTTTATTAAAAGTGAGTTTTTTTAGCAACTCATCGGCACCTGGTAAATCATTTTCAACAATGGTTAAAGTACGGGCAAGGGAGCGAAATGTATTTAAAAGCTTGGGGGGCGTAGAGGGATGTTTCGGGTCAAGCATATTAATTATTTATTATTGGTGTTATTTATTATGAATATTATACATTTGTTATTGTATTAATAAACCGAAAACTTTAACACCTTATGAAAAAAACCTTAATCATTGCCGCCCTGTTTTTTATATGCGGCTGCTCCAAAAATCAAAACGCTAATATAACTACTAAAGACGCTATTGTTGAACCTAAAGTTAACCCATTCAAAACGTATGGTGCCGATTCTGCTGGTACTAATTCAGTTAGTGCGGATTCTGTTAAAGCCGGAAGGCCAAAAACCATAAATAATGTTTCATGTGCATACTCAAAAGCATATAGCACTACCGCTTTTTCACCAAGTTATTATACCATAATTGGGAGGTTTCCAGCCTCATCTTCTGCACCGAATGTAGAAATTCCCAAAGGTACCTGGCATGCCGGAGCTTATCGGTTTGATTATCAAGGTGATGGTAATTTGGTAGTTTATGTTAGCAGCACAATGAAAGTGCTGTGGGCAAGTAATAAATATACTACCGCAGCCACTAAATTATATCTGCAAAATGATCTTAATTTAGTTAACTACCAAGGTAGCACACCTATTTTTGAGTCGCAAACATATTATTATAAATGTGGTGCCCAAAACCCAAGAAATACAATGTTGGTGCTTACTATAGATGGGGACCTTACTATAATTGCCGATGGGTTAAATGGCAATGGCTCGCTCGCTACAGTGAATTTGGCAGATTCACGTACTTTTGGCGGTGCACAAAGTCCCAATTATGGAAATTTATTTAAAATATACACTACTTCTCCACAAAGTGGAGGGATTAGTTTCGCGTACTAAATCACTTTAAAGTAAAAAAATCAACAAAGATTATTAGTACAAACAAAAGGCCTGTAGCACACAGGCCTTTTGTTTGTTGAGTAATTTTCTGATAACAGAAATCGTCAAAAAGTACACTATAACTCAATAAAAGGCAATTTAATCTTTATTATTGCACTTATACAGCTACTATATCAGCTAACATTTGCAATAATGTCTCAATCCCAAAAAACAAAAACGCAGCACATTTTAATTAGCCGAACCGATGCCATTGGTGATGTTGTGCTTACTTTACCAATGGCCGCTTATATCAAAGAGCTTATACCTGGCGCTACTGTTTCGTTTTTGGGCCGTACCTATACTCAGCCTGTAGTTAATACCTGTACAGATGTTGATGAGTTTATTAATTACGATGAACTAAAAAAGCTAACAGAAGCAGGACAGGTTAGTTATATCCGGAATAAAAATATCGATATCATTATTCATGTTTTCCCCAATAAGCATGTATCGACTATTGCCAGGGATGCGGGCATTAAGCTAAGAATTGGTACTACAAACCGGTTTTTCCACTGGTTTACCTGTAATAAGCTGGTAAAACTTAGCCGGAAAAAGTCTGATCTGCACGAAGCACAGCTAAATCTTATTTTGTTAAACCCATTGGGCTTAACTGGTATCCCATCATTACAACAGGTAATTGACCATTATAATTTTGAACGTATAATACAGCTACCGGAAACACTGGAAAGTACACTGGTAAAGGATAAGTTTAACCTCGTTCTGCACCCCAAATCGCACGGCAGTGGTATGGAGTGGGGACTTGATAATTTTGCCGGTTTAATCAACCAATTACCCGCCGATAGCTATAACATTATTATAACCGGTTCTGAAAAAGAAAAAGAGTTGTTGAGCGGATGGATAAAAACATTGCCACGTCATGTAATTGATATGACAGGTAAAATGACGCTGCCTGAGCTGATAGCTTTTATATTTAATGCTGATGGTATGTTGGCATCAGGAACAGGGCCATTACATTTAGCTGCTGCAGCGGGCATCAATACCCTGGGGTTATTTCCGTCATTGCGGCCAATACATCCGGGCCGATGGGCGCCTCTGGGACGGAGGGCCGGTTTTTTAGAAAGCGGGGCAGACGATCTTAAGAAAATCACCGTCGATATGGTTGCTGAAAAAATTGAAGCCTGGACTAAATAAATACGCCTAAATAGCGTTTTAAACTCTATCATTGTATTTTTTAATCTATATAAAGTTAAATGCCAATAGTTGATAATAAAAAAATAACCCATATTTTAATAAACAGGATTGATGCAATGGGCGATGTTGTGCTCAACATACCAGCCTGTGTTTACTTAAAACAACTATATCCGGATGTGATCATTAGTTTTCTGGGGCGAAGCTATACCAAACCTGTAGTGGATGCCTGCAAAGCCATTGATCATTTTATTAACTATGACGAACTTAAGGATTTATCAAAAAAGGAGATAGCTGCAATATTTAAAGAAAAAAATATTGATGCAATTGTGCATGAGTTTTCGAAGCGACAAATTGCAGAAGCCGCCAAAAAAGCTGGTGTTAAAATAAGAATAGGAACAACGAGCAGGAATTATCACTTTTTTACGTGTAATAAATTAATAAGGCTAAGTCGTGGAAAATCAGATTTGCACGAGGCGCAACAGAATATTTATATGTGCAAACCGCTTGGCATTACCCATGTACCTACCCTGGGCACCATAGCAGGTTATTTTAAAGAAAATTTTAAACCAGCCATTGAACTGCCCGCACAATTTAAAGATCTGCTGAAAAATGATAAATTCAATTTGATCATCCACTCCAAATCAAACGGAAACGGCAGGGAATGGAGTGCTGACAATTTTACTGAGCTTATTAAGCTTTTGCCCGAAAATAAGTTTCGTGTTTTTATAACCGGTTCAGAAAAAGAACACGAACTGTTTAAAACATGGATACCTCAATTGCCAAAGCATGTGATTGATTTAAGCGGAAAGCTCTCACTTGCCGAATTGATTGCCTTTATATATGATGCCGACGGCCTGCTGGCATCAGGAACAGGGCCATTGCATGTTGCCGCAGCTTGTGGAATACATACCCTGGGCCTGTTTCCAATTTCGCGCTCCATAAATGCTACACGCTGGGCCCCGATAGGTAAAAAAGCAGAACATATTGAAAGCGATTCGGATAACTTGAGCAGTATTACAGTTGATATGGTTTTTGACCGTATCAACGAATGGGTTAGTTAGTAATAATAATGGTAAGAGTCTGATCGTTTAAAATAGGCCTCAAAAACTATGTACGTATAATAGCTGCCATTTACTTAATTTTGCAGCTTAACTTTTTAAATGAAAACTTATTTCAGGTTACTTTCGTTTGCTAAGCCAATTGAAAAATTCGCTATCCCCTATATCATATTTACCTTGTTATATGTGGTTTTCAGCACTTCTGTATTGGGTATGCTGGGCCCTTTACTTAATACTTTGTTTCATGTAGGTTCTATTGGTAATGTTGATTCAACGGCAGTTGTAAAGAATACTAAAGATATTTCATTGTTGGATATACCAGCGTGGTTCAAGTATTATACAAATCATTTCATTACTACCTATGGTGAATGGGGTGCATTAAAATTTGTATGTGCTGTAATGGTAATAGCTGTTTTTTTAGGTAACATATTCCGTTACCTGTCGCAGCGTATTATGGAAAGCCTGCGTATACACACCTTACTTAGAATAAGAAAAGCGGTATTTGACAATGTAATGAACCTGCACATGGGTTATTTTAGCAATGAGCGCAAGGGCGATATTATGTCAAAAATAGCGTCTGAGGTTCAAACCGTGCAATTTTCGGTAACCGGTACTTTGCAGGTTGTTTTTAAAGAACCTTTACTGCTTATTGGATATTTGTTTTGGTTATTTTATATATCGGCCAAGCTTACTTTAATTTCATTGCTGATCATACCTATAGCAGGCTTTATAATTTCTCGTATTGTAAAAAAACTGCGTTCGCAGGCCATTGCTGCGCAAAACTCTTACGCCAATATGATCAGCTATTTGGATGAAGCTTTATCTGGTATCAAGATCATTAAAGCATTTAACGCTACCGATTTTATCATCAAACGTTTTGATGACGAGAACAGGCGCTATTCAAAAATTACAAGGTCAATGTCAAAGCGGCAGCAGCTGGCATCGCCGGTATCCGAAACGTTGTCGGTAGCTATGATCTCTTTTGTGGTACTTTATGGGGGCTATCTCATCTTTAATAAAAAATCAGATCTTGATGCCGGGCAGTTTATTGCCTATATAGCCTTGTTTTCACAACTGATGCGCCCGGCTAAGGCTATAGGTGATGCGTTTAGCAATATCCATTCGGGGTTAGTAGCGGGCGAACGTATACTGGCGCTTATTGACGAAAAACCATTGATACAGGATGCTCCCGACGCAATAGTTGTAAACGAATTTAAGAAAAGCATCCAACTGGAAAACGTTTCTTTTGCCTATAATGAAAAAGAGGTGCTGAAAAATATTAACTTAACCTTGCCAAAAGGTAAAACCATAGCCATGGTTGGGCCTTCGGGAGGCGGGAAATCAACATTGATGGATTTGCTGCCAAGATTTATTGAGCCAAAAAGCGGCAGGATATTAGTTGATGACCATGACATACAGCACATAAAAACCACCTCATTACGGGCGCTGATGGGGGTTGTAAACCAGGAGTCGCTGTTATTTAATGATACCATATTTAATAATATTGCCTTTGGTAAAACCGGAGTAACTCAGGAACAGGTTGAAGCAGCCGCGCGAATTGCCAATGCGCATAACTTTATTATGGAGACCGATAATGGATACCAAACCAATACCGGCGACAGGGGTACAAAACTATCGGGCGGACAAAGGCAAAGAATATGTATAGCAAGGGCGGTGTTAAATAATCCCCCTATCATGTTGCTTGACGAGGCTACATCTGCATTAGATACCGAATCTGAAAAACTGGTTCAGGAAGCTTTAAATAACCTGATGAAAAACCGCACATCACTGATAATTGCGCATCGGCTTAGTACCATACAAAACGCTGATCTTATTATTGTGCTTGATAACGGAAAAGTGGCAGAGCAGGGTTCTCATATGGAGCTGATGAACCATAACGGAGTGTACAGGCGGTTAATAGATATGCAAACTTTTAATACCGACTAAAGGTTATTTTTCTGGTTTATAAATGATTAAGAATGAAAAAGAAAAGTTTTATAAGTAAATACTGGCTTAAATACACGGATAGGGTTAGTTACAAAAAATATAAATGGGAGCTGGCTAATTATAAAACAGCTCAATTCACTAATTTTTTAACCAGCTTTAACCAATTAAATACGCCAGCCAGAATAAAGGAACTAGCCGATACTAATCATCAAATCAATTTTAATCATAGCGGTAATGCAGGTGATATCATCTATGCTTTACCAACTATTAAAAAAATAGCTGAAACAACTAAGGTACCTACAAATTTATATTTAAGGCCGAATCAGCCATTAAAGATCTCTGCCGACAAAACACATCCGTTGGGTAATGTAATGCTGAATGAAAAAAGCATTGAGATGCTTGAACCTTTAATTAGCTCACAACCCTATATTGATCAATACGGAGCTTTAACAAACCAACTTATTGATATTGATCTTGACTATTTCAGAGCGGGCCTGGTACCGCAGGATAAAGGGAACATTGCGCATTGGTGTGCGTATATTACTGGCGTTAACCCAGTTTTATGGCAAAAATGGCTAACAGTTGAACCTGATCTGTCATTTAAAAACGACGTAGTTATTGCCCGCAGCGAGAGATACCGCAATATTCTGATCAATCATAAGTTTTTGAGAAATTACGACAGGTTGAAATTTATAGGTGTGGAGTCAGAATTTAAGGATATCAGGAAATATATACCCAATATTGAATGGGTGCAGGTGAGTGATTTTTTGCAAATGGCCCAAATAATTGCGGGTTGTAAATTTTTTATTGGTAATCAGTCGTTTCCGTTTTCAATTGCCGAGGCATTAAAAGTTCCGCGCATACTAGAAGTATCCTTAGAAGTGATCAACGTGATACCCGAAGGTGAAAATGGTTATGATTTTCTTTTTCAGGATCATTTTGAGGCGCTGGTTAAAGAGCTTTATTATCAATAATATTTTACCAGTGTAAATTATATTAGGTGATAGGAATATCACATTAATTTTTCATAAAAATCGTTTTGACTTTCCTGCCTTTTAATGTCTTTAATATGGATAAGGCAATATTCGTAATTTTCAACAGGAAGGTCAAGGCCTCTTTTGTACCCTATGAGTATTTCATGAACCTTGTTTTTCCATTGAATAGAGCCATTTAGTTTAATTATACGGGGTTGAAAATCAGGAAAGTTGATATAGTTTTTATCGTTAATATTCCAATTCCACTTTTTAACATGCTCAGGGCTAT
This sequence comes from Mucilaginibacter sp., assembly GCA_030445275.1. GTDB lineage: Bacteria > Bacteroidota > Bacteroidia > Sphingobacteriales > Sphingobacteriaceae > Mucilaginibacter. The sequence goes on from JAUCSE010000025.1 coordinate 73,593, forward strand.
ATCCATTTACAATGTTTATTCTGGGTACAAAAAAACAGTCGCATTTACTTTTCTTTTTTAAGAAGCGCTTTATTTTTTTGATCAGTGTAGTTTGGGGTATTTCATCAGCATCAATCTGAAACAAATAATCGCCTTTTGCTATAGCTAAAAAATTATTCTTAAATGTAGCAAAATCATTATTCAGCATTTCCTTTGCTACAACAATATGATCTTTATACCGTGTTATTACCTCATCTACTGATTGATTTTTATTGGTAATATCCTGTAATACAATAATTTCGTCCTTTTTGTCAATTAATGGAATAAGGGTTGATAGCAGATTATTTAATTCAACAGCCTCGTTACATACGGTGATTCCATATGATATTCTGAGCCTTTTAGTGAAAAGATTAAAAAACATAAACGTTATTTTTTATCGAGCTTAATAAGCCGATTTTCATGACTGATAAAATTAACTATTTGGATCCGAAAGATGCCCAATTTGAATTTTTTATCTGTACCTAATAGTTTGGAAAGAAAATTAGGCGATTTGTTGATCTTATCAGTGATGATCTCATTTATTCGTTCCAATCTTTGCAAAGCTTTGTTGTTAAATTTTTGCCCGTTAAAAGAGATCAGGATATCGTTATTCTTAATTTCGTTAAATGATTTAATTTTATCATTCAGATTGAATAAAGTATGCGGCTGTTCAGTAACAATATAATGATCTGCATTACAGTTTGCGTATATATTGCTGCATAATGGCTCTAATTGTGGTAACAATTTTTCATTGCAATTTTTTATAATCAGCCCTATGCTGTATGTTTTTTTTATTGGCGATGAGGTTTTGAAGCCCCATTTTCTGACAAAGTTTCTGTTGGATTGTAATTCAATAAGTTGTGTTTTGGTTTGATATTCGGCAGAAAATCTGGAGGTTTTACTAACAAAATGATAGCATAGCGCTCCGGGTACAATTATCTTTTTTAAACCCAGAAGGTTAAGCCGAAGTATCAGATCATCATCTTCGCAAAACATAGGATCGTATAATGGGTCAAGGCCGCCTATATTTAAAAGCGTTTGCCGGTAAATACATAAAAAGAACGAAACACCTTCTACACTACTTACCCGTACTTTGTTTTCTTTTTGAAAGCTATCAGAAAATGCATGTAACGAATCTTTTTTAAATGATGCGATATCTGCCCCAAAATCTTTAACTATTTTCCATGGCCGGCCATCATCAGCAAAAATGGGAGGTTCAATGGTAGTATAATAAATAAGCGTATTTTGCGAAAGATGATCTTCTAACTCTTCCATAAAATAAGGGGTTAGCACCATGTCATTATGCGCAAACACAACATAATCTTTTGTGGCTAATTCCGTGCATTTATTATAGGTATCGGCAAGTGTTTTGCCTTCAGGCGAATAATAATATTTTACGTGATCATCTTGCAGGCTATCTAACCACTCGTTGGTACCGTCAGTACTATTATAACTCGTAAACACGAGCTCTACATCGGGATATAAAGCACGGGTGGTATGATAAAAATGTTTGCTGTAATCTATATTGTTTTTTAATCCTACTAATATTGATATGTTGTTATTATGCATTATTATAAGTGGTGTAGGCTCATATTAATGTTTTTATTTTTGTGGTTTAAGCATCTTTTTAACCAAATAAAAGTTAAGCTTACAAAACAATAAAGCATTAAGTTTTAAAAAACGATTGTTTTTCCAGAGCAGGGTAAATATAGTGTTTATTGGATAATTGAGTCTGGATAATTGATCGGTAAAATCTCTGAAGGTTTTCTTTTCAATATGTATGCTTTGTTTTGTTGAAACCTGATTGTCAATATTTATGGGTAAATGCCGGTGCCATTTTAAATGGAGCTTTAACGTTTCTTGTATCCAGGTTTTGTTATAATTGCCTTCAGAAAAATGATCAAGTAATACCTCAAAAGTAACGGCCACCTTATATTTTGTACCCACGGATAAAGAGAAATCGACATCATATCCATGAAATTCTTTAAAGGTAGCTTCATCAAACATAAATTCCCTGGCTATGCTTTTTGTTGTACAGAACCATACACCATCAATAGCGGTTACCTTTGCCAGGCTTTCGTTAGTAGGGTTAAGGTGATCTAATCTTGATTGGGTAGGGTTATGTCTGGAGGACTGTATGATATTTAAGTAAGTAGTATCGGTATCAAACCCTCTCCAACCGGATGGGCTTAAAGGTTTATATGTACTGCCAGCAACACCTACTAATCCTAATTGAGGATCGTTGTTAAATAACGAAACAATTAGCTGGCCCCAGTTATTAGTTTTTATAATGATGTCTTCATGCATAAAACACAAAGTGCTGTATTGCGCTTTTAAGATCCCCTTGTTATAAACAGCACAAATACTTTTCTTTTCTAAACTGTTATTGATCGCTATAATTTCGTAGGGTACGCCGATCGTTACAGCTATATTTTCACTTACTTGTTTTAATAGATCCTTATTGGCAGAGCAGATTACTATTGATATCATAATAGGTTTATTGTTAACAATTTGAGTATAACACTTTGCAATAGTTTTTACTATTTTCAAGGTTATATACAAATACGAAAGATGCTGTAGTTTCGCTACAGCATCTTTCAATTAACAATATTGCATGCTTTACTGGAACTTAAATCCCAGTCCTATCTGCCAAACCTGGTTGCGGAAATCGGGAAGCTGATCCTCATTAGAGCTGTTTCTGGAAAGGTCAATATTGTATCGGCCCCTGATCTCTACGTTGCGGTTAATATCGACACTGATACCTACTACACCAGCAACATAGCTTTGATCGCCTTGGTGCCCATCAAAACGAGTTTCAACGTTGGTGCCAAATTCACGGTAAGTATCTCTTTGCGAAGTTAAAAAGGTAAGTTGAGGCCCAATTAAAAAATTAAACCCGCGTACTATCCTGAATTTTGCCAGTAAGGGTATATCAATATAGTTGGTACGTTCAGTAAAGTGCGCATCTGCGAGATCTGAACTAAAGCCCTTTTGCGAAAATAATATTTCCGGTGCAAAAGAAAAAGGGTACGCTACCGGAATGTCAAACGTAAGCCCGGCATTGAAACCCGCAATACTGCTCGAACTAAAACGCGAATCATAAGCATCAATCGAGTTTGCAACGTTCAGCCCGGCGGTAAAACCTATTTTAATCTGGTTAAAATCATCATACTGCCTGCGTGGGCGTTCATGTCTTACATATCGGCGTGGCGGTCTGCGGCCATCATAATAATTTTGTGCGCTTGCCATACCGGCTGTAAATAAGCATATCGCTAAAAAGATAAATTTTTTCATTTTTTTAATTGTTTTTTTGAAGAGTAGCAAAACTATCATAAGCATTCTCTTATCCTCAGCTTATAATGTTTTTATGATTAATTTGTTTTTATATATGCATAGAGTAAAAATTATGACAAAGGTTTATTAGCGGTGTAATTTTTGTAATATTTGAATATCCTTATCGGGGTAAAACATACATTTACACTACATTTGACCATGCCAAAATTGAATAACGGTTTTTACCGCACCTTAATTGTAGCGCTTAATTTTATTGCTGTTCAAGCTTTTGCACAAAAGGAAAGCTATATACAAAGCCTGAATACCCAAAACCACTGGGTTGATTCTGTTTATAATAGTTTAAGCCGTAAGCATAAAGTAGCGCAGTTGCTTTTTGTAAGAGCCCATACCAACAAGGGCAGGGCTTACGAAGATTCAGTTGCCCGTGTAATCAAGGAGCAGCAAGTTGGCGGTCTGGTGTTTTTTCAGGGTGGTCCGGGTAGGCAGGCAAACCTGGTTAATAAGTATCAGAAACTGACCATGGTACCATTGCTGGTGGCTATGGATGGTGAATGGGGGCTAGGCATGCGTCTGGATTCAACCATTTCATACCCATACCAAATGACGTTGGGTGCCATACAGGATAATAACCTCATCTATAAAATGGGCCAGCAGGTGGCTGCTGATTTTAAACGCTTGGGTGCACAGATAAATTTTGGGCCCGATATGGATATTAATAACAACCCTAACAATCCGGTGATCAATTACCGCTCCTTTGGCGATAATATGTATAATGTGGCCAAAAAAGGTATAGCTTATTTTAAAGGGATGCAGGCCGAGGGGTTGTTAACCACAGCGAAGCATTTCCCGGGCCATGGCGATACCAATGTCGATTCGCATTTTGATTTGCCCTTGTTGCCTTACAGCCGTGGGCGATTGGATTCGCTCGAAGAATACCCTTTTCGCGAGGCTATTAATGCGGGTATTAGTGGTGTAATGATAGCACATATGAGTATTCCGGCTCTGGATAGCACTAAACATTTGCCTTCAACCCTGTCGCGACCTATTATAACCGGTGTTTTAAAAGATTCCTTAAAATTTAAAGGCCTAGTGGTGTCTGATGCTATGGAAATGAAAGGGGTTACCAAATATTTTCCAAATGGCGAAGCCGATGTAAAGGCCTTTCTGGCAGGTAATGATATTATTGAACTATCAGAAAATTCCGATCGCGCTATTAAGCTCATCCGCAAGGCTGTGCGCAAAGGATTGATCAGTAAGGAAGAATTTAAAGAAAAAGTAAAGAAGGTACTTGCCGCTAAATACTGGGCAGGACTAGCACGTTATCAGCGCATTTCGCCGGTGAATTTAAATGCTGATTTAAACAGGCAGGTAGCTAAAGACTTAGTGCAGGAATTAAGTGATGCCTCGGTAACCTTGTTAAAAGGTAATGCAACATCGCTAAAGCTTAATCCATTTTTAAAAACGGCTATAATAAGTATTGGAGTTGATGGGCTTACGGTTTTTCAGCAGGAGTTGGCTAAAAGCTATCCCAACTGCCACTTATTTTTAATAGGTAAAAACACTCCGGCTATTGAGCTCAGAAATGTATTGGCTTTGCTAAAAAAGTACGACCAGGTAATTGTGGGCATACATGATACCCGCTTGCGTCCCCAAAGCAAGCTTGACTACAGCAGTGATGTTCGCTTAATGATAGCCGATCTGGCCTCGCGCAAAAACACGGTGATCAGTGTTTTTGCCAATGCTTACACCATAGCCGGTCTGCCTGGTATTGAAAAAAGCAACGCGTTAATGGTATGCTACCAAATGAGTCCCGAATTGCAAATATCGGCAGCGAAAGTGATTGCGGGCAGCTTAAAACCAACCGGCAGGCTGCCTGTAAGCGTTAATGTATTTTTCCCTACAGGCTCTGGGGTAGGGTTGCAGTAAAACATACTGTTTTATCATTTTTGTCATTCTGAGCGTAGCGAAGAATGACAAGTTTATTTTGATGGGTAGACTTCCACCCATCCTTTCTTATCTTTACTAAACATTATGCAATCAAATCTTCATAAGTATAACGATAAATTTCAACAGGCTTTGGCCGGATTAAACCCCGAGCAGTTAGCCGCGATTAATACAATGGATGGCCCTGTACTGGTGGTTGCCGGCCCGGGTACTGGTAAAACGCAGATACTGGCCGCCCGGATTGGTAAAATATTAACCGATACCGATGCCCTGCCAAGCGAAATTTTATGCCTTACCTATACCGATGCAGGTGCGGTAGCTATGCGCAAACGTCTGTTTGAATTTATTGGCCCCGATGCTTACCGCATTAATATTTATACTTTCCACGCTTTCTGTAATGAGATCATTCAGGAAAATCTGGAGTATTTTGGCAAGCTGAATCTGGAATCATTATCTGATCTGGAATCGGCTATGCTGTTTCGGGAGTTGGTTGACGATTTTGATAACGATCATTTGCTCAAGCGTTTCACCGGCGATATTTATTACGATACTAAGCGCCTGAAAGACCTGTTCTCGACCATGAAACGCGAGAACTGGGATGTGGAATTGATTGAACGAGCCGTTCAGGAATACCTGGATGATATACCAAACCGCGAAGAGTTTGTTTACAAAAGGGCAAACGCGAAAACCGGAATCAAGGTAGGCGACCCGAAACAGAAAGATATTGACGCGGCCCATGAAACCATGAGTAAATTGCTGGCTGCCGTAGGCGAATACAAAAACTATGATGCCAAGATGAAGACTCGTGGCCGTTATGATTATGATGATATGATCATCTGGGTGCTCAGGGCTTTCGGCAATAACGAGGAGATACTGCGCAAATACCAGGAACGCTATCAGTATATTCTAGTTGATGAATTTCAGGATACCAGCGGCTCGCAAAATGAACTGCTTCGTTTTTTGTTAAATTATTGGGATGTCCCGAATGTGTTTGTGGTGGGTGATGATGATCAGTCGATCTTCAAATTTCAGGGTGCCAACATGAAAAACATCCTTGATTTTGCTACCGATTATGTAGATACGCTGCGTACGGTGGTATTGAAGCATAATTACCGCTCCAATCAGCATATCCTGGATATTTCAAAGGCGCTTATCAACAATAATTTTGAGCGTTTAACCAGTCAGCTTAAGCTGGATAAGGATCTGCGGGCATCGCACCCGCGCTTTGCTGAGATGCCGGTTGAGCCCGTGATTAACGAATATGAGAATCCCGATCAGGAACTGGTTGATGTATCAACTCAAATAAAACAACTGATTGATAACGGCACGCCGCCGGGCGAGATCGCGGTGATATACCGTAACCACAGTCAGGTAGAGGAAATGATCAAGTACCTCGATATCCAAAAGATATCTGTAAATACCAAACGTAAGATCGATATCCTTACCCAACCTTTTGGCGAAAAGATCATCAATATTTTACGTTACCTGGCTATGGAGCTTGACTCGCCATATAGTGGCGATGAACTGCTGTTCGAGATCATGCACTATGATTTTTTTAACATCGCTCCCATTGAAATAGCCAAGGCAAGCATCGCAGTAGCCAAAGAAAATTATGGCAGCGTAAGCAATAATAAGCCAAAAACATCCCTGCGCCGCTATATCAGCGAAATGCGCCTGCCTGCACAGCCCGATCTGTTTGATCCGGGTAAAAATGTAGGGATGAAATACCTGATCAATGATATTGACGAACTGCTCAAATCGGCCTTAAGTAGCACATTGCAGGCTTTTTTTCAGGATGTAATAGCCAAAATGGGCATTCTGCGCTACATTATGCAGCAAACGGATAAGGGCGGGCACATGCAAATGCTCACCAGCTTTTTTGATTTTCTGAAGGATGAGAGTCGCAAGAATCCTGATATTAAACTGCCCGACCTGATAGCAACCGTTGAGCTGATGAAAAAGAACAACATCAGGCTTGATTTGAACCAGGTAATATTTTCTGATAATGGCGTTAACTTTTTAACCGCACATGGCTCCAAAGGACTTGAATTTGAACATGTGTTTTTTATAGGCTGCGATAAACGCACTTGGGATAGCAAAGGGCGTAATAGCGGTTTTAGTTACCCCGATACCCTAACCCGCGCCGCATCTGATGATATTGCACAAAAGGAGGAGGGTCGCCGCTTATTTTATGTGGCCATTACCCGTGCCAAACAGCACCTGGCTATATCGTATGCAAACAAAGACAAAAAAGCGAAAGACCAGGAAGCGAGCCAGTTTGTTGGAGAAATATTGGCCAGTACCGATCTGCAGGTGCATTATCCAAGGGTTACTGAAACAGCTATGCTCGGTTTTTATGTAACCCAGTTTAGCGAAGCAGAGAAACCAAAGGTTGAGTTGTTAGATAAAAACTACATTAATCAATTGCTGCAAAACTATACGCTATCTGTAACGCATTTGAGTAATTACCTCGATTGTCCGCTTCGGTTTTATTTTCAATGTTTGATCAGGGTGCCATCGGGAAAAAGTCCGTCGGCTACGTTTGGACAAGCAGTGCACTGGGCGCTTAACAAAACCTACAGACTGCTGAAAGAAAACGATAATGAGTTTCTTTTAACCGAGCAGTTTATGAATGAGTTTCGCTGGTACATGGCCCGCAACCGGGATTCATTCACCAAAGATGAATTTAAACTCCGTGTGGCTTATGGCGAAAAAATATTGCCGGCCTATTACGAGCAAAATGTAAACAATTGGAACAAAGTGGCCATTACCGAGCGAACCATCAAAAACATAGAAATAGCTGGCGTACCAATAAAGGGTAACCTGGACAAGATGGAGTTTGACGGCAAGCATGTAACCGTGGTCGATTACAAAACCGGTAAGCTAAGGAATGCCAAAGACAAGCTCCTGCGCCCAACCAATGAAAACCCCAACGGTGGCGACTACTGGCGCCAGGGTGTATTTTACAAAATACTGGTTGACCATGACCGCACCAACGATTGGGAAGTGGTAAGCACCATATTTGATTTTGTGGAACCCATAAGCGAAGGTGAATATCACCGCGAAAAGTTTGTAATAACGCCTGAAGATATAGAAACGGTAACTGATCAGATCACCACCACTTATCAAAAAATAATGGCCCATGACTTTAACACCGGCTGCGGTAAAAAAGAATGCGACTGGTGCCACTTTGTAAAAAGTAATTTTAAACAGGTTGATGAGATTTTGGGGATAGTGGCGGAGGAGGACGAGGAATAAAAGATATATGAAAAAGCCCCCCTCTTGAGAGTAATAGCCCATGGTTAGACATTTCTACAAAAAGGGTGTCATGCTGAGCTCCGCCGAAGCATGGTGGGCAAGCCTCTACGCTCGACCCTTCGACGAAGCTCAGGGTGACAGGCCCTTTTTGGGACATTATTAGTTCGTTATGTCTATTCATGGGCTATTACTCTCTTGAGGGGGGCAAGGGATGGTGAAATGGTAGGAGTGTGTTAATCAACAAGCAGAGAAACTCACCCCTCCACCCCTCTCAAGAGGGAACCGCACAAGCCCTATGAAATAAATATTAAAGAAATCATGATAATCCATTAATCTGTTTAATCCCGGTTCAGACAAAATATCAACATGAAACACCTAAAACTGCTTTTCCTCCTAATCTTAACCATCCCTGCCACCGCCCAAACCATCATCAAACCCGATGCCAGCATCAAACAAATGGTTGATGAGGTATCTTCTAAGAACATCGAAGCAACCATTCGCAAACTGGTAACCTTTAAAAGCAGGCATACCTTGAGCGATACAACCAGCAAAACAACAGGCAGCGGCGCGGCACGCAACTGGATCAAAGCCGAAATGGAAAAATATGCCAATTCATCAGGTGGAAGAATGACCGTTCAGTTCGATACGTTTACACAGCCAAAAGGTACACGTATTGACAAACCCGTAAAGCTTAAAAATGTACTGGCCATATTAAAAGGGACGGATCCTACAGATACCCGGGTGTATATGGTATCGGGTCATTACGATTCGCGGATAAACGATGTGATGGATGCCAATGGTGTTGAACCAGGCGCTAATGACGATGCATCGGGCACGGCTCTGTCAATGGAACTGGCCCGGGTAATGGCCACAAGATCATTCCCTGCTACTATTATTTTTATGACCGTAGTGGGTGAGGAACAGGGACTGTATGGCTCAACTAATGTAGCCAAACGTGCCAAAGCCGAGAATTGGAATGTGGATGCTATGCTGAACAATGACATAGTAGGCAATACGCACGGCATGGAAACCGATCTGAAGGATAACCGTAGCGTACGTGTTTTTAGTGATGGTGTGCCAACCGACGCTACCGATAAACAGGTAGCGGCATTAAAATCATTAGGAGGAGAGAATGACAGTCCATCGCGCGAACTGGCCCGCTATACCAAAGAAACCGCTGAACGTTATGTTGACCAGCTGGATGTAAAATTGATCTATCGCCGAGATCGTTACCTGCGTGGCGGTGATCATCTACCGTTTTTAGAACAAGGCTTTGCAGCGGTAAGATTTACCGAAATGAACGAAGATTTTAACCGTCAGCACCAGAATATCCGCACCGAAAATGGCGTGGAGTATGGTGACCTCCCCGATTTTGTAGATTTTAATTATGTACAAAAAGTGGCGCGCATGAACCTATCGGTATTGGCCAATCTGGCATCTGCTCCAGCCAAACCACAAAATGTAGGCATTGTAACCAAGGATCTTACCAATAAAACAAAGCTAACCTGGAAAGCTCCGGCAACCGGCAAAAAACCAGCGGGCTACTACGTGCTGATGCGCGAAACCACCAGCGCCTTTTGGGAACGCAAGTTTTATGTTACAGATACCGCTGCCACATTAGCCTATTCAAAAGATAATTACTTTTTTGCCGTACAAGCTGTGGATGTCGAGGGGCATGAGAGTTTGCCGGTGTTTCCTAAGCCGATTAGGTAAAAGCCTCACCCAACCCTCTCCAAAGGAGAGGGAGTTAAAAAGCCCAAAGTGTCATTTCGATACGAGGTACGAGAGAGAAATCCTATCCATGGTGCAAAGTTCTACAAGATTTCTCACTGCGTTCGAAATGACACTGGTTTTTTAATATGCAAATAAAAACCCTCTCCATTGGAGAGGGTTGGGTGAGGCAAATTTTTATTAGTTTTGTACTATGTACTTCTTTAGAAAAAAAGATCCCAATAGGCCCACAAACATAAATCTGCGGATAATGCATATTATCAATGCTATTGCAATCATTATGTTTTTGGCGGGAATCATCTATAAGCTGATACAAGTGTTCATATTTAAAAAATGATGACAATAATAAACACCAATAACGCACCGGCTCCTATCGGGCCATATAGCCAAGCTACCGTAGCCGGAAATTTTGTATTTATATCGGGCCAGATCCCGCTTAACCCCGTTACCGGCGAACTGGTAACAACCGGTATTACAGATGAGGCTGTACAGGTAATGGAAAACCTGAAGGCTATATTAACCGAAGCTGGTATTGGCTTTGAAAATATTGTTAAAACCAGCATATTTTTAACAGATATGGGCAATTTCGGTCAGGTAAATGAAGTATATGGAAAATATTTCACTGCCAATTTTCCGGCTCGTGAAACCGTACAGGTATCCGGCCTGCCTAAAGGTGTGAACGTAGAAATATCTGTGATTGCAGTAAAATAACACGCTATCCAACCCGCCAGCTGGCGGGTTGGGAATAAAACAAACATAAACCACGCGTCATTGCGAGGAACGAAGCAATCTCTATGCTGTACAGCGGAAATAGAAAAGCTTAGGGCCCGAATGACTGACCTACCTGTGTAGAGATTGCTTCGTTCCTCGCAATGACGAAGGGTAAAATATTGAGTTTAATCTATGGATCCTTTTCAAACGCCGCTTGTATATTTAAAAGGTGTAGGCCAGGCCCGGGCCGAGGTGTTGAAAAAAGAACTGGCTTTAGCTAATTTTGAGGATCTTCTACGGCATTTCCCTTTCCGGTATATTGACCGTACCCGTTTTTACAAGGTAAAAGATATTCAGGCCGATCTGCCTTATGTGCAGGTGCTGGCCCGCGTTACCAATAAACAAATAATTGGCGAAAAACATACCAAACGACTGGTGGTGCAATCGCGGGATGAAACCGGTACGCTCGAATTGGTATGGTTTAAAGGCATTAACTGGATAGAAAAAACCATCATTCCCGGCAGCGTTTACATTGTGTTTGGCAAGCCCGGCTTTTTTAACGGACAGGCCCAGATGGCGCATCCCGAAATGGAAATATACTCGCCGGCCACCATGCAGCGGCAGGGGAATGCTACCCTGCAACCGGTTTATAATTCAACCGAAAAGCTCAAACAGTTTCAGCTGGATAGCAAGGGGATCCAAAAGCTTACTTCTGGTTTGCTGGAGCAACATGCCAAAGATATCCGCGAAAATTTGCCACTGTATATCATCAATCAGTTTAAACTGATTAACCGGGCCGATGCTTATCGTAATATTCATTTTCCGGCTGATGCCAATTTGCTGAACGAGGCTATATACCGGCTCAAGTTCGAAGAACTGTTTTTGCTGCAGCTTAAATTGTTGCGTAACAAACTGTTGCATACCCAAAGGTTTAAAGGCAATGTTTTTGGTACGGTTGGACATTACTTTAATGATTTTTATCACCATAAACTCCCATTTCCTTTAACTAACGCACAAAAGCGGGTTTTAAAGGAGATAAGGCAAGATACCCAGCGCGGTATACAAATGAACCGTCTGTTACAGGGCGATGTTGGCAGCGGTAAAACCGTGGTGGCCCTCATGAGTATGCTGATAGCTGTTGATAATGGTTTCCAGACCTGTATCATGGCACCTACCGAAATATTGGCCAGTCAGCATTATCAAACGGTAAAAGATCTGGTGGGCGATGACTTTATTGAGGTGGCCCTGCTCACCGGTTCAACCAAACAAAAGGCCCGTAAAGTATTGCACGAAAAGCTGGAGAACGGCGATCTTAAAATACTGATAGGTACCCACGCACTTATTGAGGACAAGGTACAGTTTAAAAACCTGGGCTTTGTAGTGATCGATGAGCAGCACCGTTTTGGTGTGGAGCAAAGGGCAAAACTATGGCGTAAAAATATTATCCCGCCGCATGTGCTGGTGATGACAGCTACTCCTATACCCCGCACGCTGGCCATGACTTTGTACGGCGATCTGGATGTATCTGTAATTGATGAATTACCGGCCGGACGTAAACCTATCAAAACCGTCCATTTTTATGAAAACCAGCGGCTGCGCATGTTTGGTTTTATGAAGCAGGAAATAGCATTGGGCAGGCAAATCTATGTGGTATATCCGTTGATACAGGAAAGTGAAAAGCTTGATCTGAAAAATCTGGAGGATGGTATTGAAGCCATGTCGCGCGAGTTTCCATTGCCCGATTTTAGGATCAGCATTGTACACGGCAAAATGAAAGCCGCCGAAAAGGAATTTGAAATGCAACGGTTCATCAAATACGAAACGCAAATCATGGTGGCTACTACTGTAATTGAGGTAGGGGTAAACGTACCTAACGCCTCTGTAATGATCATTGAAAATTCCGAACGTTTTGGCCTGTCGCAATTGCACCAGTTGCGCGGCCGGGTAGGGCGTGGTGCTGATCAGTCCTATTGTATTTTGATGAGCAGCCATAAGTTGAGCCACGATGGCAAGATCAGGCTGGATACGATGGTGAAAACTAATAATGGCTTTGAAATATCAGAGATCGACCTGCAATTACGCGGTCCCGGCAATCTGGAAGGTACCCAGCAGAGCGGTGTGCTCGATCTCAAGGTAGCCAATCTGGCTACCGACCAGGAACTATTGTTCAAGGTTCGTAAATGTGTAGAGCAGATATTTGAAAAAGACCCGCAACTAGCCCTCCCCGAAAACCAGGTGCTACACCACGCCTTTGAAACAAAAAACTCCGGTTTAAGCTGGGATAAGATATCGTGATATCAAAGCTGTTATTTCGATAGTGTACCCTAATTCTAAATGTCATTTTTTAACCAAAAGAAGGGTACAAGTTTAGTACTCCTTTTTCGCCCAAAATATTATATTTGTTAACACTGATTTTATATGCTCATGAAGAAATTTTCCCTATCATTGGCTGTACTTTTTACAGCCACCCTGCTCCATGCACAGGATTCATTAACCATCCGCAAAATTTACGACGAAGCCCTGGTGAATGGCAAGGCTTATGAAAACCTGCATTACCTGTGCAAAAATATCGGTCCGAGGTTAAGCGGATCAGCCAATGCGCAAAAAGCGGTGGAGTGGAGCAAAAAGCTGATGGAAGGTTATGGTTTTGATAAGGTATACCTGCAGGAAGTAATGGTACCGCATTGGGTTAGGGGAGAAAAGGAAACTGCATTTATTATTGATGGAAAAAACCGTATCCCGGTTCCTATAGCAGCAATAGGTATGTCTGTAGCTACACCAAAAGAGGGCATTACTGCCAATGTAATAGAAGTGCGCAGCTTAAAAGAGCTGGAAACCCTTGGCGAAAGTGTTATAAAAGGTAAAATAGTTTTCTTTAACCGCGCGTTTGATCCCCGTTTTATTGAAACAGGCCATGCCTATGGCACCGCGGGTGATCAGCGTTTCTTGGGCCCTGCAACTGCAGCCAAATATGGCGCTGTGGGTGTTATTGTACGCTCACTAACTGAAAGTATTGATGATTACCCGCATACCGGAGCAACGCTTTCCGGTAAGGATACAAAAATGATACCGGCCGCGGCTATATCGACTAAAGCAGCTGATAAGCTGAGTAATATGCTGCGTTTACGCAAGCTGCCGCTTGTTAAATTTTACTTTAAACAAAGCTGCCAGTTATTGCCAGATGTATTGTCATATAATGTAATAGGCGAATTAACCGGTACCGAAAACCCGAATAAATTTATCAGCGTAGGTGGTCACCTGGATTCATGGGATCTGGCTGAGGGCGCGCATGATGATGGTACGGGTGTAATGCAATCGGTCGAGGTGCTGCGTATATTTAAAGCGGTAGGTTATCGCCCTAAAAACTCTGTACGGGCAGTGTTTTTTATGAACGAGGAGAATGGCCATAAAGGCGGTACAAAATATGCTGAACTGGCCGCACAGAATAAAGAAGAGCATATTGCCGCTATTGAAACTGACGAAGGTGGCTTTACCCCGCGAGGTTTTAGTTTCGACGGCGTATCTAAAGATTTTATTAAAAGTATCAACAGTAAATATAAAGCCTTATTGGAACCTTATGAAGTTGATCAATTAGTAGCAGGTGGCAGCGGCACTGATATTGAACCGATGAAGGAGAAACTTCCAGGTGTTGTCCTGATCGGTTTCCGCCCTGATTCACAACGTTACTTTGATATTCATCATACCGCTAATGATGTATTTGAAAACGTAAACAAACGCGAACTGCAACTGGGTGCCGCAGGTATGGCGGCGCTTATTTATCTGATTGATCAGCACGGGTTATAGGTTTCTGAACCAGGATTTCCCGGATTAAGGGATCACCTTGATTTTTTTGTAGAGACGCATAATTGCGTCTCTTTTTTTGTTTGGGGGATGGATGTGCGATTCCCCTCTTGAGAGGGGTGTGTTTTTCAGACATAGCGAACAACACACCCCTGCCATTTCACTATCCTCTACGCCCCCTTTCAAGAGGGGAGTTATATGAAGTCATCAAAATCCCGGCTCAGACAAAATTCAATTCATACAAAAAATGCTAATAATCCAGTTAAATCCTTAAATCGTGCTACCAAATCCCAAAATGGTATCGTAAATTTGCGGCACATCTAAAACAACACTGTGGCCGAAGAAGGAGATAGTAAACCCAAAATTGATTCCTTTGCAGCATTGCGATACAAAGATTTCAGATCTTATGTTGGCATGCGTTTTTGTTTCACCTTTGCATATCAAATGCAGGCCGTTGTTATCGGCTTTTACATTTATCAGATCACTAAAAGTGCTTTTGCACTCGGGCTTGTAGGGCTTTGCGAGGCTATACCGGCCATTGGCATTGCTTTATATGGCGGCTATATCGCTGATAAATCTGAAAAGCGGAAAATGCTGATGATCATATTTGGCTGTGTTATCCTCACCTCATTAGTGATGTTCACCGTTACGCTTAAGAGTATGAGTGGTGTTATCCATACCAGTTGGATAGTGCCCACTATTTATACCATGATATTTTGTAACGGTATTGCACGTGCTTTTTACGGACCAGCTACTTTTACCGTTTACGCGCATAGTATTCCAAAGGAAATTTATCCTAATGGCAGCACCTGGAGCAGTTCAAGCTGGCAGGTAGCATCTATTATCGGGCCGGCAGCGGGCGGGCTTATTTATGGCTATTCAGGTAGAATTGTACCGGGCCTAAGTGGTATTACGGCAACCTTTTCGGTTATCATCCTCTTTCTGATTATATCGTTGGTATTAGTTTTTATGTTACGTAAATATCCGCCGGTGTTTATTCCGAAAGAAAATATCTGGAAAAGTTTATCAGAGGGGATACATTTTGTGTTTCATAATAAAATGATGATAGGTGCCATGAGCCTTGATCTGTTCTCGGTATTCTTTGGTGGTGCGGTAGCCTTATTACCAGTATTTGCCAATGAGATATTGAAGGTAGGTGCCGAAGGTTTGGGTATTATGCGTGCAACATCATCGCTGGGTGCTGTGTTAACCATGCTGGCTATGGCGCGTTTTTCGCCTATGGGTAAGCCCTGGCGTAATTTGCTTATTGCGGTTACGGGCTTTGGTCTTTCTATTATTTGCTTTGGCTTATCACGTAGCTTTTACCTATCGCTCGTCTTTTTATTTACTGAGGGAGCTTTTGATAGTGTCAGCGTAATTATCCGCGGTACCATTATGCAACTATTAACACCCGATCATATGCGCGGCCGTGTATCGGCAGTAAATCAAATGTTCATAGGTTCATCAAATGAGATAGGCGCCTTTGAATCAGGAACAGCTGCCCGCTTGTTGGGTACAGTACCTGCTGTAATTTTTGGTGGCAGCATGACCATGCTTATAGTAGGCGTTACTTATCTTAAAACCAAAAAATTGATCCCGCTGTCGTTAAGTCAGATACAACCTCCTGCGGTTGAAGTGAAATCGGCGTTGTAACATATATCGTTTAGCCGCGTCTTAGTTATATCAATTCAACTTAATAATTTAGGCTTTTACGCCTATCTTTAAAAAAAATTAATTTATGAGAATTACTAAATGGGCTTTAGCGGCTATTCCTGCCGTTATTTTGGCATCATGTAGCCATAAAAAAGAGGGATCAGTGGCAGACGATGTTCCTAAGCGGACTGTATTTTTTGATAAAACCGGGATGGATACCACGGTAAAACCTGGCGACAATTTTTATTTGTATGCCAGTGGTACTTGGTTAAAGAAAACAGAAATCCCGGCATCACAAAGGGGCTGGGGATCGTTTTACACATTGTATGATGATAACCAGAAAAACCTGCACAAGATATTGGATGAAATCACCAAACAGGATAATCCTGCAGGCAGTAAGGAACAAAAAGTAGCCGATCTGTATACCAGTGGCATGGATACTGTGGGTATTGAGAAGCTTGGGTACGAGCCTGTAAAACCAATACTTGCCAAAATTAAGGCAGTAACCAATTATAAAGAGCTGATAAGTTTGGCCGCCGATGGTTACAAAGATGGTGATGGCTTTTTATTAGGGTTCTATGTGGCCCCTGATGATAGGATAAGTACCAAAAACATAGCCCATTTTGACCAGGCTGGTTTGGGTTTGCCAAACAGGGATTATTATTTTAATAAAGATTCGGCTACAGTAAAGATACGGGCCGAGTATGTAAAATATATTGCTAAGCTGTTTACCCTGACGGCTGTTGATGCTGCGAGCGCCACAAAAAAGGCTGATGGTATTTTAGCCCTGGAAACACTGATCGCCAAAGCGCACTTGACTCCTACTGAATTACGCGATCCGGTTAAAAACTATAACAAATTTGCGGTTGCTGATCTGCAGAAGCAAATTCCGGATATTGATTTGAAGGATGCTTTTAAACGCATGGAGCTGAATGCTGATACCGTTTTGGTTGGTCAGCCTTTATACTTTAAAGCATTGGATGACCTGCTTAAAACACAACCTATTGAGGTGTGGAAGGATAAAGCAACCTTTACCGCTTTGGATAATGCATCAACCGCACTGAGCAAAAATTTCAGGGATGCCAACTTTGAGTTTAACGGCAAAACGTTGAGCGGCCAGAAGCAACAGCAAGAACGCTGGAAAATAGTTATTGAAGCTGTTGATGGCGGTATTGGCGAGTTGCTTGGACAACTATACGTTGAAAAATATTTTACACCCGAAGCTAAAGAACGTATGCTTGCACTGGTAAATAACCTGCAGAGTGTATACAAATCGCGCATTGAAAAGCTGGATTGGATGAGCCCAGAAACCAAAACAAAAGCACTGGCCAAGTTAGCTGCTTTCACCAAAAAAATAGGTTATCCTGATAAGTGGAAGAACTATGATGATGTGGAGATCAGCAAAACTGCTTATTACAAAAACCAGGAATCAATAGCTCGTCATAAATACAAGGAAATGATTAAAAAGGCAGGTAAACCTGTTGATAAAACCGAGTGGGGAATGACACCGCCAACGGTTAATGCCTATTATAATCCAACTTTTAACGAGATCGTTTTCCCTGCTGGTATACTTCAGTTCCCTTTCTTTGATAAGGATGCCGACGATGCCATTAACTACGGTGCTATTGGTGCGGTAATTGGTCACGAAATGACCCATGGTTTCGATGACCAGGGCAGGCAATATGATAAAGATGGTAACTTGAAAGACTGGTGGACAAAACAGGATGCTGATAAATTTAAAAGCCGTGTAGGGCTAATGATTGAACAATACAACAAGTTTACCGTATTGAACAACCTGCATGTAAATGGCAGCCTAACCCAGGGCGAAAACCTGGCAGATATTGGCGGTGTAGCCATAGCTTACGAAGCATTTAAAAACACAGAACAAGGCAAGGGTGATAAAAAGATAGATGGCTTTACACCCGATCAACGCTTCTTCCTGTCGTTTGGCCAGGTATGGCGCATCAAAACCCGCGACGAAACCATGCGTATGCGCATCAGCGTTGACCCGCACTCGCCTGAGATGTACCGGGTTAATGGTCCGCTGTCAAATACCCCGGCATTTTACAAAGCGTTTGATATAAAACCAGGCGATAAACTTTATCGTCCGGAAAATGAGCGTGTGAAAGTTTGGTAGATATAATTGCCCGTGATGACACAGGCAATGGGAAAAATAAAAATGCCACCTGATTTCAGGTGGCATTTTTATTTTAATAAAGATTATTGTCATTCTGAGCGTAGCGAAGAATCTATTAGTCGGTATGCATGACGATGAGCAGATCCTTCACTGCGTTCAGGATGACAACGGGAAATGAATGTAACTCCTAACTCACTACCCATTACCGGCTCACTCCAACACACTATCCACCCAGGCTTTACCCCAGTTGTCAACTTCTTCGGCAGTCCATAAGGATGGATAAAAAATCCGTTTCTGGAAACGCGGGGGCAGGTATTTTTGCCAGTTGGTACCACCGGTAGCTTTGATCTCCTCGGGTTCGCGATTCAGGTAGCGTACAGCCGATTTATAGTGTGATAGCGGCCAGTTTACATTTACATTTACATCCAACTGTTTTAGCTCCTTTTGCAGCTCAGGTGTCAATTGTCCGGCTGTTTTAAACTGTTGGGCCAGCGCGTTAAAATTATGGTTTACATTGGCCTTGGCTAGTTCAATAAAGATTTTTGAATATTTCTTTTCGAACTGTTTAAGGGTCAGCGTTTTTTTACCGGTGGATAGCTCGGTTGCACCAAACTTCCAGTACAGGTATTCAAACTGATCTTCGATAGATGCATTGCTTAACTCCTGTCGTTTATCCTTATCAATCAGGTTTATAAAATCGGTAGCATATATCTCGATCATACGATATTGGCCCGACTGAAACCCACTGGCTGGCAACAGCGACATACGGAACTGTAAAAACTGTTCCTTCTCCATACCATCAACCATGATCTCGAACGATTGGGTGAGTGCGCCAAAATAGCGGTTAATACGTTTTAATCGCGCTGCGAAAAAATCAGTGGTTAGTGGCTTGGCTTCTGCAATTTGGCGGCACTCATGCAATGCCAGTTTAAAATACAGTTCGGTGATCTGGTGATATATGATAAATATCTCCTCGTCAGGGAATGGTGTTTTGGGGCTTTGCAAACTGAGTAATGTATCCAGATGGATATAATCCCAATAGGTTAAAAAATTGGCATGTAGCAGGCCGTCGAGGTAGGAGGTCATATCCTGCCCCATGGCTTCATATTTTTCCTGCAAACGTGCCAGGCGATCTTCAATTTCAGGATGGAAATGCATGGTCAAAGGTAATAAAAATGGAATACGGTGATAATGTGTGCAACCATTTATCATCATATGTAAAGTATCTGAAAAAAGCAGCAAACTTTTTTGAACTGTAAATGTCTTTATACTATCTGAATCCTGAAAATTCTGATCAAAACCATTAAACTCATGAAAATTAGTAAAATAATCATCGGTATTGACGATACCACTTATGCACATCATGCAGCTGTATATGGTTTTGACTTAGCCCGGGATTATAATGCCGCGGTAGGTTTGGTTCATATCATTGAACCGGTTATTATACCCTCCAGTCCGACCGACAATTTGACCGGCATACCTATGGATAGTACATTTGGCATACAAGAAGCCGAATTAACCAATATACAAGCTACCCAATCTGGAGCAGTTATTGAACGTACCATAAAGGAGTTTGGTGAAGGTTTAGAAATAACCACATTTACACAATATGGTTTAACAGCCGACGGGATCATTAATTGCAGCAAAGAGTTTAAGGCCGACCTGATAGTTGTAGGAACCCACAAACGTTCAGGTTTTGAACGATTGATATCGGGCAGCATAGCCGAAGAGGTGATACGTCACTCTGCCATACCCGTACTGGTAGTGCCTACTGTGGAGTAGGTTTTAGTTTTGAGTAGTCAGTTATGAGTTTTGAGTGGAAAAGTAACTCAAATCACAGGCTGATTTTTCTAAAACTCAAAACTCACCATTACCCTAATACAGTAACCTGAACTTTATAGTATGTTCAATGGCTTTTAGCTCGTTAAGTACCTGGGCATCATAGCCTGTATTTACGTCGGTTATTACATAACCTATCAGGGCGTTTGTAACCAGAAACTCGCCAACAATGTTAATGTTATGGCGGGCAAATACTTCATTTATTTTTGCCAGTATACCGGGGATATTTTTGTGTATGTGTATTAAACGGTGCGCGTTGTTTATACGCGGTGGCTGCAGATCAGGGAAATTGCAGCTGGTATGCGTTTTACCCTCGTTCATGAAGGCCATTACCCTGCGGGGAATGAAATCGTTATTGTGCGGGTTGTGCTTAGGATCGTCAAATATGATGATACCACTTTCGGTGGCAATATCAGCCAGTTTGCGGTTACATTTGCCAAAAATACCGATCACTTTAAGCCTACCGGCATTCTGTATCTGTTCGGGTTTGGGTTGGTTGGCTTCATCGCAAAATAAAACTCCGGCTTCGTCCAGGTATTTTTCTTCGATGTTTTCGCGGTGACGTATGTTATAACCCTCTTTTTTCATTTGGGCCAGCGCGTCATCATCAACATTGCCAACCACCAGGCACTTAATGCGGTTTTTGGGGTATGATATGGCACGGGGCAGTTTGTTAATGTATAAAAACTCGTCAAAGCTGGGGGTAATATGGTCGGCCTTTTCGGCTACTGATTTACGTTCAATGTTTTCGGTAAAAGCAAAGAACTTTTTGATCATGCCCGATTCCTTCAACTGGAAATCAGAATAACCATCGCCAATACCATAAATATCGCCGGGCAATTGCAATTCCTTCAATAGTTTTACCTTGCCGCCTTCTTGCGATAAGGGGTTTTCCCTATCGTAGCCAATAATATTGCCATCCTCGTCAAACACAAAGGTGTTGGCATAAATATTTTCTTTTTTGATATGATACTCAGTTACCACCGGCGTAATAAACTCCTTGAAACCGCCTGATACGATCAAAACCTCATCCTGGTGATTTTTAAAGAATATGGTATTGCGCGAAAATGAGGTAGATACCTTTTTCTTAAGATGGGTAATCAGTTGCTTTAAATGATCACGGTTGGCCTGCAACAGTTTAACCCGGTTTTCCAAACTTTGGGTAAATGACAGCCTGCCTTCCATCGAGGCATTGGTCAAGTCTTCAATCTGTTTATAAATATCCTCGCGGTCGGGGTGGTTTTTGAGAGAAATGCGGGCCAGTTCGTCAAGGGCTTCTACCTGTGTAAACGTACTGTCGAAATCAATAATAAAGTACTGCTCCATCTTGGGTGCAAATGTGCGAAATTTTTTGCTGATGGTATGGAATAATATACAGAATCCATAGGGATTATCATGATAGATCACTACAAGGTTGTAGTTGATGTTCCGTGTTCGGTTGTTCGGATGTCCCCAAAACCCGAACAAAATCCGAACAAAAACGGAACGCTGACATGATCATGGCAGCGTTCCGGTATAACCACCCCGTCATTGCTGAGGCACGAAGCAATCTCCGATTTGCAGGTCCGCTCTGTATAGTTAGGGATTGCTTCGTGCCTCGTAATGACGTGCGGGGGGAAAGGGGTTGCCACACTACGTTCAGCATAACAACGGTTATTTTTATTTCTCTAACGCCTTGCAAACCTCTGCTATAGTTTCGCTCACCGGTTTAAATTCAATGCCGATGGCCTTCTTGATCTTTGAATTATCAAAATTGCGGGTTTCAGAAGCTGCCCGGGCCGATACTTTGTCAATAGAAGGTGATCCACCTGTTAAAGCGGCAATAATAGCCGCGCCGCGCCAGGCCAGGCCCATCATCCAGGGTTTGGCTAAGGTAGCCGGTGGTTTTACGCCAAAGTCATGAGCAATTTCGGTAGTGATAGCTTGATAAGTATAATTTTCAGCGCTGATAATATAGCGCTCGGCAGTAATATCGCTGTTCATGAGGGCTATCATACATTTGGCCACATCCTGTACATCAACAAAACCTCCGCTGCCCCGGGTATAAAATTTTAGGCCCTTACGTACAGTTTCAAACAATGATCCCGTACCTGAGGTTCCGGCGGTGGCGCCTAAAATTAAGGAGGGGTTTACTATTACAGCATCCAAACCTTCGGCAATACCGCGCCAAACCTCCATTTCGCTCTCCAATTTGGATATGGCATAACCATCATGTTCGGTACCAGCCTCCAGATGATGGTTCTCGGTAATCAGCTCGCCGGGTTTAGCTACACCAATTGCCGCTATAGAGCTTACATGAACCATGCGTATGCCCCGCTCGTTACATAAATTAACCAGGTTGGCGGTTCCGGTAACATTAGTGCTGATCATCTGCTTTTTATCAGCCGATTTTAATGATACCCACGCTGCGCAATGATATACCTGGGTAATGCCTTCCAGCGCATCTGTCAAGGCAAAAATATCCATCATATCGGCATCAACCCATTCAATACGGTCATGAAAGGAGGCCAGCAACGCAGGTGTTTTTGAGCTGTTTCTTTTGGTGCAACGAATGCGCACTTCTGTAGTAGCCAGCAGTTTTGCCAGTTCGGCCCCCAAAAAACCTGTTGCGCCAGTAATAAGTATCATGTTACAAATGTGATTATAAATGTGCAGATATGCGAATGTGCAGATGTGCAAGTGATTTTAACCTGTAATTTTTATTTATATAACATCTTGGTAAATCAAAAAATCTACACATTCGCATATTTGCACATTCATCATTTGCACATCTGCACATCTATCACCACATTTGCATATCTACATATTTGCACATTTATCACTATGTCATTAGCTGATTTTTTTACACCTATTGATCTTAAAAAGATCGCTCCTAAAAAGGGGTATTATACCAGCCAGCTTGGCGATAAAATTGTGCATTATTCTGTTGATTTCCCTGATTTGGAGGAGAAAACCGACCTGGCCATTATTGGTGTTATGGATGGCAGGAATGCGATTGAGAATTCAGGTTGTGCGCTGGGACCCGATTATATCCGCGAAAAACTTTATCTGCTTCATGAAGGTAGCTACAGCGTAAAAATTGCCGATCTGGGTAATATACGTGCCGGGGCCACGGTTACCGATACCTACTTCGCACTTAAAACTGTAGTGGGCGAATTGGTGAAAAAAAATATCATCCCCATTATTTTAGGCGGCGGACAGGATCTTACCTATGCGCAATATATGGGTTATGAAGATCTGGAGCAAAAGGTTGATCTGGTAGTGATCGATTCGCATTTTGACTTGGACGAAGATGATATACAGGATAGTATGGAAACTACCTCGCAATCCTATCTCAATAAAATATTTATGCACGAGCCCAATTTTCTGTTTAATTACAGCAACCTGGGCTATCAAACTTATTTTGCCAGTCAGGAAAGTCTGCGGGTAATGGATAAGCTTTATTTTGATGTGCATCGCCTGGGCGAGTTAAGCGGTAATGTTGCCGTAACCGAACCCGCCATTCGCAATGCCAGCATGATCAGTTTTGATGTGGGCGCTATTCGCTCGTCAGACGCGATGGGTAATGCCAATGCTACGCCCAACGGTTTTTATGGCGAGGAGGCCTGTCAGCTATGCCGGTATGCCGGCTTTAATGACAAGTTAAGCTCCATAGGTTTTTATGAGTTTAACCCAGCCTATGATAGTAACGGCCAAACTGCGACGCTGCTGGCACAAATGATATGGTATTTTGTTGAAGGGGTTTATAACCGCAAACGCGATTTTCCGCTTAATCCTAAAAATCAATACCTGATTTATAAAACCAGCTTAAAGCACGAAGACCAGGAAGTGGTATTTGTGAAAAGCAAAAAATCAGACCGCTGGTGGATGCAGGTGCCGTACCCTACGGGTGGATCGCGTAATGAGCGTTTTCACCTGGTTCCCTGCAGTTATGCCGATTATAAAATGGCCGCGTCTGGCGAGTTGCCTGACCTCTGGTGGCGTACATATCAAAAATTAAACTGATAATTGTAATTCAAACTGCATTTTAACGTTAACAATGCTTATAGTTTTTATATTCTGATGAAAAAAATATTTTTTTATATAGCGGCCATGTTGCCTGCAATGGCTTTTGCCCAGGCTCCTGATAGCTTTACAATTAACGGCAAGTTGGGTACACTTGGTGCGCCGGTCAAGGTATATTTGATATACCAGTTAGGCTCCAATAATGTTATCGACTCGTCGGCCGTTACCAACGGTACCTTCAGGTTTATTGGGAGTATATTAAATCCGGTTAATGCCACACTGGCGGTTAATTACAAAGGAGGTGAGTTTGCCCAGTTTATACAACAAAACTACCCCGATGGTGGGCCATCAAAAACCGCTGATGACCTGAACCTGTTTTTAGAAAAGGGTACTATAACCGTAAACAGTGCGGATTCGATAAAAAAAGCACAAATTACAGGTTCCGTTTTAAATGACGATAACAAGAAATTGACATCACAACTGGCAGTAATTAATAAGAAAGCGCAGTCATTAATGACCGAAGCAATGGCCGCAACGCCTGAGCAGAAAAGCGCGCCAGATTTTCAAAGCAGGATGCAGGCACGGTATAAAAACATACAAGCCGAGCAGAAAGCGGCTCTTAAAAACTTCATTACCAATAATCCCAATAGCTTTTTAAGCCTGCTGGCCATCAATTCTGTAGGCGGGCCGGCCCCTGATCCTAATGAGATAGAGCCGTTGTTTAATGGCCTGTCGCAAAGTTTAAAGGATACCGAAACAGGTAAAAACTTAAAACACTCCATCGAAGCCCTAAAGGTAACCGCTGTTGGTTCCTTAGCTCCCGATTTTATACAGAACGATGTAAACGGTGCGCCGGTTAAGCTATCATCGTTCAGAGGTAAATATGTGCTGATTGATTTTTGGGCATCATGGTGCGGTCCATGCAGACAGGAAAACCCTAATGTGGTGCGCAACTACAACAAATACAAAACAAAAAACTTTACTGTGTTAGGTGTCTCATTGGATAAACCCGATGGTAAATCGGCATGGCTTGCAGCTATCAAAAGCGATGGTTTGGAATGGACACAGGTATCTGACCTTAAATTCTGGAACAACGAGGCTGCCGCACTTTATCAGGTAAGCTCCATTCCGCAAAACTACCTGATTGATCCTACCGGAAAAATCATTGCCAAAAACCTGCGTGGCGAAGATTTGGATGCCAAGCTACAGGAACTATTCGGGAAGATATAATTATTAAGGAAAATTGGCGATTTGACTCACCCGGTAATCTCCGCCAGCTGGTGGAGATTACCGGGTGAGTCAACTGTAAACCATACCTTCACCTATTTTAAACCTCCAGCAAGTATTATTTGTAATATTTTAATCGATACTATGTATAATTCATTGAATGATATTATATTGCATTATGAACAGTATTACATTAAAAAAAATAGCTTTACTGGCATTATCGGCTTTGCCGGTTATGGCCTTTGCACAGGATGCACCATATACTATTAAAGGTAAAATAGGTACTTATAACGCACCTGCGAAGGTTTACCTGCAATACAGAATTGCCAAGGGTAAATCGCAAACAGATTCTGCAACGGTTACCGATGGCAAGTTTGAATTTACCGGAACCATTGGCGCAACCCCTAAAAATGCCTATCTGGTATTTAATG
The DNA here is from genome assembly GCA_030445275.1 of Mucilaginibacter sp. Classification (GTDB taxonomy): domain Bacteria; phylum Bacteroidota; class Bacteroidia; order Sphingobacteriales; family Sphingobacteriaceae; genus Mucilaginibacter. The sequence goes on from JAUCSE010000025.1 coordinate 99,642, forward strand.
CCAAAGGAACTGGTGCTAGCAATGCCGAAGATTACCATTCTATTTACCTGGAGCCGGGTACTATTAATGTGACTACTGCCGATCTGCTGGTTAATGCAAAGGTTGATGGTTCAAAAACCAACCAGGATAACGAGAAGTATCAGCTGGTACAAAAGCCGGTGAATGATGCGTACAAGGCATTGGAAGCCAAACAAAAGGCCGCAACGCCTGAGCAACAAAAGTCACCAGAGTTTATTAAGCAAGCTAAAGCTGATGAACTGGCCATAGACAAGCAAAGCGCTGCCGCAGATAAAAAATTCATACAAGAAAATCCTGATTCGTTTATCAGCTTAAACGCGTTGGAATCATTTGCCTATAGCGCCGACTATGTAGATATTGAACCACTGTTTAATGCTTTATCACCAGCTTTGAAGCAAACCGAAGCTGGTCAAAAATTTGCGGAACGCATGCCTAAAATAAAAGCAGTAGCGTTGGGTGCGATAGCGCCTGAGTTTGCTGAAGCAGATACCAGCGGTAATATCATCAACCTGTCATCATTCAGGGGGAAATATGTTTTGATTGATTTTTGGGCATCATGGTGTGGTCCTTGCCGCAGGGAAAACCCGAATGTGGTACAGGCATTCAACCACTATAAAAATAAGAAATTCACCATTTTGGGTGTATCGTTAGACAGACCTAATGCCAAAGATAAATGGCTGGCCGCTATTCATAAAGATGGCCTGGCCTGGACCCAGGTATCTGACCTGAAATTCTGGGACAGCAAAGCAGCTGATCTGTATGCTGTTCGTGGTATCCCTCAAAACTTTTTAATTGACCCGAACGGAAAGATCATCGCCAAAAACCTGCATGGTGATGAACTGGAAAGCAAGCTTGCCGAAATATTTGGGAAGATATAGTTGGGTCATTGAGGCATTGACCTGTTGGTGACTTCCAGAAGGTGTCGAAGGAAGCAGGGGTAAGTGCGATTCCTTCCTTGGGGAAGGGGAGGTAGGGGTTTGTAAGCCGCACCCCTCCCAAGGGAGGGAATTTAGATATAATGAGAAAGGCGTAATAATTATTTATTACGCCTTTCTCATTATGCTCAATGACTCAATGATGATTCATCAAATGACCGTTATAGAAGATCAAACCCAATATCGCGTCTGAAATACATGCCATCGTAGTATATGCGGCTGGCATCGGCGGTGGCTTGCTGCAGGGCGGCAAACATGGTATCCTGCAAGGTAGTTATAGCCAAAATACGGCCACCGGTTGATATGATGTTTTCGCCATCAATACTCGTGCCTGCATGAAAAACGATGGATTCATGAATGTTCTCGGTTCCGGTTATTACTTTATTCTTCAGGTACTCACCGGGATAGCCACCCGCCACCATAACCACGGTAGCGGCGGTTTTATCGCTTATAATTAGCTCTTTCTGGTCAAGGTTACCTTCGGCAACGCCTAAAAGCAGGTCGACAAAGTCAGACTGGATGCGCGGCATAACGCTTTCCGTTTCGGGATCGCCCATGCGGCAGTTGTATTCAATTACCCATGGCTCGCCATCGCTGTTCATGAGGCCTATAAAAATAAAGCCTTTGTATGGGATATTATCCTTTTTTAAACCCTCAATAGTAGGGATAATCACGCGTTCCTCCACCTTTTTCATATAGGCGGCATCTGCAAACGGAACCGGCGAAACGGAACCCATACCGCCAGTATTTAGGCCGGTATCGCCCTCGCCAATACGTTTGTAATCTTTGGCTTCGGGGAGTATTTTATAATTTTTACCATCGGTCATTACAAAAACAGAAAGTTCAATACCTTGTAAAAACTGTTCAATTACTACGCTCGAGCTGGCATCGCCAAATTTAGCTTCGGCCAACATTTCGGTAAGTTCCTGGCGGGCTTCTTCAAGGGTAGTGCATATCAATACGCCTTTTCCGGCTGCCAGGCCATCAGCTTTTAATACGATGGGTAAACCAGCTGTAGCCAGGTAAGCAAGCCCGTTCTGCAGGGTATCTTTAGTAAAAGTTTTATATGCAGCTGTGGGTATATTGTGACGCTCCATAAACTGTTTGGAGAAATCCTTGCTGCCTTCCAGCTGTGCGGCTTCCTGTTGCGGACCAACTACGGGTATGCTTTTCAGCTGCTCATCGTTCAGGAAAAAATCGTGAACACCCTTTACCAATGGTTCTTCGGGGCCAACCAGTACCAGGTTAATATCATTGTTTAAAACAAAGGTTTTAATACCTGCAAAGTCGGTAACCTTCAGGTTAACGTTAGTGCCATATTGCCCGGTACCCGCGTTGCCGGGGGCTATAAACAGTTTTTGGCATTTGGCGCTTTGAGCTATTTTCCAGGCGAAGGCGCTTTCCCTTCCGCCCGAACCGAGGATCAGGATATTCATGGCGGCAAAGATAGTTATTTGCAGATAAGTTTTGGTGTGGGATTATAGTGCTAATAACTACAAGAGTGTAGGGGCTTTCATGATTATCAAAGTGATAATGGCTCTATTATTAATTACAAAAATGGCCCTTTTTGAGATGCCATGTTAAGGCTACTTTTGTTAAGGATAAAAATTTACAAATCATGAAAATTGCCATAGTTAGCTACCAGTTGCCAGAAAAGAGGAAAGCTTCATCTTTAATGAGTGAAGATAATTTACTGATTGAATTTTTAAAGGAGAAGCAATTGAATGCCGAACAGGTGATTTGGAACGATCCGGCTGTTGACTGGAAGCAGTACGATGTGGCTATCCTAAAATCGCCCTGGGATTACCACGACCGCATTGTGGCGTTTTTTACCTGGCTCGATATTTTGAATGCCTTAGGTGTAAAACTGCTTAACCCGGTTGATATGGTAAAATGGAACAGCGATAAACATTATCTTAAGGAAATAACTGAAGCAGGTTTCCCAGTTATTGCATCTGTGTTTTTAGAACAGGGGACAATCCCGTATCTGTTGCCTTTGTTTGAACAATTGAAGGCTCAAAAACTGATAATTAAACCTTGCATTAGTGCAAGCGCCAAAAATACCATTATCCTTACTGTTGCCGATGTTAATATACAGCTGGCTGTAGTTCATCAGTTATTAAAAACAGGCGATTATGTGGTGCAGCCTTTTATGGATGAAATTTTTGAGGGCGAATGGTCATATCTTTTCTTTAATGGACAATTTAGCCACGCAGCACTTAAAGTACCTAAAGACGGTGATTTTAGGGTGCAAAGCGATCATGGTGGTAGTGTAAGGATACTAGAGCCTGAGTTAAGCCATGTTAAAAGTGCAGAAACCCTGGTAAATAAATTTGCTAAAGGGGCATTATATGCCCGGGTTGATGGCGTGATCAGTAACGGTGAACTTTATTTGATGGAACTGGAATTGATTGAACCATACCTGTTTTTAGACACTCACCCGGATGCGTTTTTAAATTATTATAACGCGCTGATGGAGCTTGTGAAAACAGCAGATAAGATTGCCTGATATAAAAAGTAAAGCATAAAATGGGCTGTCATGCTGAGCCTGTCGAAGCATGGTGGGCAGGCCTCTACGCCCGATCCTTCGACAAGCTCAGGATGACAACCCTTTTACGGTTACCTCGTTCGATGACAATAAGAATTGCTTATGCCTCCAATATCGGGGCATCTTTTATTTTTTCCAGAACAAATTCCGGTAAATACGGTCTGCCCCCGGTAGCCGGGATACAGGTTCCGGTAAATACCGCTTTGGTCATTACCTTGCCGTTTAACTTGATTTCCTGCTTAAAATGTAATTTGGGCAGTCCTGCCTTATCAGCATATAAAGTACAGGTAACAATAAACTCGTCCCCTTTTTTTAATGATCTTAAAAAGCTGATGCTGTAGTTTGACAGCACCATATAAATACCATTTTTTGCTTCTATTTCCAAATCAAAGCCAAGCACTTCCCTGATATAATCATGCCTGCAATACTCCATGTAAAACGGATAATACAGGCCATCCATAATTTCCTGAACATCTATATGTTCTTCTTTAGCAACGTACGTTTTTGAATATTCCATCAGTATATATTTTAATAGGTGGTGAGCAAATATATTAACTTTCAGTTACTGCAAATGACCAAATAATGAGGTGCCGCATAAATTGTTCATTTTATGACATAAACAAAAATCCCGGCCGGTATTGGTCGGAATTTTTTTATTAAAATGGTTAACAATTAGCTTATTTAGCAAGCGCGTTTTTTATTTCGGTACCGACCTGAAAGGCCATTTACAGGTAATGGGATTGTATGCTGTTTTAAGAAAATTGATTTACTGTTGGATTATTGGCCTTGATGTTTTTTCGGAATAAAGCCGGCGATTCTCCCTTATATTTTTTAAATGTCTTGGTCAGGTGACTTTCATCAGTAAAGCCAAGTTCGTAGGCAATTTCGTTCAGGCGCATATTGCTGTGGCGTAGCCTGGTTTCCGCCAATGCTAATTTATAATTGATGATAAACTGCTGCAGGTTTTCGCCGGTTTGCTTTTTAAAATACTCGCTGATGTAATTGGTTGATATATTAAAATGCTCTGCGATGTTTTCGGCCTTTAGTTTATCAGCATCATAAATATTCAGGTGCACGTAGTTGATGATCTGCAGGGCCACGGTATCGCCCCCGGTTTTGGCATCGCATTTAATGGTGATGTTCCTGGTCACAATAGTGATTAGCGTATTGATCAGCTGCTCAATAAGTTCTTTTTGTGTATTTTGATCAGCCTCATATTCGGCTACAATGCCGTTAATAATAGCAGCAACCAGTGGTTTATCCCGTTCATTCCTGATGATTTCACCCTGGTCTTGTTTGCTTTGAAAAATATATTCCAGTTTTTCTATCCAGTTGTCCGGGTTACGTTGCACATCCCGGGCAGTTATTCCTTTAAGGTAGATGTTGTTAAAGCATATAAAAACAAAGGAGGTGATCTCTTCAACCTTAAAATGATGGACAATCATGGGGGTAAGCAAATAAAGGCTGCCCGGTTGGTAATTAAAATCGTTACCGTTTATATTATGTACGCCTTTGCCCTCCACAATATAAACCAGTTCAAAATAGCTGTGTTTATGCGTTTTGAGGGGACATTCATTTGATCTTAGTAAATGAATATCGAAGGGTTGAAACAGGTGGTGCGTATGCATATCCTTTAAAACTACTTTTTTAACCCAAAAATGTACAGGAATTGGCCCGGTGCCTCTCCCGACCTTTGAGTTATACAAAAAGTAAAGATATGAAAGCTATAATATTAAGTGAAAACGGTGGTACCGATAAACTCATTTTAAAGGAAATTGACAAACCGGTTATTAAACCAAATGAAGTGCTGATACAAAGCAAGGCCCTAAGCATTAATCCTGTTGATGGCTCTGTAAGGCAAAATGAAGCCTATGTAAAAAGAATATTACAACCTTTGCCTGGTGAGGAATGGATATTGGGCTGGGATGTTTCGGGCACAGTGGTAGAAGCCGGAGATCAGGTAACCAGCCTGAAAAAAGGCGATGAAGTATTTGGTATGGTGAACTTCCCGGGACATGGTAAAGCATATGCTGAGTATGTGGCGGCTCCGGCCAACCAGCTGGTGCCAAAACCTGCAAGTATTTCCCATAATGAAGCTGCCGCAGCTACATTGGCAGCTTTAACCGCATGGCAGGCGCTGGTAACCTATGCTAAAGTACAACCGGGCGAAAAAGTGCTGATCCACGCGGCAGCAGGTGGTGTTGGTCATTATGCCATTCAAATAGCCAAACATTTTGGAGCTTATGTAATTGGAACAGGCTCGGCAGCGAGCAGAGATTTTATATTGGCCCAGGGTGCGGATGAATTTATTGACTACAACCAGGAAAAGTTTGAGGAGAGAGTGCAGGATGCCGATATCGTGATTGATTCTGTTTATGGCGATCATATATTGAGGTCAATTGAGGCTACTAAACGCGGTGGCCGGTTAATAAGTCTGCAGACCTTTTTTGAAGGTGAAATTGCGGAAAAAGCAAGAACCAGGGATCTGTTTACACACCGGCTTATTGTGACATCTAATGGCGAAGACATGAAGCAGATAGCCGGATTGTTGGAAAAAGGTATTTTGAAATCGTATGTATCTGATACTTATAGCTTTGAGCAGCTACCGCAAGCCCATGATAAAGTAGCCGGAGGCAAAACTAAAGGCAAAATTGTGATTGAAATATGATTGTTACAAATCCAGTTATAATGATCTGATAAATAGCGTGAACCGGCTTAATGCCGGTTCTTTTGTTTATAACCAGCACCAGGTTCAAGTGCTATATTAATTTAGAAAATAATAATTTAATAATAAATCACGATATTTGTCATGCATCTGTCAGGTCTTGATAAAATATAGGGGCCAAAAGAACGGATAAGATAATTAAGATAATAAGGAAACTTAATTATTGTGCGGGTAAGGATGAATGGCAGGTGTGCTTTGTAAACCATTAAACCATTTTTTACGCCTATGAAAAAGATTACCCTATTATTAACCGCATTATGCATGGCTGCGATCAGTTATGCACAAACTCCCACGGCTCCGGTCGATACTACAAAAAGATGGACCATTCATGGTGAAAATACGTTTTTGATCAGTCAAAGTTCGTACAAAAATTGGTCGGCAGGTGGTACAAATGCCTTTGCCGGTAACCTGATCTTTAATTACGATTTTAACTACAAAAAGGATGTATGGAGCTGGGACAATAAAGCGATTCTTGGCTACGGATTAAGCAAACAACAGGATATTGGCTGGCGCAAAAACGACGACCGTATTATTTTGAACAGCTTGCTGGGCCGCCAGGCATCAAAATACTGGTTGTACACTTTTTACATGAACTTCCAGACCCAGTTTACCAAAGGTTATGACTATACCACGGAGCCCAGAACACTGCTGTCTAATATTTTAGCACCTGCATATCTTACTTTCGGTCCGGGTTTTGCCTACAAGCGTTCGGATAATTTCAGGATCAATATATCGCCTGCCGCAGCCCGTATCATTATAGTGAGAGATGATTCACTTTCACATCGAGGAGCTTTTGGTGTTACACCCGATCACAAGAGCCTATTCCAGTTTGGTGCCTCGTTTGATGCCTATTACAAAGTTAACCTGGTGGAGAACATCAGCCTTGAAAATATCCTGAAACTATATTCAGATTACCTGCATAAACCAGGAGATATTTATACTGATTATACTGCCAACCTATTTATGAAAGTAAACAAGTTTGTAACGGTTAACGCAGGTGTACAACTTATTTATGATGGTAAAACCAAAATACCTGTTGTTGAAAATGGTGTAAGAACCGACAAAATTGGAGTGCAGGTTAAACAAATTTTGGGTGCCGGCTTAACGTATAAGTTTTAGCTATTCCGTTAATCACAATTTATTAAATAAAAAGCCCCATCCTTAAGTGGCCGTTGCGCAACAGGGCTTTAAATGGCTGAATAATTTAATTTGCAAAGCACATGGTTATTCAGCCATTTGCTTTTACGGCTGATTTTGAAAGAGCTTATTAGGATCTCTATGTTTTTAATCC
>JAUCSE010000039.1 GCA_030445275.1 Mucilaginibacter sp.
CAAAATGAGTGTCATCAATGCCGTCAGAAACAAACTCATCCTACGAATATTCGCCTGCGTTAATCAAAATAGACCCTATGAAAAAAATTATCAGAAAGTAGTTGCTTAAATCATAGAAATCGAACGATAATGAGAAACTATCGTTTGAAATGACATATTTTATTAACGCTTAAACACAAAAAAAGCAGAATGGAATGTTCCATTCTGCTTAAATCACTCTAAAACAATCACCTCTTATTAAATAGGAAGTTTCTTAAATAAGAATAAACAGAAACTTAATAGAATCTGTTATAATTATTTGTTTGAGTAAAGGTATTTATAATATTCGTCTGCGAGATTATCTGCTCTTATTTTTTACCAATAACTGACAGTAAATCAGCTCGTAAAGCCTTACTACATTAGGCCTTTAATAAAAATATCAATGAGTAATAGTTTTTTGGTATGTATTCCTTCCAGGTGTTCTTTACGCGGAAAACTTACTTTCTTTTGTGATACAGAACCATCCCTTATACCTTGTAAGGCATCTAATAATAGGGTTATCAGCTCCTCTGGGTTAGTTACAGGCTTAATGGTACCACCTTCTATTTCTGCTTTTAAAGCGTTGCTTAATAAGTTCAATTCGGCTAAATGAACCTGATCAACAATTTCCCAGATCATATCAGGCAGATTTTGCTCGTTAAGCCTGAAGAAGTCAAAGAAATTATAATTATTTACAATGAAGTCATGATTGGTATTGATCTGAAAAACAAAAGCTTCTTTTAAGCTGGTAAAAGTATCTGTCTTATCTTCTAACCCGTTAGTGTAATCAATTGCAATCTTACGCATTACGGCAATATACAACTGGCTTTTATCGGGGAAATAATAATACAGCAAAGCTTTTGACATGGAAAGATCGCCGGCAATTTCATTCATTGTGGTTTTTGAGTACCCATAATGTAAGAACCGTTGATAGGAGGCTTCTAATATTTTCTCTCTTTTTATATCCTGATGGTCATTCCCTGCAGCCATTTGCTATATAATTATATAAAACTGTTTAAGCAATATGCGTAAGTCAAAAACTGAATTCCTGACTTTTTTAACAAAACTATCAAAAATTCTATAAATATGTGTATTAGCCCCGTCACATTAGTAATTGGTTAAAACAATTTTACATTCCTACTATTTTTCAAGTAGCATTAAACCACAGATACACCATGAACATTGAAAACAAGTTACCCCCACACCTGCTTGAATTTTCGCAACGCATTCCCGCTTTTGTCTGGGATTTGATCATTACAGTAATTGCCATTTTGGTGGGCCTGATCATAAAGTTCATTGTTACAAATCTGTTTAAGTATTATGCAAAAAGAGAAACCTCCTATTCATTTTTCAGATCGGTCTTAGTTAACCTTGGCCCGGCCACTACCTATTTTATTCCACTATTTCTGCTTAATTTATTTGTACCATTTATGCGAATGGATAAAGAGTACACAATTCCGCTGGATAAGACCATTGAAATATTACTAACCATTTCATTTGCAGGCATATTGGTACGCTCTATAAGAATACTAGAGGATTACGTTTACCATACCTATGACCTGAATAAAGTCGATAATCTGAAAGAGCGAAAAATACGTACCCAGATTCAGTTTATGCGTAAGCTTTTAGTAGCCGTCATTATTTTTGTAACTATTGCCATTATCCTGCTGAGCTTTGAAAGCATGCGTAAAATTGGGACAGGCTTACTAACCGGTGTAGGAATAGGCGGTATTATTGTAGGCTTTGCTGCTCAAACTTCATTGGGAAATCTACTGGCCGGTTTCCAGATTGCATTTACCCAACCCATACGGATTGATGATGTTCTGGTAGTGGAAGGCGAATGGGGACGTGTTGAAGAAATTACTCTAACCTACGTTGTTTTAAAGATATGGGATGAGCGAAGGCTTATTTTACCCATCAATTATTTTATTCAAAAGCCCTTTCAAAACTGGACGCGCACATCGGCCGACATATTAGGTACCGTATTTTTATACATGGATCATACCATTCCTATTGATGAAATCAGGAATGAGTTTGAAAGGCTCATTGTAAAAACACCATTGTGGGACAAACGGGTTAAAGTAGTGCAGGTAACCGATGTAAAAGAACATACTATTGAGATTCGTGTATTGATGAGTTCACGGACCTCATCAGAGGCGTTTGATTTGCGGTGTTACATTCGCGAAAACCTGATCACCTATATACAACGTAATTATCCCGGAAGTTTACCCAAAACACGAAACGACATTGGTAACCTTGAAAAGTACATTATGCCTAAAGCAACTGGTAGTGATCAGCCTGCTTAAAACACAAAAGCCGCAACCTGAATAGGATGCGGCTTTCTAATAAAGTTTATTAATTTATACAGTTTCTGTTTCCAACACTTCTGTATGTTTTTCCACGTGCTGCTCACCAAAAAGTTTCCTTTTTATGTTATAGCGAATGATGTACATACAAGGCACCAGTATTAGTGTAATGATAGTTGCAAAGCCCAAACCGAAGATCATTGTCCAGGCCAAAGGACCCCAGAAAGCCACGTTATCACCACCAAAATGTATGTGTGGTTCAAAGTGAGTGAAGAGCCCCACAAAATCAATATTAAACCCAACAGCCAATGGTATTAAACCCAGTATGGCTGCAGTAGCAGTTAATAGTACCGGCGTCATACGGGTATGTCCGGCTTCAACCGCGGCATCATGCAGGTTGGCACCTTGCTCTATCAGCATATCGGTAAACTCAACCAGCAATATACCATTACGAACTACCACACCAGCCAGGGCTATGATCCCCACACCGGTCATTACGATGGAAATGGTCATTTTAAATATGCTCACACCCAGGAATACGCCTATGATACTGAACAATATCTCACTGATGATAATAAATGTTTTACCTATTGAATTAAACTGGATCATTAATATTACCAGGATCAACCCAAAAGATATAGCCAGCGCAGATAGTAGGAAATTCATGGCTTCTGCCTGATCTTCCTGACCGCCGCCCATTCTGATACTCACATTATCTGGTTTTTTAAAGTTATTGATAGCCTGCAATATATTGGCATTAACCTCATTGGCATTAAATGGCTTTATAACATTTGAGCCTAAAGTAAGCACCCTTCTTTGTTGTTTACGCTTAATATTACTGAAGGTGGTGGTATATCTTATATCAGTAAATGCTGATATAGGCACCTGTCTTATTGCCCCACCTGTCGCGATATCTCTAAAAGTGATCTTTAAGTTTTTCATCGCATCCAAATCACTCCGCTGACTTTCTAAAGCACGCACTTTAATCTGGTAATCATCCTCTTTCGTATTTCTAAAATCAGCCGCCTTTGTACCGAAAATAGCAGTACCCAATGCCTGTGTTATTTGACCAGAACTTATTCCTTCGCGGTTTGCACGCTCCCTGTCAATATCAAATACCACTTCTGGCTTATCACTTTGCACATCGGCAGTTAAGCTTTCAATACCTGCAATGTTTTGTTTAGCGAGATAACTTTTCAAGCGATCGCCTGTTTTTACCAGCGTATCCAAATTATCACCAATTATTTCAATACTGATATCTTTTTGTACCGGTGGCCCGCTGTTTTCCTGGGTAACTGCAATTTTAGCTCCCGGGATACCCTGAACAGCGTTGCGTATATTGGCTAATACCTTTTTGGTATCCTTTCCATTACGTTTGCCAAACTCAACAAAGGCCACAGTTACTTTACCTTTATTTTCATAATCGCCCTGATCTTCGTCCTGAGGGTCAGTAACGCTCTTAGTAACGTTTGATATTACAGACGATACGATGTCCTTATCCGGTTCCACTACTTGTGCAACGCGTTGTTCCAGTTTTTTGGTAACCTCATTAGTATAGGCCTGATCGGTACCAATTGGTAAGGTCAAGTACACATACACGAAGTTTGGATCGCCCGAAGGGAAAAACTCAACCTTTGGCGAGCGTATCACCATGAACACAATGGTAAATATGAACAACACTATTGTGCCCATTAATATAGTAACAGGTCTGCGTACGGCTCTTTCCAGCCATCTTGCATACCAGCGCTGGAAACGGGGCCAGGCATTTTTCTGGAACCTGTCAATCACCCTTAATAAAACAAAATGATTTAACAGGTACAATATGATAGCCAATACCATAAAATTACCTACACCAACGTTGATCAGGTATCCGAGTACAGTAGCTCCAATCAAATATAATAGGACACGAACTGTTTTTTTATCAAATCTGGGATTGTCATGTTCACCCTCGTGATGTGCCTTCATGAAATCAACCGCAAACACCGGGTTAATAATATAAGCCACTACTAACGATGCCAGTAAGGTAATGATCAGCGTTATAGGCAAAAAGAACATAAAATGACCTATCAAGCTATTCCAGAATGCCAAAGGCACAAATGGGGCCAGCGTAGTCATGGTACCTGAAAATACCGGCAAAAACACCTCGCCAGCGGCCATTTTAGCGGCTTGTTTTATGGGCACCTTTCCATTGGCAAAAATACGGTGTGTGTTTTCAATTACCACAATGGCATCATCCACCACAATACCCAGTGCCAGCAGGAACGAGAACAGCACAATCATATTCAACGTAAAACCTATAGCCGGCATGATCAGGAATGCAATAAAGCAGGAAAGCGGAACTGACAAGGCCACAAATATGGCGTTGGTACTCCCCATAAAAAACATCAGGATAATAGTTACCAGCAAAAAGCCAATTACAATAGTATTGATCAGGTCATTTAGCGTGGTACGGGTTTTATCAGACTGATCACCGGTCACTACAATGTTTAGTCCTTTCGGAAAATCTGTTTTTTGTTTAAGCTTGATCAGATTGTTAATTTTATCTGAGGCTTCAATCAGATTCTCTCCTGCCCTTTTGCTAATATTTAACGTAATTACGTTTTTAAAATCCTTTTGTTCATTTGTTTTTAAGCGGGCATAACTTTCCTGCTCCAGGAATGAGTCCTTTACCTCGGCAATGTCCCTTAAATAAACTGCACGCCCTGTTGGGTTTCTGATAACCATAGCGGCTACCTCATCAGCATTCTTGAAATCCTTTTTAATATCAATGGCCCGGCGTATACCATCTGTTTTTACAGTACCGGCAGATGCCAGGATGTTTTCATTGCCAACAGCATTGGTAATATCCGTAAAACTTAGCTGTGCCGCCGCCATTTTGTTCATATCAACATTGATTTGAATTTCTGGGGTAAGCGCGCCAATTTCTTCTACTTTTGAAATTTCTTTATAACTTTCAATCTCATCTTTTAAGTTATCAGCATATTCCTTTAACTTTTTTAGATCATAATCTCCTGAAAGATTAATATAAAGTATTGGAAGATCAGCAACATTAATATCTGTTACTGTTGATTCTTTAAGGTTATTATCTCCTTGTGGCAAATCAGGTTTTGCTTTATCAACAGCTTCCTTTACATCCTGCTTTGCATCCCTTATCTTCACATCAGCATTAAACTCAGCTGTGATAAATGATACATTCTGCGAAGAGTTTGAGGTAACTTTTTTAAGGCCTTTTAATGATTTTAATTGCTTTTCAATTTGCCTGGTAACCAGGTTCTCAATATTCTGGGGAGATTGCCCCAGAAACTGAGTGGTTACAAACACTTTTGACTGTGCTATATCCGGAAAATTCTCTTTCGGTAACCGGTTATAGCTTACCAGCCCTAATACCGTAACCAAAAATATGAGTACGTAAATGGCAGTTTTGTTATCAATGGACCAACTTGAGGGCCCAAATTCTTTATTCAGATCTTTCATAATTAATAGATCAAATGTTAATAATTAATTAGCAGACTGTAATACTTTAACTTTATCGCCATCCTCAATTTCGGTAGCTCCTTCGGTAATCACTTGATCGCCGTTATTTAACCCTGATAAAATTTCTGTATTGCCACCATAAGTTGTTCCTGATTTAACAGTAACTTTTTTGGCAATTCCATTTTGATTAAGATAAACATAATCACCTGCTTCTGATTTCAAAATTGCCTTAACAGGCACCACAAGGGCATTTGCTTTGGTATAATTAGCTATTTGAATAATGGCTGTCATGTTTGGGCGTAAGGTTTTACGCATCGGCAATTTGATCTCCACACCAAAACTGCGTGATGAGGGGTCAATAACCTTGGCTGCAAAAGTTACCGTTGTAATTAACGAATCCTTAGCATCAGGTACCAATATTTTCACCTGATTACCTGTATTTACACTGCCTGCATATGATTCAGGCACATCCGCCTTAACTTTCAAAATATCGGCGTTTACTACACGTATACCTGTTTGGGGGGTAGCAACCTGTCCAAGTTTAAGATCCATCTGATCTACAGTACCATTTATAGGTGATACAATACGGTATAGGCTGGCTTGTTGTTTTAAACCGGCCAAAGCTTTCTTGGCAGTTTGTAGTGTTGTTTGCGCTTGTAAAAACTGAACCTCAGTACCAATTTTTTGATCCCATAAATTTTTCTGACGCTGAAATAATGTTTCGTCTAAATCCACCTGGGCAGCACTTTGTGCTATATTTTGTCGCAGCACATTGTCATCAAGCTGTGCAAGTGTTTGGCCTTTACTTACATGCTGGCCAGGTTTTACATAAAGACCGGTAATTACAGCCTGTGCCTGTGGGTAAGCTGTTACGTTATCCTGTGCATCAATTTTTCCCTGTAGCTGAACATAATTGGTAAACTGGGCCGGTTTTATAGCAACAGTGCTTACATCAGTAGATTTAGTAGAATCTTTTGAACCAACTTCGGTCTGTAATTTGGCGATTTTTGAATTCAGATCGGCCTGTTGCTTTTTCAGATCGGCCAGCTCTGCGGTTTTATCTTTAGGTTGTTTATTTGAGCAAGCCGCTAAAAATAGGAAAGCTGGTATGTATAATATTTTTTTCATGTCTTTTTATTATATAGTAGGTTTAGTTAATGTATTATTTAATGCGGCCATATGCTTTATCAAGATCAACCTTGCTAACAAGGGCATCATAAAGGCCTTGTATATATTTATTATCAGCATCTTCAAGCGAGGTTTGAGCTTGCGTTACTTCGATGCTGGAACCTACCCCCTGTTGATACTTTATTTTTGAAACCCGTAATACTTCTTGTGCAAGAGTCTGATTTTGTTTTTGATTATTTAATGTTTGTAAACCATTAACATAGGTAACTGTGGCACTATTAGCCTGCAGTTTTAATGCATTTTTGGCATTATCCAGATCATTTTGAGATTTTAACACTGTAATTTTTGATTGCCGAACCTGGTTTATACGTTGGCCACCACTAAATATGGGTACGTTTAAAGTGAGCCCTACATAACTTTGTGGAAAGGTTTTTTTATACAAGTTACTAAAATTATTATCCTGATAGGATGATACATAGCTGGCATTAGCCGTTAACGTTGGTAAAAAATGTGATTTCTTAAGCTTCAGATCCAATTCATTGATCTTTATAGATGTTTCCAGTAAGTTGTACTCAATCCGGTTATGATAAAATGAGGTATCAGCTGGCAGATCAGCAGTATTATCCAATTTTATATCCTCCAGTTTATCTCTTAAAGTAAGATTATTCTCAATAGGCATTCCCATTTGAAATTTTAGTACCTGGTAGTTTAGCGCCAGTAAACGGATGGTATTTTCGCGACTGGTTACCAGGTTGTTATACTGAACTGTAATGCGGTCAACATCAATCTTTTCAACAAAACCTTGTTTATTTTGCTGTACGGTTTCGTCAAATTGCTGTTTTAGTTGTTTAATATTTGCATCCAGCAATCTTAATTGCTCATTGCTAACCAAAACCTGATAATAAGCCTTAGTTACATTAACATTAGCTTCAATACGTGAACGGGTATAACTCCTGGCCGAAAGTTCTTTATAGGTTTTAGATGCCTTTAAACCCACCAGGTAGCTGCCATCAAAAAGTATCTGACTGGCAGTAACGCCTAAATTTGATTGATATTTAACCCCAAATTGAAGGGGAACAAAAGTACCTGCCGGTTGCCCCAGGAACTCACCGGGTATTAAAGTTGTGGGTATCTTTAAATAATCCTGAAAAGAGGCTGATCCGTTTATTTGCGGTAAACCTATCCCTGTAGTTTCCTTAACTTTATATTCCGCGCTTTTAATATCAAGTTTAGCATTTACAACCGAATCCTGATGTTCATAAGCATAGTTTACACACTCCTGGATGCTAAAATTATACGTTTGATTATTGGGTGGCGAATCTTGCGCGTAGCTTTTAAAGGCTAAGGCACAAAATACAGTTGCCGTAAAAAGTAAATATTTCATTTTATATACTATAGTTGGGTTATTGTTCAATTAATTATAAGTTAATCCAAAAGTGACATCTGGTAATGACAGCCCTATGTCAGCAGTGTTTATTTATTCTTCGTGTATATTTTTATACTGGTTTAAAAGTTTATACCCCTTAAGCGTGCATATACCATAATTAAAATGTTCTATAAACTGCATCTGTATTTTCCAGGTGTTAAACTCTCCTACTGGAAAAATTTCGGTATTAAAACCAAGCTCAACCTGGTTTACCCTCATCCTTGCCATGATCTTTACGTCAATATCTGTCCGGATGTAACCTTGCATAATACCTTTTGTTAAAAGATCCTCCATAGTACTGATCAAAACCTCGGCTTTAAACTTTTGAAAACCGGCCCAGGCCTCTGGATGATATTTTTGCATATCATGTATCACTGTTGGATTGATCTTTGAAAGTACTTCTTCTGAGCATTTCATCATATTGATCATTTCTTCTATTACATTTTCTGATTGGCCAATGATATCGGCCATCTGCTCTTCATCCTCCTTCAATCTTTTTTCAAGGGTTGCAGTAACCAGTTCATTCTTATCCTTAAAAAACTGGTAAATAGTTTTCTTTGACATACCCAAATGTTTGGCTATATCATCCATAGTGATGCTTTTGATACCGGCTCTTAAAAACAACTCCAGGCTGCCTTGTAATATTCGCTCTAATTGACTCATTGACTATCCGGGTCAAAACTAAGGAAACATTTTTTGATTTCAAAGTTTCCAAAGGGAAATAAGTATTCAATGTGCAAATTACAGATGCGCAGGTGTGCAGATTGAAAATATGTTTCAATTTACAGGGCTAATCATCTGCACATCTGTAATTTGCACATTCGCACATCTATCATCTGCACATCTAAAATTTGCATATCTGCACATCCATCATCAGCACATCTAATTTCTTATCTTTGCAAAAATTTATAAGATCAACCATGACGCTTACTCCTCTTTCAGCAATTTCGCCAATTGATGGCCGTTACCGTAACACCACTGCTGAACTTGCCAACTATTTTTCTGAATACGCGCTTATCAAATACCGTGTGTTTGTTGAGATAGAATATTTTATCTCTTTAGCCGATAATCAATTACCTCAACTACAGCATTTTGATAAAAATCTGGCAGAAAAGTTACGCGATATCTACAGAAATTTTAGCGAGGCCGATGCTGAAAGCATAAAAGAGATTGAAAAAACAACCAATCATGATGTTAAAGCGGTAGAGTACTTTATAAAAAAGGAGTTTGATAAACTGCATCTGGAACCTTATAAAGAGTTTATTCACTTTGGCCTTACCTCACAGGATATTAATAATACGGCCATACCTTATACCTTTAAACTCGCCATCAATAATACTTACTATCCAGCTATAAGCGAACTGGTTAACACCCTAAAAAACTATGCGCAGGAATGGGAACAGATACCCTTGCTGGCACATACACATGGGCAGCCAGCCTCGCCAACACGCCTGGGTAAGGAGATACAGGTATTTGTAGAGCGTTTGGAAGCACAGCTGCAATTATTAAAGGCGGTGCCTTATTCGGCTAAATTTGGCGGAGCTACCGGTAATTTTAACGCACACCATATTGCCTATCCGGGTAAAGACTGGAAAGCATTTGGCAATCACTTTGTTAATGAGGTATTAGGTCTTAACCGCTCGCAGTTTACCACACAGATTGAGCATTATGATAACTTTGCTGCCCAATGCGATGCTTTAAAAAGGATAAACAATATCCTGATTGATCTTGACCGTGATATGTGGACCTACATATCCATGAATTATTTTAAGCAAAAAATAAAGGCCGGCGAAGTGGGTTCGTCAGCTATGCCACATAAAGTTAACCCAATAGATTTTGAAAATTCAGAAGGTAACCTGGGTATTGCCAACGCCTTGTTTGAGCATCTGGCCGCCAAATTACCGATCTCCAGGCTACAACGTGACCTTACAGATTCAACCGTTTTAAGAAATATTGGTGTTCCGGTAGCACATACCCTGATAGCCATAAAATCAACTATTAAAGGTTTAAATAAACTATTATTAAATAAAGATGTCATCAGTGCCGATCTGGAAGCCAACTGGCCGGTTGTGGCCGAAGCTATACAGACCATATTACGTCGCGAAGGTTATCCTAATCCATACGAAGCATTGAAAGACCTGACACGCACCAATCAACAAATTAACGGGCAAACAATAGCAGCCTTTGTTGATACGTTAAATATAAGTGACGCTATTAAACAGGAATTGAAACAAATAACACCGTTGAACTATACGGGAGTATAGGTGAAAAACATGTCATTGCGAGGTACGAAGCAATCGCGAACTGTGCAAATCCGCCCCTTAAAGTGTGCGATTGCCGCGCTGCGCTCGCAATGACATGATTTAGTTTGCATATTTATCATCATTTCCCCGTCATAACATATTAACTATTATGTTTAAATCAAAAAGCTGATTAAATTTGTTTAATTAATCTAAATAGAATCTTAGGATGAATATCAACGTATATACAGAATCAACGCCTAATCCGGCAACTATGAAATTCATAGTGAACAAGTTGCTGATTAATGGCAGCGCCGATTACGCTACAAAGGAAAGTGCCGAAAAATCACCCTTTGCTAAAGAATTATACAAATTTTCGTTTGTTAACGGTGTATTCTTTGCCAGTAACTTTGTAACCATCACTAAAACTGATGGCAGCGAATGGGCAGATGTAGAGCCGATTATGAAAGAGTTTGTAAAGGGTGCGGTTGAATCTGAATTGAAGATACAGTTGGATGAGCAGCCAGAAGAAGCAAATTTTGAAGGTTCAGAAACTGAAGTTAAAATACAACAGATATTACATGATTACGTTCGTCCGGCTGTTGAGCAGGATGGTGGCGCTATTTCATACCGTTCATTTAACGAAGGTGTAGTTACCGTTGAGCTGCGTGGCTCATGCAGCGGCTGTCCGTCATCAACTATAACACTAAAAGCCGGTATCGAAAACCTGCTTAAACGTATGGTGCCAGAGGTTACCGAAGTGGTATCTGAGGCATTATAAAAGATAAATTACAACACAAAAGCCGCGGGTTTATTAAAAATTCGCGGCTTTTGTGTATGGAATTACTTTTTTTCTGCTATAAAAGTTGCATTCATAGTTAATATTAACCATTTATCGTCTTCTTTTATAAGCGCAAAGGTTACTCTTTCCCAAAGATCTGCCTGCCCTACAGGCTTGGCTTGCACCAGCCCGTATACAATTGCCGTATTATCAATAATAATCGCCTTTTCATCTGTAAGCTCAAATATTTCAAACTTAATATTAGGGTTAAGCACAAAATCGTTAGTAAAACCTTCTTTATTTAAAATTACTGCGCGGGGACTGGTGAAAATAAATTCTGTATGAAGATTATCTGTCATGAATGAACTGTTTTTGTCCATTGCTGCTTTGAGAAATATTTTTTGTAAATCAATTACTGCTGCTATTAGCTGTTCGTCGTTTTCCATTTTTGTTGATTTAATTATATACAACAAAATTAGAGATCGCTCCTGCGTACTGATAGTAAAAATGGGACATCGGTTATCCCGTAACAAGCCTACTTAAAACTTTTATAATAAAAGTGAGATTGAAAATTGTTGGGCGCTAAAAATACTGACGGAGTTATATTCATAAAATTCTTAAACTCCTTTATAAAATGCATTTGATCAAAATAACCCATTTCTAACGCAATGGGTAAGTAATTGGAATCGTTATTTATCAGCAAATGCTTCAATACAGCACGAAAGCGTGATAGTTGCTGAAAATGTTTCGGCGTCATACCACTAACTTCATAAAACACTCTTCTAAAATGGCGTGGTGTTATTTTCATTTGTTGGGCTAATTGATCAAGCCGGGCCTCATCATGATGATAGTAAAGTGTATAGATAATACCTTTCCAATAATTTAGTACTGGCCTATGGTATTGACTTAGTTGTTGCAATAAAAATTCATCTAATAGTTTTACCCGCTCCTCTATGGTTTCCGCAATCCCAATCTCTTCTTCTAATTGCTTGCCCACTGTTTTCCAAATAGTGCCGGCATCAACAAAAGCATTTTCTAACTCATGAGTTGGGATCGGTGTAAAATTACCAAACATACTACATCGAAACCGAACCACTATAAAGCCAACTTCATCAGTAGGCAATATGCTGGAAGATTTATTTCCCGAATAAAGCAGGTGGCTGGATGCCAAGATGCCTGTATCTCTTATTGCAAAAGGCCTTTTGTAATGAAAATACAGATCAATACCAGCCCCAGGCGGTACATGTGGCAAGTAGCAAGACTTATTTTCTTCGTTTTCCCATGACCAGTAGCGCTCAATATACGGGCTTAGCAGCTGATCAGGTTTTGCAAAACGAACTTTCATAGAAATGAATATTACATGGCCTATTTGAAATATTTCTGTACTATGGTGAGTAATTCCCGGGTTATTTTCCCGTTAGTTGCTATCACTTCTCTTGCTTCAAGCACTTCATTACCTCCTTTAAAGTTAACAACCGCCCCTCCTGCTTGTTTTACAATTACTATTCCGGCTGCTACATCCCAGGCATTCAGGTTGTATTCGTAGAAAGCATCAAACCTACCACAGGCTGTATATACCAAGTCAACGGCTGCTGAACCTAAGCGTCTGAGGCCATGACAATTTTTCATCAAATCAGCAAATAGTTCAATATAAGTGGCCTGCTTCTCAAAATCATAATAAGGAAAACCGGTGGCAATCAAGCTATTGGCTACGGTTTGGTTATTACTCACCCTGATTTCATTACCATTCAAATACGCAGGCGCATCTTTCCAGGCATAAAAGCACTCATCAAGGTTAATTTCATATACCACACCTGCCACTAGTTCACTATATTCTTTAAGTGCAATACTCACTGAAAATGAAGGCAGACCATGTATAAAATTGGTAGTACCATCCAGCGGATCAATGATCCAGTTATAGCGTTCGCCTATGGTAGTTGTAGTTTTTTCTTCGGTAATAAAACCTGCCTCAGGTAATATCTTCCTCAGGCCATCAACAATTATCCTTTCGGCTGTTTTATCAACGTACGATACAAGATCATTCAGACCTTTATACTCAATTTTATCAGGATCAAAGGTTTTTCGTTCCTGCCTGATGAAATCACCTGCCTGTTTTGAAACTTCAATTACCTGATTCGTTATGATGCTGAGCTCCATGATTACGTAATGATAAACTGAATGAAAATGCTTTATGTATAAAATAGCTTGCAAAAAACAAACTTAATATAGCCCCTATTCGCGCTACCGGAGGATATATGCTAAACTCCTGTATCAAAATTTTAATAATGGCCAGATTTGCAAAAAAACCAACAAAAGCAACCGAGGCAAACCGCATGAATTGTTTCAATAGTGATGATGTTGATTCGGTAAATACCACATAACGCGTCATCAAAAAATTAACTACAACTCCCAGGCTAAATGAGATAGCCAATGACGCTGTCGAGTTACGAACCGTAAACGAAAATATCTGGTAGGTATGCCTGGCGAGTAAATTATGGTAGAATAAATAGTAGGCAGATACATCAACCAAAAAGCCCACTCCCGCAGAAAGTAAAAATCTGATTATCTGCTTATCTAACAGTTTATGAAGCTGTTTTTTATTAGCCATGCTTTAATGTAGCCGTTTTTTTGTTCCTGTTAAGTCCCGTTACAATTAAAATAGTACCGCCAACAACCATTACCAGCGAAATAAATTCGGCCTGGGTAAAGCTTATACCGGCAACATGATATTTGGTATTTACGCGAATCAACTCAATCAAAAAGCGTTCAACACCGGCTAATATCATGTAAATGCCAAACATTACACCAGAGCTCTTTATACGGTCGCGGATACTCCATAAAAACCAAAACAGCAGTAGGCAAACTATCAATTCATAAAACGAGGTTGGGAAAACCGGGTAAGGCAACTCATGGCAAAATTTACCTACGCAACCCGGAATGGCAACACCTTCGTCATTCACATTGTGCGGAAACTTAAATGCCCACATCCAATCGGGTGCCCAGCTAAACCAGCCTGGCTTGGGAGCAGTATTGGTTATTCCCCAATCACCATCACCTGACATTTGGCAACCTACCCTACCTAAAGCATAGGATAACATCATGCCCGGACCACCAATATCTAACATATCCAGTGGTTTAATATCATGTTTATGGGCTATATAAAGCACCGCCGCGCCACCGCATATTAAACCACCATAAAAGGTAAGTCCGCTAAAGCCTATCAGCATTCCTACCGGATCCTTCATAAAATCGCCCCAGTTTTCTAAGGCATTAAATAGCTTGGCACCGGCAAAACCAAATATGGCTGCCCATAACAAAATACTGCCCATCAACTCGTAAGGATGCACAGTTATTTCTTTGGTAACCGGCTGAGCCAGTTTTTGCTTTTCACTTTCGCGATAGGCCCAGTAGGCAAAAATCCCTGCTCCTATGATCCCGCCAATTAAATTACCCCGTGTAGACAGCAGAAAATCCTGTGGATTATCTAAAAGTGCGTGATAATTTAACCCGCAGTCAATAACTTTATAGCCTAATACAAAGCCAAAAACACCATTACCAACCAATTCATTAACAGATGCCGGTTTACCTACAGTTACCGACTTTTTGAAGGAATGAATAATGCCCAGTTTCTCCTTCCGCTTAAATTCCTGTACAAAGGCCCAATAGGCACCCATAAAGGCAATAGCTACAAAAAAACCAAACGTTTGTATGGGCAAAGGGATATTTATACCAAAAAGGTATTGAAGAAGCGATGTAATGGTTGGAAACATAGGTTATAGTTTGAAGCGAATATAGTATTTTAATGCACTAATATTTCTTCGCCTTCTGTTATTTCAACGTCACCGTCAGGTGATATATTTGTTAAGTAAACCGTTTTTAGCTCATTGATCAGTACAGGATCATACTTGGTTTTTACCTTTACATAATTACGGGTAAAGCCGTGCATAAAGCCGTCTTTAATATCACCTTCAAATAAAACTGTTTCGGTTTTATTTAACTGGCTTTCATAAAAGGCTCTGCGTTTCTTGTCAGACAGGATATGCAGCATTTTGCTCCGCTCGCCACGGGCCGAGCCCGGTACCGCACCGGCCATCTGGCTGGCCAGCGTATTTTCGCGCTCTGAGTAGGTAAATACGTGCAGGTATGAAACGTTAAGGTCGTTCAGGAAATTATAAGTTTCCAAAAAATCTTCCCGTGTTTCACCAGGAAAACCTACTATAACATCAACTCCGATACAGCAATCGGGCATCAGCTCCTTTATTTTAGCTACCCGGTTCACATACAAGTCGCGTTTATAACGGCGGCGCATTAAACCCAATATTTTGTCGGAACCCGATTGCAGCGGGATATGAAAATGCGGTACAAAACGTTTGGAAGCAGCAACAAAGGCGATAATCTCGTCGGTAAGCAAGTTGGGTTCAATGGACGAGATCCTGAAGCGATCTATTCCTTCTATTTCATCCAGCGCTTTTACCAGGTCAAAGAATTTGTCTTCACGCTGACCATTCCGGATACCAAAATCGCCCAGATTAACTCCTGTTAGTACAATTTCCTTTACACCTGACGCGGCAATTTGCCTGGCCTGCTCCAATACGTTTTCAATGGTATCACTGCGGCTGCCACCACGGGCCAATGGTATAGTGCAAAAGGTACAGGAATAATCGCAACCATCCTGAACTTTCAGGAAAGTACGGGTACGATCACCAAACGAATAGGCAGGTACAAACTGATTGGCTTCTGATACCGGCTGGTTATAAACAACAGCCTTTGGCTTCTTTGTCAGGTCGGTAATATGATCAATGATCTGGAATTTCTCAGCAGCGCCCAATACCATATCAACACCTGGTATTTCGGCTATTTCCTGTGGCTTTAGCTGCGCGTAGCAACCAACTATGGTTACATAGGCATTAGGAGATATCTTAAGTGCTTCTTTAACTATCTTTTTACACTTTTTATCAGCGTTTTCAGTAACCGAACAGGTGTTGATCACAAAAACATCGGGGGTATTCGTAAACTCAACTGTATCGTAGCCAGCCTGGTTAAACAGGCGCCCGATAGACGATGTTTCCGAATAGTTGAGCTTGCAGCCCAGCGTATAAAAAGCGACTTTCTTATTCATCTTTAAGGCCGCAAAGGTACGTAATTAGTAAATTAGTGAGTTAGTGATTTTTTGAATTATGACTTTTTTTTTAATTATTGAATTAAAGATTGAGGTCTTTTCCTAATTAAGAAGTTAGATTAGCGTGTTATCCAACTACATTCACTAACTCACCAATCCAGTAATTCACTAATTAAACTCCGCTCCACCTGTAACTTTCGTTTTCCAGCCCTATCAGGTCAATAACCCGGTTCACCACCGTCATGGCCAGTTCTTCGATGGTTTTGGGCTTGCTGTAGTATGATGGTATAGCCGGACAAATGATACCACCAGCTTCAGTTACAGTTTCCATATTACGGATATGGATGAGGTTTAATGGCGTATCGCGGGCAACCAGTATCAGTTTACGGCGTTCTTTGAGTATCACATCGGCAGCCCGGGTAATCAGGTCGTCGGATATTCCACCGGCTATGCGGCCCAGCGTACCCATTGAGCATGGTACGATCACCATGATATCAAACCTGGCTGATCCTGATGCAAATGGCGCCATAAAGTCATTTTTAGCATAAAATTTATGATCGTAACTATTAAAATCTTCATTATCGAGCTCAAAACGCCAAACATCCTTCGCATTGTCTGACATTACAACGGCCACTTCAGCTATCTGATCTTTTAACTGATTTAACTTTTTTAATAACAGATGGGCATAAATAGCGCCGCTGGCACCCGTAATAGCTACTACAATCTTCTTCTTCATGATCATTTCAACAACAACCCAAACACACAAAAGTTACGGGCGCAAAAAAGGGTCGAATACAAGTACCCGACCCTACATCTACCTATGAAAAACATGCCCTTGAGAGGGCATTACAAATGTAATAACAGTTTTTCAATAATTAAACATATTTGTAAAAATAATTTTACGTTAACTTAATGTTGGTTTTTATCAATAAGTAGCTGAATAATACCGTCAACCA
This sequence comes from Mucilaginibacter sp., assembly GCA_030445275.1. Lineage (GTDB taxonomy): Bacteria > Bacteroidota > Bacteroidia > Sphingobacteriales > Sphingobacteriaceae > Mucilaginibacter. The sequence goes on from JAUCSE010000039.1 coordinate 17,449, forward strand.
TGCCTACCCTGGGTACGTAGATCTGCTTAATTCCCGCGTTTTTCATAATAGTAAGGTATATTTCGCAGGCCGGTATAATTACATCGGCACGGTCCTGGTTTAAACCCAACACGTTGATACGATCCTTTAACGAGAACGAAGTAAGGTAGGTATACAAGGATTTAAGCTTGGTAAAAGGCATGGGAGCGTCGTTTTCATCGTCAGATAAGCGGTACAGCTTATTTATATTACCGCCGGTACCAATACCTGCCAGCTGCTTAAAGCCACGAGTATGTTCCCGTATAAAATCTCTCATTTCATTCCAGGTTTCTTCGTTATCCTGGTTATCCAGTATCCTGATGGTACCGATATTGAACGATCTGGAAGCCATTAATTCGCCTGCCGAAAAAAGAGAAAGTTCGGTACTGCCCCCGCCTACGTCAATATAGAGATAATTTTTACTTTTATCGATATTTTGATCAGCATGACTGGCATAAATAACCTTAGCTTCCTTTGAGCCATGAATGATCTCGAGATCAATATTGGCTTCTTCCTTTATCAATTTAACTACCTCTTCCCCATTTTTTGCCTCGCGCATGGCCGATGTAGCATAGGCCAGGTAATCAGTTACTTTATAAACATCCATCAAATTGCGGAAAGCCTGCATTGATTTTACAAGATCGTTGATCTTCCTATCAGAAATATGTTGCTGTATAAAGGCATCATCACCTAATCGTAACGGAACCCTTATCAGTGTATTTTTTTTAAAAGAAACCGAACTGTTGTTTTCAATAATGTCGGCGATCAGCAGCCTTACTGCATTTGATCCTATATCAATAGCGGCGTATCTCAATTTTGTTTGTTTTTAGATTTCAAGTAATTATATATTTCTATTTGCGCCCGGTGAGCCTCGGCCGAGTGAGTTTTATGATATTTATTGTTGTTGTGACTGTTTATTTCACGAGCCTTGGTATTATCGTGCAATTGAATATTAATGATGTCTTTAATTTCCTTGTGCAATTGCTCATTATACACCGGGAAACCCACTTCAATCCGGTTATCAATATTACGGGTCATAAAATCGGCCGATGTTAAATACAGCAATTCATTACCTCCGTTACAGTAAATGTGCACCCGGGCATGTTCCAGGTATTTATCAACTATACTTATTACCTCTATATTTTCGCTATACCCCTTTTCGCCGGGAATCAAACAGCACATCCCACGTATAATCATTTTTATTTTTACACCGGCATTGCTGGCCTGGTATAGTTTATTGATCAAACTTTCATCGGCAAGGCTGTTCATTTTCAATATCATGTAAGCCTGTTTTCCTGCCTTTGCGTTCTTTATCTCGTTATCAATCAGTTTATAAATGGCAGGCCTTGAATCAATTGGTGATACAATCAGATTTTTCAATCCTTTGGGTAAAGTATTCTTGTATAAGGCTCTAAAAACTACTACCAGGTCATCAGTGATTCTTTTATCAGCTGTAAATAAGGTATGATCGGCGTATATTTTAGCCGTTTTTTCGTTGAAGTTCCCGGTCGACAAGCAAGCATAGTGAACTGGTTTCCGCTTTTCAATACGGGTAACCAGGCATATTTTAGAGTGTACTTTGTAACCGGCCACTCCATAAAGTACGTTCACACCCTCTTCTTCAAGCCTGTTGCTCCAGAATATATTATTCTGTTCATCAAAACGGGCCCTGAGCTCAACCAGGCAGTTTACTTTTTTGCCATTTTTTGCAGCGTTGATTAATGCATGTATCACCATGGAATTCTCGGCAAGACGATAAACAGCTATACTAATTTCCTTAACTTTTGGATCAATGGCAGCCTCGCGTAAAAAGTGAATAATATAATCAAATGACTGGTATGGAGCACTCACCAGATAATCGCGCTTGGCGATCAATCCAATCAAACTTTTACCAAACGACAGATCCTCAACCGGCAATGGAGGGTATTTACTATATTCCAGCTCGGGCCGGCCAACATTGGGAAACGAAATGAAATTTTTAAAATTATGATACCTGTTACCTGGTATCAGGCTTTCGCCATGCAAACCCATTTTGCTCACCAGGTACTTTAACATATCCATGGGCATATCGGTATCATACAATAAACGCATGGGTTTACCTTTTTTGCGTTTTTGCAGGCTTTTCGATAGCGAGTCAATAAACTTATCGCTCACTTCTTTATCCAAATCAAGCTCGGCATCGCGGGTAAGCTGCAGCGAATAGGCCTCAATACTGTCATGGTTAAAAATGAAAAAGATATCCTCCAAACTATACCTGATGATATCATCTAACAGGATAATAAACTTCAGATTATTGGTTTCGGGCAGTACAATAAACCTCGACAGGTTATCTGGAAATTCGATCAAAGCGAACCTTGATTTTTTATTTTTAGTGAGCTTTACAAAAAAGTAAATGGCCCTATCGCGCAGTTCGGGTAAAGGCAAATTGTCATCAAGCATGATGGGCACCAGCGTAGTTAGCAATTTTTCCCTAAAATAGTTTTTAACAAACGCACCGCGCGAAACGTTGAGCTGTTTATCATTCAGTAAAAATATCTTCTCTTCGGCAAGTTCCTTAACTATGATATTCTCATACAGGTTATTAAACTTACGCTCCTGCCTTACCACAATATTCTTGATCTGGTTCAGTATCTTTTTTGGATTATATCCCAGTATTTCTTTTGATTTTTCGTTCAAATTGGCCAACCGGCTCAGGGTTGCTACCCTTACCCGGTAAAACTCATCAAGGTTGGATGAAAATATGGCTAAAAACTTTACCCGTTCAATTAATGGGACGGTTGGGTCGGCAGCTTCCTGCAAAACCCTGTCGTTAAAATATAGCCAACTTATCTCTCTGTTTATTAGGGGCACCTGTTTATCCATATAAATTGCCCTCTTGGGGCTCACTTTTACAAAACTGCTTATTTATTTGTTAACTTAATATTAACTCATTAGCATTAAACGAGTTTTTATTCATTATTATTTATTACGTTATGTAAACAAATTAGTTTAACAGTGCAGCCTCACCCTGCCCTCTCCAAGGAAGAGAGTTCAAAAGAGCGAAGTTAAAGTCCTCTCCTTTGGAGGGCTAAATAGTTAAAACAAATTAGTTTAACAAGCTGTATAATGTTTGCAATACATTAGTTTTGTAAACATTTAATAAACTCATTTACTTATGCCAACATTTGATATAGTAAGCAAGATAGACGGACAAACCCTTGATAACGCTATCAATACTGCAAAAAAGGAAATACTGAACCGTTATGATTTTAACGATTCAAAAAGCACCATTGACCTTGATAAAAAAACCAACGAGATAACCATTGTTACCGAAAACGACATGCGTTTAAAAGCCATACAGGACTCTATTATTGGCCGTATGGTAAAACAGCAACTTGATTCCAACGCTTTAGATTTTGGAAAAGAGCAATATGCATCGGGCAATATGATACGTAAGGAGATCAAAGTAAAAGAAGGCATTGACAAGGAAGCTGCTAAAAAGATTGTTAAAAAGATAAAAGACAGCGGCTTGAAAGTACAGGCTTCCATTATGGACGATCAGGTACGTGTTCAGGGTAAAAAGATTGATGATCTGCAAGCAGTGATCAGCCTGTGCCGCGGCGAGAACTTTGGCCAGCCATTGCAGTATATTAACATGAGGGATTAATTGCATACGTCCTCTACCATAATAAAATATGTCATTGCGAGGAACGAAGCAATCTCATCAGGACAGGATGACTGCTTGGCATGCCCAATTTGCAATTGGAGATTGCCGCGCTCCGCTCGCAATGACATACGTTTTTAAGTATAAAAAAGAAAAGGGGACGCAAATTGCGTCCCCTTTTCTTTTTTATACTTAATAGCAACAGGTTACCCTGCTACTTCAACTTCTTTAACCTCGTTAGGGCGACCATTCTTGAATGCCTTACGTGGCGATAAGCCCAGCAATTCAAACATAGCCATATCGCTGTCAAATGACGGGTTTGGTGTGGTTAACAACTTCTCTCCTGCGAAAATTGAATTAGCGCCGGCCATAAAGCAAAATGCCTGCTCAACCACACTCATCTCGGTACGGCCTGCGGATAACCTTACCACTGTTTTAGGCATAATGATACGGGTAGTAGCTATCATGCGCACCATATCCCAAACAGATACCCTTGGCTGATCGGCCAGCGGGGTTCCCTGAACAGGTACCAGTGCATTGATCGGCACTGATTCCGGGTGCTTAGGTAGGTTTGATAATGTTTTCAGCATGGAGATACGGTCTGCAACCGTTTCTCCTAAACCAATGATACCGCCACTGCATACAGTTATCTTTGCTTTACGCACATGCTCCAGCGTTTGCAGGCGCTCGTCATAAGTACGGGTGGTTATAATACGCTTATAATCCTCTTCAGAGGTATCCAGGTTATGATTGTAGGCATACAGACCTGCATCAGCTAATCGTTGCGCCTGGCTCTCGGTAAGCATTCCCAGGGTACAGCAAACTTCCATATCCAGGCTGTTAACCGCTTTCACCATATCTATTACCTTATCAAAGTCGCGGTTATCGCGAACCTCGCGCCATGCAGCACCCATGCAAAGCCTGGAAGCACCACCGGCTTTCGCTTTTTCAGCGGCGGCAATAACTTCATCCTTTGGCATTATAGCATGTACATTAACACCTGTATTGTAACGGGCAGCCTGCGGGCAATAAGCACAATCTTCAGAGCAACCACCGGTTTTTATAGAGATCAGTGAGCTGATCTGCACTTCGGAGTAATCCTTGTTTTCGCGATGGATGGTAGCAGCCTTGTAAACAAGGTCAAGCAATGGGGTATGGTATATTTCAGCTATTTCTTCTTTTGTCCAGTTGTATCTTACCTCAGTCATTCTGTTCTAATTTTGATGGTTCAAATTTATAATAAAAGTTTAGATGCAAGCCAAAGCGGCAGCAAAAAGCCTATACAATCAGTAAATGTTGTAATAATGATGGATGATGCCACTGCCGGATCGATCCCTACTCTTTTCAATATCAGGGGTATACCCGCACCTGTTAAACCTGCAACAATTAAATTACCGGTCATGGCTAAAAACAAAACCAAGCCAAGCATGGGGTTGGCATCATAAAAAAATGCGAATATCAACACGATCATTCCATTAGCGGCCCCGTTAATCATCCCTACCAAAAATTCTTTCAAAACAGTGCGGTATGCTTGCTGATCAGTCAGATCACTCAATGAAATACGCCGTACGGTTACAGCAAGGGCCTGTGTAGCTGCGTTGCCACCCATACCACCAATGATGGTCATGTAGGCTACAATAATGGGCAATTTTTCTGCAATATTACTAAAATGTCTGATAACGGCTGCGGCTAAAAACGCGGTACCCAGATTGATCACTAGCCAGGGTAAACGGCTTTTTACCGCGTCCTGCCAGTTACCACTCAATTCCTCATCTTCAGATACACCAGATATTTTCAATATATCCTCGGTGTTTTCCTCCTCCATTACGTCGATGATATCATCAACCGTAACACGGCCCAACAATTTCATATTACCATCAACAACCGGGATACTGGTTAGGTTATACTGCGATATTAAACGGGCAACCTCTTCCTGGTCAACATCGGCTTTTACATATACAAAGTTGGTTTGCACCAGATCGCTTACCTGTGCATCAGCCTTTGCCTTAATAATTGTTTTTACAGATAATATGCCTTTCAGGATGTCGTGATCATCAACCACATAAATGGTATATAGCTCCTCCATCTCCTCTGATTGATGAATAATGGCATCGAGCGCACCTTTCTTATCAAGATTAATATTTACCCTGATAATTTCGGAGTTCATTAAACCACCCGCAGTATCCTCATCATAACTTAATAGGGCGCGGATGCTGCTGGCATCTTCCTGGTCAATACCCTTTAATATTTCGTGTTGCTGCTCTTCGTCAAGCTGCGAAATAATATCGGTTGCATCATCATAATCCAATTCTTCAACAATCTCTGATCTTTTTTCGGGATGCAGGTTAACCAACAGTTCTTCCGGGTGATGCTCCTCATCCATTTCAGAAATTACCTCTGATGCAATATCAGTGGGCAAAATGTTGATGATCCGTTCCTTGGCCTCCTGCGGAAGTTTTTCGAATAGTATAGCAATCTCAGAGGCGTGGTATCCCTGCAGAACTTTCTCTAACTCAACATCATCGCTTTCTAAAGCGGCCTTAATGCGGAGCAGATCTGTTTTATCGATTTCAAAAGATTGCATATGCGACTAAAATAGTCATTTTATGCAGTAAACAGGGAATAAAAAAGGGTATTAATTAATCAGCAATTAACGATTACAAGCTATGATCATATTTGGCAGTAACACCACTTACCTTACTTATTTTCATCAGGATTTGCTCAACCTGGGTTTTACGGATAGATACCTGAACACTACAATCATTGTCAAATTGCTGGTTGAGGATAGTTAAATTATCATCTTTTATAATGCGCATTACATCATTCATCTGCAGATAATCAAACTTAACGGTATAAATATCATTAACTGTTTTATGAATGATTACCGCCTGGTTAAGCGCCTCATCAGTAGCTACTTTATACGCATTAATTAAACCAGGCACGCCTAGTAGCGTACCGCCAAAATAACGTACCACAACTACCAGAATATTGGTCAAGTCGCGGGATAGTAAGGTATTCAGTATGGGGCGACCGGCAGTACCCGATGGTTCCCCATCGTCATTGACGCGAAAGACCGATCGGTCTATACTTAAACGCATACCCCAGCAATGATGATTTGCCTTTGGATGTTCTGCTTTTAGTTGAGCAACAATGCCCTTAATGTCATGCTCCGAATTTATAGGATAAGCATAGCCCAGGAATTTACTACCGCGATCACGGAATATACTTTCGGTAGGTTTCTCTATGGTTTTATAAGTATCGTCAAAAAGCATTAAAACGTATTAAATATGAAGAAAGCTCAATGTTTGAGGGAAAGAGATAATAACAATAGCCAGTACAGCCACCACAATACCTATTTTATTGAGCAGGCTCAGTTTTTCTTTAAATATAAACATCCCAATAAAGGCTCCAACAATGATTACACCGATATTCATGGCCGAAAATACCGTTGATGGACTATTTGATAGCGCCTGGTGCGCTTTTAAGTAAAATAATATATTGCCAAAATTTGCCACACCAAGTATCCACCCGATCAAAATATGCGGCCACGAGAAGCGCGTTTTTTTGGTGATAACCTGATAGATCAACGCAATCATTGATAAGGTAAACGCCAGTATAAAAATGATAAAGATGGCTGTTGTGAATGGTACATTATTAACCTTGGTTATTTGCTTTAACAGCACATCAATAACGCCGAAGCCTAAAAACACGATCAGTAAGTAAAACCATGAACCTTTATTGGCCCGGCTATTCACAGTTTTTTGCCATGGAATGGAGAACATGATGGCTACAAATGCCAAAACAATGCCTATAATTTTAACCAGATCCTTAGCCTCGTCAAATAAAAAGAACGCAGCCATTATGGGGATAAATAACGATAAGCGCTGGGCCACATCCGTACGCACAATTCCAGCCAACCTAACCGACGATGCCATAATTACAAACAACGAAGGAAACAATATTCCCAATGCCAGATAATTGTAAATGGGCGCTCCGGCTAAGTTTGATAATTGCGGTTTAAAAAATATCCATGTGAGCAGTATAGCCATCGAATAGTTCCAGGTGATGGCCTGGAATACATCAATATGGTAGCGCTTGGCCAATTTTAATAAAACAGAAACTACAACACTGCAGCAGATACTTAAAAAAACGTACAACATTATATAATCGGCTTGTTATATACTATTTGAAGATGGTCATCTCCTACCGGAGATTCCTCTGCAATTATACCAGTTATTTGCGGCGCTTTTATACCATTTTGTAAAACAATTTTCCCGGTAAAGATGCGGGCCTCATCCCATAACCCTGCTTCAATAAAAGTTTGGAGCGTATGAGCGCCACCTTCTATAATAACGGATTGTATATCCTGCAGGTACAATTGGTATAAAATATATTGGGGTACGTAGCGGTCAAAATCTTCCAGGGCTATGTATTTATTTTTCCCATCCAGATCAAATTTAACTTCATTAAATATCAGCGTTTCAACTGATTGATCAAATATATTCAAGTTTTTATTTAACTCCAATCGTCTGTCAATCACCACCCGTTTTGGCGATTTACCTTCCCAGTAACGAACGTTTAATTGAGGGTTATCAATAGCCGCCGTGTTTTTACCCACCAGTACGGCATCTTCCTCACTGCGCCACTTGTGTACCAGCTTACGTGATTGCTCACCGGTTATCCATAACTGGCTGCTATCAGCAGGTGCAAAGAAGCCGTCATCAGTTTGCGCCCATTTTAGTATGATGTATGGCCTGTGTTTTTGTACACGCGTAAAAAAACGACGATTAAGCCATTGGCATTCTTTTTCCAATACACCGGTAATCACTTCAATACCGGCAGCTTTTAATTTCTCTATCCCTTTGCCATCAACCAGGTCAAACGGATCGCGGCAGCCTACCACCACCAGAGGTATCTGGTGTTTGATGATCAAATCGGCACAGGGTGGTGTTTTGCCGTAATGCGCGCAAGGCTCTAATGAAACATATATAACAGCTTGTTTTAGCAGTTCGGCAGCATTATCATAGTTACTGGTTACCTGAGCAATGGCATTTACCTCGGCATGGGCCTGACCATATTTATGGTGATAGCCCTCGCCTATTATCTTGCCATCATGAACTACCACTGCTCCCACCATTGGGTTCGGACTAACCTGCCCGGCGCCCAATTCGGCGAGCTCAATGCAGCGCTGCATATATTTTTCATGTTTTACCATGCTGCAAAAGTAGCTTTTATGTTACTTTGTTGCATGATTATTTAGCCTCACCTAAACCCTATACAAAAAGAGAGGACTTTAACTTCGCTCTCTTTTAAACCCTCTCCTTTGGAGAGGGCAGGGTGAGGCTAAATGGTTACCTTTGTTGCATGATTACCATTAAGGATGTTTTTGAAGATTACAGACAGCTGAACAATGTTTATGAAACCCAGGAGATAGAAGCCATTAGCCTGCTGGTTATTAACCACGTAACCCAGCTATCAAAAGCATCCATCAAAGCATTTCCTGAAAGAGAGCTGAGCAATGAGCAGACTGAAAAGCTAAAAAGTATACTTATCCGCCTAAAAACAGGTGAACCTGTGCAGTATACTTTGGGTACAACAGAATTTTACGGCCTGCCATTCCGGGTAAATCCGTCTGTACTGATCCCCCGCCCTGAGACTGAGGAACTGGTTGAATGGATCTTATCTGCGATAGGTGAAAGGCGAAAGGTGAAAGATCAAAGGACTAAACAATTTGCAGACAGCATACTTGATATTGGCACAGGCAGCGGCTGTATTGCCATCAGCCTTAAAAAGAACCTTCCTGACGCAATGGTTTCAGCCATTGATATATCTGAAAGCGCCTTACAAATAGCCACACAAAATGCCGAATTAAACACGGTAGATGTAAATTTTATTCATGCTGATATTTTAAACTTGCAAAGTACTCAGAACTCAGAACTCAAAACTTACAACTTAATAATCAGTAATCCACCGTATGTTACTTTGGAGGATAAAAAGGAAATGCACAGCAATGTGACCGACTTTGAACCACATAACGCACTATTTGTACCGGAACAAGATCCGCTTATATTTTATAAAGCCATTGCTGATTTTGCATTGATCAATTTAATACCGGGTGGTTTGTTGTTTTTTGAGATCAATGAGAACTATGGCCAGGAAACAGTTGATTTATTACAGAATAAAGATTTTAGTAACATTGAGCTGAGGAAAGATATGAGTGGCAGGGACAGAATGGTTAAAGCTATTGTTAAATAGTTTATCCGTGTCTCCCTGGTAGATGCCCTGTTTTTTAAATTTTAGTTATAAATGATCTGTTCAATCAGTTTATGATGCACATACCTGCTTATATCATTGTTTACAGCTGTTTTTAGCTTAAATTTATTCTTTTCAAAAAGCATTTCCTTTTTAAAGGATGGCAATTGCTCAATTGTCATCAGGTTTAAATCGTTTTCTGTTTCGGTAATAGTTTCAACCGACGACCTGAAAACCTGGCTGTTCATATTAAATAGTTGTTCAACTACACCATCATAACGCTCCAACAGTATTTGAAGCATGTAGGCATTGGTCTTTGAATAATTACCTAAATCATTAAGTAGGGTTTTTAATTCACTTAATTCTTCTGAATAATCTAACATATTATTAATCTTTAATTAACAACAACAACACAAGCCTAATGCCGAAATATTTCACAAACCCGAATTAATTCAGTATTAATAAATTTTCATAAAAACCGAGTAAATTCTGCCACAATTGGGGGAATTAAATGTATAAGTCATTGCACATTTCAATCGCTGCATCTCGTTTAAAACCAGTAGTTAAGCCCTTAAAATAAAGAAATGTAGTCCAAAGAATACGCAAAGTTCAGTAAATTGAACTATATATACTAAAGATTGAATGTCATGATGTTGCAAGAACAGGACACTAGGCTTTGATGATAAATTTCCTTAAGGAAATCCATCCCCTTGTTAACTACGCGGATGAAACTGACTTATAGTACTTTTAAGATATTCCCTATCCAGATGGGTATAAATTTCGGTGGTGGTAATACTTTCATGACCCAGCATTTCCTGCACGGCACGCAAATCTGCCCCGCCTTCTACCAGGTGTGTGGCAAAGGAATGCCTGAATGTGTGCGGACTTACTGTTTTCTTTAAACCGGTAAGTTCAACCAGTTCCTTGATCATCAGGAATATATAAACCCGGCTTAACCTCGTTCCACGGCGGTTTAAAAAAACCATATCTTCCTCACCCTTTTTTATGGCGATGTGCACCCGTATATTCTCGATCCATATTTTCAGGGCACGTATAGCTTCTGCTCCAATTGGCACCAGGCGTTCCTTGTTACCCTTGCCGGTCACTTTTATAAATTCGATATCAAGGTACAGATTGGAGAGTTTAAGCTCCGTTAACTCAGACACCCGCAAACCGCTGCCGTAAAGCGTTTCCAGTATAGCTTTGTTTCTACCCCCCTCGGGCTTGGATACATCAATAGCAGCAATTAATTTATTAATATCCTGGTAACTCAGGGTATCTGGCAGCTTCCGTTGAATCTTTGGCGATTCCAATAATTCCGAAGGATCAATTCTGATAATATCCTCCATCAGCAGGTATTTATAAAAAGCTTTGATACCTGATAATATCCTGGCTTGTGATGACGGGATCATACCCAACTCATTTACCCAGATAATAAACTGGCGTAAATCACCTAAAGTAACTGTTTCTGGTTTTAACTTAATTATTTGTATATCAGAAAATTGAAATAATTTTTCTATATCCCTGCTATATGCTTCAATAGAATTATCTGCCAGCGATTTCTCCAATTTCAGGTAAGCCTGAAAAGCTTTTATTGCCGAACTCCACTCCAATTTGTTATTTTTTAAATGATTTGTTTTAAGTTTGAACTAATGAATATACAAATTATAAACGGCCCTAATTTAAACCTGCTTGGTGTACGCGAAAAATCAATTTATGGCAACACCAGCTTCGATACCTACCTTGACGAATTACGTAAACGTTATGCAAACATCACCATTAATTACTACCAAAGTAATGTAGAAGGCGAAATTATAAACAAACTGCACGAAATTGGTTTTAGTTTTGATGGTATTGTGATAAATGCCGGTGCCTACACGCATACCTCTATAGCCATTGCTGATGCTATTGCGGCTATTAACACACCGGTTATTGAGGTTCATATTTCAAATGTTTACAAACGTGAAGAATTCAGGCATTCATCAATGCTGGCAGCAAGCTGTAAAGGTGTAATAGCTGGTTTCGGTATGGACTCGTACCGTCTGGCTATTGAAAATCTGGTGAACGGGTAATTTGCGTATATTTATTATCATAATGATAAAACGCTTTTTAAAATAAAGTGTTTAACCATGGCGTTTAGCGTATTTATCCCGATGTATAAAATATTCAAAGTTACCGCGTATTGCTTGCTGTTCATCACACTTTTTTCGGCTGTTGATGTACTGGCACAAACGAAAAAGAAAAAGCCCCGCTCCAAAAGAGATTCGCTCCGTGCATCTATCCTTTCGCGCGATTCCTTGTTGCGCTCGCTTAAAAGATCTGACACATCGGTCAATAACCTGCTGCAAAAGGTTGAGTATTATACCTCGGCATTTAACCAGATCAAGGCGGATCTTTCAAAAAAGATTGATACGGTTGATATCGGTAAGCAATTACCATCCTATGAAAAACGGATAACGCTGATCAAATCATTAATTGATAATGATAAATCAAGTACACTACGCTATTTATACACCATACGCGACGTTTTAACCCGCAGCGATGACCAGTTGGATGGTTGGCAGGACCAATTGGCGGAGATAGACTCTAACCTCATAAAAAACCAAACCAATCTTGATGCCATTTCAAAGGACAGTACTTTAAAGATCCTCCCGGCCGATAGTTCATTGTCTACTACTTTTCTGATCCAAAAAATAGCTATTGACAGTAAATACCACCGATTGGATACGGTTAATAAAAAGCTGATGGCAAAGATCGGTCTATTGCAAAACCGAACCTCGGCTGTATACATATCCGTACTTGACCTTAAAGATCAGATCAATCAGAAAATAAGAGAGTTCGGCGAAAAAGCGCTATCGGCCGAATTCAGCAATATCTGGAGTATGCGGGCCGATGAGGGGAGCGATTTTAGCGAGGCACTTTCAAAAACGGCGACAATGAACTCCAAGCTTTTCAGCTTTTTTATTGCCCGCGATATATTAATACACCTCGCTGGCTTTTTGGTATTGCTGGGCTTTTTAGCCTGGATATACATGAGTCGTAAAAAAATACTCAAAACTAATGAGGCACCTGAAAATGTGTTTAGCCAGGCTAATTATGTAATTAATTATCCAATAACTTCATCAATCATTTTTGCGTTTACCCTGATACCAAATTTTTATGACCACCCGCCGGTAGTGGTGCTGGAAACTTTTTTTGTTATCCTGATAACGGCCATACTCTATCTGTCAAAAAAAACCTGTCCAAAGCTAGTATTTAATTACCTGGTACAATTATTTATCATCACCAATATTTATTGTTTAAGCAACTTATTTATACAGGTAACCAATGCCGATAGAGTTGCGGTACTGATACTTGGCCTGGCTACTACCTTTATCAGCATCAGGCTTTTACCCGCTGTTCGCAAGTCGCCAGCTGATTTTTTACCGCATACCGGCATTGTGTTAAAGCTTTTTATTACGCTTGAAATCGCTTCCGTTTTGTGCAATGTTTTTGGCAGGTTTAGTCTGGCCAAAATAATTGGTGTAACGGCAGTACATAATTTGTGGCTGGCCATGGCTATGTATTATATTATACAGATGCTCATGGAAGCCTTGTTTTTACAGCTGGAAGCCAGCAAGAACAGCAACAACTTCAGTTCATACATTGACTTTCAATTACTTAAAAACAAATTCAAGAGTATACTTATTGTATTAACCACTTTATTGTGGCTGGTTATGCTTACACAAAACCTGAGTGTGGAGGATGCCGTATTTGACCATATTGAAGCATTTTTAACCGCCAAACGCAGCGTAGGCGGCGCCAATAACCAGTTCACCTTTCAAAGTGTGATCATTTTTATTGCGGTGATCTGGCTATCGTCCATCTTTTCCAAAATCATCAGCTATCTTTACGATGTATCAGCCAAGCACAGACATGACATGGACGTGCTGAAGAAGAAAAACCGTACCTCAACCCTGCTGATACGTATCGGGGTTATTGCGGTAGGCTTTTTCCTGGCAGTTGCAGCATCAGGCGTGCCTATTGATAAGATCACTATTATTATCAGTGCTTTTGGTATAGGTATTGGCTTTGGTTTACAAAACATTGTGAACAATTTGGTTTCGGGGTTGATACTAGCCTTTGAAAAACCCATACAGGTGGGTGATATTATTGAGGTTGATAGCCGCTCGGGTACCATATTGGATATTGGCATACGGGCAAGTAAAATTGCCACCAGCGATGGTGCTGAAGTAATTATACCCAACGGCGACCTGATATCGCACCATGTAATTAACTGGACCTTAAGCAATAATAACCGCCGGGTTGAACTTATTATAGGTGTGGCCTATGGCACTAACATTGAAAGAGTTAAGGGTTTATTAAATGGCGTACTGAGCGCTCATAATGATATTATGCAAATACCGGAACCATCTGTATTGTTACATAACCTGAACGAAAGCTCTGTTGATTTCAGGGTACTTTTCTGGGCTGCCGATATCAATACCTGGACATCGCTCAAGAGCAGTATATTGACCGATATTTATGACCTGTTCAACAAAGAGGGCATCGAGATACCGTTTCCACAGCAGGATGTACATCTGTTATTACCACAGGAGGGTATTACAGCAATAAACGCACCTGTTCTTAAGGAAAAAACCAAATCAACAAAAAAGACAAAACCAGCAAAAAAGATAGAAAACGAAGAAACGGATGATACTAAACCAAATCCTGCTGATCAAGATTAGTGAATTTGGTTTGCTTTTTAACAAAAAATCCCCATACTATACTTCCCTTGTACATGCCTTTTAGATTATGCGCTGTGCGTTTTGATTTATGCGTTTGAGGAGATATCTTTTGCATGTTGCTGGGATCTTTAACCCCATATCCCGAAACTTTGATACCTAAAATATGGAGTACAAAGTTTTGATGTGCACGGCTTACCGCCCAGGCATCTTTACGTTTACCTTCGGCTAAAAACCTGAACAAGGCCAGCAGATCCATCCAAAAGCGCATCCCGATCACGAAAAAAGCCCGCCAAAATGGGAGATTTTTTTTCAATAACAACAGGTTGTTCCTAAAATTAAGATAGGTTTTAAATGGATTTTCGGCATTAAGCGTACCACCGCCAACATGATATACTATTGATTCGGCACAATACATCACCTTGTAACCCATATTTTTCAATCTCCAGCAAAGGTCAATCTCTTCCATGTGAGCAAAAAAGTATTCGTCAAAACCACCAGCTTCATCCCAATGTTTCTTTTTGATGAATAAGGAAGCTCCCGATGCCCAGAATACCTCGCCAGATTGATTGTATTGGCCCAGATCCTGCTCCACCTCGTAAAACATGCGGCCACGGCAAAACGGGTACCCGAAAGCGTCAATAAATCCACCGGCAGCGCCTGCATGTTCAAACATTTTCTTTTGCGCAAATGATAATAGCTTTGGTGCGGCAGCCGCAATTAACGGATCGCTTTCCATTAAAGCTATAACCGGCTCTATCCAACCAGGCACCACTTCAACGTCTGAGTTCAGTAGAATATAATAATCAGCATCAACCTGGCTCAGTACCCGGTTATAGCCACCTGTAAAGCCATAATTTTGATCGTTTTGTATGATCCTGATAGTTGGATAGTTTTCTTTTATAAAAGCTACAGAATCGTCCGTTGACGCATTATCGCCTAGCACTATTTGTAGGCCAGGCCATGTGGAGGCCAAAACAGACGGAAGAAATTGTTTGAGATATTTGCCGCCGTTCCAGTTTAGTATAACTACAGCAACTTTAGGGGTATTGATCATTTGTGTACGTCCTCCGGCTTAAATTTCCATCTCCGGTGAGACCATAGCCAATATTGCGGTTCTCTTCTGATCATACTTTCCAGGTATTGAACATGCGCATCGGTGATCTCATGTTCAGCAGTTTGTTTGGCATTTTCAGTTAAGGGCACCAATGTGTAAGTATAATAACCTCTTTTTACGCGTTTCATGTCGTAAAACACTACAGCAGCATCAATTGCCTTTGCTATTTTTTCGACACCCAAAAATACGGCAGTTGGTTGATTTAAAAAATTGGTAAAGTAATTTACTTCATGACTTACCGGCGTTTGATCGCCCACCAGCACACTCACCGTTAATTCATTCTTATATTCTACCATTTTACGCATGGTTTGGCGCATAGCAACAGGTTGCCCACCAAAACGCGAGCGTATTTTGATAAAAAACTCATCAAAGGTAGCATTGGTTAAGGGTTTATAAACAATCATGAATCTTTTATCGGTAACAAAATTAAAATTCAAAGCGGCCATTTCCCAATTGCAATAATGACCGGCTACCGCAATAATGCTCTTACCCTTGGCAAAATATTCATGCACCAGTTCGGCATTGGCTGCTACTACCCTGCGTTGAATTTGCTTTTCAGATACGGTGATCATTTTGATGGTTTCCACAACCAGATCGGCCAGGTAACGATAGTATTTAAACTCAATATCATGGCGCTCCTTTTCTGTTTTTCCGGGAAAGGCATTAGCTAGGTTTTGAGCTACAACATCACGACGATAACGAATAAAATAGTAGATAATAACGAATAAAACATCAGATACCAGGTATAAAAACCAAAAGGGAAGTAACGATGTAAGGTACAAAAATGCAATACCCAACCTTAAAAACCCTTTTTTTATCATTATTTTAACCAATTTTGAACACAAACATAAAATATATGATTGAAAAAGGTGCTGTATTACCTATGTTTTATCTTCCGCCGGTTGAATATTTTATAAGATTAAATACTTATAAACCTGATATCCTGATAGAAAGAGAAGAACATTTCCCCAAACAAACGTACCGTAACCGGGCCAATATTTACTCGCCCGAGGGTATATTGACCTTGGTTGTACCGGTAGCTAAAGGTTCAAAAACACATACCAAAATTAAAGACGTAAAAATAAGCTACGATTTTGACTGGCAGCGCCTGCACTGGCAAAGCCTTGGGGCCTGTTACCGACGGTCGGCTTATTTTGAATATTATGAGGATGATCTTGCGGTATTTTATCAGAAACAACAGCAAATCCCCTATCTTTTTGATTATAATGAACAGCTTTTACAACTACTGCTCAAACTTACCAAGATCAAAACCGAAATAAAGTACACGGATGAATATCATCCAGAATACCCATCAGTTCCTGATTTCAGAACTTCTATCCATCCTAAAAAAGAAACCGAACTGGAACAAAAACCTTATTTTCAGGTTTTTGAAGAGCGAAAAGGATTCCTGAAAAATCTGAGTATTGTTGATCTGTTATTTAACCAGGGCCCGCAGAGCATTAATTATTTATAAATGGACAACAGAATTAAACGTGTAAAGTATAAGGTAAACAGACGCCAGGGTAATGTTGGCGACAGCCCCGGGATGATCGTAATCCCGGAAGATGCACTACAGCCCCATATTGCTATATTCTCCTATAATAAAGATGATCTGATCACCTCTGAGGGCAAAAACATTCATGTTATATTGGATCAATTTCAAAAATGCGATAAACGCGTAAAATGGACCCACTGGATAAAGATCAATGGTTTGGGCGATGCCGGGCTAATTGAAGAAATTGGAACACATCTGAATATAAATCCATTGGTACTGGAAGATATAGCCAATACCCACCAACGCCCTAAGTTTGATGAGTATGACGATTATGCCTTTAGCACCAGTCGCATAGTTCATTTTAATAAGGAAAGCGAGTTGGTGAACAACCAGTTTTCGGCCATTATTAAGGATAACCTGATCATTAGTTTTGAAGAAGATTACGAAGAGTACTTTGAAGCTGTAAAAGCCCGCCTTAAAGCCGGAAAAGGTGCCATACGCACCGCCGGCCCGGGCTATATGTGCTATGCCTTAACGGATACCATTATTGATACCTACTTTTTATTACTGGCCCAGATTGGAGACAAATTGGACAGCATCGAAGATAAGGTATATGAAAGCGCAGATAAAAGCATTATGTTTAACTCCCAGCAAATTAAACGTACGCTGATCATCATACGCCGCGCCAGCTGGCCCGAGCGCGACAAGATTAATGATATGATCCGTTCTGAAAGTCCGCTGATTACGCCCGAGGTAAAGCTTTTCCTGCGTGATGCTTATGATCATTGTATACAGGCTATGGACCTGATTGAGAACTATAAAGAAGTAACCTCCAGCATTATTGACCTGTATCTTTCGATGGTTAGCAACCGAATGAACGAGATCATGAAAGTGCTCACCATTATCTCCGTAATATTTATCCCCTTAACCTTTATAGCCGGTATTTACGGAATGAACTTTGCCCGCCAGGATGACAAAGGGCATACCATCCCTGATAATATGCCTGAGCTTTACTGGCGGCATGGTTATGTGTACGCGCTTGTTTTTATGTTTGTAATAGCGATTTTCCAGGTATATGTGTTTTGGAAGAAGGGTTGGTTTAATAAGTTGTAAACTCCCCCACCTTATAAAACGCGTCATTGCGAGGAACGAAGACAACCGACCGGAGGGAGCTCATTAATACCAATAAAAACAAACACAATATTAATAATCTCTACATAAGCAGTTCAAACACGCAAATTCACTCTGTAAAGCATAGAGATTGCTTCGTACCTCGCAATGACGCGTTAATGAGTAATATCTTTTATTTCTTAAACTCCGTTTTCAAATCAGCAGCCATAGCTTTTCTGAATTTCATCACTTTGGGTTCAGATATCTGTTCAATATAGGGATTGTCACTATGTGTGCGATAATATCCCTGATGATAAGTTTCGGCAGGATAAAAAATGCTGAATGGCACTACCTGCGTCACTATCGGATTGTTATAGTGTTTTGATTCGTTCACCTTTTTAATGGTGGCCAACAGAGTATTCTTTTCTTCAGGTGTACGATAAAAAGCGATAGAGCGGTAATCGGTACCTGCATCTGGCCCCTGGCGATTTAAGGTAGTTGGATCATGTGCAAAGAAAAAGGCTTCGGCCAGTTTATCATAACTGATCACTTTGGGATCATAATAAACCTGCACTGTTTCGGCATGATTGGTATTTTGCGAACTTACCCCCTCATAGGTAGGGTTTTTAGTATTACCACCCGCGTATCCGGAAACAACCCTGTTCACTCCCTTTAGTTCTGACAGCGCCTCGCTCATACTCCAGAAACAACCGCCTCCAAAAGTGGCTATAGCCTCCCCTGTTTTAGGCTTGGGTAGCGCAGCAAACTTAGCAGACGACTGACCATCGGCACAGCCCACGAATAAAAAAACACCTGCAATATATAAGATCAACTTTTTCATAATGATAACAATTTATGTTGTTAGACGTATATACGCGGTAAACCTTTCAATCGGATGGTCACCAATAAGTAATATTGAAGCAGCAGGAGTTTTTAATTAGAACCTCCCCTGCCTGAGTGATTTTCTTACCATAAAAAGGATCTCGCCCAGGCCATTGGTTTTTATCTCAAAGGTGGTTGACAACAGCATACCCATTTTATCCTTAGTAAAACCCTTACCAGCCATCCACTCCAGGTAATGTACCGGAATATCAGCTATAATAGTACCCTTATATTTGCCATAAGGCATTTTTGTTTGTACAATATCCACAAGGATCTTCGGATCAGGCTGCATGTTTTCCACACCGTAAAGGTAGCAAATCATCAGAACCATGATTACCAGGATTTGGGGATTTCTTGATTAATATATATTTTTTCAATTATCAGGATAATCTTCAAATCTTATTAATCATGGTTCAAGACAAACACAAATACCCTAAACCATGTTATTCATTAAAATATACACCATGGAACAATTTGAAGCAACACTTAGCGGTACCGACAGTACAATTGACGGTATAGCACAAGGAATTACATATCCGAATTTCACCAATGCATACGAGTTTAAATCAACCGATGGAACGTTGCACCTTATTATAGCTAAAGATACAGATGGCCAATGGATAAGGCTTACCGGTACAGAACCATTTTTGTCGAGCTGGATAGATGAGTTGGCTGAGCAGGTTGAAAGCACCCTTTAATTAAGCTATACTTTACAAAAAAGAGTCCCAGGATATAAACATCCTGGGACTCTTTTTTTGATTAATTATTCAATATGATCTATAACTTAATTGGTTTCATTTTAGGAACAAGAAAGTGCATAATTAACCACGCCAGTATATAAGCGCTGCCGCATACAACAAACATGATATAATAGGCTGTTTCTATTTGATGAATTGCCCTAAAATGTACAAAAAGGTTTTTTTGCACTACCAATGATAAAAACACGCCACCTATAGAGCCAAACATCCCCCCGATACCGGTAACCGAACCCACTGACCTTTTAGGGAACATATCAGATACGGTAGTAAATATATTTGCGCTCCATGCTTGGTGGGCCGATGCTGCTATACCAATTACAATTACTGCAAGCCACATATTAATACCACCTAAAACCTGAGCAAATACAATAGGGATTACAAACAAGGCGTAAACAAACATAGATGTTTTGCGGGCCCTGAAAACCGGCCAGTTTTTCTTGATGAGTTGCATAGGTATCCACCCACCACCAATACTGCCTATTGTTGACATGGTATAAACAAGCGCTACCGGAAAAGCGATGGCTGTACCTTTTAAATTGTACTGACTTTCCAAAAAATCGGGTAACCAGAATAAATAAAACCACCATATGGGGTCTGTTAAAAATTTACCGATTACAAATGCCCAGGTCTGTTTGAAACTTAATAGTTTACCCCAGGATATTTTTTTGGTTTCGTTTGGTTCTTCCTTCTGACCTAAAACTTCCTGATCACTATTGATATAGTCAAGCTCGGCCTGGGTTACATACTTGTGTTTTGATGGTGTTTCGTAAAATAAATACCACAATAAAAGCCATATAAAACCAATAGACCCGGTAATAATAAATGCCCAACGCCAACCCCATGCTACTGCAATAAACGGAACAGTTAGGGGGGCTACAATTGCACCAATGTTTGATCCTGAATTAAATATCCCGGTGGCAAACGCTCTTTCCTTTTTCGGAAACCATTCTGCTACAGTTTTAATTGCTGCCGGAAAATTGCCAGCCTCACTTATACCTAATGCCGAACGTACTACACCAAAGCCAAATGTACTGCCAACAAAAGCATGACATACAGCAGCAATGCTCCAAAAAAGAGTTGACAAAAAATAGCCAAGTTTGGTACCTACTTTATCAATAAAACCACCTGCTGCCAATAACCCGAACGAGTAAGCAATTTTAAAGGCGATTTCAATATTTGCATAATCACCATCGTCCCATTTAAACTCTTTGGTTAGATTGGATTTTAAAAGACTTATTACAGCCCTGTCCAGGTAATTTACTGTAGTAGCAAAAAACACCAGCGAGCATATTACCCATCTATAGTTTCCAACTTTGGTTTCTCTCATTATGATTGGTTTTTAATTGGTTATAATTTAGTATCAAGATATTAGTATCAAGTATTAAGACTTTGTTTTTTAGTATTAAGTAATCGATATCAGGTATCAGGACTTTCTTATTTTATTTACAACAAACAGCAAAATTGCAATGTGTCTTGATACTTAATACTAACTACTTGATACTTGATACCATTTCTATTAATTTAATGGCATCTGCATATAATTGCTCATATAAACGGCCCTCTAGGGTTTTTTTGCTGATGAGCTTACTTCCCATACCCACTGCGCAAACCCCTGCCCTGAACCAGGTGCTGATACTGTCAATATTAAGGTCAACACCGCCGGTTGGTATAAATAATTGCCCGGCAAATAATTCCTTTATCGACGACATAAACTCCGGACCCAGAATATTAGCCGGAAACAGTTTGATCAATGCCGCGCCGTGTTGTTGCGCGGTATGAATTTCGGTAGGTGTCATACAACCCGGAATCCATAATAAATTATGTTGTTTGGCAATGGCCCCCACTTCAGGATTAATAACCGGAGCCACAATAAAGTCGGCACCCGCGGCTATAAAAGCCTCGGCTTCGGCAGCGGTTTTGATAGTGCCTATACCCAATTCCAGATCGGGCATTTCTTCCTGCTGCGCTTTTTTTAACACTTTAAAATTGGCCAGCGCAGCAGCACCACGATTGGTATACTCAAATACCCTGATGCCGGCTTTGTACAAGGTACGCGTTATTTCCAGGCTCACTTCCGCATCTTCGTAAAAGAAAAGCGGTAATGATCCCTGTTTCAATATGGCGTTTAGCGCGCTATCTTTTTTGCTCATGATTGTATCGCTTTAGTAATCTCATCAACCGTTTTATTGGTTGCATCACCCTCAATAAATAGTTTTTGGTAAGCCGCCGAGGTTGCGAACTCCAATGTTTGCTGTGGATCAAGGTTATTGTAAAAACCATAGATCAACCCCGCCATAAAGCAGTCGCCACTACCCACTTTATCAGTTACTTTGTCGGTATCGTATTGTTTTGAACTGTATAGTTTGTCGCCGGTATATAAAGCAGTATAATAGTTAATGCCCTCACCCGCATCAAAACGGAAGGTGTTGGCCACCGCCTTACACTTAGGAAATTGCTTCATAATTCTTTCTGATGAACTCAAGGCTTCCTTCAGATAGATGCTTTTCTGCCCAGATTCAGTCACGTTTGGCTCAACCGGAACACCCAGCATTCTTTCGGCCGCCCATATATTGCCCATGATCAGATCGGCATGTTTTACCAGTTGGGGCATAATATCAATGGGCTGTTTGCCGTATTGCCAAAGCCTTGCCCTGTAATTCAAATCAACCGATATGGTGATGTTTTTGGCAGATGCCGCTTGCAATACTTCAGCACAAACATCAGCTGCATTCTGATTAATGGCCGGGCATATCGCGCTAAAATGAAACCAACTTACGCCCTCAAGCGCTTTGTTCCAGTCAACCTGTCCGGGTTTTAAACCGGCAAATGCCGAATGGGCACGGTCATATATTAATGCATTGTTTTTGATGTCCTTACCACGGGTTAAATAATAAAGACCTATCCTATCTCCATGCATAAAAACTGGCGCGGTGTCTACTCTTTTACTCTGCAGATAAGTTAATATCTGCGCCGACATGGCATTATCAGGCAAAGCCGTAAAATAGCTGGATGGCAAATCCCATAATGCCAAAGCGGTAGCTACATTTAGTTCGGCGCCACCAACAAAAAATGGCAACTGGTTATCGGTTAACCACTCGCCGCCAGCATCAGGGCAAATTCTTAACAGTAATTCGCCGTATGAAAGTACACTGCCTTTTGGCGATCCGTTATTAAAAGAGTTACTCATTATTGTTGATCAAAATTAAAGTAATTCTTAGCGTTATAATAGCATATATCCTGTACGATCTTACCAGTCCAGGCTATATCATTAGGTAGTTCGCCTTTCTCTATATCTTCAGCAAACAAGTTACAAACCAGCCTGCGGAAATACTCATGCCTTGGGAACGATAAAAAGCTGCGCGAATCAGTAAGCATACCCACCATACGGCTGATGAGGCCAATGTTTGATAAGGCATTAAGCTGCTTAGTCATGCCGTCTTTTTGATCCAAAAACCACCATGCAGAACCAAATTGAACTTTCCCGGCAACCGATCCATCGTTAAAATTGCCGGTCATCGCGGCAAATAATTCATTGTCTGCTGGGTTTAGGTTATAAAGGATAGTTTTTGCCAGGCGGTTATCCAGATCAAGCTTGTTCAGAAACTTAGATAAAGCAACACCCTGTTTAAAATCGCCAATGGAATCCCAGCCTGTATCAGGTCCTGACTGTGTTAATCCACGGGTATTATTATTTCGCAAAGCACCCAGGTGATATTGCTGCACCCAACCTTTTTCATGATCCCAAAGTGCAAATTGAAATAACATAGCCGATTTGAACTTGGTTATTTCCAGTGGTAATAATACCTTCTTGCTTCTGATCTTTAAAAATATGGCGGTTATTTCACTATCGGTATAATCCTCCGCATAAATTTGCTCCAAACCATGATCTGACAGTTGGCAGCCATTTTCCGCAAAATAGTCATGACGGCTTTTTAATGCTTTTAAATAATCGGCATAATTTGAAATATCAATATTGCTAACTGTTTGCAGCTGATCAATATACTGATTAAGCGCCTGCAGATCATCAGCATTCATCGCTTTATCGGGTCTGAAAGCTGGTAATACTTTCACTTCAAAACCATCCTGTTTGATCTTTTGATGAAACGCCAAATTATCAAGCGGATCATCAGTGGTGCAAACCACCTCTACATTTTTACTTTTGAGGATATTGCGCACGCTAAACTCCGGCGTACTTAATTTGGCGTTACAATCAGCATATATTTTTTGAGCTGTTGCCTGCGAAAGCAATTCGTTAATACCAAAATAGCGTTGCAGTTCCAGGTGAGTCCAATGGAACAGTGGATTACGTAGTGTGTATGGTACGGTAGCCGCCCATTGCTCAAACTTTTCCTGGTCAGTTTTATTACCGGTAATGTATTCCTCATTAACACCATTGGCACGCATAGCCCGCCATTTATAATGATCGCCATACAACCATATATGCGTAAGGTTATCAAAATTGATGTCTTTAGCTATCTGATCAGGCGGCAAATGGCAATGGTAATCAATAATAGGTAGTTGGCTGGCATACTCGTGGTACAGGCGCTGTGCTGTTTTGGTATCGAGTAAAAAATCCTGATCTAAAAAACTCTTCATTAGTGGTTAAGCAGGTAAACTGCCCTTAAAATTTAAATTATGTGTATTTAGCCTCACCTAATCCTCTCCAAAGGAGACGACTTTAACTTCACGTTTTGAACCCTCTCCTTTGGAGAGGTCAGGGTGAGGCTAAAAATTATGCTTTATCAAACAATGAGCGTTTAACACCCATTTCCAAACCCCGCAATTCGGCCAGGCCCTTTAACCTTCCAATAGCCGAATAGCCGTGGTATGTTTTATAGTTAAAATCGTCCAACAGTTTGTGGCCATGATCGGGGCGCATGGGGATGCTTATATCCTTACGTCCGTTTTGCTCACGTTTTTGCTGTTCTAAAATTATCTTCTTCATTACTGCATACATGTCCGCACTGCCGTTTAAATGCTCGGCCTCGTAGAAACTGCCGTCATCCTCACGCTGTACATTGCGTAAATGCAGAAAATGGATATGCTCTCCCAGTCTTTCTATAATTCCGGGCAGGTCATTATCTGCTCTTGCACCTAATGAACCGGTGCAAAAGGTTAAGCCGTTGCTTGGCGAAGGGCTAAAATTAACCACATCGGCCAGGTCAGCTTCTGTTGATACCACCCTTGGCAAACCCAATATCGGGAACGGCGGATCATCTGGATGGATACACATTTTTACACCAGCAGCTTCTGCGCCTGGTATAATACCTTTCAGAAAATAACCGAGGTTATTTTTTAAAGCTACCGCATCAGTATTGGCATATCTTTTTAAATGTTCTTTAAACTCGGGTATGGTCAACACTTTGTTGGTACCAGGCAAACCAGCCATCAGGTTATCGATCAGCTGTGCTTTTTCAGTAGCGCTAATATTATCCAGATAGTTTTTGGCTGCCTGTTGTTGTGCTGGAGTAAAATCATTAGTGGCACCTTCGCGTTCCAGTATATAAAGGTCAAAAGCAGCTAACGCATTGGCATCGTATCTTAAAGCTGTTCCTTTGTTGGGTAACAGGTAATCCAGGTCGGTACGTGTCCAGTCAAGCACAGGCATAAAATTGTAGCATACGGTATGGATACCAGCTGCCGACAAATTTTTAAGGGTACTTACATAGTTTTCAATGTATTTATCCCGATCAGCCCCGGCTGTTTTTATACTTTCATGAATATTTACACTTTCTACAACCGACCATGTAAGTCCGGCTGCTTCAATCATTTTTTTTCTGTCGACGATCTCATCCAAACTCCACACCTCCCCACTCGGGATGTGATAAAGAGATGTAACGATGCCTGTAGCGCCAGTTTGTCTGATAGCTGTAAGTGTAACCGGATCGGTAGGTCCGAACCAGCGAAATGTTTGTTCTAAATTATTCACCATGAATCAATGGTATTGTATATAATAGGTTTTGTTGCGACCGGCAAATTACACATCATTCCTGCAAGTTGAAAAGGATATTGACAATAATCCACGCAAACGTTTTCGGATACCGATCATCATACAAGATACAATTTAGGGCATCAATAAACTATGTAACGTTTTAGCAAATAATTCATCAGTTTAACAAAAAGGGCGATAGATCATCATGATCTATCGCCCTTTGTTATACCGGGTTATAAAATCGGCTACCAGAATATAGAATAAAGCGCTACCACAATACCGGTAACTATCAGCGCCCCGGCAGTAAATGCACGGGATGTTTTAAACATAGAAGCGTCAATTTCCAAACCATTAGTTTTAATACCCCTGGCTCCGTCAATTTTAGAGATGATGATCATACCAATAACACAGATGGCAAATACAAAGCCCATGCGATCAAGGAATGGTATCTCATATAACTGGGTCACTTTATCATCCTGCAATGCCAGTTTCGAAAAACCGTAAGGCGACAGGAAGCTTAGATCAGCAAAACGAGGTAATACTTTAAAGAAACAGGAGAATACAAACCCGCCTATGGTAGCAAATAATGCCGCGTTTGAAGTTGCTTTTTTCCAGAAAAAACCAAGGATGAACATGGCAAAAATACCAGGGGATACAAAGCCGGTATATTCCTGAATATACTGGAAGCCTTGCTTACCTTCGCCCATCAGTGTTTTACCAATTAATTCTGATAAAATAATACCTAATACCATAGCAACCACTACTGACCATTTACCTAAACTAACCAGTTTTTTATCGGTAGCACCAGGATTAATGGCTTTTTTGTAGATATCTAAGGTAAAAATGGTTGCAATACTGTTTGCCTTACCAGCCAATGATGCTACAATTGCAGCAGTTAAGGCGGCAAACGAAAGCCCTTTTAAACCAGATGGCAATAAATTCAGTAATGATGGATAAGCTTTATTAGGGTCTAAAACACCCGATGAACTCATCATTTCCTGGTGAAACATACCTTTTTGATATAGCAAGTATGCTGCTATACCCGGCAATACAACAATAACAGGCATTAACAGCTTCAGGAAAGCCGCGAACAGGATACCACCACGAGCCGTTTTTAGATTTGCCCCCAGGGCTCTTTGCGTAATATATTGGTTACAACCCCAATAGTTCAGGTTAGTGATCCACATACCGCCGATTAAAACGGTTAAGCCCGGCAGATCCATATAGTTAGGATTATCCTTTTTGAAGATCATGTGGAAGTGATCAGTAGCCTCTGAATGCAATATTTTAAACCCATTCAATAAACCTGTAGTTCCTTCCTTCTCACTTAAAAGTGTCAGGGCAAGATAGGTAGCCATTAAACCACCCAGAATAAGTACAGCAACTTGTATAACGTCGGTATAACCAATAACCTTCATCCCACCCAATGTAATTACGATGGAGAATATAGCCAGCAACCAGATACACAGGTGAATATCTAATCCAGATATACCACTAATTGCTAATGCGCCAAGGTATAATATTGACATCAGGTTAACTACGATGTACAGTAATAACCAAAATATAGCCATGATCATGGCCACTGTGCCGTTATATCGCTGATGTAAAAACTGCGGCATGGTGAATATCTTATTTTTAAGATATACCGGTATAAAAAACACCGCTACAATGACCAATGTTATAGCTGCCATCCACTCGTAAGTTGATATGGCTAAACCCATCTTGAATGCTGATCCGCTGGTTCCGATAAACTGTTCTGCTGAAATATTTGATGCGATCAACGATGCACCGATAGCCCACCAGGTTAGCGACCCTTCGGCCAAAAAGTAATCTTTTGAAGTGGCATCGGCGTTGTGTTTACGCCTATATACCCACCAGCCGTAACTGGAAACTAAAACAAAGTAGATCAAAAATACAGCATAATCGCCATATGAGAGGGTTTTCAGGTTCATTGTTTGGTTATGTTGGTTTTAATATGTTAACTTGACAATTATAAACTATATATAGCGATTTATCAAATTTTCTAAATATTCTTGTTTGCCGCTGATGGCTTTAGGTTCGCCATTAGCTATCGCATAGTTACGCAAATCTTCTAACGAAAGCTTACCTGTTTCAAAATCGTTACCTGCACCTGAATCAAAAGAAGCATACCTTTCCTTCCGTATTTTTTTGTATTCTGATTTTTGCAGAATGTTATCGGCCGTTATCAAAGCACGGGCAAAAATGTCCATCCCACCAATATGCGAATAGAAAAGATCAGCAGGATCTGTTGAGTTGCGGCGGATTTTGGCATCAAAATTAATACCACCTCCTTGGAAACCTCCGCCTTCTAAAATGATCAACATCGACTCGGTGATCTCATTAATATCATTCGGGAACTGGTCTGTATCCCAGCCGTTTTGCACATCGCCACGGTTAGCGTCAATTGAACCTAATAAACCGGCATCAACAGCTACCTGTAGTTCATGCTGAAAAGTATGGCCTGCCAGTGTTGCGTGGTTAACTTCCAGGTTCAGTTTAAAATCGTTCAACAGGTCATATTTCTGCAAAAAGCCCAATACGGTAGCCGCGTCATAATCATACTGATGTTTAGTTGGCTCGCATGGTTTTGGCTCGATAAAGAACGTACCTTTAAAACCTTGCTTGCGCGCATAATCCCTAGCCGTATGCAAAAATTTGGCAAAATGCTCCTGTTCGCGCTTCATATCCGTGTTCAGTAAGCTCATATAACCTTCACGACCACCCCAGAATACATAATTTTCACCGCCTAATGCAATGGTTGCATCCAAAGCTGCTTTTACCTGGGCGCCAGCATGGGCCAGTACATGAAAATCAGGATTGGTTGATGCCCCATTCATATACCTGCGGTGACTAAACAAATTTGAGGTACCCCAAAGCAGTTTTACACCACTTGCGACTTGTTTTTGCTTGGCATATTCAACCAAAGCTTGTAAACGTCTGTCGTTCTCATTTACATCGTTGGTGTAATCAACTACATCCACATCATGAAAACAGTAGTATGGCAGGTTCATTTTGGTTAAAAACTCAAAAGCGGCATCCATTTTATCTTTGGCACGTTCAACCGCGTCGGCTTTTTCATTCCATGGAAAAATGTGGGTAGCTTCACCAAACGGATCAGCACCGTTACCATTAAACGAATGCCAGTAAGCACCTGCAAAGCGCAAATGATCTTTCATGGCTTTACCTGCCACTACCTTATCCGCATCATACCACCTAAACGCCAGTGGATTATCTGATTGCGGTCCTTCATATTTGATCTGTCCTATTTCTTTAAAAAATTGTTTTTCTCCGGTTACGATGCTCATATCTTTTTAGTTATTGAATTACTGAGTTAGTGAATGATCTTAATTATTGATTTACTGAATTAGTGATTTAGTGAATTTTGTTTTTTAGCTTTTGGCTTTATGCCTTTAGCTTTAGGCTCAGCAGCTCCTTCCATTCCTGGTAAACGGGTTCAAATGCCTGCGTTGATGGTTCAATTAATTGGATTGGTTTAGCATTGCTGAATGCTTCAGTCGGCGATTTAAATATCCCAGCTCCTATTCCTGCACCTAGGGCTGCTCCTACGCTACCATCATTGTTATATAACTCAACCGGAACACCTGTAGCATTTACAAAAGTTTCGGTAAACAGTTCGCTTAAAAACAGGTTACTTTTCCCGGCACGGATCACTGTTGGGTTCATACCGTTGCTGCGCATAATATCCAATCCATAACGAAACGCACTGGCAATACCCTCCTGCACGGCCCTGAAAATATGTGCCTGGGTATGCAGGTTTAGGTCAATATTTTGAACATGCGCACCTACTTGTTTATTGTTAAGCATACGCTCGGCACCATTACCAAAGGGTAATATCTGCAGACCATCGCTGCCTAACGGAGCTTTATTTGCTTCATTATTTAATTGCGTATAACTTAAACCGGCACCAAAATTATATTTGGCCCAACGATATAAACTGCCGGTACCATTTATACATAACAATACACCCAACCGTTTTTGTTCCTCGGTATAATTAACGTGGGCAAAGGTGTTGATACGCGATTCCTGATCATACGCCAATTGATCGCTAACGCCATAGATCACTCCTGAAGTACCGGCTGTAGCTGCTACCTCGCCCGGGTTCAGTACATTTAAGGAAAGTGCGTTGTTGGGCTGATCACCGGATTTATAAGTTACCGGTATGCCAGCCTTTAATTTCAGCTTTTCGGCCACGGAAGTTAATAAAGTCCCATGTGATGAGAAAACCGGATTGATTACTGGGAACAAACCTTCATCAAAACCAAAGTAGTTGATAACTTCTTTGGAGATACTATTGGTTTTAAAATCAAAGAATACGCCTTCGGATAGTGCCGAAACTGATGTGGTGATATCACCGGTAAGCTTCATGGCTATATAATCGCCGGGTAGCATTATTTTATCTATCTTATTGTATAGTTCCGGTTCGTTCTCCTTAACCCAGGCCAGTTTCGATGCCGTGAAATTACCGGGAGAGTTTAACAGGTGCGACAAACATTTTTCTTCGCCAATAGCAGCAAAAGCTTTGTCGCCAATTTCAACAGCCCGGCTATCGCACCAGATAATACTATCGCGCAGCACATTTTGATTCTTATCAACCAAAACCAACCCGTGCATTTGGTAAGCGATGCCAATGGCCGCGATATCCTGCGGATCATATGCTTTCTTAGCATGGCAAAATTCCAGCGCTTTTTGTGCCTGCTCCCACCACATCAGCGGCGATTGCTCTGCCCAACCCGGATGCAAAGCTTTAATTGGCGATTCTTCATCCGGGTATTGTGCCGAAGCAACTATTTTTTGAGTGCCTGCATCAACAATGCCAACTTTAACCGATGAAGTACCTATATCAATGCCTAATAAGAGCATATTTTTTTATGGGATTAATGCGTGAATAGTATGGTGTGTTTAATTTTTGGTAACTTAACGAGACGAAATTAAATAAATATTTAAAATTACAATCGATTGCGTAAAATATTTTTTCCAACTTGCACTTTATAATGAAGAAAGTAAAACGCACCACCATTTATGATATTGCTGCCAAGCTTGGCATAACGGCATCTTCCGTATCAAGGGCGCTGAACAATAGCAGCCAGGTGAACGAAAAAACAAAGGAGCTCATTATTAAAACTGCCGATGAGTTAAACTATAAACGTAATATACTGGCATCTAACCTACGTAAAGGGCAATCAAAAACAATTGGTGTGGTTGTACCGCGCATTAATCAGAACTTTTTCTCGAACGTAATTGCAGGTATTGAGGAAATAACTTATCAAAAAGGTTATAATCTGATTATTTGCCAATCGGGCGAGCAACATGAGAAAGAGATACAATGTATAAATACACTCATCAACCAACACGTGGATTGTATTGTAATTTCTGTATCGGTTGATAATGGTGATTACCAGCACCTGCAAAATGTACTTGATCACGGCATCCAGCTGATTCAGTTTGATCGTGTTGCAGAAGAGCTGGAAACCCTGAAAGTAATTAATGATAATGTGCAGGCATCATTCGAGGCGGTATCACATTTAATTGAAGGCGGTTATAAAAGGATAGCCCTACTGGAAGGGCCACAAAACCTCAGCATTTTTAAGCAACGCAAAGAAGGATATTTAAAAGCCTTTAAAATGTATAATGTACCGGTAATAGAAGAGTTGATCGTGGAAAATGCCTGGACAAAGGAGCTGGGTGCCGAAGGCACGCGCAAACTGCTAAGTCTACCACACCCTCCTGATGCCATATTTGCCTCTACATCTGATTTTTCGGCCCTGGGTGTTTTGGATGTTGCTAATGCCATGGGTATCAAAGTGCCATCAGAACTGGGTATATGTGGTTATGCCAACGAAAGTTTTTCGGAGATCACCAGTCCATCAATCACCACTATCGACCAGTTTAGCGTTTATATGGGTAATACGGTAGCCAATTTGTTTTTTCAGGAGATAGGCAATACCGACACTACAGCTAAACCAAAAACTATTAGTATTAAACCAGAGTTGATTATCAGGGGGTCGACATTGAGGAATAGGTAAATACAGAATTAGTAGTAAAAATGGATGCAAAAGTATACTTTGTTGAAGAAGTTATTGTTCTGATGTTAGATTATGAAAATGATCTAATGGAAGGCAAAAAGATGAAACATCCAATTAACGTAAAAGATTTAATTGCATGGAACGAAAGTTCCTCATTAAGCAAAGAAACTTTTGAAAAATGGATTGATCAATATTTTGAGTATGTAATTCACGGGGCTGATAAATCTTTGTATAGAGTTACTGGATTACTAAATATATTATAAACAAATACGTCTAAGTTTTCACAGGATCTCTCGCAGAGGACCCTGTGTGGGCCGTGAGCCGGCTGATTGCTCTGTATAGTTTGCGCAGGGTCCTCTGCGAGAGACCCTGCTGGGACAAAAATAAATTCTTGAATTTGTATTAAGCGCTGTTCAACCGCCAATCTTTAATAAATTTTATCCACTAATACAACACGTTACACTTAAAAAGTATATTTTATATTTAATATCAATTAGCAAATCTTAACGTTTTTGTTACGTTATAGCTTTAAATTCAGCCATTATTTAGTATTACACATATGGACGATTTTATTGCAGCAAGGTCGCAAATGGCCTTATCATTAGGTTTTCATATCATATACTCCTGCATTGGTATGGTAATGCCCGTTTTTATGGCCATCTCCCATTATAAATGGATAAAAACTAAAGACCCGGTTTACAAAAACATTACCATAGCCTGGAGTAAAGGTGTGGCCATATTTTTTGCCACCGGAGCTGTTTCAGGCACCATGCTTTCATTTGAACTGGGCTTATTATGGCCGGGCTTTATGAAACACGCGGGGCCTATTTTTGGCATGCCATTTTCGTTAGAAGGGGTAGCTTTTTTTATTGAGGCTATAGCGCTTGGCTTTTTTCTGTACGGCTGGAACAAACTCAATACCTGGTTCCATTGGGCTACGGGGATAGTTGTAGGTGTAAGTGGTATAGCATCGGGAATACTGGTGGTATCGGCCAATTCCTGGATGAACAGTCCATCAGGCTTTGATTTTGTAAACGGGCAGTATTTAAATATCGATCCGTTGAAAGCCATGTTTAACGAGGCCTGGTTTTCTGAAGCACTGCACATGACTATTGCCGCGTTTTCGGCTACAGGCTTCGCGGTGGCGGGTATCCATGCACTGATGATCTACCGTAAACGCAATGTACATTTTCATAGCAAGGCATTTAAGATCGCCATTATATTCGGCGCGGCTGCAGCCATTTTGCAACCCCTAAGCGGCGATATTTCGGCCAAAGGGGCGGCTAAGCGTCAGCCGGCAAAACTAGCCGCCATGGAGGCTTATTTTCATACCCAAACCTACGCTCCTTTGGTTATTGGGGGCATACCAGACACAGCCGCCAAAAAAGTGAACTATGGCATTGAAATACCGGGCCTGCTGAGTTTTCTGGTACATGATAATTTTAAGCAGGAAGTAAATGGGCTGGATAAAATACCTGTTAAAAATCAGCCCCCCATAGCAGTTACGCATTATGCCTTCCAGATTATGGTGGGTTTTGGTATGTTGATGATGTTGATGGGTATTTTATATTTTATTGCCTTATGGCGAAAGAAGAGCTGGTTCACCAAGGCGTGGTTCCTTAAAATGTTTATTTATGCTACTCCGGCAGGCTTTATTGCCCTCGAAGCTGGATGGACAGTTACCGAGGTCGGTCGCCAGCCCTGGATAATTCAAGGGGTTATGCGCACCAGTGAAGCCGTTACCCCTATGCCGGGTATACAGTATTCTTTTTACCTGTTTACCTTTATTTATTTCACCCTGAGTGTATTTGTTATTTTCCTATTGAAACGGCAAATACAAATGGTACCTGAATTGTATGACCGTTAACCCATAATATTATGTTGTACGTTGTTATCTTGTTCTTATTTGCTGCTATCACGCTATACTTTTTGTTGGGTGGAGCCGATTTCGGCGCGGGTATCATTGAGCTTTTTACATCAACCGATAATAAAGACCGAACCCGTAAAACCAGCTATCAGGCCATTGGCCCTATATGGGAAGCCAATCATATGTGGCTTATTATTACCGTGGTAATTCTGTTTGTTGGATTCCCGACCATTTATAGTGAAATGTGCATTTACCTGCATATCCCGCTGCTGATTATGCTGATGGGTATTATTGCCCGGGGTACCGCGTTTGCTTTTCGTAATTACGATGCCATAAAAGACGAAAAAACGCAGGGGTTTTATAATCACATGTTTGTTTATTCAAGCTTTGTTACGCCTTTGTTTTTAGGCATTATTGCGGGCAGTGCACTATCGGGCCAGATTGATCCTACAGCAAAAACTTTTGCTGGTGCCTACATTTTTAGCTGGCTCAACTGGTTTTCGGTTGCTGTGGGGCTTTTCACAGTGGCACTTTGTGGTTTCCTTGCCGCTATTTACCTCATTGGCGAATGTACCGAGGTGTATGATATAAAGCGCTTTATAAAAAAGGCTAAGGCGATGAATATAGCCGCCGTTATTATTGGCGCTTTAGTGTTTTTAGCTTCGGGGGTTGAACATGTACACTTGTCTGACTGGATATTTGGTAACACGTTAAGTTTAATAGCCGTAATAGTAGCTACCCTATCTCTTATATTGTTATGGTTCATCATCTCGGATACTAAGAATAAACAGTGGATTAGGGTGCTGGCTGCTTTCCAGGTAAGCATGATACTGATTGCGGTTGGACATACCCGTTTCCCTCGTTTTGTGATATTTAAAGACGGCAGTTCCATGTCGCTGCTTACTGAACATGCAACCAGTAAAACGATCAACGACTTGGGTATGGGCTTGCTTATTGGAAGCTTATTTATACTACCGGCTTTGGGATATTTATATTACAGCTTTAAAAAGAAGGGGAATGAACCAGCTGCTGATCATTAACCGTTTATTTTGTCTGAACCGGGATTAAGCAGATTATCGGATTTCTTTTAAATACTGCAAATCAAATCCAAAAAAATCGTATAAATCTGTTTAATCCCGGTTCAGACAAAATAATACCTATCGCTGAAATATCTCCGGGTATTTCCGGATAAAATATACAGGTGTGCAACTCCAGGCATGGCAATAGCTATTTACCGGGTAAAAATTATATGGCGATTTCAATTCATCGTTAGGGTCATAAACTTCCCAAAAAGTATCGGCTCCTTTTTTGATCATACCTCCCCAATAGTTTTCAACAGCCTCTTTCGCTTCATTTTTTAATCCGCTTTCAATTAAAGCTGCCACATAATAATGAAACATATAAGGCGCTCCCGGGTGCACTGCATTTTTTATGACTGGTAAAGCATTCAATGCCTTTTGAGCTTCGGCTTTTGAGGCAACCCCACCCAATATCATCCATGCTTGTGAACCGTAGGATATTTGTTTATCTGCCCCGCTCACAAACAGTCCTGTTGTTTTATCAAGCAGTTTTTTATGCGCGGCTTCTTTTAACTTCTTAGTTAATGCAGGCACATCGGCTACTTCGCTTTCTTTACCTAATAGCTTGGCCAGCGCGTAGGTTTGATTCAGGGTGTATATGGTTAAGCCCTGCAATGAGGCCTGCTTGTCAAGCCCGTCTTTCCAGTCAAAAAACACCCACCATTCCTTACCCGCTTTCAGATAATCCATCATACCATCTTCACCTGCATATTTACGGGCAATATCCAGTTGTTTTTTGGCAACCGGCCATAAATCAAGGCCTGTTTGTTTATCACCTGTGGCTGTTACATATTCTTTTAGTGCAACATTATACAAAAAGCAATAATCCAACAACCTGCCACCAACCTGCGCATGCGGTTCAGGGGTTTCAAATACGTTTGCGATCAAAATACCATCATCGCCAGATAAGCCAGCCAACAAATAAAAACACCGTTTGGTAAGATCATTATTCTTGAACGAATATAAGTTAGCTAATGATTCGAGGTAGAGATCACCAATCCAAAGTCTGCGGTCGCGCTTGGGGCCGTCCTCATATACAGTTTGCATACATTCTTTTAAGGTAGCTAATCCTACCCTGTCAATATCAGCAATAAGTTGAGGTGTTCCGGCAGCCAAAGCTGGTGGGGTAGTAGCTACCGAAGTGGTCGCTTTAAATTGCATATTTGATATATGGAAATCAAAAGATGACGATGCGCCCAGCTGTTCGATCTTTACGTAACGAAATGCCAATCTGCGGGGTATAGTAATGGTGGCGGGCATCTCGGTAACAGTAACCGTTTCGTCTTGTAACCAGGCCCGGCTGAGCGTGCCTGTATAAGGGTCAAATGGAACTGATAACTCAGCAGGCACCTCACCAAAGGTGAATTTAAGTCGTACAGGCGCATCAGGTGTACCATTTAATGCTTTTATGGTGAAGGTAAAATACCCGGTAAGATGTTCGCCAAAATCAGCCACTATCCCACTCTCTGTTTTGAGTGATGCGTTGTAAAGTTTATCCGTTCCTCCTGAGCTTACAGCTTTCCATCCCTGAAAAGCAGACGGCTCTTTTTCAAGCTTAACTAAATTTACCGGTTGCTTTATCGTTTCGATTAGCCTGGGTTTATATGCTTCGGCTTTCCTTAGCCAGCCTTGTCGGAAAGCTTGATATAAGTCTTGTGCCCTCAGGCTATTAGTAAAAAGTGTAGCAGAAGCCACCAATAAAATGGCAAATATTGCATTTGGTTTATTTAAAGCCATTAGGTTAAGTTTAAAGCTCCGTAATGACAGGTAACGAAGAAAACACTTTGGTTTAAGTAAGATAATTATTTGCTTTTGTGAAACCGTCCCCTACTATCTTTTTAAACAATAAATGCAATTGCGTAATATTACATTTGTGGTATTTCAATTATAAAGTGTGAAGAACTATCTTAAAATATTGTCGATTGATGAGTATTCCATCACCCCAAAATACCTTCAACTGTCAAATGCCATTATCAGGGCTATTGAAAGCGGCGATATTGTTAAGGATGATATGCTCCCCTCCATCAATGATCTAAGCTTCGCGTTGGATACTTCGCGCAATACCATTGAGCGGGTTTATAAGGAATTAAAAGATAAAGGTATAGTAAGCTCGGTACCAGGTAAAGGTTTTTTTATTTCGAACACTGATTTTCAAAAACCGCTTAAGATATTTCTTCTGTTCAATAAACTAAGTGCGCACAAAAAGATAATTTATGATGCTTTTGTTGACACTATTGGCGAGCAGGCTACCATCGATTTTTATATTTACAACAACGACTTTTACTTTTTTAAAAAGATAATAGCTGATAGTTTTCAAAACGACTATGCCAAGTACATCATCATCCCGCATTTTTTGGATAATGAAACCAAAGCACACGAAATCATCAACACTATCCCCAAGGATAAACTGATCCTCCTGGATAACCTGGTACCCGGGGTTAACGGAAAATTTGCCGCCATTTATGAAAACTTCGCGTTCGACGTATATGAGGCGCTAAAAAAACTGCTGGATAAATTAATTAAATACAATACCATTAAACTGATATTCCCAGGCAAAACCTATCATTCCAAGGAAATTTTGAAAGGATTCTTAAATTTCTGCAGGCAATATGCTTTTGAATATGCCGTAGTCGATTCTTTAGCTACCGAAGTAATTCAATCCCAAACGGTTTACATCAGCCTGATGGAGGATGACCTTGTTGACCTGATCAAAAAGATCATCGCGTCTGATTTGAAAGTGGCAAAAGATGTAGGCGTAATATCCTATAATGAAACTGCCCTTAAAGAGATCATTCTGGATGGTATTACCACCATATCAACAGATTTTAAGCTTATGGGTAGTCAAGCTGCGGAGTTTGCGTTGAGCAACAGTCACGAGCATTTTGCTGTGCCATTTCATGTTACATTGAGGAGCTCGTTGTGATCTAACACAACACAAACGCGTCATTGCGAGGCACGAAGCAATCTCTACATAAGCAGATCAACTATGAAAGTTTATTACCTAAATGTTCGCTCTGTATAGCATAGAGATTGCTTCGTCCCTCGCAATGACGCGCGGATAATTGTTTACTTCAAATTCTTAACCTTTATATTCCTGAAAAACGCTTCATTACCATGATCCTGTAATAACAGGTGACCCTCTTTCGCTTCGCCAAAGTTTTTCCAGATTTTATATTTACTGATCGCTACCAGATCACGGTATTCTTTTGAGCCACGCTCATATTCCAACACTTTTACGCCATTCAAGTAATGCTCTACATGGTTATTAGGGTAAACTACTATTCGACCAATGTTCCAGGCACCTATCGGATGTACAAAACGAGCTTGTTTATTGGCTTTGATCAGATCATAAAGCGAGGCAAGTGTACGGTCGCCGTCACGGCCAAGCTTGGCATCAGGGTGCAGCGCATCATCAAGCACCTGGTACTCTAACCCAATGGCTGAGCCTTTGGTAACTTCAGACAGGGTTACGAAATATTTAACGCCGCTGTTAGCTCCCGGGGTAAGTTTAAATTCAAAAGAAAGATCAAATGCAGCATAATTATCGTCGGTAACAATATCGCCGCCGCCTGATTCTTCCTGACCGGCGGATGGAAGCACATGCATAGTTCCGTTTGTATATTCCCAGCCTTTACCCGGAAAAGTTTTTAGTGTAGCACCGCGCCAGCCTTTGTTCGTTTTACCATCATATAATAATTTCCAGCCGGCTGCTTTTTCGGCCGGGGTAATGCTGTTGGGTTGCAAATTTACCACGTACACATCCTTAGGAAAAGGTTTGGGCTTTAAATTGGTAGTTTGCAGGTTAAAATTTTTAAAATATACCTTTTTACCGGCTTGCTCTTCTTTACTTACCGCATGAACCTGTAGAGCTATAAATCCCTTCCGATCAATGGTATCAACCACATCGGCAATCGGAATACCATTAACCCAGGTTTTCATTTCGTTGCCAATACATTCTATCCTGATGTGGTTATACTCCCCAACTTTAAAGGCATCTTTTGCTTTGGCATTCAGATCAAGCGGGTAAAGCCAGTCGCGCCTGCCTTCATCATAAATACCACCTGTCCAATTACGATCAGATGGATCAATTTCAAACTGACGACCATAAACCTTGCCTTTCCCCTCATGACCAGCCGGATCATAGTGGCTGCGGGTTTGCACGCCGGAATTACTTAGCTTGCTTTCAATTTTGGTATCAAGCTCCAGTATAAAATCACCATATTCCTTTTCGGTAACTAAAAATGTATTACCAGAGTTTAAAACAGTGGTACCTACAATCTGGCCGTCCTCCACTTTATAATCAGCAGTACCGGCAAGGCGTTTCCAACCGTTAAGGGTTTTACCATCAAATAATTTGTTTTGTGCTCGGGTTGCAGCAGGTAATAATGCAGCCGAGGCAAACAGAACCAAGGCGGGGTATACGATTTTCTTCATGTGTAATGTAAGATATTGGTTTATATAATATTTATTATAATTAAATAAAAGAGGCTCTTATACCTTTACTTCCCAGCCCTTTTCATACTCCCTGCTCCATAGCTTAGTGGCTTCCGGATCATTTAAAATATGTCCGTTTGAGGGGTCAATGTGCAGCACCCTATCCACACGATAAGAAATATTACCCAGCTGAGGCAATAAGGTTGATTTAAATCCTATCTCGATAGGGCAGTTTAATGATGCTTCACCTCTTACAGCATCAATAAAATTCTTCATATGGAAGCCATCAAGCGCTTCAGTTGGGCTCACTTTATTGGTAGCATCAACCTTAGTATCATCCTTAACTTCTTTTATCAGTTTATTGTCGCCATCATAAACTTTGTAGCCGTTACCGCTGCCATAAAACAATGTTCCATTATCGCCATAAAACACTACACCCCGGCCTAATTGTTCTATATTAAACCCATTACTGCTGCGACTTTCCCACTCGGCGGCTGTATTATTAGGGAAATTATACAGGATATTTTGCGTATCGGGTGTTTGCCAGTCATCATTAAAATGAAAACGACCACCTGTTGATACTACCTTATTAGGGAAATCAACACCTAACCCCCAGCGAATAACATCCAATTCGTGAGTTCCGTTGTTCAGGGCTTCGCCGGTTCCCCAGTTCCAGAACCAATGCCAGTTATAATGAATCAGATTATCCTGAAATGCGGTGCGCGGGGCGGGCCCCTGCCACAGCTCATAATTCAGGTTTTCGGGCACAGAAACCTGTTTACCTTTACCTATACTTAACCGATGATTGGTGTACCAGCCTTTAGCATAGTAGGCCCTGCCAATAACACCATCATGCAGCTCCTTTACCATAGCCTGCACATTGGAGAACGAGCGTCGCTGACTGCCCATCTGCACCAAACGGTTATATTTTTTTGATGCCTCAATTGCCATTTCACCTTCATGTGGATTATGGCTGCATGGCTTTTCGACATACACATGTTTGCCTGCCTGGCAGGCCATGATAGTTGCCGGGGCATGCCAGTGATCAGGTGCGGCGATAACAACCGCATCAATATCCTTTATCTCCAGCATTTTGCGTATATCAGTAATGCCTACCGGTTTTTTACCCGTTTGTTTAAATATGGTATCAATGGTTTTTTCAAGCACTTTGGAGTCTACATCGCATATATATCCAATTTCAACATTGGGTATTTTGGCAAAGCTCTGGGCAAGATATAGTCCGCGGCTATTGGTTCCCATCATACCTAATACAACTTTACCGTTTGGCGATCCTTTATAAAAGGCCGAAGCTTTTGAAATTTCGGGGGAAAGCAGGAAGCTTGTTCCCACAATGGAAGTTGTTTGAATAAACTTTCTCCGGGTAATCATATCTAAAATCGGTTAAATAGGTAAATCTGGTTTATAACCCCGATGCTTTGCAAGCAGTATGCAAATTAGTTAATGTTTTATAAAGCGCCTTAGGAAAAAGGATATTTTTTCAGAAATAACTGTAACATAAACATTACTTTAATAAAAAGGGACTAAAAAACCTGGTAAAACAAGAAGCCCCTTTATGGGGCTTTTTGCTTTTATAGTTTAAGTATGCTTTAAACCAAACTTTGTATGGAGAATACGTCAAGCTTTGATTTTTGAAAATTCCGGACTCTTTTATATACCCCATTCCCATTACTACTGCCATCATTATTGGTATTACCTTCAATGGTTTCAAACAGATCGCCGTTTACAGCTGTAATTATCCCGGTATGTACCCAATCAAAGGTGGTTTGCTGAAGCAGAAAAATATCACCGGGCTTTACCAATGACGGGGTACTGCGCACAACAGTATAGCGACTAAGAATACCTTTCTGGATGCCGGTTGTTGCAACAGTATCACAACTGTAGGATAATGGCATTAATGCCCTGAAATCCTTACCTAGTTGACTGGCTGCCTGATCTAAAATGGTTTGTACAAAACCCATGCACCAAAACCATGGTGTACCCTCCATTCCATCCATATAGCTCCGTACCCATGGGCCGCTGTTACTTTGCCCTTTGATCGTGAGTTCAAAAGGGGCATTGGCAAGATGCTGCATGGCCGTATTTACCATGATTGTACGCAGATCATTACCGGCTGCTTTTGTTGTAAACGCATTTTGCATTGGTTGTGATAATACGCTAAAAAGCCCGGCATCAACAATGCCGGTTTGCGGCTGTTGTTTATTTTTTTGGAAACTCTTTACAGCAGCTTCAGTAGCAGGGCCAAAATCCCCGTCGATGCCGGTTGCGGTACCAGCTGCGGGGTTAACCATGGCATATAAGTTTAGCCAGCTTTGCACTTTTATAACGTCTTTGAGCGTATTTGATGCCCCACTCCTTTGTTGAGTTGCTGCTATAATAATTTCTTTAAGATACTGTTTCTTGATCATAATCAATGGTATATAAAGTGATTGTATTTAGGGTTGATAACTACCATAAAAATAAACAAATGAATAGGCGTTTATACAGGTATTTGT
Organism: Mucilaginibacter sp.; assembly: GCA_030445275.1. Taxonomy (GTDB): domain Bacteria; phylum Bacteroidota; class Bacteroidia; order Sphingobacteriales; family Sphingobacteriaceae; genus Mucilaginibacter. The sequence continues at coordinate 59,338 of JAUCSE010000039.1, forward strand.
ACCCTATAATATGCGTATTTTTACGCGGAAAGATATTAAATAAGGATAAGCTTTTATTGAAGAAATGCAGAGTTAGTCATTTCTTCATACGCTCTGATCAGGCCTTTTGTTGCCCGATTATGCCAAGCGGTTATCAGGAGTTTCTTAAGATCATCAGGCGATACGGTTTCTAGGCGCACCAGCATGTATTTGTAATTAAGATAATGGTTTGTAATAAAAAAAGTATCCGGATCGGTGGCCATCCATTTTTCGCGTTCAGGCGTATGTATGGCAAGCAGCTGATCCTTTAGTTTAACATTGGCAAATATCTTTTTATTTACGTAAAAGGCAGGATCATCAACGTGCATTCTTTCAATTATGCCAGGCAAAGGCAACAAGGCGCTGCGCATAAACTGCATAAAAGCGAACATATCAGTAGCCATAACTCTCTAAATCAAAATTTTCAGAATTTATGAATTAACAAAATCCTAATCCTAAAATTCAGAAAATTTTCTCATTCTGAAAATTCTGATTCGGACAATCTTCTTAATAAAAATCAGGCAGGGGATTAAGCTTTATATTTTGACGTTGATGCCAGTACGGATATATAGGGTCAACCTCACTCGCTGCATCCAGCTTTTTAACCTGCTCAATGGTTAGGTTCCAGCCTATAGCAGCCAGATTTTGTTTCAGTTGCTCCTCATTACGGGCACCTATCACCAGGTTGGCTACCGTTGGTCTTTGTAATAACCAGTTCAACGAAACCTGGGCTACTGATTTACCGGTTTCCTCGGCCACTTCATCAAGTGCCTCAACAATATTATAAAGATGCTCAAAATTAGTAGCTGGCCCATGACTGCCGCCTTGTACTGTTCTGGAGTTTTCAGGCGTATGTTCTCCTCTTCTGAACTTGCCGCTTAGCTGTCCCGATGCTAATGGACTCCAAACTATTGTACTCACTTTTTGGTCAATTCCCAACGGCATCAGTTCCCATTCAAACTCGCGGTTTAGCAATGAATAATAAGCCTGATGTGCAATATATCTGCTCCAGCCGTAACGTTCTGATACAGATAACGATTTCATCAAATGCCAGCCCGAAAAGTTGGAGCAGGCTATATAACGAATTTTACCACTGGTAACCAAGTCATCCAGTGCACGTAACGTTTCTTCAACGGGAGTGGTGCCATCAAAGCCATGCAAATGGTAAACATCAATATGGTCGGTATTTAAGCGGCGCAGGCTGGCCTCACATTGCTCTATGAGATGAAAGCGAGATGAACCATAATCATTGGCACCATCGCCCATGGTAAAAGTAGATTTGGTTGAGATCAACACCTGATGACGTAATCCCTCAAGTGCTTTACCCAATATTTCTTCAGATAATCCGTGAGAATAAACATTGGCTGTATCAAAAAAGTTAACTCCCGCATCTAAACACAAATTGATCAGCTTTTTAGCCTCATCAACCTGTGTATTTCCCCAGGCTTTAAAAAATTCATTACCACCGCCAAAAGTGGCCGTCCCAAAACTTAACACAGGTACTTTTAACCCGGATGCTCCTAATTGTCTGTATTCCATTTGTAGTGTTTTTTGATGTAAAATTGATGCAGATACTTTACCATACTCCCTGCTTAACAAAACTAAAACTTATGTGTTTTAACAGGGCGGTATCCGCATCATCAATTTGTCATTTATGGGTACTGACATTGCCTAATCAGGAACAGGTCTAAATTGCAAATAGCCCATTTATGGGTGCTGCCATTGGTTAACTTTGTGCAAAAATTATCAAATGGAGAAAACTAAACTTACTATTAATAATAACGGCTCAGTAAAAATTGACGGCGATTTTGAAATTGTAGATGCTCAAGGAAATCAATACGGTTTACAAGGTCGAACAGTATTATCAATTTGCCGTTGCGGTCTATCGGCCAATAAACCATTTTGTGACGGTGCACATAAAGGGCATTTTGAGCATGATGCTATTGCCTTTGATCTGCCACCTAAAAAAGTTTAATAGTCAGCATATAACTTATTTACAAAAAGCCTCCTGTTTAATACGTGGCCGTTGCGCAACTGAGCGGAGGTTTCCAAACAACCCAATCGAACACTGTCTGATTGGGTTGTTTTTTTCATAAGTATTTGATATTTAGTTGTTTGTTTTGTATATTAAGGACATGCAAGGCAAAAAGGATTATCAAGAAAAGCTCTTTATCCGGTTTCAGCTTTCAGACGATGTCCCGGCTGATAACTTCTACAGGCGGTT
>JAUCSE010000072.1 GCA_030445275.1 Mucilaginibacter sp.
AGAAACAAACTCATCCTACGAATATTCGCCTGCGTTAATCAAAATAGACCCTATGAAAAAAATTATCAGAAAGTAGTTGCTTAAATCATAGAAATCGAACGAGGTACGAGGAGAAACTATCTCTTGACCGCAGGGAAAAATCTTATGCGATTAGCAATTAGAGCTTTGCATTACGTATAAGATTTCTCTTTCGCCCCCTGCCTCTGCCACCCCTGCTCTATCGAAATGACAATTTTTTTAGAAATTTAATCTTACCAACACCTGTGGTCACAGACGAGCGCAAGTTTTAGAATTCATAAAACCTTTTCCCTTTAACCTTTCCCCTCTGTTTACGGGTTACAAACCGTTTTTAATTTCCTGTGATAATCAGCATTCAACGGCTCATTGGTTTGGGCCAGGCGCTGGGCTCCTACATTGGCCGGACAGGCAATACCATTTGGAGCATCATAAACCAGGCCCGGTTTGGTGCTGATCAGTTCTTTAGGCACATAGATCTGCACTGTAGTTTGGGAATAACTATGCGGATAAAAGCGGATATAATATCCATCCGGATGTAATGACCAAATACCTGATGGCACTTCCGGATCAGGCACCGGAGCCAATCCGGCTATCATGGCATATTTTTCCATTTCCTCGTATGATGAGTTACCAGACGAGGCGAGGCGACGGATATTATTTTCCGCCTCAAAAACACTTTGCACAGCAGACGGCAATTGATTTTTGGCCTTATCCATCACGCTGGCGGGCAATACACCCAGGGCACCACCTTCCAGCATCAACAATTCGTTTGTTGATAAAAGTTGAGTAGCGGTCAATTTAATATCAGTGCCAAAATCGGCAAATTTGGTGCGGGCAATTATCGCCCATAATAATATCTGTATGCTATGCTGGGTAACTTCGGGATGAGTTTCGGCATGTTTTAATATCAGTATCACCACATCGCGCTTGGGGCCAAACACAGGTGCAAGCATATAACCATCGCCGGTGCTGGGGCCTCGGGTACCCGCGTGCAGGCAGTAACTTTTGTTGGTCATTTCGTAAAAGCCGGCGCAAAGTTTAAAGCCGCCACCCGGCGCTTTTGGTAAAAGATACAAAGGCTCAGCCACCTGCCCTTCCATAAACGATGGCGGTTTTGAGCCGGTTTTATTAACGTCATTAAAACTGGTGGTAATGGCCTGGGGTTGCTTCAGTATCTTGTTTAATCCGCCGCCAGATACCATATCGGTACCTTTATCCAATAGTTTCTTTCCGAACCCACCAAACTGCGCTTGTGCGGCAGTGGTACAGAAAAGACTGGCGATAAGGCAAATGACAAGGTTTTTGTTTATGATTTTCATAAAGAGTAGGTTTTTACTGCCGCTAAATTAAATAAAATGATGATGCTGTTCCATTTTTGTTCGGATTTTGTTCGGGGCTTGTTCGGGTTTTGGAGACATCCGAACACGAACAATGGACTCACCCCCACATCTCCGCCAGCCGGCGGATTGTCGACCCTCTTCGCCTGCGGCGGAAAGAGGGTAAGAAACTAATATTAGTTTGTCATTCTGAACGGAGTGAAGGATCTATTAAATGCCATGCATATTTAAGAATAGATCCTTCGTTCCTCAGGATGACAAGTTCTTTTATCCGTGCTCTTTGCTCCATTTGTCTTTGTTCCATTTTCCCAATCCCCTCTTTCCGCCGCAGGCGAAGGAGGGTGGTTAATCCGCCGGCTGGCGGAGATGACCGGGTAAGTCCACTCGCCGATTTTTTAACTCCACAAAACCGAAGCCCGGGGCTTAATGTAAAAAGAATGCCACAGCGTTAAATTTAATTTGACTTTATTGGCAATAACTTTAGCTTTGCCGTACTAAACGAAAAAAACCAATGAGTGTTCTCGTAAATAAAAATTCTAAAGTTATTGTACAGGGTTTCACAGGTAAAGAAGGTACTTACCATGCTGAGCAAATGATTGCTTATGGTACCCAACTTGTTGGGGGTGTTACACCGGGTAAAGGTGGTCAGCAACATTTAGACCGACCGGTTTTTAACACCGTTAAAGACGCGGTTGATAAAACAGGCGCTGATGTATCTATCATATTCGTACCTCCTGCTTTTGGTGCTGATGCCATTATGGAAGCTGCCGAAGCCGGTATCAAGGTTATTGTTTGTATCACCGAAGGTATCCCTACAAAGGATATGATAGCGGTTAAAGAATATTTAACTGATAAGGATGCACGTCTTATTGGCCCTAACTGCCCTGGTATCATCACTGCTGATGAAAGCAAAATTGGTATCATGCCAGGCTTTATCTTTAAAAAAGGTAATGTAGGTGTGGTTTCAAAATCAGGCACGTTAACTTATGAAGCGGTTGACCAGGTGGTTAAAGCTGGTTTAGGTATCACTACCGCTATTGGTATTGGTGGCGACCCGATCATCGGTACACCAACCAAGGAAGCTGTTGAATTGCTGATGAATGATCCTGATACACATGGTATCATCATGATAGGTGAAATTGGCGGAGGCATGGAAGCCGATGCTGCTCGTTGGATAAAAGCCAATGGCACTAAGCCTGTTGTAGGCTTTATTGCCGGCCAAACCGCGCCTCCGGGACGCCGTATGGGTCACGCCGGTGCAATTGTTGGCGGTGCCGACGATACAGCTGCTGCCAAAATGAAGATCATGCGTGAGTGTGGTATCCGCGTAGTAGAATCACCTGCCGAAATTGGCGCTGCCATGGCAGAAGAACTGGCTAAGTTAGCTTAAGGCTGAAAGGTTAAAGCAAAAGCTTAAACTTAGAATATATAGATCCCGGTCAGCAATGGCTGGGATTTTTTTATTGTCTGAACCGGGATTAAACAGATTAAAGGATTAACAGGATTTTTTCTTTATTCTTCCCTTTTGTCATGCTGAACGGAGTGAAGCATCTATTCTACAACAGATAAGTTCAATATAGATCCTTCGTTCCTCAGGATGACAAGTTTTATTTAATTGGAAGGGTTCTTCAGCACCCCTCTTGTCAATTGCGCTTTTTTCCAGTGCCCCTCTTTTTCATTACGGTAAAGTAACCTGCCAAGCGGTAACCGCGATTTGATTACTCCGTTATAATCAGTTCCCATCAACCGGTAGTTTACCAGTATGTTATTTTCGATGTACTCATTAATAATGATGGAGTAAGGCGTAGGGCCTGTCATTTTGTGTACATCATGCGGGTATCTGTTATATTTAATATTCTCCAGTACCTGCGCAATGGTTTTCTCCAAAAATGGATGACCTGCTTCATAGATCAATGCCCATTGTACAAATACGCCGGGGTGGCCCTCGCGTGATATCACTGCCACATCATCAGGCTTAATAAACTTGTCAAGGGGTTTTAATACGTAAGCATCTATATCCAGGTAAATGCCGCCTTTTTTATACAGGATGCAGTACCTGAAAAAATCGGCCTTTGCTGCGCCGATGTCTATTTTTTTATAGGCAGCCAGCACCTCTTCATCAAAATCAGTTTGTAAAAATGCCTCAATGCGGGCATCGTCATAAAATTCGTAGCGATAATCCTTATTTACCCATTTAAGCCATTTGATAAATAGCCTGGTAATGAGCGGCAGGTTTTGGTGCTTAAAAGTTTGGTAAACAACCTTAGGTATAGGCATAATTTAAAATGAGCCCGCAAGTTAATAATTTGATTAGCCGACATGCTTATTTTTGTCAATTTAGTACCTTTTTTCATTATAAACGGGTTAAAAACGGGTCAGTATTATGTAAATATCGTGCTTAAATGCAAGCTAAATGGCCCTTTTTGCGTATATTTATGTAACATAAAATGCTAAAAATAACAGCAAACAGATCAATAAATTCTATCATTCAACAACTCAATAATTAATCAATGGAATACAATCAATTAACCCCCGACGAAGAAAGGGTAATAGTATATAAAGGAACCGAAAGACCATTTACAGGAGCGTTACTAAACAACCATGCCGAAGGCTTATATGTATGCAAACGCTGCGATACCCCGCTGTATACTTCCGAATCAAAATTTGAATCACATTGCGGCTGGCCAAGTTTTGATGATGAGATACCAGGTGCGGTAAAAAGAGTACCGGATGCCGACGGGCGCCGCGTAGAAATTGTATGCGCCAATTGTGGTGCACATCTGGGTCACGTATTTGAAGGAGAATATCTTACCCCTAAAAACATCCGTCATTGTGTAAACTCGGTATCTATGAAATTTGTATCGGCCGATGATGCAAAATAATTCATACAACTTTTAGGAATATCTTGACTAATGACCGCTTTTGGAGGTACTTTGTTTTCCACAATTGGGTACCCGGGCCGCATTTTCCATCAGATTTCCAAATTTTAATCGGCACTTAGTAAACGCATTATACTATTGGCAATAATTGTCGGTGTTAAGTCAAGTAATTTGTAATGTTAAATTATTGTTTTTTGCAAGTATTTAGGTCGCTACTTTTTCTGATATTTTTTAATTAGCTGTAATCAAGTTCATTAATTTTTGATGATTTGGGCTACATCAAAAATAATTGTGCAAAGTGTTAATAACTTGGCACTTTGTTAAAAACTAACACTAAAATCTTAAGAACTCAAACATTAACTTTGTTCTATAAGGTATTCGAAAGACAGCAGGATGTGTTCATCATCCATTATTCAATAACTTGTCTGTCAGTAAATTACATAATAAAACACTGATCCCCCTAATTTGGATCAGGTAAAATCAAAAGCTTTATTTTTTATAAGGCTGGCTTTCGTGTCTGGTGGCGCTAAGTAAAGGAAATAACGATATAAAAACAGGTATCTATGAAACAGGAAGACGAATTATTACTGAGAGAGAACAAGGACAGGTTTGTGATACTGCCTATCAAGTACCCCGCCATTTGGGAGATGTATAAAAAAGCAGAAGCCAGCTTTTGGACGGCCGAGGAGATCGACCTTTCGGACGATATGAAACATTGGGAAAACCTGAACTCGGGCGAGAAACATTTTATTTCGCATATCCTGGCATTTTTTGCCGCAAGCGATGGTATTGTGAACGAAAACCTGGCCGTAAACTTTATGAGCGAAGTGCAATTACCTGAAGCACGATGTTTTTACGGTTTCCAAATCATGATGGAGAACATCCACTCAGAAACATACGCCTTACTTATAGATACCTATATAAAAGATCCTGCCGAAAAAGATCGCCTGTTTCACGCCATTGAAACTGTACCCTGTGTAAGTAAAAAAGCAGAATGGGCCTTGCGCTGGATAAACGAAGGTAATTTTGCTGAACGCCTGGTAGCTTTTGCCGCGGTTGAAGGTATTTTCTTTTCGGGCAGCTTTTGCTCTATATTCTGGCTTAAAAAACGCGGCCTGATGCCGGGACTTACCTTTAGTAACGAACTGATATCGCGCGATGAAGGCTCACATTGTGAATTTGCCTGCCTGTTGTACAAAATGCTGCAAAACAGGTTACCGGCAGAGCAGGTGATCAAGATCATTACTGACGCGGTTGAAATTGAAAAGGAATTTGTTACCGATGCCCTGCCGGTTAATCTGATAGGTATGAATGCCAAACTGATGAGCCAGTATATTGAGTTTGTGGCCGACAGATGGTTGGGCGAACTAGGCTACGAAAAACACTACGGTGCCAGCAATCCATTTGATTTTATGGAAATGATATCATTACAGGGCAAAACCAATTTCTTTGAAAAACGCGTAGGCGACTACCAAAAAAGCGGCGTAATGAACACCGCCGAAAGCAAAGCGTTTTCACTGGATGAGGATTTCTAGAGATAGATGTGAGACATGAGATCTGAGATTGCAAATCAAAATCATGTTAATCCCTTAAATCCTACGAATCACGGTTCAGACAAAATAATTAACAACACAAAAACTTACCAGTTGGTAAAAAGGCCTGCAAACCTTGATACTGACCACTAAATACATAAAAACATGCTTGTAGTAAAAAGAGATGGCAGAAAAGAGTCGGTAAAATTCGACAAGATCACAGCACGTATTGAAAAACTGTGCTATGGATTTAATTTAGTTGATCCCATTGATGTGGCTAAAAAGGTTATTGAAGGCTTATTTGATGGTGTAACTACCTCCGAGCTTGACAACCTTGCTGCCGAAACCGCGGCATCGTTAACCACTAAACATCCTGACTACGCTTTGCTGGCTTCGCGTATAGCAGTATCAAACCTGCACAAGAACACCATCAAGTCGTTCTCTGAAACCATGCGTTTACTGCATGAGTATATAGATCCTAAAACCGGTAAAGATGCATCCCTTATTGCTGACGATGTATGGGAAGTGATTGAAAAAAATGCTGAGTTGCTAGATAGTACCATCATTTACGACCGTGATTTTGGCTTTGATTACTTCGGCTTTAAAACGCTTGAAAAATCATACCTGCTAAAAATTAACGGTAAAATAGCCGAACGCCCGCAACACCTGTTCATGCGTGTATCGGTTGGTATCCACAAGGCTGATATTGACAGCGCCATTAAAACCTACCATTTAATGAGCGAGCGCTGGTTTACCCACGCAACTCCTACCCTGTTTAACGCGGGTACACCAAAACCACAAATGTCATCATGCTTTTTATTAACCATGAAAGATGACAGCATTGATGGTATATATGATACTTTAAAACAAACCGCCAAAATATCACAAAGTGCAGGTGGTATTGGTTTAAGCATACACAACGTAAGAGCTACAGGTTCATACATCAGCGGTACAAACGGTACCAGCAACGGTATTATCCCAATGCTGCGTGTATTTAATGATACCGCCCGTTATGTTGATCAGGGTGGTGGCAAACGTAAAGGCGCCTTCGCTATTTATTTAGAGCCATGGCATGCGGATATATTTGAATTTTTAGATCTGCGTAAAAATCACGGTAAAGAAGAAATGCGTGCCCGCGACTTGTTCTATGCCCTTTGGGTATCAGACCTGTTCATGGAGCGTGTGGAAGCTAATGAGGATTGGAGCCTGTTCTGTCCGCATGAAGCACCAGGTTTAGCTGATTGCTTTGGCGCTGAATTTGTTGCTCTGTATACCAAATACGAAAAAGAAGGTCGTGCCCGTAAAGTGATCAAAGCACAGGATCTGTGGTTTGCCGTATTGGATGCCCAGGTTGAAACCGGTACGCCTTACCTGTTATATAAAGATGCGGCCAATGCCAAATCAAACCAGCAAAATTTAGGTACTATAAAAAGTTCAAACCTTTGTACCGAAATTATGGAGTATACCGATGCCAATGAAATTGCGGTTTGTAACCTGGCTTCGTTAGCATTACCACGGTACGTTATTGATGGTGCGTTTGATCATCAGAAGTTATATGATGTAACTTACCAGGCTACCATCAACCTTAACCGTATTATTGATGGTAACTACTATCCAGTTGCCGAGGCAGAATATTCAAACCTGCGTCACCGCCCTATTGGTTTAGGTGTACAAGGTTTGGCCGATGCTTTTATCCTGCTGCGCCTGCCATTTGAAAGTGAAGAAGCAAAACAACTGAACAAAGAGATATTTGAAACCATCTACTTTGCAGCCATGACAGCTTCAAAAGATTTGGCCATTGCCGAAGGTCCGTATGAAACATTTAAAGGTTCGCCACTGTCAAAGGGTAAATTCCAGTTTGACCTGTGGGATGTAACTCCTGCCAGCACCCGTTGGGATTGGGAAAACCTGCGTCTTGATGTAATGAACCATGGTGTGCGTAACTCACTGTTAGTAGCGCCAATGCCAACTGCATCAACCTCACAAATATTAGGTAATAATGAGTGCTTTGAGCCATATACCTCTAACATTTACACCCGCAGGGTATTAAGCGGTGAGTTCATTGTAGTAAACAAATACTTACTGCGCGACCTGGTAAACCTTGGTTTATGGAGCCCGGCCATGAAAGATAAGATCATCTCTGCAAACGGATCAATCCAGGATATCGCTGAAATACCTGCCGATATCAAAGAGCTGTACAAAACCGTTTGGGAGATCAAGATGCGTAACATCATTGATATGGCTGCTGACAGGGGCGCTTATGTTTGCCAATCGCAATCATTAAACCTGTTCATCAACTCGCCAAACGCATCAAAACTAACTTCAATGCACTTCTACGCATGGAAAAAAGGTTTAAAAACCGGTATGTACTATCTGCGTACTCAAGCGGCATCACAAGCTGTTAAGTTCACCGTTGAAAACCAGGGTGGATCGAACATGGAGCCTGTTATACCAGAGCATGTTGAACAACTGGCCGATAATGTACCAGAGGGCCCAAGCTGCTCAATGGAAGAAGGTTGCGTAACCTGCTCTGCATAAGTTTTATTAGTCGATAGACGAAAGTCCATGGACCATAGCCGCAAAAGCTATAGTTCATGGACTTTTTTATTAATGACATTGATATTTAATTAATTATTTCAACTTTCACTAATTTCGCATTACCAAACACTATGGTCTATGGACCATCGTCTATCGACTAAAAACAAATGACCAAACACGAGATCATCCGTTGCGAACGCTGTGAGGCCCCTTTTGAATGTAAAGCCAATTCATTCACTAAGTGCCAGTGCAGTACCGTGCAGCTAACCCTCAACGAGGTGCAGTACGTAAGCGAACTGTACGACGGATGCCTGTGCGCCAACTGCCTGTTGGTTATTCAGCAGGAGTATAGGGTGAGCATGGGGTTGGTGTAGGTTGTTTGTCTGAACCTTGATTTATGGGGTTAAAAGATTAACAGGATTTTTAATCTATCTACTTGCCACCCGCCGTTGCTCGGCTCCAGCCCATAAGTGTTCGGAAAGAAATTATTCCCATAAAAAATTGTCATTTCGAACGAGGAACGAGGAGAAATCTTATACAATAAACAAGATGGATATTGCAGATCGTATAAGATTTCTCTCCTCGCTCGAAATGACAAACTTTTTATTTCTTCTGAACAACTATAATATATTATTCACAAGTCATCCCGTCCGCCGTTTGGCGGATCGGGATCCCACAGGCCAGGTAACTATCATGTTGTACAGCATAGCATATGAGCTGCTGAAACAAGTTCAGCATTACAATTAACCTTAATATGGTTTGCACCAATTTTGCTGTCGGCACAATAAAACCATTTAACTATCTTTATAATACAATATGTATTTATCCATTCCAGATGAAAAATTATTTCTCATTACAGGTTAATCCTGCAAAAAGTAAACTGTTGAATGATATCGGGACTACCATTGAAAAATACTACCCTATTGGTATTGATCCGGACTTGCCAGAGTATCATCAGTACCCCGGTTATATAAAAATGGGTGAGCTTATGAGCGAAAACATCGCCAATGCGGATAATTACCAGGAAAGATGGGTTTCATTCACAGGTCAGTTAGAGCAACAGCTAAATAAAACCATCATCGGTACCACTTATGGATTTGTACCTGGTTTTAGTGCAGACCTAATACTGGAGAAATATGAAGATGAGTCACTCATCAGAATAAAAAAGATTGCCTTCGCAGTAAGTTTGATAGGACCATTTTTTTCGATATGTGGCATAGACGAAACATTTATTAAAGAAAAAGATGATGAATTTATGCGGTCATATTATGCTATAAACGTAGTTACAATATCACCCTATAAAGAGTTTGAAAAAGATTTCAACTACCTGCTGAATAAAATAGAAGAAAAGTACAAAGATTACCAGTTTGTACCTTTCCGCACTGCCATGAGTTATATCAAAGATTTTAAAACACCTAAAAGTATTGGTGAGGACGCTACTTTATACAATGTATTGTTTAACTACCGGTTTAATCATTTTACGCCTTACTTTTCTCGCGGCGATTTTGCTTACGGTTATGAACAGAATAACTTCAATTCCGTCACCCTGCTACCGCCCCCGCAAAATCCAGCTCCAAACAAGTAACATTGCTGTTACTCACAGCTACATCTCATAATGGCCAGCGCTATTATTAATCCTTTCCATTTTAATAAGGTCATATATGTGTACGCCTTTTAGTTAGGTGTATTATTAAAATTATCACCATGAAAAAGAGATTTCTTGCATATGCGTTTTTATTAGCAGCAATAGTATCAGTAACCTCAGGTTGCATGGTACGCGATGGATACGGACACCGTGGTTATCATCATAACAGGTATAACAATGGTTATAACAATTATCATAACCATGACCGTGGATATTAATTAAAGTGAATTGTTGAGTTGATTGATAAATGATGAGAGGGCGGTGACTATATCACCGCTCTTTTTTTGTTTTTAGATTTCGGATCGAGTACATTTCCTCTGGTAATTCATAATCTACAGGTAGGAGTTCAGCCATCCGCTTGGCACCCCAATAACCTTCAATTAAGCAACTTTCCGGTGTAAACACCACACCATTACTATCAAAATAAGCGTATGGACCGTTAAAGGTCACAAAGGTAGAGTGCTCATTTGAGCCATTACTCCAATGTAAGTAATTGATCATCAACCAATCAGTATACCCAAATCCGTAAATACCCTTTTGCTTGGTTAATTTGATGTATTCATCAATTTTTAACACTCTATCGGCTACGGTTTGGTCATATCTTGGTTGTTTAGCCATTTTTGACCAGTATCTTACCGAATCATTTGCCATGGATGCCACTCCCGATGTAATGGCAAAAGTCTTGAGTTTTACATTGATTAAACTATCCGGAGGGCGGCCAACTGTTGGCGTTCTGACCACTTTACGTACAGTAAATCCCTCTTCTGGTACCTGATAGGCTATACAGGCACGCAAAAAGTGCATTTGTGAGCCCCGGTAGGCTTCAACACGCTTTTTCTTCCATATCATTTCCTGTTCTACCGATCCTGTCATCGCTTCAAATAAAGATGAGCCGGTATAAGAAACAATCTCATTTCTCGGATCAGCTAAAAAAGATACCAGTAGATATTTAATACGATACCCTAATGCTTTGTTCTCAATGATCAAAAAATCAGATGATGTTGCCTTGAGCTTATCGCTTTTCTCATCATAATCAAAATCAAGCAATTCAGGATTTAGTATTTTACATATAGAAGCATTTTTAGTACGTCCCAAAAATTCACTTGTAAAAATACGGAGGAACCGGTTGCGCCTGTGAGCAGGTTCGGGTTTCGTCAACTTTATTTTCACTTCGCTCAACTCAGTAACACTTGTAACAAGTGCTATCTCAGACATCACAATATTATTATTATTTACCGTGATGTCCTGGTGATGGGCTTTGTAACCTACGCAGGAAACAACCAGATCATACTTCCCATTTTTTACATTAAAAAGCCTGAATGACCCATCACTTAATGTTTTGTTGCCTATTACCGAATTGTTCAAAAACACACTGGCATCCGCAACCGGACTTTTATCGGCCGTATTTACTATTCTACCGGTGATGGTAACTTGTGCGGATAGTGAAATCGGCACTAAAAGCAATAACCACAGGATTTTGTGCATACACAAATATATAAACTCAAAATTTAACTTATGATGACAACACCGCACAACAGGCTTTAATTATCAATATTCTCAATCTAAAATCGCGCTCCTACACCCCACTCCCGCTCTCCATCAACCCATTACAAAAACTTTTTCGCACAACCCCTTGAAAATCAAAAAATAGTAACTACCTTTGCAGTCCTTAAAATAAGGATAAAACAGTAAATACAAAAAAGGAAAAATGCCTACTATTCAGCAATTAGTTAGAAAAGGTAGAGTAGCTCTGGTTGACAAGAGTAAGTCGCCAGCGTTGGACAGCTGTCCACAGCGAAGAGGAGTATGCACACGCGTGTATACCACTACCCCTAAAAAACCAAACTCAGCAATGCGTAAAGTTGCCCGTGTGCGCTTAACCAACGGTAAAGAAGTAAATGCTTATATCCCTGGCGAAGGTCACAACTTGCAAGAGCACTCTATTGTATTGATCCGTGGTGGTCGTGTTAAAGACTTACCTGGTGTGCGTTACCACATCATCCGTGGTGCGTTAGATACTTCTGGTGTTGCCGGTCGTAACCAACGTCGTTCAAAATATGGTACTAAACGCCCAAAACCAGGACAGGTAGCTGCTCCGGCTAAAGGTGCTGCAAAGGGTAAAAAGAAATAATTAAAGGAGGATAGTAATAATGAGAAAATCAAAACCGAAAAAAAGAATCCTTCTTCCTGATCCAAAATTCAATGATATTTTGGTAACCAGGTTTGTAAATAACATGATGTTTGA
>JAUCSE010000073.1 GCA_030445275.1 Mucilaginibacter sp.
CAGGTTCCAGCTTTTTATCATTGGACGAAGACGGTACCGTTTGCTCGGCTGATTATTACCTGCGCTTAACCGGCGATGGCGGTAGAATGCTGAAAGGGCAGATTGCCTTAACAGCAACGCGGCCAACTGCGCCTGTAGTGGGCGGTAGCAATCCAGGTACAGTGCCCATTGGGCAAACTGTAACTATCAAAGGTTCAAACAATCAATATGTAAGTTCTGAAAATGGTACGCAGGCCATGAATTGTAACCGGGCAACGGCGCAGGGTTGGGAACAGTTCTCGGTGGTTGATGCAGGCGGTGGAAAAGTTGCCTTGTTAAATTCGGGCAAGTATGTATCCTCAGAAAACGGAACGCAGGCCATTAACTGTAACCGTACCTCCGTTGGCCCCTGGGAGCAGTTTGACTGGATAATTAATTCGGACGGCACCATTTCGTTAAGAGGAAACAACGGCGCGTATATTTCGAGCGAAGGCGGCACACAAGCCATGACCTGTACCCGCACCACCAAGACCGCTACAGAATCGTTCCGGATAAATCAATAAGGAATGATATATCAATAAAAATCGTGTCTTTTCGAACGAACAGCTCTGGACAAAGGGATGGGGTGAGGAGAAATCTTATACGGTGCGATATGTCGTCTGTATAGCGTATCGTATAAGATTTTTCGCTATCGCTCAAGAGATAGTTTCTCCTCGTACCTCGTTCGAAATGACAATCTGGTTTTCTTATTCCAAACTCACAAAACAAAAGCGGCGGCCTTTCATGATCGCCGCTTTTGTTTTTATACGATGCCGTTGTTACTCAGAAACAAACTTGATCCCAACTATCGAGATGATTAAAGTGCTCAGGAAAAAGATCCGCCAAAAATTGGCGGGGTCTTTAAATACAATGATACCTACCAGTACGGTACCAACGGCGCCAATTCCGGTCCAAAAGGCGTAAGCTGTTCCAATAGGCAGGGTTTGCGCGGCTTTAATAAGCAGCACCATGCTCAATGTCATGGTTACAAAAAAGCCGCCATACCAAAGGTACATTTCGGTGCCTGTGGTTTCTTTTGCCTTACCCAGGCAAGAGGCAAATGCTACCTCGCAAAAGCCCGCGATGATTAATATTATCCAATTCATAGTATTTTATTTGACTGCAAAGGTGGGGAGTATAAACAGCCTAAAAATTAACATAGGATAAATAATGAACGGGAGGAATGTTTCAGTTTACGTATTGCCCGGGTCAAAGGTGACCTTCCAGTTAATCCCAAATTTGTCGGTAACCATGCCATAATGTGTACTCCAAAAAGTTTGGCTTATGGGCATTATTATTTTCCCATCTGCGGCGAGTGCATTAAATATGTGATAGGCCTCGTCCTGGGTTTCGGTACTGATGTAGAGGTAAAAGTTATCCTTTGATGGCTCGTATGTTTCAACACTGTCACAACCCATTATAGTGGTGTTTATATTGATTTGCAAGGTGGTGTGCATGATTTGCTCATCCGCTGAGGCGGGGAACAATTGCCGGTGTTCCTGTGGTACATCTTTATAGCGTCCCATAAATAAAATAATGCCATCGAAAACTACTTTATAAAAATTGAACGCGTCTTCACAATTGTCTTTAAAAACTAAGTAGGGATTTAAGGTTAGCATAGTTTTTGGGTTTTGGTATAACGGAGGAACAAGTATAAATATAGGTGTAATGTATTTAAACTGATACACCAAAAGTGATTTATCTGATCTCTGACCTGATGCGGCTTAAGCTAACCTGCGTAATACCCAGGTACGAGGCTATATGACAAAGTTGTACTCGCTGAATCAGATCGGGGCTATTGGTGAGGAGCGCCTTGTACCGGTCGGTCGCCATACTGAATTGCCGGGAGATGAGCCTTTCCTCGGTTTTAATCAGTTCGGTTTCGGCAAACCGGCGACCCCAGTTGGCAATGTGTATATCTTCGGTAAACAGCTTTTGCAGGTCGCTGTTCCTGATGCGGTATAGTACGCACTCTTCTATAAGTTCAATACTTTCATAGGCGGGTTTATTCTCCACATAGTTTTTCATGGAGATAATGGTATCGCCCTCGCGGCCAAACCAAAAGGTTACCTCGGTATCATGCTGAAACAGGTAGGCCCTTACAATACCCTTTTTGATAAAGTAAACATGCCGGCCAATTTTGTTGGCCTCGAACAAAATATGCCCCTTGGGCAAAGTGATCAGCTCTGTTACCTGTCGTAATTTTAATCCTGATGTTTCCGGAATAGCCTGTATCTGGTTAATTATTTGCTCGATTTCCACCCTTAACTGATTTGTTATTTTAACACGCTTTTTCGCGTTAAATCCACTCATTTTAGCAATAATAAAGGAAAATTACGGCACTTTTTTGATAAAAATGCATACCTCTTTACGCATAAAGCGTGTATTTTGGTGCAAAAAAGGCATTTATATTGATTGTTCAATGTGTTGATAGTCAACTGTTTGTTTTTATTAACTGTTAGTTATTTGCGCATTAATCAGTTATTAAGATTTTATTAATAAATCCTCATTTTTTTACCCCTGTTTTATAAACGAACCAATTTTTAATAAACCCTAATTGAATAAAGCATGAAAAGATTTCTATTTATGTTGCTGGTATGCTGCATAACATTCAGTAGTTATGCTGATGCAGTACATTTAAAAGGCCATAAAAGCGCCTTGCTTGCCGCCCAGGTAAGCGGAAAAGTTAAAGATAGCCAGGGAGTACCACTGGCTGGGGTATCGGTAAAAGTTCAGGGTAGCACCAATATAGCCCTTACTGATGCAAACGGCGTGTTCAAACTGGAAGCACCCGATGGAGCCACGCTGATATTTACCTATGTAGGCTTTGAAGACCAAAAAGTTATCCTGACCGGACAAACCACCCTTAATATTACCCTGGTTGAAAAAACTATAGGCTTAAATGAAGTGGTAGCAGTAGGTTATGGTATACAGCAAAAACGGGATGTAACCGGGGCTACAAGTACGGTATCGGCTAAGGAAATAGCCAAACGGCCACTGGTACGCGTTGAACAAGCCCTGCAAGGTACAACTGCCGGGGTTACGGTTTCAAGCAACAGCGGACAGCCAGGCGCTGGTTTAAGCGTAAAGATCAGGGGTGCAAACTCTATTACCGGTTCTACCGATCCATTATACGTAATTGATGGGTATATCGGTGGAAGTATTGAATCAATTAGCCCCAGCGATATACAATCATTGGAGATATTGAAAGATGCGTCAGCAACCGCGATTTATGGTTCAAGGGGTGCAAATGGCGTAGTGCTGATCACCACAAAAACAGGTAAAATAGGTAAGCCGATTGTAAATATCAGCACCTGGTTTAGCAAGGCAAGTATCCCCAAAGAGCTTGATTTGATGAATGCCTATGATTTTGCGCGTACCGTAAATGCCCAGTTTGCCACTACCGGCAATCCGGCTGCGTTTTCGGACGCTGATCTGGCAAATCTGAAAAACAACCCGGGAACCGACTGGCAAAAAGCCATCCAGCAAAAGCCATGGATCAGAAATTACCAGGCTGATGTTTCGGGCGGATCCGAGAATGTGAATTACCTGGTTTCATTTAACCACCTTGACCAGCCGGGCCTGATCCTAAACCAGTATTACAAAAGAACTACGGTACGCGCCAACCTGGGTATCAAATTAAACGACCGGATGGATGTTAAAATCAACTTAACAACCCTGCTGCCAAACAGCCGAAACACTGGTTATCAAGGCGATATTACCGATCCGTTTGCGCAGGCTTTTCAATGGGACCCTACATCACCTATCAGGGACGCGAATGGTAATTATATATTAAAATCAAAGTATGCCTCAAACCAAATTAACCCGGTAGCGCAGGCTAATAACCAGCAGGTTGATGTAAGTACCACCAATATCACCGGTACGGGCATATTTACCTACCGCATCCTTAACGATCTGACACTTACCTCGAACAACACCTACGAAACACAATCGCAAATGACGCAAACATTGTACGGCCCTGAAACAAGCTTAGGACTGGTTAATGGCGATTATGCATCTATTGGTAACATTAAATACCGCTCGTATCAAACCAGTGATTTCCTGACCTATAAGAAAAAGCTGGGCGATCATTCATTAACGGTAACAGGATTGTACGAGTTTCAAAGCAGGGAAAATACTACTGTAAACGCACAAGCTAAAAATCTGTCATCCTATGCGTTGGGATATTACAATCTGGGTTTAGGTACAACCCAGCTTACCACATCCGGCTATTGGCAGGATGCCCTGCAATCATTCATGGGCCGGGTAAATTATACATATAAGGACAAGTACCTGTTAACCGCAAGTGTACGTTCTGACGGTTCATCACATCTAACTCAAAAGTACAGCACTTTCCCCTCAGTGGCATTAGGATGGAACGCGGCACGAGAAAGTTTTGTAGAAAAATGGGGTGTTTTTTCAGACTTGAAACTTCGTGCCAGCTGGGGCAAAACTGGTAACCAGGCAGTAGGTGCTTACGCCACTATTCCACAATATATCAGCGGTGGCCCGGCATATTACTTTGACGGCAGTACGCCATCAATAAGTACACCATTAGGTTCGCCGGTATCAAATACCTTGAAATGGGAAACAACCACCACTACCGATGCCGGTTTGGATATGTCGTTTTTCAGAGGGCGTTTAACATTTACTGCTGATGCCTATCACAAAAAGATCACTAATTTATTATACAACAACCAGGCTCCATATTATTTAGGCGGCGGTTTATACCAGAGCAATATTGGTAGTTTGGATAATAAAGGTATTGAGTTTGCCCTGGGCGGAACACCTTTAGTTGGTAAAGTACGCTGGAGTACCAATTTTACCATCTCCTTTAACAAGAACAGGGTAGTTGACTTGGGTGGTTTGGATAATGTGGTAGTAAACAACATTGGATCGGCACAAACAGGTGTTTCTATACTAAAAGTGGGCAAACCGCTTGGTGAATTTTATGGTTACCAGTTTTTGGGCACCTGGAAAACAAGTGAGGCCGCACAAGCCGCATTGTTTGGTATGAAACCAGGGGACGCTAAATATACTGATGTTGACGGCGACCATAAATACACTGGTGCCGACCTGATGCCTATTGGTAATGGTACGCCTAAGTACAGCTTTGGCTTTATCAATGATGTAAGCTATGGCAACTTTACCCTAAGCTTTATGTTCCAGGGGACGCATGGCAACCAGATATATAGCGGAACCGTACCTTATACACTTGGTGGTTTGGGCGATGCGCGTAATGCCACATCAACCACTGCTTTAAACATCTGGACACCAAGTAACCAAACCAATAATCCAACTTTTAGCAGTACCAGTCAGAATTTTATAAACAGCAGCCGCTTTGTATACAATGCAAGTTATATCAAGCTTAAAAACATTTCATTGGGGTATACGATACCAACCAGCATTTTAAGCCGTGCGAAGATCCGCAGCCTGGAAGTGTATGTGAGCGGACAAAACATCTGGACAATCACCAAATATCCTGGTTATGATCCTGAGGTTTCCAATTCAGGCAATGCTATTACCCAGGGTTTAGAAACCGGCGTTATCCCGAATCCTAAAACTTACACAGTAGGGTTAAGGGCCAGTTTCTAATTATAAAATTATTTGCTTTCTATATTAAATATATCAGAGATGAAAACAAGATATTCAATACCATTAGCATTCCTAATACTGGCATCAGTGATGGGATGTCAAAAAAAGCTTACCGAAGATCCAAAGGGAAACTTAACACCGGTTAATTATTTAAAAACACAGGCTGATCTTGATGCCGCGGTAACTTCTATTTATGCCATGTACGCAGTAGATGGAGCATACGCCTTTACCAGCAAAAGTACATCATACTTTGGCGCCGATGACCTTACAACAGATCCCGGATTAAATAAGGGTGATATGCGCGCGTTTGACCAATTAAATGGCAGTAGTTCAAATAACAGTATGAATGCCGAGTGGAACGGCCCATGGACCGCCATTTATCAGGCTAACAATGTACTTACCAACTATAAACAGGTTAAATCGACCGAAACATTAATAAACCAGTCGATTGGTCAAGCCTACTTTTTACGGGCCTGGGGATATTATAACCTGGTACGGACATTTGGCCCGGTGCCGCTTATTGACAAAGTGATTGCGGTAGATGACAGACCTGCCCGTGCAGATGTAAACAGCATATTCAATTTTATAGTGAGTGACCTGAAAACAGCTAAACGTTTGTTGCCAACATCATTTCCTAACCAACCGGGGAGGGCTAACCAGCTGGCAGCACGATCACTTCTGGCCGATGTTTATTTAACCATGGCAGGTTGGCCGCTTAAAAAAACAGAGAATTATGCATTTGCCGCTGCCGAAGCTGATTCAGTAATTAAAACAGGTACCTATACGCTGGTGAATGATTTTGCCGCGGTTTTTACCACCAATAACAACTCCGAATCAGTTTTTGCCATACAATTTAACGTTGGCGGTAACTCGCCAAATCGCACTTACGGAGCATCATCAGTACCGTTGGATGAAGTGGCTTCTGATGGATCAAGTGGCTGGGATGATTATTACCCGGAGATCAACTTTTATCTTAACGCACCAAAATGCACCCGTACGGATGCCACTTTTTATACCACGCTTAAACTGATACAATCAGATAAAACCTTCAAGCTGGTATCATGGGATTCGAACGAAACACACGCAGGGCATCCATATTATAAAAAATTCAGATCAGGTGTTGGCGATGGCGTAAAGGAAACGGCCACTGCCATACAGCAAATTAACCCAAGTACCAATAAAACGACCGATATTATACGTTATCCGCTGGTGCTTTTAGATTATGCCGAAGCATCAGCCATGGCATCAGGCGGACCGTCTGGCGCTGCCTATGCTGCTGTTAACCAGGTGCGTACCAGAGCAGGTTTGCCTAATTTAACCACCGGCTTGTCGGCGACTGATTTTCAAAAAGCTGTAGTTAATGAACGGGGTTATGAATTTGCGGGTGAATTTGGTATCAGGTGGTTTGATATTGTGCGTCTGCAAATGCTGCCCGAAATAATTGCAGCCCGGGGTAACAAGGAAAATCCGATCAACTTTACCGGCGATATTACCCAGCGATACATAGCGCCAATACCACAAAACGAGATGTACCGGAACCCTACCTGGACGCAAAATCCAGGGTATTGAGCGACATGAATGATTTGCGCAGCAAATCAATGCTGTTAGATTGATGAGGGCAGGCCCCTCGGTATCGGCTTGCAGGAGCAGGTACCAAACCACTCTAAGCTGCTTT
>JAUCSE010000076.1 GCA_030445275.1 Mucilaginibacter sp.
AAACAAACTTGAGATCAAGTATACTTTTCAACCGCCTGTAGAAGTTATCAGCCGGGACATCGTCTGAAAGCTGAAACCGGATAAAGAGCTTTTCTTGATAATCCTTTTTGCCTTGCATGTCCTTAATATACAAAACAAACAACTAGATATCAAATACTTATGAAAAAAAACAACCCAATCAAACAGTGTTCGATTGGGTTGTTTGAAAACCTCCGCTCAGTTGCGCAACGGCCACTAATTGCTAAGGGCTTTTTATTTTTTGGTTGGGGCCTGGTTATTTTACAGCCTCTACTTTAAAGTTTTCGAAAGTTACGGGGAAGCTTAATTTACCCGGTGCAGCAGCCACTATACCGATCTGTACTTTTTTATCGGGTGGGAAGTAAGCAAGGCGCAGCATATCGTATTTTTCGCCGTCAAAAGAATATTTGATCTCTACATAATCGCCTTTGCGCAGTAGTTTAAGCCATACTGATTTGGGGCTGTCATGACGCGGAACCACGGCCCAGTCTGAAACTTCGCGGGTTACCACGGCGCTGATGTTTTGAACACCATCAACATATTCAATGCCGGTTTTGATCCAGTTTTTTTCGTCGATGCGCACCATCAAACCTGCCTGGTGAAAAAGCTCGCGGTAATTACCTGATACCTTTACACTGGCTTCAAAATTGCCTGCCATTTCCTGGTAGTAAAACGGCCCGTTATCGCGCTTAAAGCCGTAGTGGGTAACCTGCCAGTAATCGGTACCTGGATCAACTGTAAAAGTGAATTTTTCGGCATTGCCTTCGGCTGCTTTTGTTGGTTTGTTAAACCAGTGCATAGCCGGCGCATTTTGGGCAAAGCTGCCCGTTACAGCAAGTAAACAGATCATAACGGTTAATTTGATTTTTTTGTTGAGGGGATAATAAGATGTTTTCATTTTTTAGATTGATAGTATGTGGTATGCCGCCAAGATAGGAAATACTTTTGGACGACGAATAATAATAGATATTATAATATCCGGAGGTAATATGTAGTCAAAAAACACCCTGACTCCGCCAGCATTACTTTAGCCGTAACAGGCAAAAAGCATACCCGCTTACATACTATGTGGGTGACGGATGCGTTTGCTTGTAGTAGCATAAAGGCGGTTCAGGCGTTAGTTTGTCCGCTTGCGTTGGTTAGGGCAATGATGCGTTTAACTAAAGCGTTATATTAGCTGTGCATATCGGTCGGCTTAAAGTAAAAATCAATTCCTGCAGGTATAGCAAGGCGTGATTTAGCTATGTTTGACGCGGGTTTCAGCCAAAATGAAACTTTATAGCGGCTGGCCTGTTAATTATTATTGTAAATGTTTAAAAATCAAATATATAAGTTTATGAAGTTTCCCCAATATATACCAGTGCTGCTTTTGGTAGCGGTGGTAGCTCAAAGCTGTGTCAGCACAAAAAAGTATAAAGAACTGGATGCTAATTACACCCAATTGCAGAATAGCACCCGCGATTTGAGTGTGAAATATCAAACCAGCGAACAGTCTCTTGCTGTGGCAAATGGCCGGGTAAAAAGCCTGGAAGAACAATTGGCATCAGAAAGATCAAATGTTAAGGCCCTGCAAGATGCCCTTGATAAATGTTTAAATTCAAGTAATCAGGGAAATGTGAATATTTCCAAACTGGTTGATGAGATCAATAGCTCCAACAAGTACATTCAGCAACTGGTGAACGCCAAGAATAAGAGCGACTCATTGAACATGGTGTTAACTAACAATCTAACCCGTTCATTAAGTCCGCAGGAAACACAGGATGTTGACGTGAAGGTATTAAAGGGCGTAGTTTATATTTCGCTTTCAGATAATATGCTGTATAAATCAGGTAGCTACGAAATATCAGACAAGGCAGGCGCAACGCTCAGCAAAATTGCCAAGATCATTAAAGATTACAGCAATTATGATGTGCTGATTGAGGGTAATACCGATAACGTGCCAATTACTCAGAAAAACATCCGCAACAACTGGGATCTGAGTACTTTAAGGGCATCATCAGTAGTGCAGTCTCTGCAAAATACTTACGGTGTTGAACCTAAGCGTTTAACTGCAGGTGGCCGCGGCGAGTACAACCCGATAGCGGATAACAGCACCGCAGCCGGTAAAGCGCAGAACAGGCGCACACAGATCATCATCACTCCAAAACTGGATCAGTTTATGGACCTGATAGGTAAAGCGCCTGAAAAACAGGACCCGCTGCCAACAACGCCAAAACAATAACACTGTAAATAGATTTTTATTAAAAAGGCTGTCCTTTCGGGCAGCCTTTTTTTGTTGAAGTTTGTGCCTGTTCAAGCGCCTGCGCTCTGCTTATGAAAAATTAATATCAATTAAAGCATTATTCGGTCTACTAAAAACTTTTAAAGTTAGTATTTGTCTATAGGAGTATTAATTATAAGTGATTTATGAGAGTAAGTGGTGGCTGGAGTATTGTTGTAAATGAATATTGGTTATCTATAGATGTTTATATTCATCTACAGTTATCTATTTGTAACTCATCAATCAATAAATGCTTAATTTAACCCAGTTAGATAAAGCTGTAGAAAGACAGCTAAAAAACTCCTACCAAATTAAATATATCACAGATAGTTATCAAACAGCAGTTGTCAAAAGCGGTTTAGATAATTATCCGGGCCAAAGTTTTAAACGAAAAGTAAAAAGGCAGTTTCTGTTTTTTTAGATGTAAAATTTAGGGTGATTTCTAACGAAAACCTACGTTTGAGCAATGAACTTTTGCTAAATATTAAAGACAATACAGGTTATATGAAAATGCTTTATGGTAAAGCAAATAAAATTGGTGGCGGTAATGTTGATCTTAATGAGTCTGTAGTGCAAAATATTATTAGTAATGCTGATAATAATACAATAATACACGAGTTTGGGCACACATTAGGATTGTTACATGTAAATGATACTTATCAAACCGACCCACAACAATATTGGACGGTAAAAAAACAGCATACTAAAGACAGCACTAATGCAATGTTTAGCGGCGACAGTAGATATATGCATGATAAAACATCAAAGACAATAACCCGGCAGCAGCTTGATTTAATTATTCAAAATTACAGATTTGGTAAAATAAATTTGATGTAAGATGAAAATAAGCTTAATACCTACTATAACAGGAATATTATTATTTACTGCATTGATAGTAATTTACTCTAAAAACGAAATTGCTTTTGATGGGTATAAGCTTATCGGCTTCCCTTTTTATTTTTATAAGGATACTAGTGCAAAATTGATTGATCCAAATTACAGAACACAACTTGGCTTTAATTTCAAGTATTTTTTACTTGATCTTGCTGCTTTAGCTGTATTTATTTTTTTTGCCAATATTTTATGGAACATTAGTCGTTCGATAAATAAAAGGTAATACTTTTCGCTTTAGACACACGGCACGCATGCGCCGACACTAAGGGGAAAAGCAATTTTCCTCTTCTTTATTTATTCAAAACCCCTCTTTCCACTACAGGTGAAGAGAGGGGAGCCTATCGAGGTGCAGGCAGAGTGAGTATTAGGTTGTGGGCGAATTGCCTTTTATCAACCGGATTATCCAAACAAGTAAAAGTGCCCCTAAGAAAGCAGTGATAAAATAACCAAAGGTTGGGATATGCAGTAACCCGGCAATCCAACCCCCAAGCCAGCCACCTGCAAGACCAAGTAAAATATCTACAATAATTCCGTAGCCGTCGCCACGCATTACTTTGCCCGCAAGGAAACCTGCGACGCCGCCTAAAATTAAATGCCAAATCATAATGTTGTTGTTTAAGTTGGTTTATAAAATTTTAATCTCTATTAAAAATAGGCATAAAAAATTGATTATGTGATAGTTTTATTTCAATATTGATCTAAGGGTTACTTCTTACTGCTGCAAATGCCCGGCTTATAACATAGACAAGTTGTTTGATGTATTTTTAATAATTATTCCTCTCAAACATTATTGTTACAAATACACTTTAAAATAATATTGCTTTTTGGGTAATTTCTTCGATATTTGGTTTAACCGGTTCAAAGCCGGTAATTTAACCAATTAATCTGTTCTATTGAAAAAATGTTAAAATGACAGCTATTGGCTGACATCAGTAATTATTTCAAAGCAGGTAACCAATTATTAAAAAAAAACTTTTCAAAGCAGCATGGAAAAATCACGCCGTACTTTTATCAGGCAGGCCGCGTTGGCTGGTGCCGGTGTAATGCTTACCAAAACCGGTTGGAGCGCCAAAAGTTATAATCGCATCATAGGCGCTAATGACCGCGTTCGGGTTGGTGTGGTGGGCTTTTCAGATAGGCACAAAAGCTCGCATATCCCCAGCTTTATGAACCACTATAAAGAACTTAATTTCGAAGTGGTAGGGGTGTCAGATATCTGGAAACGACGCAGGGAGGAAGGCGCAGCTATCTGGAAAGACAAAATGCAAAACGACGTAAAGGCTTATCGCAATAACGAAGAATTGTATGATAGCAAAACCGTTGATGCCGTTTTTATCAGTACAGCTGATTTTCAACACGCCCGTCATGCTATTGAAGCGGTAAAAGCCGGTTGTGATGCCTATGTAGAGAAACCTTTTGCCGAAACCATGGAAGACAACCGTGCCGCCCTTAAAGCGGTTAAGGAGTCGGGTAAAATTGTGCAGATAGGTTCGCAACGCCGCAGCGGAGCCAATTATCATGCTGCTAATGATTTTATACGCTCGGGCAAGTTTGGCCCCATTACCATGGTTGAACTTACCTGGAACGTAAATCAGCCGGGCCGTTGGCGCCGGCCAGAGTTGCTGAGCTTACTTAAAGAAGAAGATACCGATTGGAAACGTTTTATTATGAACCGTCCGTATGAGGCGTTTGACCCGCGTAAATATTTGGAGTACCGTCTGTTTTGGCCATACTCATCAGGTTTACCCGGTCAGTGGATGAGCCACCAGATTGATACCGTACACTGGTTTACCGGCCTTAAACACCCGCGCAGTGTAGTAGCCAATGGTGGTATTTACAAGTGGAAAGATGGCCGCAGAAACTGGGATACCATTCTGGCCGCTTTTGATTATGGTCCGTTGGATGATTTGTCAACAGGTTTCCAGGTTACCTTTGGCTCGCGCATGCATAATGGCGACGAGCATCCTGCCGAAATCTATTACTCAAACGGCGGCGAACTGAACCTGAACACCAATAAGGTTTCGCCCGAGGGTGGTTTAACACAAAAAATGGCCGATGCCATGAATATGCAAGCCAATCTGCTGCCCGAGATCAGCCTGGAAAATACAGAAAAGGTGGTGGCTTCGGCCAATACCGGTGGCGATAAACTGACATCAAACCATGTGCGTAACTGGATGGAATGTGTGCGCAGTCGCAAACAACCCAATGCCCCTGTCGAAGCAGGGTACAGCCATTCTATAGCCAACATCATGACCAATGCTGCCGTACATACCGGCTATAAAGCCACCTTTGATGAGGGCACGCAGGAAGTGATGGCCAATGGCAAGGTGTTTAAATATTGATTTTTTCAAAGTTCCCCTTGAGAGGGGGCGCGTTAGATAGTGAAGTGGTAGGGGTGTGTTTCTCAGCTGCCGCGAGATTAGCGTAGCGTATCTCGTGGTATTGCTTAATGTAAGCCTCCGGCTTACCATTCAGCTGAAAGCTGAAAACACAGCACCCACGGGCTGAAAGCCCGCGGTAGTGGGGTGGGAGAAAATTAAAAGGAATTGTTTTAAACAAATTGTATATGAACAAATTTAAAACGTTAGGTTTTGTAATAGCGATTTCCGCTTTATCATCAGTAACTCAGGCTCAAAAAAAGGAGCAGGTTAAAGTGGTGAAATCGGCAACAGAAAATAAGGTAGATGTGCTTATTGGCGGTAAACCGTTCACTAGTTTCCTTTATCCGGATAGTCTGGAAAAGCCGGTACTTTATCCGTTACACGCGGCCAACGGCACTTTGGTTACCCGTGGTTTTCCGCTTGCGCCAAGAGCCGGCGATCCGGTTGATCATCCGCATCATATTGGTATCTGGTTTAATTTCGAAAATCTGAACGGGCTCGATTTCTGGAACAATTCCTACGCTATTCCAGCGGCCAAAAAACACCTTTACGGCTGGATCCGTACCGACAAAATACTGGAAACAAAGAGCGGCGCTACAGGCGTATTGGCCTATCATGCCAACTGGACAAACCAACAGAAGGAGATTATACTGGAAGAAACCACCCGTTTTGAATTTAGCGGCGACCAAAACCAACGCATCATTGACCGTTATACCACTTTAAAGGCCAACACCGAGGCAGTTTTTAAAGATGCCAAGGACGGTCTGCTGGGCCTGCGCTTTGCCCATGAATTGCAGATTCCGGATACGGCCGATCAGAAATATACAGATGATAAAGGTAACGTGACCATTGTAAAAGGTGGCGCTGATCATATAGCTAATGGCACTTACATTACCAGTGCGGGTAAAACCGGTAACGATGCCTGGAGTACCCGGGCCGTTTGGTGCAAGGTTTATGGCAAAATGGGTGCCGACTCGGTAAGTATTGCCATTATTGATCACCCTAAAAATGTTAATTATCCCACCTTTTGGCATGCCCGTGGATATGGCCTTTTTGCAGCCAATCCGCTTGGTGAAAAGATTTTTACCAATAATAAGTCGGCAAAAAACCTAACCCTTGAAAAAGGCGAATCGGTGACCTTCCGTTATCGTATTGTGATTAACAGCGGCGGGCAAACCATCAGCACAGCACAACTTAATGAACTGGCTGAGGTGTTTGCGAAGAAGTAAGAAGTACTAGTCGAAATCAATTAGGTATTTTGAAAACTTATTTAAATCGGAATTATATTTTGTATTATTGAATAATTAAAAATATAATTCTGATTATGAAGATTGTATGCCTATCCCTGACCTTGTTGCTTTTGGTACAATTAAGTAGCCAGGCACAACAAACCAGTACTAAAGAAAAAATACAACAGTTTGAAAAAAGCCTGGTTGGCCTTGTACAACTTGATGGCGAAGCCCCCGGAACCATACAGGAACGTATGGCTTTCTATAAAGTACCTGGACTAAGCATAGCGGTGATACAAAATTACCATATGGTTTGGGCAAAAGGATATGGTTTTGCCGATGACAGTTTG
This sequence comes from Mucilaginibacter sp., assembly GCA_030445275.1. Lineage (GTDB taxonomy): Bacteria > Bacteroidota > Bacteroidia > Sphingobacteriales > Sphingobacteriaceae > Mucilaginibacter. The sequence goes on from JAUCSE010000076.1 coordinate 7,133, forward strand.
AAAACTCCGGTAACCGCTCAAACGCTTTTTGAGGCGGGATCTATCAGCAAATCACTAAACGGAGTTGGCGTACTCAAACTGGTGCAGGATAAAAAGCTGGATTTGTATACTGATATCAATACCTATCTCAGTAGTTGGAAATTTCCTTATGATAGCCTGAGCAAGGGCAAAAAGATCACGGTGGCCAACTTATTAAGCCACACTGCCGGTTTAAATTTACAGGGCTTTCCTGGTTATCGGCAAGGTAAACCGTTGCCTACAATTGTACAGATACTTGACGGGCAAAAGCCGGCGAATACCCCAGCTGTTCGTTCTAAGTATGCGCCGGGAATAAAGTCAGAATATTCAGGCGGTGGCACTACTATTTCGCAAATGGTTGTGATGGATATAACGCATCAGCCTTATGCCGATTATATGAAAAAAGCAGTGCTTGATCCCCTGGGTATGAAAAGCAGCGCTTATGCTCAGCCACCAGTGGGTATTAGCTCCAATTTATTGGCCACAGCCTATGATTTAAACAATAAACCAATACCCGGCAAATACCATGTTTATCCTGAACTGGCTGCCGCCGGTTTATGGTCAAATCCCACTGACCTTGCCAAGTATATTATTGAAACGCAGTTAGCTTATGAAGGCAGATCGGCCAAAGTGTTAAACCTGGCAACTACAAAACTTCAGTTAGCTCCTTACGTGGATAAAAGCGCGGCTTTAGGCGTATTTATTGATGATGAGGATGGTACCAAATATTTTCAGCACGGTGGGGTAGATGCAGGTTTCCACAGCCAGTATTATGGCAGTTTAGAGGGCGGTAATGGAGTTGTGGTTATGATTAACTCAGATCACGAAGAAATACTTACCGAGGTGATTAATAGTGTAGCAAAGGTCTATGGATTTAAAGGGTTATATCATTCCACAAAGACAATTGCTGTATCAGATACGGTTTTGCAAACTTATACCGGCGTGTATCAAATTGCACCAAACTTTATTGTAACGGTATCAAAAGAAGGGAACCGGCTATATGCCCAGCCAAGTGGTCGTGGAAAAGAGGCAATTTACCCGAAAACTCAAACAGGCTTCTTATTAAAGAATTTACAGATTGAAATAGAATTTGTAAAAGACAGAGAAGGCAACGTAATTGCTATGGTGCTAAACGAAAGAGGGCAAAAAACTGAAGCAAAAAAGATCAAATAAATATTAATTTTTTGTTACCGCATCGCGGTTAATAACCAGAAGCTGCGTAAACTCCTGAAATAATATGCTGTGCTAGTTTTTTTGCCTGCACCCTTAATTCAGGAACGGCGGTACTTTCCCAAAGTGTTCCTTTTAAATTATTGCCTATAACAAATAAGTTTGATCGGAGTGATTGATCCGCATTAATGACTTGGCCATTTTCTGGATGAGCATGGATACCCATATTGCAGGGGCCGGCGCTGATCAATCCCTTATTATAAAGATTGTTCAGCAGCTTGTTTCCTGTTTTGCTGATATGATTTTCGGGTCCGGTGCAATTAATTATCCTTTGTACGCTAAACTGTTTTAACTGACCGTTGCAATTAAGTGTTACGTTCAAACCATCCTGTAAGTCGTTCGAAGAAATAATACGCCCGCTATGGGTAATTAATCGTTTTTCGGCACGAAGTTGTTCTATCAGGTGTTGCATTTCTGGGGGGATACGATGCCTTACACTTCCCCAATGTGTATTCAGGTAACTGATAAATTGTTGTTTTTCCCTGCTATTAAAAGCTTGCCATATGTTGGGGGTATGCGGGCGCAGGGAATCAATAATGGGATAAATGGATTGATTAAGTTGGGTGGCAATTTTGCGATGTTTATTGAAGGTTTTTACCAGTTCAAGCAGGGTAGTTTCCCGGCTGGATATTGCCGCTGCATCCACATCAGTATATGGTTTTTTTGCCTCTGCCCAGGGTTTAAGGCGATAGCCATTGGGCGAGATGGTATGGATGGTTTGTTTAAACCCGTTCTCCGCCAAACCCATCACGGTATCAGTCATCGTTAAGCCGTTCCCGATAATCAGGATATCTTTTTCTGTTTTAAGATTTTCAATACAGCCCTTTTTCCAGGGATCTTCAAAATAATATTCACTGCTTTTTAATGATACGGGCATACCATCAGGAAACCGTGGTAATGCATTACCGGTTGCCAGGATAGCCACATCGGCGCGCAAAGTTTGATGATCACATAGCTGTATAATCAGCTTGTTATTATCTTCGATAATGTCTCCCGCATAATTGTTATAAAGGGTAACTGTTTTATTTTCCTCTTTTTTTGATGCGGCTTCGTTCCATAATTGAGCCAGGTAATTGCCGTATTGCCGGCGTGTGGAAAAAGCGATAGCCAGTTCATCCTGGTGATCAAAGGAACTGTTGGTTTGAAGCCATTGCACATAGTGATCCGGAATATCGGCAAAAGCGCTCATCCTGCCATTCGGGACATTTAAAAGCAGGGAAGCGGTATGCGGGGCATATGCTATACCCTTTGCAATGGGGTATCCCTTATTAATAAGATGGATATGTACTGGCGGCAGACACTGATGGTTCAATAAGTGGATGGCTGTCAGCACACCACAAAAACCGCCTCCAATGATAGCAATATTTACAGGTTGATGAGTTTCAGTAAGTGCCAATAGTTAATCCGTTAATATGCTTCAAAACCCGTTTTGGCATAAATTATTGTGCAATATGTTTCTGAGAAGACGAATATGGGGTTGATTAATAAATTTGTTACAAAAGGGTTGTACGTTAGTTGCATTGATGCGGTATTTAATCGGATGTGCAACAGAAAGTACAAAGCCGGGGAAAGCAAGTTTATCATCGTCCAAAATGTATATTTGCCGGCAATAATTATAAAATAACTATATGAAAGCATTGTGTTTTGACCGGTTTGGTGGCCCTGAGGTTTTGTACTTTGGTGATGCTCCTGAACCGGAAATAGGGGATGGGGAATTACTGGTTAAAACAAAAGCGATTGGGTTAAACTTTGCAGATACTTACCGCCGGAATGGTAATTACCACCTGGTTGGTAAACCACCATTTATAGCCGGTTACGAAGGCGCCGGTGAAGTGGTAAAAGTTGGAAAGGCCATTACCAATATTAAAATTGGCGACCGGATAGGTTTTGCCGATGTGCCCCTTGCCAATGCCGAATTGGTTGCCGTGCCTTATGAAAAAGCAATTCCGCTGCCGGCTGCTATTTCTTATGAAACTGCTGCCGCCGCTCTTTTACAAGGATTAACGGCACAATATCTTACCCACGATAGTTATACCGTAAAACCAGGAGATGTAGTTTTAATACATGCTGCTGCCGGTGGTGTAGGCTTGTTACTGGTTCAGTTATGCAAACACCTTGGCGCAACCGTCATTGGTCTTACTTCATCTGCAGAGAAGGAAGCAGCAATCAGCAAAGCAGGTGCTGATAAGGTTTTTCTTTACAAAGATAATTGGAAGGAACAGGCATCAGCTTTAGGAATAAGCGTTGTTTATGAAAGTATTGGTACTACATTGCCAGAGAGTATGGCTGTCACCCGGGAGGGCGGCACAATAGTATTCTTTGGTTTTGCTGCTGGCGATCCACCTTTAATCGATCCCCGTTACCTGATGGATAGGTCGCTCACGATTACAGGGGGAGATCTGTGGAGCTATCTGACATCAAGGGAAGAACGGTTTAAAAGATCTGCCCGGTTATTTAGCTGGATAGCAGATGGTATTGTTCAGATAAACATCAGTAAAACATTTGCATTACAGGATGGCGCCGCGGCCCATACCTTTTTAGAGAGCCGGAAAAGTACGGGTAAAGTGTTACTTATTCCTTAAACAGAAGAAAACCACTTTTTCACCATCTTGCGCTTGTCTGTGACCACAAGTGTCGGAAGATTAAATTCCTAAAAAAAATGTCATTTCGATAGAGCTGTAGTGGCGAGGGCATGGAGCTCAAGAGAAACTATTTCTTGAGCGGTAGCGAAAAACTATCTCTCGACCGCAGGGAGAGATCTTCTACATAATGCAAAGCCTTAATTGCAAATCTCATAAGATTTCTCCTCGTACCTCGTTCGAAATGACAACCCTTTTATTTCTTCCCAGCACTTGTGGGCTGTGACGGGTGCAACTGAGATGATACACCTTAACTATTTTACACATAGAATCAAATAGCTTTTTAAGTACATTGTAGCACTATTAACTACATACTGGCTATTTATGAAACTAACCTCCTGCTTACTAACTTCCGTTTTATTGCTGGGCGCCTATTCGTTGTCGGCACAAAATAACCTCCAAAAAGTAACTGATTTTCGCAAAACCAATGAACAAGAGATCATTGGGGAGTACCTTAAATTGGTTGCCATACCCGATGAAACCAACGATTCTGTAAACATCCGCCTAAACGCATCCTACATTAAGGATATGCTGGTTAAGCGCGGCGTTAATGCCGAACTGTGGAGCACTGCCCAAAGCAACTCGGTTGTTTTTGGCGAGGTTAATATTCCGGGAGCCACTAAAACAATTATTTTTTATGCTCATTATGATGGGCAGCCCGTAAACCCCCAGCAATGGGCACCGGGTTTAAAGCCTTTTGAGCCGGTTTTTATTACCGCTCCTATTGAACAGGGCGGCCATATCATTGATTATAAACCGGGTGACACTATAAGCCCCGACTGGCGGTTAAGCGGACGTGCCAGTGCTGATGATAAAGCGGGCGTAATGTGCATCATTAACGCTTATGATGCCCTTATAAAAAGCAAACTGAAGCCGGGCTGTAATATTAAGTTCTTTTTTGAGGGAGAGGAAGAAAAAGGATCGCCCCGGTTGGCCGAAATATTCAGAAAGTATAAAAGCAGGCTGACCTCAGATCTGTGGGTTATATGTGATGGGCCGCGGCATGCTTCGGGTAAAAAAACGGTAGTGTTTGGCGTAAGGGGCGATGTGAATTTATCGCTCACCGTTTACGGTCCTAAACGTCCCTTGCATAGTGGTAACTATGGTAACTGGGCCCCTAATCCAGGTTTGATGCTGGCACAGCTGCTTGCAGGTATGAAGGATGATAAGGGCCACGTAACTGTTAAAGGATTTTATGACGATGTATTGCCCCTTAGCAGCAGTGAAAAGGAAGCTCTTAGTAAAGTACCGCCTATCGAGCCTGGATTGAAAAAGGAACTGGGCATAGCCGAACCCGAAGGTGGATCGCGCCCTCTGGTTGAAGCCTTGATGTTGCCAACGCTCAATATAAATGGTATGGCCAGCGGCAATGTTGGTGCTCATGCTGCTAATGTAATACCTACCAAAGCCGAAGCAGTGCTTGACCTGCGCCTGGTACAAGGTAATGATATGGACAGGCAGATTGATAAGGTAACGGAGCATATTAAAGCACAGGGGTACTTTGTTACCGGCAAAGAGCCTACAGACGAAGAAAGGGCCAAATATGATAAGATAATAAAAGTTACGCATGATGCCGGTTATAATGCCCAGCGGACACCTATGGACCTGCCCATAGCGCAATCAGTTGTTAAAGCTATCCAATCAACGGTTAACTATCCTGTGGTGCTTATACCCAGCGCTGGCGGCAGCCTGCCCCTATTTATTTTTGAGAAGGAGCTGGGTGCTAAAGTTATTACTGTACCGCTAGTGAATTATGATAATAACCAGCACGCCGAGAATGAAAATGTAAAGATCAGCTTTCTGTGGGAAGGGATTGAAACAATAGCTGCTGTAATGCAGATGAAATAGTAAGCTAGAAGTTTAAACTCTATTAACAAGATAGCTACTACCTGGAGCCTACAAGTGTTGGGAAGACAAAAATGGTTGTCATTTCGAACGAGGTACGAGGAGAAATCTTATGCAATTTGCAATATTCACTATGCCCATTGTATAAGATTTCTCCCTGCGGTCGAGAGATAGTTTTTCGCTACCGCTCAAGAAATAGTTTCTCCTCGTACCTTGTTCGATTTCTATGATTTAAGCAACTACTTTCTGATAATTTTTTTCATAGGGTCTATTTTGATTAACGCAGGCGAATATTCGTAGGATGAGTTTGTTTCTGACGGCA
>JAUCSE010000092.1 GCA_030445275.1 Mucilaginibacter sp.
TGCCTTGCATGTCCTTAATATACAAAACAAACAACTAAATATCAAATACTTATGAAAAGAAACAACCCAATCAAACAGTGTTCGATTGGGTTGTTTGGAAACCTCCGCTCAGTTGCGCAACGGCCACTTTTCGCTAAAGGCTTTTTGTTTTCCTGTTTTTTTAATTTACATCAAACCATAGCTTGGTTGTAAGTACATCGGCTCCCTGATGGGCAACAGCTGCCGTATAGTTTGTTCCATTGAGTGATTGCTCAGTTCCGGGGTAAATAAAGCGTACAGGCATTTTCCCGTTAAGTGCGCCGGCCACAGCTGGCTGCAACTGCGGATAATCAAGCCTGCGCCATTCAGCAAATGCTTCTAAGCCCTGTCCAAACAAAGCAATCCATTTTTGGTTACCTATTGATTTTCTGAAATTCGACGCATCATACTTCACTGCTGCCGAACCGATATAAGTAGTAATATCGGCATCAGCAACGCTGTATTGCTTTAATGATGCCTGTACCGCCTGATTATATAAGTCTTCCGCGCTTTCTACAGTGAAGCCTCTTGCTGCTGCTTCAGCACGATCAAATAATACCTCAGCATAGCTAATGATAACAGCCGGAGCATGTGGCGCTAAGAAATAAGTGCCGGGCTTTGAGGTTTTAGTGAAACCCAAATTGCTGGCATCGCCCACTAATAAACCATTTGGTATACCCACATAAGTTTGCGTAGTGGCATCTTGTGTGGGGCTGGCATAAATTGGCAGGCGTGGGTCTTTAAGCTCAAATAATTTGTCAACTATGGTTTTACTGATACGATAATCATCGCGGGTATCGAACAAATTGCTGATCGGATTTTGATTGGGCGAATCCAGATATACCAACTGCGCTATTTCACTATTAGCACTGATATATCCGCTGCCTTCAGCTTGTATATCAGCCAAAACCTGTTTAGCTTTATCTGGTTCACGGTCGGCAATACGGAGCGCGATGCGCAGACGTAGGGAGTTAGCGAATTTTTTCCATAGAGAGATATTGTTACTATAGATAACATCGCCCAATATAGCTTTTCCTGATGGGTCAAGGGCCGATTGCGCTGCCTTCAGATCATCAAGTAATGCAAAATAAACATCCCTTTGTGCATCATAAGCAGGGGTAAGGTATTGTTCAATATTAGATGCTTGTTTATAAGGGATATCGCCATATTGATCGGTAAGCAAGTTAAATACCCATGAACGCAGTACAAGAGCAACGCCTTTGTAATTAGGATTTGCCTGCGCATCGGCCAGGGAGATGATCTTATTAAGGTTAACTATACTTTTGGAATAGCCAGTACTCCATAGTTCCTGAAACGAGGTATTGGTATATATATACCTGTCAGGATCGGTATATTGAATTTTGGCCCAATATTGTACAAAAAGCAGGCTTGAATTCATGTTATTGGTTGTACCCCAATAGGTATCGGCCGTGTTTTTTATAGCAGCGGTCAGCAGGTAATCTGGTTGTGGATTTTGTGTTGCGTTTGGATCCTTATTAAGGTCTGCAAGTTCTTTTTTGCAGCCTGTTGCTACAGATAATAGTAATGTACCAGATAGCAGTATAGATATATATTTAAGTTTCATGATAATTAAAATTTAAGGTTGATATTAAAACCAATGTTGCGTACGGTTGGCAGGGTAAGATCTTCCAGTCCCTGACCGTTACCGGTATTAAAAGCAGTTTCGGGATCAATGTTAGGTACGTTTTTATGGATGATCAATAAATTACGCCCAACAACAGCAAAGCTGGCTCCCTGGAAACCTATACTTTTTGCCCATTTTTGAGGCACGGTATAACCCAGTTTTATTTCCCTCAATTTGATATAAGATGCACTGTAAACAAATGGCTCATCGGCATTGGTAAGCGACTTATAATAGGATTGCGCCGATATAATAGTGGTATTTTTAGTACCATTTGCATTTACACCATTATAAATCATACCATCGTGATTAACAGTTTCGCCATTAGGGCCCGAAGCAGCATTGGTTGGAACCGCGGTTGATCCGGAATTATAATAGCTTAAACCACCATTTGCGGTGCCACGACCTGGTAAAGTTGATGCTAGTATGCCTGTGTAAGTACCAGTACTGTTGGTGCCTGAATAAATAGAACCACCAATATGCGCATCAATCAATACACTTAAATTGATGCCTTTGTAAGTGAAACTGTTATTAATACTCCCTAACCAGTTTGGGGTATATTTACCCAGGTATTGTATAGTAGGATTAACAGCCGGTGTGCCATCTGCATTAACAATAACCTGTCCGCTTGCATTACGCTGGAAGGTAGTTCCGTAAATAGAGCCGTAAGGTTTGCCTACTGCTGCCAATACCTGTACTGTACCATCTGAGCCTAACAAAAAGTTTTGTAATCTGCCCTCATTATCTAATGATTTAACTGTGCTCTTGTTACGTGAGTAATTTACAGTAACATCCCAGCTAAAATCTTTCAATTTTACCGGGGTTAAACCTAATTGAACCTCTAAACCTTTATTGTTAATAGTACCGCCATTGATCAGCTTTTGAGTATAGCCTGTGGTTTGGCTTACATTTACGCTGAGGATTTGGTTAACACTATTGGTATTGTAAACACTTGCATCCAAACGTATCCTGTCATTAAAAAAGCCTACCTCAAAACCTGCCTCTGCAGAGGTGGTGGTTTCTGGTTTTAAGTTAGGATTAAGATCAGTACTATTAGCACTTTGCTGTGGACTGGAACCAAAAGGAGCAGTGAAAGCATATGTATTTAATAACTGATAGGGGTCAGTATCTTTACCTACTTTTGACCAACCGCCACGTAATTTTAAATAGCTTAATACATCACTTTTAATATCCAGCGCTTCTGATAATACCAAACTTCCGTTAACTGAAGGATAGAAGTATGATAAACTGGCTCTAGGAAGAGTAGATGACCAATCATTACGTGCAGTAACGTTTAGAAAAGCATAACTTCTAAATCCAACTTGGCCCGATGCAAAATAACTATACCTTTTTGATTTATAATAAGCGCTTGATGATATCAGCGGATCACGTGAGTTACTTAACGTGTACAAGCCGTTAACGGCCAGTTTTGGTGCCTTTTGATCATGCTCTTCTAGTATATTTACTCTTATATTACCACCTATTAATGCGTCGATAGAAAAATCGTCGTTCAATTTTTTGGTATACTGTAACCTGCCTTCGGTATTGGTTTCGGTAACATCATAAGCATCTTCTTCATAGGAGCCAAACGGAGTGCCATTAGTACCATAGGCTATTTTGATCTTGCGGCGATCGTTATAATAATCGGTACCGGTACGGAAGTTTGCTGATAATCCGTCGATGATCTTATAGTTTAATTCCGCGCTTCCTATAAAACGGTTCTTTGTTTGGCCAACCGTATTTTCGTAAGCCATAAAGTATGGGTTACTATAATAGCTGTTGTTCCAGTTAAAGGTATTGCCATTGGCATCCAGATAATTTTTTAATTGACTCACATCAACCTGGCGGCCAAACCATGTAAACTGCAGCATGGTGCTGGTAGCTCTTTTACCGCCTGAGCCTGGTAAATTAGCTGCATCATCTTTAATATAGTTGGCAATGGTGGTTAAGGTTAACTTAGGAGTAATCTTGTAAGTAGCATTTAATATAAATGAGTTACGGCCCTGTTCAGAATTAGGAATAACCCCGGTTTGATGCAGGTTATTATAGCCCAATCTAAAATCATATTTATCACCCGAGCTTGCAAGTGAAACACCGTTATTTAGGGTAACACCCGTTTTAAAGAAACTACGCACATTATCCGGATGAGCTATAAAAGGTACAGCTTTGCCGTTTGAATTAAATTGGGGGATAAGTGACCCATCCAAAGCGGGGCCCCAGCTTTCATCCACACCATCATTTACACCGCCGCCTTTACCATCAACATAGCTAAACTTGCCGTTTGAACCCTGGCCATATTGGTTTTGATAATCGGGCAAGTCCAATAAATTGGAGAATGAAGTATTGGAATTGATGGTAACCCCCAAACCTTTGGCACCCTTTCCGTTTTTAGTTTTAATTAAAATTACGCCATTGGCTGCACGTGAGCCATAAAGCGCTGCTGCGTTGGGGCCTTTAAGTACAGTAAGCGATTCAATATCTTCTGAATTGATATCGGAAATGGCATTAGAAAAATCCCTTGATCCGTTGGTTCCTAAAAACTGGCTGTTATCAACCGGCAAACCATCAACCACAAACAGCGGTTGGTTATTACCGGAAATAGAGGTTTCACCACGAATAACGATCCTGGATGATCCCATATCGCCCTGGCTGCTGGTAACATTTACACCCGCAATTTTTCCGGTGAGCGCATTTACCAGGTTGGTTTCCTTGGCTTCGGATATATCTTTTGATTTTAAGCCCTGCACAGCGTAACCTAATGATTTTTTATCTTTTGATATATTTAACGCCGTGATCACTACCTCATTTAAAGTGTTAGCCGCACCGTCAAGTATTATTTTGAGCGAGGTTTGGCTTTGAGTAACGGTGATTTCCTGTGTGGTAAAACCGATATAGGTTACTCTTAATACATCGTTTACTTTGGCGCTGATACTGAATTTACCTTCACTATCGGTTTGTGTACCAGTAGTACTCCCTTTTATAGAAATACTTACGCCGGGCAATGACACCCCGTCTGATTTGGCGGTTACCACCCCGCTTATTTTAACAGATTGCGCCGCAACCGTCTGGATCAAAATAAAAGGCAATAGTATTGCCAGTAACAATTTGTAATTTTTAAACATGGTAATAGATTATGGATAGTTGGTGAGCTATACAGTATCTTAAAACAACTATAAACCAGTAAGAGTATAAGCCCTCAATCACGGTTCACATTGTTTGTTGAAAACTGTAAGTTTTAATTATTGGATTTTAATAGGCTTATCAGAAATGAAAATACAGGATAAGCCTGAATAAACTTTTTAACAGCCGCACATGCTTTGCATACAGATAGTAGGGGTGTTGCTGATGACAGATCCTTTCAGGGAGTAAATAATTAAGTAGTTTGTTTTTAAGGTACTTTGTTTTTTCATGTACTGATATATTTAGTATAAGACTTTAAAATGCCCGTTTATAATTTACTGACTTATAAGCAAGAGCATAAGATAATACCGGATGCTATTTTATTCTTTAGTTTATAGACGTGTTTTTATTGTTTACCAATGCATCAACAACTTTAACCATTGATGCAAATTCCTGAGGATCATACAGGCGAGTGAGATATACGATACGACCATCCCTGTTAATCACCACGTTGCGGGTAACACCGCTTTTTTTATTGGCAAACCGGCCAAAAATATCGGCACCCGGGTCAAGTGCAAGATTATAGGTGATCTTCATGTCCTCATGAAATTTCTGTACTTTTTCAATGGGCTCGTCGCGATCAACGCCAATCAGTGCCAGGCCTTTGTTTTTATAGGCTTCCCATACATCTTTTTGTAAATGAGGCATCTCTTCGCGGCATACGCTGCACCAGCTGGCGGTAAATTGTAATATCACCACTTTGCCGCGCAATTGCTTTAATGATGTTTGGGTGCCGTCATTCAGTACCAGTTTAAAATCGTCAGGGGCTTGGTCGCCAACCTTAACGAGGTATCCGCGGTCTGTTTGAGCTGCTGTATCTGCAGTTTGAGCGCTTGCTGTAAAGAATGCGAATAATAATAAATAACTAATGAGTAAGAGCTTTCTGTTCATGATATTTAATATATATTGTAATATATCATAATATTAATAAAGTCAATAAAATTGTTAATTCATGGTGATTAAACAGAAATAAGAGGAGGGGATGTGGACGGCTTATTACCATAAGATATATGGATAGCATCATTATCTTTTCTGCATTTTGGCAGATAGGAATTAGCACCTTTATAACAATCTGTACAGGTTGCTAAGACATCACAGGGCCTTTCCCTCAGTCTTTCTGGATAATTAAAATGAAATAAAGAACGATTCTGCTGCAAAGATATAATAATTCTACTATTTCCATAGACTTTATATTGATTTATAAAATTATTCTCCTATCATTGTGACAGAATAATGGCACTTATGGATTTTTTTGCCGAATATTGATTAATACATAACACAAGTCTTTAATATATTTTTTAATCACCATGGCAGAACAAAAATCAAAGCAAACAGCACTAGGCGATGTAGCAGCAAGGCAACTGGCTATCGCAACGCGTACCGTACCCCAATTATCAATTATTACCCCACGCTGGTTACCCCATTTACTAAACTGGGTGCCTGTTGAATCAGGAGTTTACAGGCTTAATAAGGTAAAAGATGCTAACAATGTAGAAGTTGATTGCTCATCGCGCGATGAAAGGGAATTACCTTCAACTTTTGTTGATTATATTGACAATCCTCGCGAGTATAATTTAAGCGCTGTAAATACGGTTCTGGATGTACACACCCGTGTATCAGACCTGTACAGCAAGCCTTACAACCAGATTAGCGAGCAGCTACGCCTAACTATCGAGATCGTTAAAGAAAGACAGGAAAGCGAGCTGATCAACAACCCGGAATATGGCTTGTTAAGCAGTGTTGTTGCCTCACAAAAAATAAAAACAAGACTGGGCCCACCAACACCGGATGATCTGGACGAGCTGATCACCAAAGTATGGAAAGAGCCTGGATTTTTCCTGTTACACCCATTAGCCATAGCCGCCTTTGGTCGCGAATGTACCCGCAGGGGAGTTCCACCGCCAACAGTTCCCTTGTTTGGCTCTCAATTCATTACCTGGAGAGGTATACCGCTTATTCCATCAGATAAAGTGCCTATTGTAAACGGCAAATCAAAAATAATCCTGCTCCGTACAGGCGAAAGCCGTCAGGGTGTAGTTGGTTTATTTCAGCCAGGTTTGCCGGGCGAGCAATCACCGGGCTTATCTGTACGCTTTATGGGTATCAATAACAAAGCGATAGCCTCATACCTGGTTTCATTATATTGTTCATTGGCCGTTTTAGTTGATGACGCGATAGCTGTTTTAGAAGATGTGGACTTAACACATTATCATGAGTACAAATATTAATCACGACAACTTGCCCGATCTGCAAGAGTTGGAAAAGTTGGCAAATCAGTTTTTCAAAACATTGCCCGGGGATACTATAAGTCAACCGGTAACTCAGCAAGCACCGCTTGATCCGGCTTCAAATTTCTTACAACCTGAAAGGGTAACCGGCTCTTACGGCGATCCGCGGGAAGTAAGATTATTTGAGCACACTCCACAACCTGCGTCAGTTGCCGGCGGTGGTATTTCGCCGTCTGCCATTAATCAGAACAATGCTGTGAACCTTAAAGACCCGCAAACCAGCTTTGCTGATCCGGGTTTAACAAGCTCACAAAAACAGCCGTCGTATACATCAGGTGCCGGAGTATCTCCATCAGCTATACAATCAGCAAAATCCGAAGTTGGCTATCCGTATATAGAGGATGCCAGAACAGGGCCATATTCCGGAGGATTTGGTGCCGAAAAACTGCCCTTTGCAACCGAAGGTTTACTGCACTTGCCTTATCAACAAGAGCAGCCTTTTGAAGTCGAGCTACAGAAAGTGTTACAGGCCATCAGTGTGCCGATTCAAAGCCCACAGCTACCTTTTAGCGCACCATCATCATTTGATGAATCATCTTTTTACTTTTTGAAGGAGCGTTTTCAGTTGCCCTCGGTAAACCAAAGTGCAGAGCGTAAAACTGGTGTAAGTGGTTTAATTGCTCCGCCGTTTGATGTGAATGCAGTAAAACGTGATTTTCCTATTTTACAGGAGCAGGTGAACGGCAAGCCACTGATATGGCTGGATAACGCGGCAACAACGCAAAAACCCAAACAGGTGATCGACCGGATCAGTTACTTTTATGAGCACGAAAACTCCAATATACACCGTGCTGCTCATGAACTGGCTGCAAGGGCTACCGATGCTTACGAAGGCGCGCGTAAAAAGGTAAAGGATTTTTTAAATGCAGGCTCAACCAACGAGATCATTTTTGTACGCGGCGCTACGGAAGCCATTAACCTGGTAGCTAAAAGCTGGGGCGAACAAAACCTGCAGGCTGGCGATGAAATTATTGTGAGTCACCTGGAGCATCATGCCAATATTGTTCCATGGCAGCAACTGGCCGCTAAAAAAGGTCTGAAGATCAAAGTGATGCCGGTGGATGATGACGGACAGATTATTCTGGACGAATACACCAAACTATTAGGGCCAAGAACCAAACTGGTTTCATTTACCCAGGTATCTAATGCTTTAGGTACGGTTACTCCAGCACATCAGATTGTAAGACTGGGCCATTTGGCTGGTGCTAAAGTGCTGGTTGATGGTGCACAGTCAGTTTCGCATATGCCGGTTGATGTACAGGCTTTGGATGCCGACTGGTTTGTATTTTCGGGCCACAAGGTTTTCGGACCTACAGGGATCGGTGTGTTATATGGCAAGGAAGATCTGCTGAATGAAACCCAGCCCTGGCAGGGTGGTGGTAATATGATTGTTGATGTAACCTTTGAACATACTCAATACCACAATGCTCCCGGGAGGTTTGAAGCCGGTACCGGTAATATTGCGGATGCAGTAGGATTAGGTGCAGCAATTGACTACGTGACCCGGCTTGGCATGGGTGCAATAGCTCAATACGAACACTACTTGCTGGAGTATGCCACAGGATTGATAAAAGGTGTGCCGGGTTTACGCCTGATAGGTACAGCGCCTGATAAGGCCAGTGTTTTATCATTTGTGCTGGATGGTTATAAAACGGAGGAAGTAGGATCTGCATTGAATCAGGAGGGTATCGCGGTACGTTCCGGACATCATTGCGCGCAGCCTATTTTACGCCGCTTTGGTTTAGAAAGTACGGTAAGGCCATCACTGGCTTTTTATAATACCTGTGCTGATATTGACACCTTGGTTGATACTTTGTATCGCCTCAAAAATAGTTGATTCAGTATCAAGTAATTAGTATCAAGTATCATGACAGTTCCCCAAAGCGGCATCGGTGGTTTTAAAAAGTCATGATACTTGATACTAATTACTTGATACTTTATTTAATAAACATGAAAGAGCAATATACCGGTGGTTTTATTGAAACGCTTTATAATACCCATAAGGCGGAGTGGGAGGCAACACCCTCCAATCAGCAAGCTGTTGAATGGATATGCGACCTGATCGAGTTTTTGTTTCCAAACAATCGTTTAAACAAACATTCCACTTATGAGGGGCGGCTCAAAAAGAACCAGATTGACCTGGAAAATATATTGCTCAGCTACCTTGATCCTCAAGATAATGATATTGCGCTGGCGGTAAGCTCTTTTTACGCATCGTTGGAAGAAATATATCAAAATCTGAGGTTTGATGCTAACAAGATCCATGAGCACGATCCGGCGGCTACCAGTATCCATGAGGTCATCGTATCTTATCCTGGTTTTTATGCCATTGCCGTTTATCGTATTGCCAATCGCCTGTCACAAGCAGGCATTCCAATTTTGCCACGCATTTTGAGTGAGTACGCCCATGGTAAAACAGGTGTCGATATCCATCCAAACGCTACTATTGGTGTGCCGTTTTGTATTGATCATGGTACGGGCATCGTGATTGGCGCAACCAGTATCATCGGTAAAGATGTGATCATTTACCAGGGGGTAACCCTGGGCGCATCGCAGGTGAGCAAAGGTTTGTCTGATGTAAAACGACACCCAACAGTGGAGGATAATGTGATCATTTATGCGCGCAGCACCATATTGGGTGGCCGCACAGTGATTGGTTACAATAGTGTGATTGGGGGGAGTGTGTTTTTAACAAAAAGCGTTAGTCCGTATTCCAGCGTTTTTAATACGCATCAGTTAAGGATAGAGGTTAAGGAAAATACCTCCGTATAGTACGAATCAAGAGTAAAGAATCAAGAAAAGAGAAAGAATAGCTTATTTTCAGTGTCAATAAAAACTGCTTATTCTGTAGGGTAAGTGGATAATTGATTTCTTGATTCACATATTTAATTTATCAGTTATGGTTTCAAGGCTCAGTTCATCCGAAGTACTTCATTTTTTATTGATATTACTGTGCATCCTGGTGCCGGCAAGGGTATTGGGCGAGGTATGCCGCAGGTATAAATTACCGGCTATTATTGGCGAGATCTTCGCGGGTATCATTATAGGTCCTACGCTTTTAGGAACCGTTTTCCCTCATCTGTTTACCAATATTTTTATCACTGAACCAAAAGCCTACAGCGCTTTTGATGGTATAGCCAACATTGGCATCATCCTGCTTATGTTTATTGCCGGTTTTGAGGTCGATTTGAAACAGATACGCCAGAACGGCAAACAGGCTATTTCCATCAGTTTAACTGGTATCATTTTTCCTTTCGCTATTGGTTTTGTAGCCGTATGGCTGCTATATCAAAACTATTTTGCTAATGGTTCCAACAATCAGCTGGTTACTTCTTTGTTTTTTGGAACTGCGTTATCCATCACAGCCCTGTCTGTGATCACTAAGATTCTGATCGATCTCGATCTGCTTAAAACCCGTATTGGCAATATTGTATTGACTGCGGCTATGGTCGATGATTTTTTAGGATGGATATTGTTCTCCATCATTATCCAAATGATGAATGCAGGCAAGGAAGATGCCTCTTTTTGGGCGGTAAGCATTGTGGTGCTATTCGCCATATTCATGCTTACCATTGGGCGATGGATCATTCGTCATTTATTATCATGGGCAGCAAAAGGAGCAAAGACCGGGAGGATACTCACCATGTCGGTATGTTTATGTTTTATAGGCGCTTCCATTACCGAATACCTGGGTGTGCGTGGTATTTTTGGTGCCTTCCTGGTAGGTATTGCCATTGGCGATTCAATACATTTTACAGAGAAACACAAACACATACTGCACCAATTTACGGTTAATGTATTGGCTCCGTTGTTTTTTGCTTCGGTTGGTTTAAGGCTCAATTTTATATCCAATTTTAACCTCGAAGTGGTGGTGATCATATTGGTGATTGCCTGCCTGGCCAAATTGATAGGGGCGGGTATAGGCAGCAGCTTGAGCGGCATGACCAAAAATGAATCTATAGCCGTGGCTTTCGGAATGAATGCCCGTGGTTCACAGGAAATTGTATTAGGTTTATTGGCTTTACAGGCAAAAATCATCAACGAACCTATATTTGAGGGCCTGGTAGTAATGACGGTAGTTACCATGATCATCTCGGGCCCGATCATGAAATATTACTTCCTGAAAGAGCAAAAACGCGAATTGGAACTTATAGATCCGACCCAATTAAAATACTCATCTGAAAAAGTGTAAACGATTAAGTAAATAAATCATCTATTTTTAATGAATATGAAGCTAAAAATTAGAGATTTGTCTGAAGCCCTGTTTTAGGAGATTATTGCCAATTATACACTCTCTTTAACGATAGAAAATCAAACAAAAAAATATTGTCATTTCGACCGTAGGGAGAAACTATCTCTTGAGCGGAAGCGAAAAATCTTGTTCGAGCGTTTGTACGGCTCATAAGATTTCTCACTCGTTCCTCGTATCGAAATGACAGCTTTTTTTAATTTTTTATCGTTAAAACAGAGCTAATTTTTAATGATCATTGTAAGTATCGCTAAGTACAGCCTGCTTACAAGAACATCGGCCTGATAAATAATGATTTATTGAAACACCATATGATTTACACGAAATTTAAGCGGAGCGCTTGTCTGTTAGGTTTACTGACCTTTTTTTATGGCAGCAGCAATGCCCAAACAAAAACCGCAGTAAAACACACTGATGAGGTTGACTATGTTAATCCGATAATAGGCACCTCTTTAAAAGGTTTTGCCAAGAGTTTTGAGGAAGGCAACGGCGGTGGCGGAACCATGCCCTGCGTAAACGTGCCCTTCGCCACGACTAATTTTGTGGCCCAAACCCGCGAAAACAAAATGAGCTATATGAGCTACCATTATGAAGATAACGCGGTTATTGGCCTGCTGGCAAGTCACCAGCCAACCGTTTGGATGGGTGATTATGGCTATGTTTCTGTAATGCCCCAAGTAGGTAAGCTTCGTGTTTTACCAAAAGAGCGCAAGCTTTCCTTTGATCATAAAGATGAGGTTGCCAAACCTTACTATTATTCCGTAAAGCTGAAAGCAACAGGCACTGATAAAATTAAAGCCGAAATCGCCGGAGCAAATACTTGTGGTATGTTCCGTTTTACATTCCCCAAAGCTGATCAGGCACACCTGATCATACAAGGTATCAACCTAAACCCTGAACTAACCGACTGGGCCAATGACTACACCAAAAGGATCAAAGAGTTAAAAGGTTATGTTCAGGTTGATACCATCAATAATGAAATAACTGGTTATAATCCTGACAGGCAATCGGCTCAGCTTGGCCCGGAGCTCAAAAACTTTAAAGGTTACTTTGTGATTAAATTTAACAAGCAAATTAAAAAATATGGTACCTGGGATAAACAGGTGATCAATAAAGGCAGCAAAAGCCAGTACGGTACACGTATGGGCGCTTTTATATCCTTCAGAACTAAAGCAAATGATGAGGTTAAGGTTATTGTAGCCACTTCCTTCATCAGCATTGAGCAGGCAAGGGAAAATCTGCAAAAAGAAATTACCGGGTGGGATTTTGACAAAATCGTTAAAAACACGCGTGATCAATGGCAGCAGGCTTTAAAATCGATACAGGTGGTTGGGGTTACCAAAGAGCAGAAAATTATTTTCTATACTGCCTTATTCCATACCATGCTGTTTCCGCGCCAGTTTTCTGAGTATGGTAAATATTACAGCGCTTTTGACGATAAGGTTCATAAAGGTGAATCGTACAATGATTTTTCGCTTTGGGATACTTTCAGGGCATTGCACCCGCTATTAACACTTACACAGCCTCAGCGGGTTGATGGCATGGTTACCGCACTTTTACAAATGTATAAAGAGGGCGGATGGATGCCGATGTGGCCAAACCCCACCTATACCAATATTATGATTGGTACACACGGTGATGTTGTGGTGGCCGATGCCTATGTAAAAGGTTTCCGTGGGTTTGATACCAAACTGGCTTATGAAGCCCTGCATAAGGACTCCTACGATGCGCCTGACGGTGATACCCATAAAAGATGGGGCGACCGTGACCTATGGACAAGTTTTGAGGCCCGTGGCGGATTGACAAATTACCATAAACTAGGTTATGTACCAGTTGATAAAACCAGGGAATCTGTTTCGCGAACCATTGAATATTCCATTGATGATTACGCAGTGGCACAGGTTGCTAAAGGTTTAGGTAAGGATGATGATTATAAACAGTTGACAGCCTGGAGTAAAAACTATGAGAATGTATATAATAAAGCGACCGGTTTTATGGCTCCGCGTAATTCAGATGGTCATTTTTCGGCTCAACCTGATTCGGGCTTTACTGAAGGTACCAAGTGGACCTATACTTTCGGTGCCATGCATGATGTACCCGGAATGATCAAAATGATGGGCGGCGAAAAAGCTTTTGCCGAAAAGCTAAGCAAGAACTTTAACGAAGGCCATTATCGTGCCGATAACGAACCCGGGCATCATTACCTATACCTGTTTAATTACTGTGGTATGCCGTGGAGAACGCAGGAATTGGTACGTGAACACACCTCATACCAAAACTTCAGGAACGCGGCTATTGGAATTAATGGTAATGATGATTGCGGCCAAACATCTGCCTGGTATATTTTTAACGTGCTGGGTTTTTATCCGGTAGCTCCGGCATCGGGGTATTACAGCATTGGCGCACCGCAGTTCCCATATATGGTTTTGAATTTGCAGCACGGCAAAAAGTTCATTATACAGGCTAAAGATCTGTCGGTAAAGAATAAATATGTAAAGTCGGTTACCTTAAACGGAAAGTTGATTAAAGATTTCCAGATCTCGCATAAGGATATTGTTGCGGGGGGAACTTTAGCATTTACCATGACAGGTACTCCGCAAAAATAAGATACTGCTGATTAGTCGGAGATTCGGGTTGAATCTCTGACCACCAGTTTTGATGGCAGAATGATATTTTCCTTTTCCATTTGAATAAACTTGCCCGATAAGTGCCAGAACAGCAATTCAGCGGCTTTCCTGCCCATTTCATAGGCCGGCTGTAAAATAGTAGTCAGCGGCGGATTAAGTATAGCTGCGGTGATCTGATTGGTAAAACAAACCACTTTAATATCCTGTGGTATGTTTAGTTTCATTTCCTCACAAGCTAGGTAGGTTGAGGTAGCCAGGTGCTCAACTGTGGCGATAATGCCATCAGGTTTTACTTTGGCTATATGATCTTTTAAAACGGCAATGTTGTTTTCCTGCGTATATTTATTAGAGCAGCTGATTTCATGTTGCTCATCGTATTTTATCCCACGCTCTGCAAGTGCCTTTTTATAACCCTCCTTACGGGCGTATAAAATTGATGGATAACCTTCGATGGTAACCAGCGAAATATTTTTACAACCCTGATCCAATAAATGGGAGGTAGCAACATAGGCGCTGTTAAAATCGTCGGTTTTGATCTTGGCCGTAGGTACATCCTCGCAAACCCTGTCAAAAAAAACGATAGGAATACCAGCCTGCTGCAGGTTCTGGATATGACTGATATCCTTAGTGTTACTGGCAACCGACATTAATATACCATCAACCCGGCCGCTGGTTAAATCGTTAAACATCTTAGCCTCACGTTCATAACTATCATGGGTTAAATAGATCAGTGCATGATAGTTTTCCTGATCAACTATACTTTCAATACCATTAATGGCCTGGCTAAAAAAGCTATCCGCAATTTCGGGGATAACAATAGCGATGGTATTACTTGACCGTTTCCGGAGGCTGCTTGCATACGGATTGGGTACATAGTGCAATAACCTCGCTGTTTCAATTACTCTTTGCTTGGTTTCATCGCCAATATCGTGGCTGTCCCTAAGCGCTTTTGATATGGTCGCGATGGATACATTTAACACCTTGGCAAGTGTTTTCATGTTTACTTTATTGCTGCTTTTTATTCCGTCGGTCATCGGTATGAAAGTAATTCAAAATGGCTGTTTTATTGAAATAAGCCTGAATATATGGGCTTTTTTTAACGCTAAACTATCAATATTTAAGGCTTTTGTGTCGGTTTATACTGCAAAAGTTGAGCAATATAACAAAAAATAGAGCTTTTAAATGCTAAACATAAGGCAAATCATAGTAATACGTATAGTTAAATTAGGTAAACGTTTAAGCAAATAAATCAGGAACATTTGATGAATTTGATCTTAAAAATAAAGAAATTTGGATAACACAGTTGTTAATATCAGCTATAAAGGATTGTTTACCAATTATATTTCCTTTTAAATTATAACGTTATGAGCAAGATTACAGATCAAGGTCCTTTGAATTCAATAGAAGAGTGGGAAGATGATTTATTAGTCCGTTACCCTGATGCAGATGCTATTGCTGCCGGGCGTGATACGGAAGCATATCGTAATTACGAAGCCACAACCAAAGATTCCGTTCGGGAATTTTATCGCCTGCAGCATATCAACCAAACTTATGATTTTGTGCTCGAGAAAAAAGCGCAATACCTAACTTTCGATAAAAAAGAAATGTCGATATGGGATGCGTTTGATTTCCTGAACCAATTGGTTGATGACTCAGACCCAGATACTGATTTGGATCAGTTACAGCATCTACTGCAAACTTCAGAAGCTATCCGTGGTGATGGCCGGCCTGATTGGATGGTACTGACAGGTTTATTCCATGATCTGGGCAAAGTATTATGCCTTTTTGGTGAGCCGCAATGGGCCGTGGTAGGAGATAGCTATCCGGTTGGATGCGCTTTTTCTGACAAAATTGTTTATTCTGAATATTTTAAGGATAACAAAGATCATCATGATCTGCGTTATAATACCAAATATGGTGTTTATGAACCTAATTGCGGTTTAGAGAATGTGCACATGACCTGGGGGCATGATGAGTACATATACCACATGATGAAACCCTATTTGCCAGAGCAAGCCCTGTACATGCTGCGTTATCACTCTTTTTACCCGCAACATAGAGAGAAGGCTTACAGTCATTTGATGACTGCACATGATCACGAACTGTTTAAGGCGGTTGATCTGTTTAATCCTTATGATCTTTACTCCAAGAGTCCGGTTCCTCCAGACTGGAAAAAACTGCGTCCGTATTATGAGGACCTGGTTGCCAAATATCTTCCATCAACACTGAAATTTTAAGATAAGGGCATTGATATAGCATCAATGTTATATCAATGCCCTTGATACTATTTGCTGCGGCTTTGCCAATTCATTTTATTTCATAGATTTGAAAAATTGAACCGGCCTTGAATATTACTGGCCTAAATTTCCTATTGCACAAAAAACTCATGCTGAAACACATTTCTACGGCCGATATTTTGGTCTTTTTCTTCTATTTTATCTTAGTTACTTGTTACGGATACTTTATTTATCGCCGAAAAAGGAATGAAACCAACAGCAGTTCGCAAAGCTTTTTCCTGGCCGAAGGGTCACTTACCTGGTGGGCAATAGGCGCATCCATCATTGCGTCAAACATTTCGGCCGAGCAATTTATCGGCATGAGCGGCGACGGTTTTTTTGCAGGAATAGCCGTAGCTGTGTACGAATGGGTAGGGGCAGCGGCTTTGATCATTGTAGCGGTTTTTTTTATGCCGGTATACATCAAGAACAAAATATTTACCATGCCGCAGTTTTTGCAAAACCGGTATAATAGCGGTGTGGCTTTGGTAATGTCAATCTTTTGGTTGTTTTTATACATATTTATAAACCTTACAGCCATCCTGTACCTGGGTGCTATAGCCATTAACAGCCTACTGGGCGGTGAATACTTCTATTATGTGTTATGCGGATTGGCCATATTCGGAGCCGTTATTGCCTTAGGAGGTATGCGGGTTGTAGGCTATACCGATGTTATACAAGTAGGTGTACTGATAGTGGGCGGCTTGGCTATTACTTATTTATCCTTAACTATTGTAAGCGAAAAATTCGGTTTGGGAACCAACGCGCTTACCGGATTCAATTTATTATTAAAAGATTCCCCCGATCACTTTCATCTCATCTTTAAAAAGCCGGCACCGGGTTCATCAACAGAAAACATCAGCAAATACCTTATTCTGCCTGGTTTTGCCATGTATATATCAGGCCAGTGGATCAGTAACCTGAATTACTGGGGTTGTAACCAGTATATCACACAGCGGGCATTAGGTGCTAATATTACTACCGCTCGTACAGGTATCTTATTTGCCAGTTTATTGAAAATCCTAATGCCGGTTATTGTGATGTTACCGGGTATTGTGGCTTTTGTGTTATACAAACACGGTCATTTGCCTGAACTTGGTAAAGGGGGTAAAGACGGCGCTTATTCAGCCATATTATCATTTTTACCATCAGGACTTAAGGGCTTATCCTTAGCTGTTTTAACGGCTGCCATTGTGGCCTCGCTTGCGGGTAAAGTGAACAGTATAGCCACTATATTTACGCTGGATGTTTATAAGAAATACCTGAACACGGGAGCCAGTGAACGCAGAATGGTGTGGACAGGCAGGTTGGCTATTGTGTTCAGCTTAGTGATATCCATCATGTTTACCTGGAAAGATGTATTAGGCATTGGAAGCGCAGGGGGGTATACCTTTGTGCAGAAATACTCCAGCTTTGTAAGTCCGGGGGTAATTGCTACATTTTTACTGGGTATGTTTTGGAAAAGAACTACGGCTAAAGCAGCTATCATCGGGATATTAACCGGCTTTGCTTCATCGGTGTTCTTTAACCAGTTTGCAGTTACTGTATTTGGGCCCGAAACCATATTGTATTCAGCTTTTCATAATGCTGCGGGCGTATATGAAATTCCATTCTTTATCTCCCTGAGCTGGTCGTTCCTGATTACCTTTATTGTGATGGTATTGGTTAGTTTAGGCGGACCAGCTATAAATGCTAAAGCTATAGCTATTGACAGTTCAATGTTCAAACTAAAACCATCATCCATTATCTTGATAGCTGTTATCCTTTTATTTTTATCAGCTATTTATATCAGGTTCTGGTAGTAAGTTACCGGTAACAAGACTACAGGTGTTCGGAAGATCAATTTTTATAAAAAAGTTGTCATTTCGATAGAGCCAGAGTTGCTGGAGCATAGGGGGCGAAAGAGAAATCTTATACGTAATTCAAGGCGAACATTTCAGGTTGTATAAGATTTTTCGCTATCGCTCAAGAGATTGTTTCTCCTCGTACCTCGTTCGATGACAGCCTTTTTATTTCTTATAGCAACACCAGCAGTGATGTAAAGACATCATGAAAGTGTTTCTGAACCATAGTATTATACCCGCAAGAGCCTGTAAATATTTACAGGCTCTTTTTGTTTTCGATACGCTATCAGGCTCCGGAGCAGGCCACTACATAACGGGAAACCGTGGTTTGATATATTTAAATCATTTTATTAGAAATACTTAGCTATCATATTATTATATTCGGCGCTTCAAATTCCAATAAATTTAAGTGTGTTTAAAAGCAAACAAATTAACAATTGAAGAAAATTTTATTTAAGCTTTATGAGATTTAAGAAACCGTTAGATTCATTATTAAAAGAAGCCGCTGAAACTGGTGCCGGTACGTTAAAACGCACTTTAAGTAGTTTCAATTTGGTTACCATGGGGATAGGCGCAATAATAGGGGCTGGGTTATTTTCACTTACCGGCCTGGCTGCTGCTAATAATGCAGGCCCGGCTGTTACCATATCATTTGTAATAGGTGCTATCGGTTGTGCATTTGCAGGGTTATGCTATGCTGAATTTGCCAGTATGATCCCGATTGCCGGCTCGGCTTATACATATTCCTATGCAACTATGGGCGAATTTACAGCCTGGATAATTGGATGGGACCTGGTATTAGAATACGCCTTAGGTTCAGCAACAGTAGCCATTAGCTGGTCGCAATATTTAACTAAATTTTTGCATTATTTCAATTTAGAAATACCGCCCCAATTTACCATGTCGCCCTGGGAAAATGTCACCCTGGCCAATGGCACAGTGGTTCATGGCATCATGAATCTTCCTGCTGTATTTATCATTGTATGCTTATCACTATTATTAATTCGCGGCACCAAAGAATCAGCCTTTGTCAATAACTTATTAGTGGTGCTTAAAGTTGCTGTGGTGTTGGTTTTTATAGGCGTTGGCTGGGGCCTTATTAATCCGGCCAATCATACACCTTATATTCCCGCAAATACAGGCAAATTTGGAGAGTTTGGCTGGTCGGGCGTATTTCGTGGTGCTGGTGTGGTGTTCTTTGCTTTTATTGGTTTTGATGCAGTTTCAACCGCGGCACAGGAAGCTAAGGACCCTAAACGCGGTATGCCAATAGGTATAATAGGTTCACTGCTGATATGTACCATATTGTATGTGTTGTTTTCGCATGTAATGACAGGTGTTGCAAATTATAAAGAGTTTAAAGATAGCGCCGCACCTGTCGCAGTAGCTATAGCAAAAACTCCTTACGCATGGTTACAGGAGTCAATTATAGTAGCCATATTGGCTGGTTATACTTCTGTGATATTGGTGTTGCTCATGGGGCAGTCCCGTATTTTTTATACCATGGCCAAGGATGGATTGATACCTAAAACATTTGCATCAGTTCACAAAAAGTTTCAAACCCCGTATAAATCAAATTTATTATTTGCCGTATTTGTGAGTTTATTTGCCGCTTTTGTGCCTGTAAGGGTAGTGGGCGAAATGGTATCGATCGGGACATTATTTGCCTTTGTTTTAGTTTGTGTTGGAGTAATGGTAATGAGAAAATCAGATCCGAATACTCCACGTCCTTTCAGAACACCATGGGTGCCTTTTGTACCAATTGCCGGGATTGTCATTTGCCTTTTAATGATGGTATCATTACCGCTTGATACCTGGATACGTTTAGCTGTTTGGATGGCCATTGGGCTGGTAATTTATCTCTTCTACAGTAAAAAACATTCCGTTATACGTAATGGTATTTTGAACGGCGCTAAAGATAAGTTAGACCCTAATTTATAAAACATCGAATTTTATAAACCAAAAAGAGCCTGTAAACGTTTACAGGCTCTTTTTGGTTTTCATAGATATCTTGTATTATTTACAAACACTATTTACCAACTCCCGCCATTCTGTTAATTCCGGGATACCTGGTTTGCGTTTACCAAATACCTGCACAATCATTTCACCATTGGCATCATATATTTCAATTGAATTAACATCCCCATCAGTTGATGGTTTCACCACATGCCAAACCTCGGCAATAGCATCTTCGCGCAGATGCAGGTTAAATTCTGGATCAAGCACATTAAACCACGGCCCCATAGGTACCAGTTTGGTAATATTACCACTGTGTATCTGGATACAGCCTTTGTTGCCAACAAATACCATTACCGGTATTTGCTGAGCCGAACATGTTTCGGCAATGGATTTAAATGCCTGCAGATCTACTTTTTTTGCATAACCTTCTGGGGCCAGGCGCAATGCTTGTATGCGGTTTATTTTATAACGTCTTAATAATCCAAAAAACTCATGGCTGTCCTGCATGCTTACCCAGCTTTGGCGAAATGCCGCTACCTCAATATCGGTGTCGGGTAGTTCTGTATGAACCGATGGTTTAGCCGGGCTGATCTGAATCCCGTTGTTTTCAAGATCCTGATACTGGCTTATCAGCTCATCATAAGCTTGTTTATTGCTATTATCGGTCAGGTAAATTTTATGGATAGCCACACCTTCCTGATCAAAAAACTGTAAGCTTTCACGGCCGTTTTCCTTTACCGCAAATGCAAACTGCCATTGCTGCATAAATAAACGCAAATCAATATCCTCACCAAGCACTAAACCAGCATGAGGGCTAAAAGAGATATTTTCGTAAACTCCCTTACGCTCGCTTACACAGTATTCATTACGAGTAAGAGCCATTACATAGCCCAGGCTTTTTACCTGTTTCAGGATGTTCTCCAAATCTTTTTTCAACAGGGTTACCGTTTCGCCAAGCCCTGTTGCCAGTAATTCGGCCTCACTTACCTGCAGATCAGCTGCAATATCCCTGATACGTTTTTTAGGATTTGCTAATTTATATTCTTCGTATTTTAATTTCAGTGTGCTTGTTGTTGTTTCCATAATTTATGTAGTTAAAGGTGTTTTATTTTGTTCAAAGATGATTTCATGCGGCATAATGAGCTGCTTTAATGTGGCTGGGTTAGTGAAAACATCTGATTCAATTTCAAATATTTCATAAACCGATTTTTGGTTCAGTACTTCGGCAGGCGTACCATCATACCATTTCCGCCCATGCTTCAGCATAATGATACGGTCGGCGTACTGGGCGGCAAGGTTCATGTCATGTAATATGCTGATGACCATAAACCTCTTCTGTGCCATTGATTTTAATATGGACAGTGTTTGCTGCTGGTAAAGGATATCCATTCCCGCTACGGGCTCGTCCATTAATAATAGGGCATTTGGCTGTTCCCAAACCTGGGCAAGCGCTCTTGCCAATTGTACGCGTTGTTGCTCTCCGCCTGATAGTGTAGGGTATGAGCGGTCGGCAAGGCTATATACCCCGGTAGCCTCCATTACGGTATGTACAATATCATTGTCCTTAGCTGTAGGGTTGTTCTTATAATGAGGGTAACGGCCCATCATTACTATCTCTTTAGCCTCAAAAGGCAGGCTTACCACATTTTGCTGGCTCAGTACTGTTCTGATATGTGCCAATTCAGCAGAAGAGTAATGATGTAAAGGGCGACCATGCAAAGATATGGAACCACTTGCCGGTCGATTAGCGCCCGCAATCAGTTTAAGTAAAGTTGACTTCCCTGCGCCATTGGCACCCAATACGGCCACCATTTCGCCCGATTTAATACTGAAGGAAATATCCTTTAGTAATTTGGCTTGTCCAATCTGGTAGGTTACATTATTAACTGTCAGCATACTATCTTTAGTTAAAGACTTAATTTGCGTTTGTCCCTTATCAATATATACAGAAATACAGGAGCGCCAATTAAGGCGGTTATTACGCCTATAGGCAATTCAATAGGAGCTATGAGCGTTCTGGATATCATGTCGGCAATGGTTAGTACCAGCGCCCCCAATAAAGCCGAGGCAGGTAATACATGTTTATTATCAACCCCCATAATTAAACGAATGATATGGGGTACCAATAAACCCATAAAATTGATGATTCCGGTGAGGGATACCGCCGCCCCAACGGCCATGGTTGATAACAGGATCACCCTGCGTTTAATGCGGTTAACATCCAAACCCAAGTAATCGGCCTGCATTTCGCCCAATGAAAAAGCATTAAGCGCCTTGCCCGATCGTGGCAATAAAATAACCGGGATCAGTACAAATGGCGCCAACGCGGTTACCGTTTGCCAGGTGGCGCCGCCTAAACTACCCAGCATCCAGAAGGTAATGTTACGCAGCTGCTGCTCGCTGGCTAAATAGGTGATAAGGCCCGTGAGCGCGCCAGCAAGAGCGTTAATAGCTATACCTGCAAGCAGCATCGTAGCCACATTGGGTTTGCCTTCGTGCCTTGATATCTGGTAAATAAGCAAAGCAGTGACACCGGCCCCGGCAAATGCACCAAAAGCCAACAGATAATATCCTAACAAGTTACTTAAGGTGGTAAGCAGCGTTGCTTCCAGACCAATAACAGCCACAGCCATTAAGGTGGCACCTGCTGATATACCGATCAATCCAGGCTCGGCCAGCGGATTACGAAAAATACCCTGTATGGCAGCACCGGAAATACCCAAAGCTGCACCAACCAATATGCCCAACATCAAGCGTGGCAAGCGGACTATAAAAATAATAACCTCGTGCTGCTCATTAACCTGCTGCATATGATACATACCAAGCTTGTGCAGTATCAATAGCAAAACCTCGCTGGCCGGTATGGGCACAGCACCTAAACCAACAGAAACGATACCGGCAGTTAACAAACTGACTGATAGAATAATATATACGATCCCTTTGGACATCTATTTGAATAGTTAGCTTTTTATTTGTGTTTATAGTTTGCTGTGCAATTGTAAAATAGCCTGGTCAAGTCTTGTACTAAAATTGATCAATAGGTCGGCATCCATTTGCATGACGCGCTTATTTTTACCGGCGTTTGTTTGCGCCATACCCGGAATTTTAAGAATGCTATCTAGTCCGCCTAGACTGCTGAAACCGAAATCAAACATCAGGATAACATCGGGGTTGGCTTCCACCAAAGCTTCGGTAGTATATGGCTTAAAATCATTAAACGCGGTAACCGCATTTTTGCCACCCGCCAGACTAATGATGCCATCAATGTGGGTGTTTTTACCGGCTACCATCATTACACCCGGGCTACGGGCATAAATGAACAGCACTTTGGTGTTTTTAGGTTGTTGCTTTACGGTGATGAGCGCTTTGTTGATCTTATCCTTAGTTTGTTTTATAAGTGCATTACCTTTATCGGCAACCTGTAGCGCTGAGGCTACATCACTAATAAATTGGTAAGTACCTTCGATAGTGAAAACCTGTTTAATGCGTATCAGTTTGATTCCTGCCGCGATTAATTGCGATTCAATTTCTTTAGACACAGAACCATCCGGCGCTAAAACCAGATCAGGGGTAAAAGATATCAAACCTTCGGCTGATACAGAACGGTTTTTACTAACCTTTGGCAACGTACTTACATAGGAAGGATAGGTACTGGTTATATCAACGGCAACAATACTTTTACCAAAACCTAATGCGTCAACCGTTTCGGTTAAAGCGCCATTCAGGGTGATGATCCGTTTGGGTGGCGCCGAAGCCGAGGAATCAAAATTGATCCCGGTAAGCAACAGGATAATACAAAATATTTTTTTCATGTTTTTGTGTAAGGATTGTAATGAACAATTAGTTTTCAGGATCAATAAAAGCATATTTGAAAGTATAATAACCCGAATCGCCATCACCGTTTTTGTAATAATTTAATATCTCCAACTTGGCATACTTTCCTGAGGCTGTGTGTACAATAATAACACGGCCTGGTATAGGATTAATGCTGTGGTTATTCATATCATAAGTGTACCAGCCATTCCCACTGCCCCAAGGAAGGGCTTTGGCAGCTTGCGTATCTTCCAGGTAACCGCTTTTAGGTGCTTTGGCAACTTTATCAAAAGAGGTATCTTTTAAAATAAGGGCGGTGGTATTGCCTTTTCCACTGGTACCACTATTTACTAATATTACGGTTCTTGCAAAAACAAGATCCCAGTTCTTGCCGGTAGTATCTGCACCCTCTACTTTCTGACCTTTATCTAGGCTGAAGTATGCTTTTTCTTTAGCGGCATACAGATCGTTTACCATTTTATTATCAGTACTGCTCTGTGCTGATGATCGGCCATTAAATAGAAATGATACAGTTACCGCTAAAATGCAGGTATATCGGATGAGGAGGTTGCTGTTATTTTTCATGGTACAAATGACGGCCTTATTTATAAAGATTCCAAATAAGACGCTATCTATTTATGAAATCAGGCGTTATCATAAGAAGATATAGATTTATTGATTAAGACAAGTGCAATTTTGATAAACATCTGTTTAAGAGCTTCTTGAAGCTATTTAAAGCTTTTTATTTACGGATAATAAACCAATTTCTGTCAGTAATTACCGAAATAATAGTCCCAAAGTCGTAAAAAATAATCCCGATTCCGGTAATAAACTATCAAATAAACTAAGCACTTTTGTCTTATTCTTATTTAGACTGTTTAAAAATAAGAAACCCTACATTTTTAGATGAAATACATTTTACTATTAATTATCATGCTGCTGCACCTTAACATTACTCACGCTCAATTACTACCAGCCCAATTAGGCGGTACTGTTACTGATGATAGAGGTAATGCGGTGGCAGGTGCAGCAGTTACCATTATTCAAACAGGGCAGGGGGGAGCGACAAATGAAAAAGGGCAGTACACCATCAACAATATCAAAGCAGGTATTTATCATATCCGGATAAATGCAGTTGGTTATAAATCATTATTGATAAAAGCTACACTAAAAGCTAAAGAGCAATTGGTTTTACCTATCCAGATTGAAACAGATGTTAATGTATTGAACGAGGTAAGCATTAATACTAAAAAATACAATCCTGATAACCTGATAGATCTGCAGCGTACGCCAATGCCATCAATGGTAATAACCCGCAAACAAATTGAGCAAATGGGCAGCCGTCGCCTGGATGAAGTACTCAAAGAGCAAACAGGTTTAGCCATTGTAAATGATATAGGCTCGGGTGCCAGAGCCATCGGCTTACAAATGCAGGGATTTGACAGCGGGTACACTATGATCCTGATTGACGGGCAGCCAATGACCGGTCGTAACTCGGGCAATTTTGACCTTTCACGCATTACAGTAGCCAATATCGAAAGAATCGAGATCATTAAGGGAGCTTCCTCCTGCTTGTTCGGGAGCGAGGCTATGGCTGGTGTGGTTAATATAGTTACCCGTCAGCATGTATCGCAAAGCCAGGGAATGGCAGGCGTACGATACGGAACTTTTAATACCGTTGATGCCAACCTTGAGGGCGAAACTCCTTTTGCCAATGGCAAAGGCTCAGGCTATCTGGCCGCAAATTATTACCGTACTGACGGTTTTAATGCCAATCCTTATCTCAGCGAGGGGAAAACCGTACCACCATATACCAGCTATACCCTGCAGGGACGAGCAAAATATATGCTGAGCCCGGTTAACACGCTCAATTTTACCGGCCGGTTTGCATCACGGCACTCGGTGAACGATAAATCATACACCGGCAGCCCCACAACGGATGTGCTGGATGAGGATGATTTGAACGGGTCAGCGGTATTAAACACTAACCTGAGCAGTGGCCTGCGTATTAAATCGCAATACTACCTTACCCGATATGCTACGGGACAGAACATTACGGATCTTACCTCTAATGAAAACATACCGGGTAACAACTTTACCCAATATCTGCACCGCGGTGAAGTACAGGCCTCCAAAACATGGTTCAACTCATTAGTGGTTACCAGCGGCCTGGGTACACAGTACGAAACCATGGACAATGACCAGTTCCAGGGTGGCAAGCATCAGCAAAATTCCTTCTTTTATACTCAGGGTGATTGGAGGGTATCCAGCAAAGTGGGGATGATCGGCGGCTTCCGTGTGGAACACCACAGCCGCTATGGCAGTAGCCTTACACCAAGTTTTGGTATCAATTATCAACCCATAAAAATATTGACGCTAAAAGCAGCTATAGCCACAGGATTTAAAACGCCGGATTTCAGGCAGTTGTACCTAGTGTTTACCAATTTTGCCGGTGGCGGTTACACTGTACTGGGAACTGAGCAATTTGCAACAGAGTTAAAAAAATTGCAGGACGCAGGCGAAATATCTGCTGTTTTTCCAAATGCGCAAAAAGTAAGTACCCTAAAACCTGAGCGGTCGGTGTCCTATAGTGCCGGGTTTACCTTAACTCCCACATCTACATTTAAAATTGATGTAAACGGATTTTATAATAACGTACGCAATTTTATTAATACCGATCAGGTGGCCTCTAAAAAAGGTGGACAGCAGGTATTCACTTATTTCAATATTGATAAAGCTTTTCTTACCGGGCTTGATGTTGGCTTAAGCTGGATAGCTGCCAAAGGATTAACTATTGCAGCAGGATATCAGCTATTATATGCCAAAGATCGTGGTGTTATTGACTCCATCAAAGCCGGTACAGGTAACTATGCCAAGGTTTATGACCCAAATCTGGGAGCCGATAGGCGTTCAAAAGTTTCAGATTATTTCGGGCTTACCAACCGGTCGCGCCATATGGCTAACATCAGGTTTAGTTATGAATATGAACCAAAAGGTATCACGGCATCATTCCGGGTAAACTATCGCGGTAAGTATGGTTTTATGGAATCGAACCGGTCAAACGGTTTTCTTGATCCTTACGATACTTATGTAACGGGCTTTTTTCTCCTGAACACATCTGTGCAGAAAACATTGCTCAATAAACACATGGCTGTGCAGTTGACAGCCGATAATATATTGAATTACCGGGATATGCTGATGCCGGGCCAATCAGGCAGGATGATACTTGTGGGATTAAACTATCGCTTTTTTTAAAGAGAATAAGATAAGAACTATGAAAACACTATACAATAAATTGAAACCATTTTTTATCATGATGCTTGCCATTTTACTGGCAAGCTCCTGTACCAAAGATCAGGTAACACCACAATTACAGGATGGCAAAAGCACAGTGGTAAATGATTTACCTGGCGATGTGGGCAAAACCATTAGCAGTGGGTTTAAAACTTTTTACTTCAGTTTTACCACCAATGCCAAGGTTGATAGCAGTCAAAAGAAAACCAGCCTGTGGGATATCTCCTTTTCGCGGGAGTACAACTCTTATGTAACTATTAACAACGGAACCAATGAGGCAAGTTTGGGTTTTGGAGGAACCGGTAAGGGAAGTATGGTTGTAGTGAACAAAGCCTATGATCAAGTTACCGAAGCGCCATCAGACGATGTGTTTACTGCAACCGCCATCACTACTGCAGGCTGGGATAGTGGGAGTGGAAACGGCTGGTATTTCTATGATCTTAAAACCCACCTGGCTATCCCGGTTAAAAACCGCACTTATGTTTTGCGTACCGCCGATGGCAAATATGCCAAGCTCGAAATGATCAGTATGTACAAGGGGGCGCCTTCCGTAGTAACCGACCTGAACTGGCCCGCGCCTTATTTCACCTTCAGGTATTATGTTCAGCAGGATGGTGGACGTAACCTGTCGACCAAGGATTAACTTTTGAATAAACATCAAATAATATATCAATCACATGTTATCACCAATGAATAATTTAAGAAAGTGGTTTTACCTGCTTACCATGACCAGCTTGTTCTTTACGGCCTGCTCTAAAAAAAATGATCCTACCCCGGTGCCAGAACCCGTAACACCGGTTGCCTCAGGCTCTGTGCCTTTTTACAAATTGCAAAGGGTCGAAAACTTTTTAGCACCAGCTGATGACAGCGCCCCTACAACAGCTCCACCGGTTGTTTATTTCAGTCTTGAAAATAAAGAACAAACACCTGCCGACTATCAAAAAACAGCCCGTTGGGATATTTCTTTTTCAAATTTATATAACAGTTTTATAGGCTGTAATAATGGTAAGGATGCTACGAATGCCGGTTACACAGCAAATGGGGTTGGTGGTATACTCATTTTAAAGCAAGCATTTGAAACCGTTACCGATGTTCCGGCCGATAAAGATTTTTCAACCTCAAAAACTTTTGGTACAGATGATCTGGGCGCTTTTGGCGAAGGTACAGGCTGGTACCTGTATGACTTTGGTGGAACCATTAAAGGCGATGGCAGCTATAATAAAATGCATGTGGCCTATGCCATGCCAGATATACGTACGCTGGTGGTACGTACAGCAAACGGAAATTACGCCAAAATAAAAATGATCAGTTGCTATAAAGATGCATTTACTGCTGATAAATGGTTCAGAGATACACCGCATATGTACTTCACTTTTGAATACGTGATAGTACCAAAAGGCAGCACCAAATTTGAAATTAAATAACAGTTACACATACATATCCGATGAAATTAAAACTTATACCTTTTTTACTAACTATTCTGATAACAGCTATTTTCGCTTCATGCAAAAAAACTGTTGAGTTACCCGCATTACCACAAAACAAGATCACTGAATATAAAGTAGTTAACCTAACCGATACGGTTATTTATGGCGCCATTGATCAAATTGAAAAATCCATTACGGTTTATGTGCCGTTTTACCTTAACCTCGCGATTATTGACCCTGCCATATCAGTATCGCAAGGGGCAAGTATTGTAGGAAAAGTTGAACCCATACCTATTAGCTCACAAGATGTTAAATACACGGTTAAAGCGGCCGATGGCAGCACTAATGTATATACACTTAAAATAGTACAGCAAAATACACCTTCATTAACGGTTGACTGGAGTGCTAATGCCACTTTGGTAACATCACCTTTATTACAGCTCCCCTCAATTTTGGGTGATTTTCAAAGTCAGAATGGCGCTTTGGTACAAGTTCAGATGACCAACCAAAAAAGTGGTAAAGTGATTGACTTTCCTACCGGATCAGCTTTTTCACTTAAGCCCACAGGTAACCTATATAACTTAATCGGGGTGATATTACCTGCTGATATAGACACCGGATCATATAAAGTTAAGGTTACTTATCTTGGCCATACCTCAGAGATAGTACGCCCTATTCATGTTGTTTACCAACAGCCAAATCTGTTGATACCATCACGTGAAGCAAAACAGGGGGGCACTATTAGTTTCACTTCATTTAATACCGTTTTTGTTGGTTTTAAAGCCGCTTCGGTAACAGTTAATGGTAAAACTTATGATTTGCCGATACAAAGTTACACCTATACCGAAATGACTTTGAAAATACCTGATGATTTTCCGGTAGGAGTTTATAATTACACTGCGCAATACAGCTTTCAGTTTGATGGTTGGAATGTAGTCAAGAAAACCGGGGCATTAACTGTAACCCCCAAATAACATAAGGTTATCCCGCCTGCGTACGAAGGTGATTAACATATATCAATTCATTTATTTATTAAAATTCAATCTTATTCATCATGAAAAACAACTTTTTAAGTGTTTTAAAATCTGGCGTAGCTGTTGCCGCCATCGCAATTCTTGCAGTTTCTTGTCAAAAAGACAACAAGGTTACACCTGAAAGCACTACTACGGCTTCCAAACTATCTGTAAATGCAGTGCCAACCAGTAATACTTATACCGTAACGGGTCAGTATGCCGATCCTGCACAAGGACCTGCTGGTTACGGTACTATTTATGTTGATCTGGCTACCGGTACTCAAGGTACCAGCAGCTTTGCAGCAGCAGATGTTCTTTTCACAAGTACTAATAACTCGGTTATACAAACTATTTCAGGCTCCACTTTGAAGTATTTGTATGATACCAACAAAACATTTGCAACATTGAAAATTTCTGATTTTGCTAGTGCTACTGCGGTTACAAGTATCGGCAGAAATACATCAACCGATGTTAATGCTCCTAACGGCTGGTATAACTATGTTCAACCAGGTGGTGTAACTGCTATAGGTACCTTTTATATCCTGGTTACTCCTTCATTAGGTAGCCCTTATGCATTACAAGTTACTGCAGCTGCCGGCGATGGTACAGCCACTAGCAACAGAGGTGTGTACACCATTCAAACTGGTGTAATTAATAACAACTAATTAAACATCAAAGAAAGGCAGGCCGGGTTACCGGCTTGCCTCTTTATAACTAACCCTACTAAATTAAATATTTGAATAATGATCTACTTTAAATCAGGAAGACTATATTTCTTGCTATCGTTGCTTGTGGCTGTTTTTGTTATATCTTCCTGTAAAAAGGAATACGTTAAATACCCTTATAACGATATTGAGCGTTTTACCGTAAAAGATGCAAATGGTGCAGAGTTAAAAGCAAGTATTGAAGGAACAGACATTATTATCTATTATCCACCCTTCCAGGTAGTTCCTGATCTTATTTCACCTACCATTACCGTTTCTGACCGGGCTGTTGTTGAGCCGGCATCAGGCACCCAGGTTTCCTTTAAAACAGGGGTAACCTTTAAAGTAAAAGCCCAGGATGGCAGTATTAAAACCTATACACTTAAACCTGCAATAAATCAACCGAACCCCGTTTTTACGGTCGGAGATTCGCGTTTAGGAGATGTACTTGTTTTATCTGGCGAATATATGGTACCTGATACCAGTCGCACTAAATTATATATTGTTGATAAAAACAATAAAGAAACCCAATTACCTGGATCTTCCTTTACAGAATTTACGGCATCACAGCTTGTTGCCAATCTCCCAACATCAATTGACACCGGTTCATACCAGGTTAAACTAAAAACAAATAGCCTGATCCAGCTAAAAGGACCGATTCATATAGCCCCACCTGGTTTATTACTCGGTATACCGGCAACGGTTACAATGGTTAAACGCGGTGGAATCCTTACCATTACAAGTGATGATGGATCATTAAAATATTACAAGCAAATATTTGCTAAAGCAAGTATATCCATTGACATTTTCACCGAAAAACCGGTAACTATAGTTAGTATAACTGACAAAGAAATAAACCTGCAGATACCTGCTGATTTTCCATTGATCAAGATCGAATCTATTTACTTATATGATAAAAATGATGTTATGTACGGCATTGTAGACAGATCTGGCAATGGTATACAGGTTACTGAATAACTATATACTGTACACAAAACTATTATAAAAACATGCAATGCCTGTGTCTGAACAGATACAGGCATTACTGGCATCAAGAATACACTTAAATATGCACATCAAATCAAAAATTGAAGGCTTTGAAGACTGGCTGTTTATTGAAGAACTGCCCGATAACTATAATGTACAAACGCCACTGGCTGAAAAAAGCATGACCATTAAGCGCCCGCCTGTAAGTCGGTTCTCCAATTATACCATTAGTTCAGGTGGTTTATTTCTGATGCATGCGCAGATGCAGTTCAATGAACCTGCAAAGATCATTTTTGAAATAGTTGGCGAGACGATCAACAGCCAATTTATATTTTATGAAAATAAACCTACTGTTGATGATAAACAAAAAGGTAAAAAAACACGTGGCGGTGCGAGGCATAATATCCGCTATATACCATCATTGTCTGGCAAATATGAATTGGTTCCTGATGTAGCTTATAACTATTTCCTGGTGGTGCTGTCAAAAGAGTATTATTTTCATTTGATCAATCAAGACTCGATGTTACACGCCGATTTTGTGGAAGAGATCAAAAACGGAAAATACACCTCCATATCGGCCAATGATTTGCTGGTATCACATGAGATGAAACAGATCATCAATGACATCGTGGAGTGCAAAAAAACAGGTGAGCTGAAACGTTTGCATACCGAAGCCAAGATATTAGAACTGCTGATGCTACAAATGGAGCAACTGCAACATGATCAGCATGACGAAGTAAGGAAATATACCGATCTGGAACAGGAAAAGATAGAGCAAGCCCGGGATATTATTGACCATGATTTTGCCAATCCTCCGGTGTTGCCGGTATTGTCGCGTATGGTATCATTAAATGAGTTTAAGCTAAAGCGTGGGTTTAAGGCTTATTATGGGATCACTATATATGGCTATGTAACCAGGTTGAAAATGGAACGCGCCAGGCACCTGCTTATAGATCAGAAAATGACCATTAGAGAGGTAACTTATGAGGTTGGTTTTAAACACCAGTCGCACCTTTCCGAGGCATTTAAAAAGTATTTTGGGATATTGCCAAGTGAAATTAAGGCTTAGATAAACTCAATATATCACTAAATTTCAGCCATTTATACGATACAAATCTTATCTGAAAATACTAATTACTGATAGGGCGATCAGGATCATCATTGAAACTAAAGATAGTTGGGGATATGACATTCTCAAAAACCTTAATGCAAGCGTGATCTGGTTTTCAACAGTACGTTTTGAAATATGAAGCTTATCGGCAATTTCATCGTTGCTCAGATTTTCTACCCGGCTTAGCCAAAAAATTTCCTGGCAGCGGCGCGGCAGCTTCCGCAGTATTTGAGCAAGCTCTGATTCAAAACCTTCATACTCCAGTTTACTATCAGCGGTATTATACACAACTACATCATCGGTAAGGGTAAACTGATCTATGTATTCAATACAGTTTACTTTAGCGGCTTTTAAATGTTTAAATACATGATAGCGGGCGGTTACATGTATGTAGTTTTGAAAATTCTGGATCTTCAGATACTTGCGCCTTGTCCATAAGGCCACAAATACGTCATGTGTTATTTCTTCAGCGGCAGTTTCGTCTTTTAAGTAGTAATTGGCCGTTTTGTAAAGCTTTTTCCAATACCTGTTATACAAGACTACAAAAGCCCTGGAATTATCAGAGACAACAGCGTCCCATAATTCATTGTCGGTAACTTTACTGATCATAATTGGTTTGATAAAAGTAGCAGAAATGTTTATCAATTACAATTGTCAAATTCACATGTGTGCTTATTGTTTAAAATTATTTTTAAAAGTATGTGTGTTGCAATTGGTTTAATAGCACTTTATAGATATACCTAAGAACGCAGAACCAATTTTTATGACCGCTGAAGAATACATACTGCTTTATGAAAAGCATCTTTCAGGTTTATGTACTCCTGAGGAAGAAGAATTGCTGATGCAATACAAGGATAATTTTATAATTCAGGATGACCATGAAGTAAAACTATCTAATACCGATAAACGGGTCAAAAGTAGTATTTACCATCGTATCTTAAGATCAATATCGGGTAATAAAAAAATCCTTAGTTTATCGTGGTGGTGGGCTGCCGCCGCAGTAGTATTATTAGCCGTAGGTTTGGGCAGCCTTTTCCTCAATAATGCGCCCAACCAATTAATGGTTAATAATAAACCCAGACCGGTAAAAAGTAATGTTATAAAACCGGGTACAACTACAGCTGTTCTTACCTTGGCTAATGGAGCTCGGATACCTTTAGATGACGCAGCAAACGGCGTTGTAGCCAAAGCCGGCAATACTTCCATAAAAAAATTGAAAAATGGTTTACTATCCTATGCTGATAATGGGGCAGATGCAGGTACAGCTTCCAACTCTTTAAAAAATACGATAACTATACCCCGGGGCGGTTTGTACACGGTGGTATTACCCGATGGCACATATGTATGGTTAAATTCCGAATCGTCATTAACCTACCCGGTTACTTTTAAAGGTGCCGAACGCGGGGTTACTTTAAAGGGTGAAGCTTATTTCGAAGTAACAAAAAACAAAGAAAAACCCTTTATTGTACATATCGGTAATGTCAACGTGAAGGTTTTGGGAACGCATTTCAACGTAAAGGCTTATCAGGATGATAATGTGATAAAAACAACCTTGCTTGAAGGTTCTGTACAATTGTCAAACCAGGCATCGTCGGCTTTATTGGCTCCTGGTGAGCAGGGGATAACCGATCAGGATTATGACCATATAACCCTAAAAAAGGTTAACGTAAGTCAAGTAATAGCCTGGAAGTCTGGATATTTTATTTTTAAGGAAGAAAATATTCATGATATCATGGAGCAGATAAGCAGATGGTATGATGTTGATGTTGAATACCAGGGAAATATGTCAAATAAAACATTTGGAGGCATATACTCTAAAAATAAAGACATTAATGAACTATTAAAAGGCCTTGAATTAACTGGATTAGTTCACTTTAAAATTGAAGGAAGGAGGATAATTGTTATGACTTAGTAAAAGCTTAACGGTTATCTAAAAAAATCAGGAGCGTTGCAACCGCCCCTGACCAAGAGTTAGTTAACCCATATTACCAATTGCGGAAACAATCAATTATAAATTAAACCTAACATTCAAATGTATAAAATATTTACTGAATCAAAGTTCAGGTGGCATAACCATGCCCGATTTAAATTTATCCGGATTATGAAACTAACTTGCATTTTGATCATGATAACCATTTTACAGGTTAGTGCAAGTTCGTACGCTCAAAAGATAAATTTAGAAGTACAGAAGGCTCCCTTAGAGGATGTGCTCTTTACGCTTCAACAACAAAGTGGTTACGACTTTTTATATAGTGCTCAACTGATCAAACTGGCAA
Organism: Mucilaginibacter sp.; assembly: GCA_030445275.1. Taxonomy (GTDB): domain Bacteria; phylum Bacteroidota; class Bacteroidia; order Sphingobacteriales; family Sphingobacteriaceae; genus Mucilaginibacter. The sequence continues at coordinate 34,709 of JAUCSE010000092.1, forward strand.
CACCTGTATCACTGTCTTTAAAAAACGTGACGATCTCGCAGGCCTTAGAGAAGATATTTAGTGGCCAGCCGCTTATTTATCTCATCAATAAAAAAACAATTACTATAAAATCAAAACCGGTAACTGAAAACACCAATATCCTCAATATCAAAGGAAAGGTTACGGATAATAAAGGTGTGCCGCTTCCCGGGGTATCCATACTTCTTAAAGGCACTAAAACGGGTACCATTACTGACGCTAACGGCGCGTTTAGTATCAATACTCCCGACGGCAATGGTACGCTCATATTCAGCTTTATAGGTTTTGCCAAACAGGAAGTACCCATTGATGGAAAAAGTGTAATTAACGTTACGCTGCTGGAAGATAAGCAGGGCCTGAGTGAGGTTGTGGTTACCGGTTACACTACCCAAAGTAAACACACGCTTACCAGCGCCATTGTGTCTGTTAAGGGTGAAGAAATGACCAAAAGGGTAGCTACTGATGCTACGTCCCTATTACAAGGACAGCTGCCAGGCCTGTCGGTTATTCAAAATTCAGGCGAACCGGGTAATGAAAATGTACAATTGCGCATCAGGGGTGTAGGTACTTTCAGTAGTGCAGGTAATAATCCACTGGTTATTGTTGATGGTATACCGGGAAGCCTTGGTGTCATTAATCCAAATGACATCGAGTCGGTAACTGTATTAAAAGATGCTGCCGCTGCTGCTATATACGGTTCGCAGGGAGCAAACGGTGTTGTGGTAGTTAAAACTAAAAAGGGAAAAGCTGGTGGTTTTATACTTTCTTATAACTACAACGTAGGTTTTGCAACACCAACCAGGCTGCCCAAGCTAATAACCAATTCGGCGCAGTACATGGAATTGTTAAATGAAGCCGAAGCTAACTCAGGTAATGCACCTATATATACGCAGGCACAGATAGATCTTTATAAAAACGCGACTGATCATGTTAAATATCCCAATCATGACTGGCTGAAGGATATGTTTAAAACGGCGGTTGTTCAAAACCATTATTTAAACCTGAGCGGGGGTAATGAAAACACCACTTATAGCCTGGGTTTGGGCTATACCAACCAACCTGGTACCATGCAGGGCTTTGATTATAAAAAATATACCGTTGACCTGGGACTAACTTCAAAAGTAAATAAACGGGTTACCCTGGGTACAAATTTCCAGATCCGTTATGGCGACAGGAACTTCCCTTCAAATAATAGTACCGATCTTTATATTTCTACTTTGGCACAATCGCCTTTGTACCCGGCTCAAACTGCCGATGGCTTATGGATCAACAAAGCTTATGATAAAGAACTCGGAAATAAAAACCCGGTACTGGCCTCACAAATTTTAACTCATAATCCTAATTATTACGGGCAGGGTAATATTTCATTGGATGTTGATATCGTGAATGGCCTGAGATGGGAAAACAGGGCCGGGCTTAGCTTTGATGTAAATAAAAGCAAAACTTTCAGGCCAACTATACCAACCTATTATTACAGCGATCTTTCTTTTGCCCATAATGCCGATGTAGGCACTCCGGGTTTAACTGTTGGTGAAGATGATGAAACACATTCAACCATTTATAGTCAACTTAATTTTCATAAAGTATTGGGTAAACATGACTTGACCATTTTGGGCGGTGTACAGCAGGAGGTAGATAATAAAACCAATGTAGATGCCAATCGTATCGGCTATCCAACTAATGAACTCACCGAATTGAATGCCGGATCAGTAAATAATCAAACCAATGATGGCACATCATCACAATGGATTATTCATTCCCTTTATGGAAATGTGAATTATAATTTTGATGATAAATATTTGGTAGGTGCAAATGTGAGATATGATGGTACATCGCGCTTGCCAAGCAACAGTCGCTGGGGTTTGTATGAATCTTTCTCTGGTGGATGGCGCATCTCCAAAGAAAACTTTTTAAAAGATGTTAGCTGGCTCGACGATTTGAAGATACGCGGCTCATGGGGACGATTGGGTAATCAAAACATAAATACCACCAATGGTAATGTTCCTTATCCATATCAATCTACGCTTACTCAAAATAACTATGCTTTTGCTGGTACCATTGCCTCTGGTTTTATACCCAATATATTGGTTGACCCTGACCTTACCTGGGAAACTACACGAATGACTGATATTGGTATTGACCTGTCGGCCTTTAAAAACAAACTAACTTTCACTTTCGATTGGTTTAACAAGTACACATATAATATTCTACGACAATCACAGGTGCCACTGGCCTTGGGTGTAAATGCACCTATTGTTAATAATGGAGCAGTAAGCAATAAAGGCTTTGAATTTAGTCTGCACTATCAGGATCGCCTGTCTTCAAAATTCAGTTATTATGCCACGGCCAACCTGCAATTATACCGCAACAAACTGGTTTCGTTCGGAGCTGATGAAATAGGTGGCCCTGACGGGCAAACCATTATGCGGAATGGATATCCTATCAACTCATTTTACCTGCAAACCATGGATGGTATTTTCCAGAGTCAGGCCGAAATTGATCACTCACCAGATCAATCATCTTTAGGCGGTGTGCCAACACCCGGTGATATTAAGTATAAAGACGTTAATGGTGATGGAAAGGTAGATGCCAATGACCGCAGCATTATTCCGGGGCAATATCCAAAATTTGAATATTCTTATTCAATGGGGGTTACCTATGGTAATTTTGATGCCAGCATGCAGCTGTACGGCTCATACGGCAACAAACTGTATTTATACAAATGGGGTGTTGACCCCTTTGCCCAGGGTGCTATGCCTACTACTGATTGGCTAAACAGGTGGACACCGCAAAACCCATCAACCACGATGCCTAAAATTTATATGGGTTTTTATGGTTATCCTAAAATAACCAATGTACAATCAACCTACCATTTATACAATGCCAGCTTTATGCGTATTAAAAACGTGCAGATAGGTTACACCTTCCCCAAAAACTTAATCAGAGGGGTTAGGTCATTGCGGGTATTTGGTTCTGTTGATAACCTGGCATTGTTTACACCACTTAAACAAGCTACTGACCCTGAAAGGCAGGATATAAATAATAAACCCGATGCCTGGTATGGTTTTGCCAATTATCCACAAAACCGCACCTATACATTTGGCGCATCTGTTCAATTTTAATTTCAATTTAAAAACAAATGAAAACAAGTATAATTATATTCATGGCAGCTGTGGTTTGTTTAACATCCTGCAAAAAATTAGATGTTACTCCGCCCGACAAATTATCAACAGCCAATTTCTGGAAAACAGCAACCGATGCCGATCTGGCCCTTACCGGGCTTTATACAACACTTTACGCGCAAAGCGGGCAAATTACCGAATATGGCCCTATGTGGTGGGAAAACTTTAGCGACAACTCCTATAGTCAGAATAACCAGGGCAGTGCACAGCAGTCGCTTATTGCGGGTCTTACACCAACAATAGGAGGGTTCCCTACAGATAATGGCAGTAGTTTATACGCAAATGCCTATATAAGTATTGCGGCAACCAATAGTTTTTTAGCCAACGTAGGTAAGGTGTTAACCGGCGATAAACTTAACCAATACAAAGGTGAGGCATATTTTTTACGTGCATTTAATTACTTGCTACTAGCCGAAACGTATGGCAATGTACCTATATTAACTGCCGATCCCTTAACTGTTGATTTTAAGAATAAAGTAACCAAGTCATCAAGGGCCGATGTTTTAAAACAGGTAGAAAGCGATCTGGACGCGGCCATTGCATCATTACCAAACACTAAATATACCACCGGACATGCTGTAAAGGCTTCGGCTCAGGGTATAAAGGTTAGGGCATTGTTGTTTGAAAAAAAATATACGGATGCAGCGGCCCTGGCCAAAACTATCATTGACGGCGGATTATTTTCTTTAAATGCTAATTATCCTGCTAATTTTTATAAACCCGATCAAAGTTCCAGTCCTGAAATTATGTTTTCGGTACAGTTTCAGCAGCCGGCAGTACCACATCCTTTTCCAATCACTATCGTCATTATAGCTGCTGGCTATAAGGATTTGCAGGGTACGCAGGATATGATCAATGAATATGAAGCAAATGACCCAAGAAAAACAATGACCTTCTTTTTTCCTGGTGATACTCCGGCACAGGGCTGGCCATACCCTAATACCGTGGGAACTCCCGGAGTTAATAACTGGACTGCCGGTTTTTATCCAGGTAAAAAATGGCTTGATCCCAAAAACGTGAACCCACAGCCGGGTATGCTTGACGATCAGGATTATGTTTGGCTACGATATGCTGATATTAAGCTGATGTATGCCGAAGCACAAAACGAAGCCTCCGGACCTGATGCCAGCGTTTATCAGCAAATAAATGAGGTGCGTGCACGTCCGGGTGTTAATATGCCGCCGCTACCGGCCAATCTGAATCAGGCAGATATGCGCACCCGCATTCAGCACGAAAGGCGGGTTGAGTTTGCTTTAGAAGGTCTGCGCTATTTTGACTTACGCAGATGGGGGCTTGCTAAACAGAAGCTAAATGGCTTTGTGCAAAATCCTTTAACACCTACTATCAAAACCATATACAAGGATAATTTCGATTTCTGGCCATTACCACAAACAGAAGTTGACAGAAACGCACCGTCACTTATACAAAATGATGGTTATTAAAATTAACTATTGATTTTAGTAAAGATCTGCTTCCAAAAGGAGCAGATCTTTTTTTGCCGGTATTATTTACTGTATTAAAGCTGTTATACTTTGGATTTTAAACTTATTTTATTAGGATTTACGGTATAACAATGCATAACTTTATATAACCCAGTACCTAAATTGAAATCAAAATAATAGTTTGATCATATTCATCTAATCCTTTTATCTAACTAAAAAATCACATGGAAACAAACACCTTCTCGAAATTTTCGGCCGAGTTTTTCGGCACCCTTGTATTAGTTTTGATGGGTTGCGGCAGCGCGGTAATTGCAGGAGCAAATGGTACCACAGGCGTTGGTATTTTGGGCATTGCTTTTGCCTTCGGTTTATCTGTTGTGGCAATGGCCTACGCCATTGGTCATATTTCTGGTTGCCATATTAATCCGGCTATCTCTATCGGTATGGTTGTATCAGGCCGTATGGCGGCAAGCGAAGCCATTATTTATATTATTGCCCAGGTATTGGGAGCCATTGCAGGGGCCGGCATTTTACTGCTTATTGCATCAGGTAAAGATGGATACAGTGTGGCAGCAAATGGCCTGGGACAAAATGGTTATGATGCATTTTCACCACAGCATTATAATTTACTATCAGGATTTATAGCCGAAGTTATTTTTACTTTCATATTTCTGCTCGTAATTTTTGGCTCAACATCCACCAAAAACATTCATGGTGGTTTTGCGGGCCTGGCTATTGGTTTAAGCCTGGTACTTATACATATAGTAGGCATACCGGTTACCGGTGTATCTGTAAACCCGGCACGTAGCATTGGCCCGGCATTGCTGGTAGGAGGTGCAGCTATTAGCCAGTTGTGGCTATTTATTGTGGCTCCTATACTTGGAGCTGTATTAAGCGCGGTTGTTTGGCGCTTTGTTTTAGAAAAAAAATAAAACTCGCAAGGCAGGATGTTTAATAAAATATTAAACATCCTGCCTTTATATATTAAAAGGCAGCTTACCGTTGCACTATTACCTGGGCTGCATTTATTAAAAAACTATCTGTTTACTGACTTCTCTTTCAGCACTAAAACTTTATCGTCTAAGCTTCCTCACGTTTAAGTGTGCGTAAACAAATTGATGCCATTGCTTAAGGCCACGTGAGCTTTCCTTTTTTAAATCCCAAAAACTTTCGTTAATAATTAAATTTTTATGTTATTGTTTATATTTTAAACCAACTATTTATAGAAAGATAAAATATATAATTTACGCTCTTAATAAATGCTATTTTTGCGCGTTAATTCGAATGGTGAGCAATATCATCATACTGTTTAGCTAGCCCCCTTTAATGAAATCAACTTATACACGAAAAATATCAAGAAAAATTCTTCTTGCCTTTTTAGCATTTGTTATCATTCTTGCCATAGCCGCTTTTTTTGTACGCAATTCCATCTCCCATAAATTGCAGGATATTTCAAATTTGGCGCACAATGTTGAATATGATCAATCCAAACCGCAGCATATATTACTGTTATTACACAAGGCAGAGGATGACTTTCAGGAATCATTATTAAGCCCTGATACCGTAAAAAGCAAAGCTTATAAAGTAGAGTTGTCGCGCGCCTTTGAAGAGATGGATACTTTACTTAAAACCCATGCCGATACTGGAGGTTTAACTATAGCACAGCATAAAAAAGCACAGAGCTGGTATTCCCAAAAATTACAATTATCAGATAAGCTATATACACTTAAACATAATTTCGATTCATTATTGACAGTTTATGCCGATTTTAATGCCGCAGCAAACAAAGGCGTACCTACCATTACCATAGCCAAAAGTCCGGGTAAGAAGGTCATTGAAAATAAAAACGATACGATAAGAAGAAATGGCGTAACTCCCAGGAAGGGTTTTTTCGCAAGGATAAAAGATGCCATTTCCAATAAAAATAACACTACAAATATTATTGAGATCCACCATAACCGCACAAAGCATATAGTTGATTCGGCTACACGTAAAATTGAATATAGGGACAAAAGGGTATACACCCAGGAGTTGAAACAACTTCAGGAGCGAAATTTAAAAATGCTTACCACGCAAAAAGACTTGATTATGCTTAATGTGCACATCAGGAACGAGCTGGAGAGTATTATAAATGATGTAAAAGAGCTCAATTATGGTATAGCTAATGAATTTAAGGGCATGACCTTTAAAAATTACCAGGAAACAACGGCATTATTAAACAATTTTTACCTGGCAGCACTTCTTCTGGTATTAATATTTGCAGCATTACTTATTGTATTTATCCTTAAACTCGGAGTATCAGAAAGATTGCTGCTCAAGGAAAACGAGCGGTCTGTAACTATTGCCCAGCAAAAGATGGATTTGTTACAACACATGAGCCATGAGATCCGTAATCCATTAACCGCTATTAAGGGCTTTTTGTATATTTTCAGTCAAACAAATTTATCTGCGCGTCAGGCCGATATGCTGGGCTCTATCCGGCTATCGTCAGATATGCTGCTGCGCACATTGAATGATACCCTTGATGTTGCTAAGATGGAAAACAGTGAGTTTAAGATCAACACAGACCCATTTAATGCTGATTTTGTACTAAAAGAGGTTATCGAAAGCATGGAGTTTAGCGCTGCTAAAAAGAAACTTACGCTTCATTATCATTTTGAGGGTGATAAAATGGCTTTGATTTTAGGAGATAGTTTCAGGCTTAAACAAATTATGGTTAACCTGCTTAGCAATGCCATTAAATATACCAATACAGGCAGTGTAACTGTAAATGCCGAATTAATATCACTAAAAGGCGAAAACAGGCTAAAGGTTGATGTTATTGACACCGGGGCTGGTATAAGTTTAGAACAACAGGCAAATCTTTTTTCAAAATACTATCAAACCAGCTCCTCCAAAGGACAAACCGGAACAGGTTTGGGGCTTTACATATGCAAGCAACTGGTTCAGTTACAAAAAGGCCAGATCAGTGTAAAAAGCGCAGCTGGCAGCGGCAGTACCTTTAGTTTTTATATTCCATATCCTAAAGCTATTCATGCAATTGATAAACAACAAACCGATGATCCGCTATCGTTACTTAACGGAATAAGTATTTTGGCTGTTGATGATGATGAGTTAAGTACCATGTTCCTGAAAATGATGACAAGCAAATGGAATATTAAATTTTATCAGGCATATGACGAAAAAGAAGCATTAGACATCCTGACCAAAGAAACTATAAACGTAGTATTAACCGATATCCATATGCCTTCAATGGATGGCAATGAGCTTATTACCTCAATAAGACAACTGCAGGCACCTACAAATGAAGTTCCGGTTATTGTTATAAGTGGAAACTCTAAATTATCAAACACCAAAAAGAACTCAAAAAAAGGCTTTTCAGGCTTTGTTGCAAAACCATTTGTTGAAGCTGAATTAGTACGACAGATTGTTAATGCGTTAAAGTTATGATCCGTTTAGATTAAAAATCGTGATATAGATTTCTGAAGCCGGTTCTTACCCCAAAAGTAATAAATGTAGTTTTAGAATCGCTTAATGCATTTTTTTCCAGCCGGTAAAGACCGCTTACTTCAAAACGCAGATTATATTTTGGATTGATCAGGAATGACACTGTTCCTTCGGCGTAATAAAGTTGTGTAGGTATACCCTGGCCAATAACTGGTGTGGGATCGGGCGTTGCCGGATATGGTTTGGTTATGATCTTCCCATTGTTATCTGTTAGGGTAGCATCAAGGCCGTATTTAGCATAGTCAAGTTGCCCCTGAAAATCAAAACGTCCTACAGAGTAATTCATTATACCTAAAAATTCCCTGAAATTTGCTCCAAATGGATGCCCCAGCGGATCACCCAAAAAAGAATAGCTACTGAGTGGGTCTTTACTTGAATAAGTATAAGGCTTAACAGTATTAAACTCAAAAAGGTAATTAAGACGTTCAACTTTAAAAATATCGGCCCCACGAATACCCAGCTGAACACCATTGGTATTGTCGGTATTATTACCTGAAAAGAAATCCTTAGCCTTGAACCTGTCAAGCAAAAGTTGTCCGTAAATAGCAGTTTTATCAAATATTTTATACTTACCCGTAAAGCCCATCAACACATTATCTTTAGGCGAATCGGATGACCCTAATGAACTCGCGAATAATACCGGGTTAATAAAGTTTAGATCAAAGCCCCGCCTGTTTCCCTGAGCATCCGCTTCAGGACTAATCAATGCATTAAAAAAACCTAATGAAACCCTATTACTTATATTCCAATCAACATAGTGAAACAATGCCCATTTACGGCGGTAACTGCCAAATGTATCAAATCTTTGTTCCTTTATATCTTCAAGATATGTCCATGCCATCATGTATTGTACCTTACCCAGGTTTGCTGTAAGACGTAAAAGCGGCATGTTTGCTGCATAATCTGACAATAACAGGGATCTGTATCCATCACCTACAAACATTTTATCCTGGCCTAAAGTAATATTTAACTGTTTTATGGGTGTATAGGAAACAATTGCGGTAACATATGACCAATCCTGACTGTCTTGGGCCAAACCATGATAATGTCTGGCATAAGCCTGACCCGGTATAAAGGCATTGGTATTAACCACATTGTTATAATAGGTTGGGAATTTACCTTGATTTTCAAAACCACTGGTATAAAATGAAAATTTAGTACCTACAGTTCCACCAAACTGGTAACCTCGTGTATTTAAATTTGTTGTTCTTTTATCGTTAAACTCGCGTCCTAGTTGCAGATCAGCAAGAATATCTCCGTAAAAAGTGTAGTCTTTTGTTTTTACATCAAACAAATGTTCATTAAATATTTTTCGATTAAGCCAGCTTTTGCGGTCGCTGCTTACCCCGACGTTCATAATCGAATCATACCTGTGGTTAATTAAACTATCAATAATAAACGGACGTAAAGAGGTATGAAACGAGCTTTCTACACTATATATGTCAGCATTAAATTTTTGATAAAGCTGATAGGAATTGGGCAGATAAACAGACTGCGCACTGCTCAACTCCACCGAAAATAGAAGAGTAATAACCACGGAAAATAATTTCACGTAGTGAAAAAAAAGGCATTTCTTTTGCATCTTAGCAAAGTAAGTATTCGTTAGACCAGAGTAATTATCGTTATTAATTGGTTTTGGGGTATCAGAAAACCCTTAATACTCTTATAGGCTGCTAAGATATTAAAAGTTAATTAATGTTAAATTTGTTTGTGGAAAACTGTTTTTTTTAAATAAGGTATAAAAATCCTGATATTTGCCCGCGCGTTAAAACCATATTATATAAATGCAATACAAAAAAATCAATAACCTTTTAGGCTGGCTTTGCTTTGTAATAGCTTCTGTTACCTATATTTTAACCTTAGAGCCATCCGTAAGTTTTTGGGATTGCGGTGAGTTTATTTCATGTGCCTACCGTTTACAGGTAGCCCATCAACCAGGATATCCTGTATTTGCGATGCTTGGCAAACTATTTTCTTTGCTGTCATTTGGCGATACTACCAAAGTATCCTATTTTACCAATTTAGGTTCGGCTATTGCCAGCGGGGCAACTATTATGTTCCTGTTTTGGACGATAACCGCATTGGCCAAAAAGATGCTGCTCAATAAACGTGATGACGTTGTTGAACAATCAAACCTTATGCTGATAATGGGAGCGGGGCTTGTAGGAGCACTGGCATTTACTTATACAGATACATTTTGGTTCTCGGCTGTAGAAACTATTGTTTTTGCGCTATCGTCATTATGTACCGCTATTGTATTTTGGGCCATATTAAAATGGGACGCTCATGCTGATGAGTGGGGAGCAGACAAATGGTTGGTTTTTATAGCCTATGTTATGGGGTTATCAATTGGTATACACTTGCTTAACCTTTTAACCATTCCTGCAATAGCCATAGTTTATTTCTTTCGCAGGAGCAAAAATATTACGGTTAAAAATGGCATTCTCGCTTTTTTAGCAGGTATTGTTATATTAGGGATTGTACAATACGGCATAAGGGGCTACACTATAAAATTTGCAGCTTATTTTGATCTGTTCTTTGTAAACTCACTTGGACTTGGCTTTGGTACAGGTGCATTTTTCTTTATATTATTAATTTTTGCCGCATTAGTAGCCGGCATATTTTATAGTATACGTGCTAAGAAACCAACACTTAACCTGGCATTGTTATGTGTTGCGTTTATCTATTTTGGTTATGGCTCTTTTGCCTATATACCTATCAGGGCAACGGCAAACCCCGATCTTAATAACTCTCATCCGGATAATGCATTTACGCTTTATGGCTATTTAAATCGTATCCAATACGGAGAAAACCCACTACTTACCGGCCAATATTATGATGCTAAAGTAATTGACCAAAAAGAAGGCAGTATCATTTATCGTAAAGGAAAAACACAATACGAAAACGCTGGTAAAAAAATTGAAACTGTATATGATCATACCACGTTTCTGCCCCGTATGTACAGTACAGAGCCACAGGACATTCAGTTTTATAAAGATTGGCTGCGTATTCCTGACGGGCAAGCGCCAACATTTTCTGATAACCTAAAATGGATGTTTAGCTGGCAAATGTATCAGATGTATTGGCGCTATTTCTTATGGAATTTTGCAGGCCGGTATAACGATGCAGACGGACAAACAAGCACTGAAGGTATTGATGGTAACTGGACAACAGGTATTTTTGACGGCAGCAAACATTTACCCAAGTCAGTAACTGAAGGAACAACTTATACACCATTATATGCGCTGCCTTTAATTTTAGGTTTAATAGGCGCTTTCTATCACCTTAATCGTAAAAAGAAAGATGCGCTGGTAGTGTTATTACTATTCTTTTTCACAGGTCTTGCCATAGTGCTGTACGTTAATCAACCATCGGTACAACCCCGCGAGCGCGATTATTCATATGTAGGTTCCTTTTATGCCTTTGCCATATGGATTGGTTTTGGGGTTATAGCTATTGCCGAATTTGCACGCAAGTTTATAAATGCCAGGGTGGCAGCAATAGGTTCAACAGCTATTTGCCTGTTGCTGGCACCCGTATTATTGGCCAGTAAAGAGTGGAAAGATCATGACCGCTCGACCAAATGGACAGCTCATGATATGGCTTATAACTACCTGATATCGTGCCCTCCAAATGCTATTTTATTTACTTATGGCGATAATGACACGTATTCATTATGGTATGATCAGGAAGTAGAGGGGATAAGGCCGGATGTACGTATTGTTAACCTGAGTCTTTTCTCTGGGGATTGGTATATACGTCAAATGCAGGGAAAAATGAATCAGTCGGCCCCATTGCCTATTACTATGCCGTATGACAAATACAAGGAAGGGGTTAGGGATATTATATATTATAATGACCAAAAAATAGCCGGGCCTGTGGAGTTGAAAGAAGTATTTGATTTTATTTCATCAGATGACAAGGCAACCCAGGTGCAATACCAAAGCGGTGATTATGGTAATTACCTGCCAACCAAAAACTTCAAGATTACTATAAATCCTGACGAAGTGGTGAAAAATGGAGTAGTTACACCAGAGCAAAAAAGCAAGCTTACCAAAAGCATGGAATGGAAATTCACTTCAAACTATGTAACTAAGGATAACCTGGCCATGTTTGATATACTGGCCCATAACAATTGGCAAAGACCTATTTGTTTTACCACTACTATTGGTAATGAAAACTTGATTGGTTTACAGCCATACCTGTATAAAGAAGGGTTTACTTACCGCTTAATCCCTTTTGAAAAAGATACTACCAAACATGATCAGTTGGGTAAAACCAATACTATGGTGATGTATAACAACGTGATGAACAAGTTTAAATTCGGTAATTTTAAAAATGCCCGTTACCTTGATCATGAGTCAACATCCATGTTTTATCCGGTAATGACTTCTACCTTCATTGATCTGGCGCAAAACCTGATGCAGGAAGGGCACAACGACCTGGCTTTAAAAGTGCTGCATAAATATGATCAGGAAATCCCGGATATAACACCTTATATTGATGTTGCCGGTCGTAAATTATTCCTGGCCCAACTGGCGTTTCAGCTAAATGATGTGGTACTGGGTAAAAAGATGGCAATGGGCATTGATAATTACGTTACCGACCAGCTTGATTATAATTATCACTTGCTTACCACCAATGCAAATAGCATTAATATACGCGATGTGCAGATCAGTTTACAATTATTAAATGGCATAGCCGATTTTACCAAGGAAAATAAACAAGCTGATATAAACAACAAAGTACAAGCACAGTTAAAAGACTATATGAAAAAATTTGCCCCGGTTTTAGGTGGTGGTCAATAAGTATAGTTAAATTCAATAAGTATAGTTAAATATAGCATATGTAAAGCCGCTTCACTAACATGAGGCGGCTTTCTGGTTTATAATATCGACTATAACGATTTGCCTGTTTGCAATTAAAAATACCTGATTAATTGCACGTTACGCTTAAGATTGATATCAGTAGAAAATGTTTTAATATTCACAGGCATAATAATTAAATATTTTTAGAATAAATTTGGTTACTTTAATCGTAAAAAGCTATTATGAAATTTCAACAGCTATTAGAAGAGGTAAAACATTATGTGGTATCATATTTTGATGTGCATCATGATCCTGAACTAATTTATCATAACCTTAAACATACCAAAGATGTGGTTGCCTCGGCCACACAGATAGCTAATCATTATCAATTATCAGACGAAGATTTTTTCATAGTAATAGCAGCCGCATGGTTTCATGATACTGGTTACTTTACCGATAAACATAATCACGAAGAGAAAAGTGTTGATATAGCTAATCACTTTTTAAAACAACAAAAAGTTGATGCTGCTATACTTGATAAGATTGATGCCTGCATTATAGCTACCAAAATGCCACAAAAACCAACAAATCAGTTGGAAGAAATTTTATGCGATGCTGATCTGTTTCATTTAGGAACCGATGATTTTCGGGATAAAAGTAAGCTGATGCGCAAAGAGCTGGAGGCATGCAAGCAACAGGAGATTGATAAAGGTACCTGGCGCGCGGGCACTATTAAACTTTTTAAAACACATCATTATTTTACAGATTATTGCCGCTTGTTGTTGAATGATCAGAAAGAAAAGAACCTGGCTAAATTAAAAGATAAACAAGCCGAAGTAACTGAAAAATCTGAAGGGGAAAAAACAGCCGAAACCGATCATGCTGATACCGCTATTGTAACGATTGATAAAGACGATAAGGATGACCATGATAAGCATGACAAAAAGCATAAAGATAAAGATAAGGATGAGAAGCCCGAAAAAGGGATTGAAACCATGTTCCGCATAAGTTCATCCAATCATCAGCGTCTAAGTAATATGGCCGATAACAAGGCACATATCATGATCACGGTAAACTCTATTATTCTATCGGCAATTATCAGTTTGGTTTTACGTAAGCTTGATGAGCACTCAAACCTGCTTATACCTACTTTTATGTTGCTTAGCGTGAGTTTACTTACCATGATATTCTCTATACTGGCAACCAGGCCTTCGATACCAAGCGGTGTGTTTACGCATGATGATATTGAAAAGAAAACCGTAAACCTGCTCTTTTTCGGGAACTTTTACCGGATGCCATTTGATGAGTACAGCGAGGGAATGGTAAAAATGATGGACGACAAAGATTTTCTATATGGGAGCCTTATTCGCGATAATTATTCGCAGGGTGTTGTTCTGGGTAAAAAATACAGGTTACTGAGAGCATCCTATAATATATTTATGTTCGGGCTTATTATCTCCGTTATAGCATACGCTATTTCATCAATGTTATAAGGGTAAACCGTATCGCTAAACAAAACTTCTGCTACTATGGATAATTACTCATTTTTTGACAGGGACCTGAGCTGGCTTTTATTTAATGAACGCATTTTGATGGAGGCCGAAAAGGAGGATATACCTGTTATGGAAAGGGTTAATTTTCTTTCTATATTTTCTTCCAATCTTGATGAATTTTACCGGGTACGGATGCCGGTTATACTGGCACTGCATAAGCTTTCTAAACATGCCCAGCATGATAAGGAAGATGTTTTGGAGGATGCTCAATTGCTTATTGAACATCAGCAGCAAAAATTCGGTCAAGTGTTTACAGGGAGGCTCATTCCCTTGTTAAAAGAAAATAAAGTTAACCTGTTATTTAACGAACCAATCCCTGATGCCATTCAGGATAAAGTAAGTGATTATTTTTTTAGCCAGGTCATGGCATTTTTGCAACCCATTGACCTTTCTGAAACCGGCAAAAAATTCTTTCCTGAAAACAATAGGCTTTACTTTTTGGTGAACCTTGGGCCAGAACAGGCCAAAGAACGTACCATATTGCTTAATATCCCATCAAACCAGCTGCCCCGTTTTTATAATGTAACGACAGATGAACAGCAGTATATTGTATTCTTAGATGATATCATCAGACATAACCTTCATAAATTATTTAAAAATGAAGAGGTAAGGGGATGTTACAGCTTTAAAATAACACGCGACGCGGAACTTGACTTGAAGGACGAATACCATGGCGACCTATCTGAACAGATTGAAAAACAACTGTTAAAACGTGATATGGGTATGGCCACCCGGTTTCTGCACCAGCCAAATATACCGCTGCGTACCCTGCACATGATCACCGAAAAACTTGGTTTACAAGGTTCAAGTGTGGTAGAAGGGGGGATGTATCATAATCTTAAGGATCTGATGAGTTTACCTGTTAATATACCCGGTATGCGTTACTGCAGGTGGCCCCCCATAACCAACAATGGTTTAACAGAAGCGGAATCATTGTTTGATCATATCGATAAGCATGACCATGTTTTTCATGCTCCCTATCAGTCATATAACAGCATATTGCGCTTTTTTAATGAGGCAGCTATTGATACTGATGTACAGGAAATTTCTGTAACGCTTTATCGTGTAGCCAGCGACTCGCGCATTGTAAATGCCCTGATCAGTGCGGCCTGCAACGGAAAAAAGGTGAAAGTGATGGTTGAGCTAAAGGCCCGGTTTGATGAAGCCAATAACATTAAATGGGCCAAACAGATGAAGGCAGCCGGAGTCGAGATTATTTATAGCGATAAGGCGCTAAAAGTACACGCGAAGATTGCACTGGTAAAAAGATTAGTTAATGATCGGGTAAAATATACCGGTTTACTGGCTACCGGCAATTTAAATGAAAGTACAGCGGCTTTTTATACCGATCACATTTTAATGACAGCTAATCCGCAGATGCTGCGCGAAATGGAACTGTTATTTATTTTCCTGGCCAAAAAAGCAAAAACATCAGACGGTTATCCCATTGATTTTAAGCATTTACTGGTTGCCCAATTTAATTTACAACACCGTTTTTTAGAACTGATTGATCGTGAAATTGCAAATGTTAAACAAGGTCTATCCGCGGCAATTACCATTAAGCTGAATAACCTGGAAGAGCGGGTATTAATATCAAAATTATACGAGGCATCGCAGGCAGGAGTGAAAATATCACTTATCGTACGCAGTATATGCTGTATTATACCAGGTGTAAAGGGCATGAGCGAAAACATTACGGTACGCCGCATTGTTGACCGTTATTTGGAGCATGGTCGGGTATTCATCTTTAACAACAATAATAACCCCGAAGTTTTTATGGGCTCGGCTGATTGGATGAACCGCAACATTTACAGGCGTATTGAGGTATGTTTTCCGGTTTATGATCAAAACATCAAAACTGAGATCATGAACATTATTGATATTCAGCTTAAGGACAATGTACAGGCTGTAAATCTGAACCAACGGCTGCAAAATGTGATTATTGAAAAGCATGAACCATTGGTGCAATCACAACGGGATATATATAAATTTTTACAGGGGAAAATATATGACAAGGTTTAAAACTAACAAAGCCATGCGAAAAGCCATTACCTTAATAACCATGTTACTTGTTGCTGCGGGTATAGGTTTAAGTATCTCATGTACCGGTAAACCTGAAGCCGTTGAAAGTCCTAAAGGTTACAACCTGAGTAAACCGATAAAATATAACATGCACATCAATTTAACCGAAATATCGGGTATTGCCTTCAGGAATGGAAAAAGTGATTCCTTGTATGCCGAGGAAGACGAGGATGGCAAAATATATTATTTCAAATTAGGTGATAAAAATACAAGTGAAAGCAGGTTTGCAAAATCAGGCGATTATGAGGATATAGCCATTTGCAATAATTATGTGATCATACTGCGCAGCGATGGTACGCTATTCACTTTTCCATTTAACCAGGTGCGGAACAAACAGATCGGTAGCGTAAAAAAGCTAAAGGATATTTTGCCAGCCGGTGAATACGAAGGTATGTATGCCGACGAAAAAACAAATCGTATTTATGTACTATGCAAGCAGTGCAGTGATGACAAGAAAAGAACCAGCAGCGGCTATATTTTTCAGCTACAAACAGATGGCACAGTTAAACCGGCCGGTGGTTTTAGTATAGATGTAAAAGCGGTAGAACAGCTGGGAGGTAAAAAGAAAGGTGCTTTCCGCCCGTCGGCTTTGGCTAAAAACCTGAACACTAATGAGTGGTATATTCTTTCGTCAGTAAACAAAGCCCTTATTGTCACCGATGTCGGGTGGAAGGTTAAAAATGTTTATCCCTTAAACCCAACCTTATTTAAGCAACCCGAGGGCATAGCCTTTGATAACCAAAATAGCCTCTATATCTCAAACGAAGGTGACCTGGTTAGTCCAGGCAATGTGCTAAAATTCAATTACATAAAATAATATAAATGATAAAAGGCGGAAAGCTTCTACTACTATTCTTTGCACTTTTTGTCTTTACAGGTCATAAACACAGTTTTGCTCAGAATCTTGATATTAAGATATTAAAAAGCATCAATCCAAGGTATCCAACATCACATTATTGGCGTGGTACCAGCAATTCTGCTTACTATATGGCGGGCGCTGCAACAGTAGGCACCTTAATTTATGGCCTAGCCAGTAATAATACCGAGATTAAACGTAATGCTGTGGAAAGTTTTGTTACTATAGGAGCCAGTGTGCTTGTCACTCATCTCGGAAAAATTACGGTGAACCGTACTCGTCCGGCTGACAAGTACCCAGATGAAATATTCGTTAACACCCCAACACATAACATGTCATTTCCATCTGGGCATAGCAGTTTGGCTTTTGCTACGGCAACAACGCTTTCTATGCAGTACAATAAATGGTATGTGACGGTACCGGCTTATGTATGGGCCTCGTCAGTAGGTTACTCCAGAATGTACCTGGGTAAGCATTATCCTACAGATGTACTGGCCGGCGCAGCGGTTGGTATAGGTTCCGCTTATGCAGCCCGTTGGTTCAACAAACAACTTTTTGGACAACGACAACAGCTAACCAAGAAATATCAATGATTAAAAAATTGCTCTTTAGATTGAGTTTTACCCGGCTTTAAGCTAGAAAATAAAAGCGAAGCCACTTTAACGGTCAGTCTGTCATCTCAATATTATAGTTTTGATAATAAGGACTATACAGGTTGTTTAATTACAAATTCATTACTTACAAATGCAGACGATAGTTATACCTTTGTTAACCGAAAAATATTTGCAGACATTGTTTTAAGCTTTACCAGCTATACAACACAGCTTTCCCTAAAGTTACATTGTATTAGCTGCAAGAGCTGGTGGTACGTATAAAACCGGCCAATTTTGTCAGTTATATTGTTCCGGGGCAAATAGGTATATTAGGCTTTTGCGATGTTGGCCGGGTTTGGGAAAAAGGCGAACATTCTGATAAATAGCATAACGGAACAGGCGGCGGCTTTTATGTGGTTCCCGCAAGGTTTGCAGTAATTAAAATAGTGGCAGGCCACTCTGAAGAAGGATGGTACCCGTATCTTTCAACAGCTTTCAGATTTTAACAGGGTAATTTTTATATAACAACAATGCACACAGAGGTTTTAAATATAAATAAAGGTGATGAATGTTTTTTGTGCCAGGTAGATACATGCTTGTCATTCAATCCGTTTGTAGAGCATTTGAAAGAGCGCCTGCTAACCGAAAAAACACTCAAAAGCGAATTTTACAGGTATGTACTTGACAAGTTTGAGCATGATACCTGTATAGATCTGGATATGCATCCGGAAAATGCAGAAAAATACCGGGAAATGCTCGAGCTGATTTACAGCATACTTACACCGCCTATATTAAACGAAAAGGAGTTTTTTTGGGCGTTGAGCACACCTGTACCTGAAAAAATATTTTTTAGTACCGACGCGTTCTTTGACTTTCATTCCAGTCATCATTCGGGTTTACACGCGGTAAACATGAGCCAGAGCGAATTATTCAGTCAGCGGGAAAAACGCTTCATTTACAATCTGATACTGGAACGCTTCTATGGGTTTTCAACGGTGTCAAAAAATGAATTGTTATTCGCTTATATTGATCCGGAAACAAATCTTTCCCGTTACTATAATATTCTGACAGATACTCAATTCATCAACATCAAGGTAAGGGGTGAATTACCTGAAGTTTCCTTTGATATTATTGAACCATATATTAATAATTACGAAGGGATTGAGAGATTAGAGGAAATGATACCACTTTCAAATTTTAGTTTTGAGGGCTTTTCAATTATCACTTTAACTGATATAACACTTCCGCATGCACTGGATAGCATCAGGAATGAACTGGTTAACCACACAAATACAGAAAGCGACCAATACAACGACATTATTGATTCGCTTAAAACCTTGTCTGAAAATCCGGCTATCGAGTTTGGATTGTTGCCATTTTTAACCGTCAATAATAAGCTGATATTTGACACCAACGAGTGTTCGCAAAGTGTACTCATTTCCTCAGCCAAAGAGTTTAGTTTGGCCGAAGAAACGTTTTATGCTATCACTGATGATTATAAGTTAAATCCCAGGCCGGTATTTTTCAGGTCACTCACTGATGAAAAGGTATTGAAACACCCGTTTCTTAGTGTTTTAAAGCAATCAGGGATAAAATCATACGGCATTTTTCCGGTTTTCTACAATAAAAAGATCTCTGGTATTATGGAGGTTTACTCGTATGAAGAGATACTTTTTTACGAAAAGCTGTTATCGAAATTACAAGTAGCCATTCCGTTGATCGCGCAATTACTACAAAATAGCATTGATCAGTTTGCTGCCCGCATTGAAACTATCATTAAAGATAAATTTACCTCCCTGCAGCCATCAGTGCAATGGAAATTTAATGAAGTGGCCTGGAACTATCTGAAGAAAAGCAATAGGAAGAAAAAGAACCAGGAAATTGAAACGATAGTTTTTGAAGAAGTTTACCCTTTGTTTGGCGCTATCGACATCCGTAACTCTACCATTGAGCGTAATACAGCCTTACAGGAAGATCTAAAAAACCTGCTTACCATTATCATGGAAACGCTGGCTATACTAAAAGGTCACATACACCTAACCCTTACAGATAAGCTGATATATAAATGCGAGGAATGGCTTGAAAAGGTAAGCGGATTTATAACTACCAATGATGAATTGATGCTGGAAACTTTCCTACATGATGAGGTTAACCCCTTTTTGGATCATTTCAGGAAAAATTATCCGAACGAAAAAGCAGTTATTGACAGGTATTTTGACGCATTGAAGGAAGAAGACGGATCGTCATATACCAACCGTCGCAATTTAGAGGCTTCTATGCAACTGATCAATACCTCCATTAATCATTATCTTGAACTGGTACAGGAAGAGGTACAGGAATCGTTCCCCTGTTATTTTGAAAAGTTCCGTACCGATGGTGTTGAATATGATATTTATATAGGCCAATCTATAGCTCCCGACAGGGTTTTTGATGTTCTATATCTAAAAAACATTCGTTTGTGGCAGCTTAAATCAATGGCCGAAATTGCCAGATTAACTAATGGGCTAACAGATCAGCTTTCAAGGCCGCTGCAAACAACCCAGCTTATATTTATACACTCAAACCCAATTGACATCAGTTTCAGAAATGATGAACGGAGGTTTGATGTAGAGGGCGCTTACAATATCAGGTATGAGGTTGTTAAAAAACGAATTGATAAGGTTTTAATAGCCGGCACGATTGAGCGTTTAACACAACCCGGTAAAATAGCCATGGTTTATTTTAACCAGGCAGAAGCAACTGAATACCAGGAATATATCAAATATCTGCAGGAAGAAAATATATTGACAGATGACCTTGAATTTCTTGAATTGGAAGAATTACAGGGCGTTACAGGCTTAAAGGCATTAAGAGTCGGTGTTAATTACGAAATAGCTTTAGAAAAATAAAACTATTTTGTAATATGCGGTTATACTTCTATCGCAAAACACAACCTTAGCATGAGGCCTGGTAAAAACCTGTTCAATTTTTTACTCCTGTTTTTAACAGGCATTTTTCTGTCGGGTTCACTCAGTTCGAAGGCGCAAATCTCTGGAGATAGTATCAAACTGGCCATTGAGCCAACTTATAATAATGTAAGCAAAACCCATCGCTTTTTTCTTGGCGAAAACTATCGACAATTATGGTCGGCCCCGGTTAAATTCAGGATATTTCATATTGCCACAGAAAAAGGCGGGCTGAAAATTTTGCAAAGGGGCGGGGGACAGCAAACCAAATCATTACGCCTTCAAGATTCAACCGGACAACAATGGGTATTAAGAACTATCCAGAAGTACCCGGAGAAAGGGCTGCCGGCCGATCTCAGACCAACAGTAGCCAAAGACATATTACAGGATCAGGTATCGGCCGCTCACCCGTTTTCGGCATTAACCGTACCTCCGTTGGCTCAAATATTGGGCATCCCACATTCCAATCCGCAAATGGTTTATGTACCTGATGACCCGGCTTTGGGTGATTACCGGAAGGACTTTGCCAACCAGGTATTTTTATTCGAGGAGCGTGAACCGCTGGATGCTGACAAAACAGATAACACAACAAAAGTTCAGCGGAAACTGCAGGATGATAATGATAACCGGGCTGATGAAAAGATAGTTTTAAGAGCACGCCTGCTAGATATGCTTTTGGGCGACTGGGACAGGCATGAAGACCAATGGCGCTGGGAAAAGATAGATGGTAAGCATGAAACCATTTACGAACCCGTGCCCCGCGACCGTGACCAGGTATATTATAAAACATCGGGTTTACTTCCCTGGATAGTTGCTCATCAATGGTTAAAAGCAAAATTTCAGGGTTATAGTAATGAAATAAGGGATATTAATGGCTGGAATTTTAATGCCCGATACTTTGACCGTTATTTCTTAAATGGCTTAGATGAAGATGACTGGAAAGAGCAGATAGCCTATGTTCAGGCTAAATTGACCGACGATGTTATTAATAAGGCCATCAAATTGCTGCCTGATACTATTTATCAACTATCAGGTAAAGAGATAGCAGCTAAAATGATAGCCCGCAGAAACATACTTGCCAAACAAGCTTTGGAGTACTATCATTTTATATCCAGGGAAGTAGAAATACCCGCAAGTGATAAAACGGATAAGTTTACCATAAATAATGAAAACGATGGTAACTTAACCGTAACCGTTAACAAAATAAAGAAGGATGGCAGTATTGATAAAGTAACGTATCACCGCACATTTAAACCCGATGTAACTAAGGAAGTAAGATTGTACGGCTTTGCCGGCGAGGATGTTTTTTCGGTAACCGGAGATAAACCATCACCAATAAAAGTACGCATGGTTGGCGGCGATGGCGTGGATAGTTTTTATGTAGACAAAAACCTGCATAACAAGCGCAATTTATATGTGTATGACCGCTCTGATCAGCAAAACAAACTACCTGATGCTTCTCAGGCAAAAAATAAAACATCTACAGATACAGCGGTAAACAGTTATAACAAAACCAGTTATGTGTATGACCGATTTGAGCCTATTATACTGGCTAATTACAGTAACGATATTGGTATACTGTTGATAGGAGGTTTCTCCTATGAGAAACATGGTTTTCGGAAGGAACCATATGCTTTCAGGGAAGAGTTTTTAACCAATTACTCAATTGGTCGCAAATCATTTTTGTTTACCTATTTTGCGGAATGGAAAAAAGCTATTGGTAACAATGATTTGGCTATTAATGTATTGTCAAGAGGCCCGAGCAATCTTAGCAACTTCTTTGGTATTGGCAACAACACTGTTTTCGTGAATAAAGGCGATAAGGATATGTCCTATTACCGCAATCGCTATGATTATGTTACCGGCGACGTTTCCCTGTACCACGCTTATGGTAATCTTCGTTTAAGTGCAGGCGTAGCAGGGCAATTTTACAATAGCCGGGCATCAAACAATACCAAGCGATTCTTGAATGATTATAATGCTTTGCATCCTGATGAAACTGTATTTGGAACCAAGGTTTATGCGGGGATACTAACTACCGCCAAATTAGATACCCGTAATAAAGGTACCCTGCCTACCAAAGGCATTTATTGGAATACCACATTAAGCGGATTTACCAGTGTAAATGGCCGGAAAACTACTTATGGACAAATCCTGTCAGAGTTTAGCTTTTATTTAAATCCTGGGCACGATTCTGTTTTTGTAATTGCCAACCGTACCGGTGCAGGCACAACGGTTGGTAATGCCACCTATTTTCAACTGATGAAACTGGGTGGTGCACAAAACTTCAGAGGTTTTCATACCAATAGGTTTACCGGTAAGACTATAGCTTATAACAATCTTGAGGTACGATTAAAAGTGCTTGACTTTACCTCATACTTGCTTCCCGGCTCATTGGGTCTGATCGGGTTTAATGACGTAGGTCGTGTTTGGACACCCGGCGAATCATCAGACCAATGGCATGATGGTTACGGTGGGGGTATATATCTGATACCGGCACAGTTGGTGCTTATTGAGGGCGTAGTGGGTTTCTCAAAAGAGGGGGCCTTACCTTATATATCCGTTGGGTTTAGGTTTTAAGAATATTAAAAACGCGTCATTGCGAGGCACGAAGTAATCTCTATGCTATACAGAGCGAATATAAATGCATAATTGACCTGCCTATGTAGAGATTGCTTCGTGCCTCGCAATGACGTGATGGAGATAAATTGTTTAGTTTTCACTCCCTCTCCTTTGGAGAGGGCCAGGGTGAGGTTATAACAGCAAAATATCAATCTGATGAGCATGAACCATATCGACCACTGGCGACCATGCAAAAACCGTAAAACGGCCATCCTGTGAAGCTACCAGTGCAATTGCATCCTTTTGATCAAACACAAACTGAGCTGCAGACAAATGCCTGGTACCACCATTTTGGGCCGGATGGATTATCTTGGTTGAGCAGCCAACCACAGGTTCGGTGACAATAATTTCTTCAACCCTGGTGCTTCTTGACGAGCGACCGATCTTAGCGCCGAAGGCAAGCAGTTCGTGCTTGTCATTAATTACAGTTGCACCATCAATAGAGGTTAGCCCGCCAATGGTATCAACAGCTCTACGTAGTTTTTCCTGCCAGGAAGTATGATATTTCTCAATCCCCTCATGTATCATCAGATCAGTAAGGCCAGAAAAAGCCGGGGAAACCGGGTAGGATATAGGGGTAATGATGGATTCCATCCAGTCATCATTACCGGTAGGCACAACCAATAATATTCCGCCGCGCCTGTGAGCCTGCATAGAGGCAGCCAATTGTACCAGCACGTTTACCGGATCGTTCCATGACGATGGCAGGGTAAAATCAAGCATGGAGGTTAGTATAGTAGGGCAGTCTGAAAGGGTAGACCCCTGTTCGTCCACAATTTTTATATCATCACCTTTTAAAATGGCAATATTCACAAATTTGCCAAAGCCATCAACCCGACGATGTTTAATAACCAGTAAACCCGGCTCTATAACTTCAAGCACAAAACAATAGGCAGGTATGGCAAGGGTGGTACCCCATACGTAAAGTTCGCCATCCTCAATCCATACCCCCAAATGTATGCCCGGTTGTTGAACAGCTGAGGCGAACTTGGTTAAAATATTGGGAGCAAGCGGTATTTTATGACCAAACAACAATGGTTGCCCGGCACTTTCAGGGGGCAGAAATGCCAGCGTAAATTTTGGTGAATACCCCTCTTCACGGCGCAGACTGGCCCAAAAGGCAATGTCAACTATGTTTTCAATTATATTTATATCTGGAGTAGGCGCAGCAAGGTCGGCGGTATTTGCTTCGGCACTCACCTTAGAGTGAAAATGCTTAAAATGCCGCTCAATTGATGGAGCTACAATCCGGGCAGCTTTATAAGTAGGTTCAGAAGTAGTGCTGCTGGTTTTCATTTTTAAGGAGTAAGATTCAGGCATTAATTTACCTTGTTTATTTAATTATAATCTCAAAAATAATGCTTATTAATTGCGGGCACAAGCAAATACCTCAAAATTGCAATTGCCGGATAATTCTGTTTTGATTAAGTTATATCTTTATTCTTTACTATGTACGATATACTTATTCAATACATCACTGATTATTCATCGGTAATCTTATCCGATGAAGAGTCTACATTAATACAGGAGGCTTTTAAACCTAAAAAGCTACGTAAAAGACAATACCTTTTGCAGGAGGGTGATATATGTAAATATCTCTCCTTTATTACTAAAGGAGCATTACGTCAATATACCGTGGATGATAAAGGTGTAGAGCATATTGTAAGATTTGGCATTGAGCGCTGGTGGGTGGCGGATTATGAAGCATTTATTAATCAAACCCCAAGCAAATACCATATTGACGCAGTAGAAGATTCGGAATTATTACAAATAACAAATGAACGTCTGGAAGAATTAAAAAGACAGGTTCCGGCTATTGTTGTAATGATAAAAAAAATGGATCAACGAAGTTATATCTCACACCAAAAAAGAATACATTCAGCTATTAGTCATACCGCCGAAGATCGCTATACTGACCTGCTGAACACCTATCCCGAATTAATACAGCGTTTTCCTCAAAACATGATCGCTTCATACCTGGGCATTTCTCCTGAAACATTAAGCCGTATCCGTAAGCAAATGACTTTAAAGTAATCACCATACGCTTATAAATTATCCCTATTTTTGCGCTTTGTAATAAGTATGGATCAGGTTACAGCTCCGGGGCTATCAAAACTAAGAATTGCCTGTGGAGTATTCTTTTTTATTTCAGGTTTTGGATACTCTTCATGGGCATCGCGCATACCATCAATACAACAACAGTTACATTTAAATGAAGGGCAGCTAGGGGCAGTTTTATTTGCTCTACCCATAGGCTTAATGCTTACTATTCCCATCACCGCCAAAATGCTAAAGCATTTTAGCAGCCGGAGTATTATGCTGGTTGGTGCCATTGCTTTTAACTTGTTACTATGCATACCGGGTTTTACTGCCCATGTATGGCAATTGGTGGCACTGCTTTTTTTCTTTGGATCGGCACGTAATATATTTAATCTCTCTGTTAACGCGCAGGCGGTAAGTATACAGTCTTTTTATGATCGATCTATCATGGTTACCTTTCATGGTATCTGGAGCCTGGCAGGCTTTGCCGGGGCGGCTGTGGGGTATTTAATGGTATCATTTAATGTAGCGCCATCCTTCCATTTATTATTTGTAGGTATATTGATGATCATCTTAACGGTGATATTTTATCCGCATGCATATTATCAAAAACCGGTTGCCCAGGCTAACAAATCTGTTTTTTCGTTACCGGATAAACATTTGCTAAAATTTTCACTGATCTGTTTTGCTTCTATGGCTTGTGAAAATACGATGTATGACTGGAGTGGTATCTATTTCCAGAAAGTGCTTCATGCCTCCAAACCTGCAGCTACAGCAGCCTTTGTAATTTATATGATATCCATGACTATTGGCAGGTTTACCGGCGATAAATTAGTAGCATCTGCCGGGATAAAAAAGGTTTTAAGTTTTAGCGGGATCCTGATCCTTGCCGGGTTGTTGTTCGCCGTTATTTTACCTTATACCTATACGGTTTATTTAGGTTATGCCATGGTGGGTATGGGGGTATCATGTGTGGTGCCTTTAATTTTTAGCATGGCCGGTAAATCGCAGAGTATGAATACAGGACAGGCACTAGCTGCCATATCAACTGTAGGCTATCTGGGCTTTCTGATTATACCACCCGCTGTTGGTTTCATAGCACAAGCTGCAGGTTTGCGCTGGGCATTTGGCATTGTAGCAGGTTTTGGTGCGCTTATTATTGTTATGGTATCTAAAATTAAAGAAACAAAACCGGCAGTTTCAACAAATCAGTAGATTCTTTTCTGTTGGCGGCTCACTTGACAAATGTCAATGCCATTTTTTGCTTTAAGTCATTTGGTAGGTTTTAAGGTGACCCCACCTTTGTTGTGTAAATAAATACACAACAAAATGAAACAAATAATTTTAGTAACCGGAACAAGTACAGGATTCGGTAAGTTAATAACCCAAACTTTATCAAAAGAAGGCCATACCGTAATCGCGGCTATGCGTGGTGTAAATGATAAAAATCAGGCAGCTGCACAAGAACTTGCCGCTTTACCAGGTGTCGATGTAGTGGAGCTCGATTTGACCAGTGATACATCGGTACAGGAAGCCATAACACAAAGCTTAGCCAAATATAGCCGTATTGATGTATTGGTTAATAATGCAGGGGTAACAGGTTTTGGTTTAGCCGAAGCTTATACACTTGACCAGGTAAGGCGGCTGTTCGAGGTGAATTTTTACGGTGTACTGCGTACCTATAACGCGGTATTGCCATCCATGCGGGCCAATAAAAGCGGCCTGATCATTAATCTTTCTACCGGCGCCAGTGGTTTTACTGTACCTTTTATGATACCATATATAGCCTCAAAATTTGCGATGGAAGCATTAACAGAAGGATTTCAGCTTGAGTTAAAAGCTTACGGTATCGAAAATACATCAATCCAGAGCGGCGTATATCCTACAGGAATGGTCAGCAAAGAAGGTTTTAATGCTGATAAGGAGGATATTATCGCCGCTTATGGTGATGATGCTACCAATGCCTTTAACGCTATGGGAAGTGCGATGTTTGGCAAAATGGAGGATTTTAAAATGAATCCGCAAACCATTGCTGATGGTGTGCTCGAGCTGATCAACAAAGAAAAAGGAACGCGGCCTCTTCGTTTTCCATTGGATGCCATTGCCCAGGGCACAGATCATGAGTTTGTAAAATTAAGGGCTGAGGTAAAGGATAGGTGGGCTAAAAACTACGGTTTTAACTTATAATTGCACGGAATAAGGTTCAGCTATTATTTGCTGAACCTTATCCATTAAAAAACTAAAAACATGAGCACGAATATTACAGGAAACAGCACCCAGCCAACAGCGGAACTATTTGTAAAAATGGCCATGTCAAACTGGGAAATACAAAATAGCAGGTTAAATAAATTATTGGTTAAATTAACTGATGATCAGCTATTAACCCAAACAGCCCCCGGTCGTAACAGCGGCCTTTATATATTAGGACATTTAACAGCGGTTAACGACGGCATGTTCACTTTACTTGAACTAGGTGATAGATTATATCCCCAACTGGAACCTGTTTTTATAAAAAACCCGGACAATTCAGGAATTGAAAAACCTTCAATAACAGTAGTTAAGGAATATTGGAATACCATGAACGTTTTGCTTAAACAAAAAATGGGTGCCATGCAGCCCCAAGAGTGGTTTACCAAGCACAGCGCCGTATCAACAGAGGATTTTGAAAAGGAGCCACATCGTAATAAATTGAATATACTGATCAACCGGACTAACCATCAAAGTTATCATTTAGGGCAGCTTATTTACCTAAATGATAAGGAATCAGCATAAATATTGTTTACCTGACATTAAAATGAACTGAATTTTACAAAGCGATGGTAATAATAAGTAAGAACGTTTATACTTTTGCTTAACGCTGTTAAATAATTTAATCACGTAAATAAAGTGGCAAGTAAAGATAGAATACAACGCTTAAAAGATGAAACCAGGGTGAATATCCTGGATGCATCACTCCACATTGTTAAAGAGGAGGGATGGCAGGCTTTAAGTATGCGTAAAATTGCCGATGTAATTGAATACACCGCACCTATTATATATGAGTATTTTGCTAATAAAGAAGCTATACTGCTTGAATTAACCAGAAGGGGATATTTAATATTATCAAGAAACCTGCAAGAGGCAAAGGCACAACATCATCTTCCGGCAAAACAATTGGAAGCCATGTGGCTGGCTTATTGGAATTTTGCATTTGATAATAAGGAGCTTTACCAGCTGATGTTTGGTGTGGAGATGAACTGTTGCTGTGACCTGGTAGAGAACCTGCCTGAGTCAGAAAACCCGTTTATACAGTTTAGTGAGGTAATAGTTGATGTGATGGGAGTAGAGAATCCACCTAAGGATACTATTTGTTTAAAGTATTATACCTTTTGGTCAGTTGTACATGGTCTTATTTCTATCAATATTCTTAGAAGAGGATATTCTGATGATATGAACCGTCAGGTATTAAAAGATGCAATTAGTAGTATTATCAGATCTATCGAAAGGGAGCGCCAAAGAGTTTAATATTTTCTTAATATTATAACAGTGTTAAATTATTTAACATCGTTAAACAGAGTACAAACATTTACATATAAATACCTACTGAAATGGATATTAACTTTTACCTACTACTCATTAACAGTGCAAAGAAAATAAGCGCTGTTAAACCTAAGCAATCAGTCAAAGATTTTAGCACGGCTAAAGTCGCATAAAAACAAATTACATGTATAACAAGAACACAACTCAATCAACATATATACATCAACCCGGTCCAATGGCCGTTTTTAACCCCTATCATTTATCATCATCAAAAATTAAATCATTCATGAAAAGTATCATTTTAGCACTAGTTGCCCTATCATTATATGGTTGTTCCTCAAAGCCGCAAACGCAGCAGGCACCTCCGCCACCTTCATTACCAGTAGCTGCAATTACATCAGGTACTGAAACTACATACCAGGAATATCCTGCATCAATTGAAGGTGTTGTTAACGTAGAGATACGTCCGCAGGTAAGCGGAGCTTTAGATAAAGTTTTTGTGGACGAAGGTGCTTTTGTAAGTGCTGGTCAGCCTATCTTTAAAATTAACGAGCAGCCTTACCGCGCAGCATTAAATAACGCATTAGCTGCCTTACACGCCGCTGAAGCTACCCAGCTTAATTCACAACTGGAAATTGACAAACTAACACCACTGGTTGAAAATAAAGTGGTTTCAGATTATCAATTAAAAACAGCTAAAGCAACTAACCAGGTTTCTAAAGCAAATATTGAACAAGCAAAAGCAAACATTGCAACAGCTCAGATCAATTTGGGGTATACTTTAATCAAAGCACCTGTAAGCGGTTACATTGGCCGGTTACTTAAAAAACAAGGTAGCCTTGTAGCTCCAGCTGATGTTGACGCACTTACACAACTATCAGATGTACATGATGTACGTGTTTATTTCTCATTAGGCGAAAAGGATTTTATAAACTTTAAAGAACAATATCCTGGTCAAACCTTAAGTGAAAAATTAAAACAATTACCATCAGTGTCTTTATTACTAGCAGATGGTACTGAGTATGCCAAACAAGGTAAAATAGATATGATTGATGGCCAGTTTGATAAAAACACCGGTGCTATCACCGTACGTGCAAGTTTCCCTAACCCACAAGGCCTGATACGTTCAGGTAACACTGGTAAAGTTCGTTTAAGCCTTGAGCATAAAGATGCTTTAATAGTACCTGAATCGGCAACTGTTGATATGCAGGATAAAGTGTTTGTATTTACCGTAGGCGATAGCAGCAAGGTAAAAAAACAGGCCATTACTATTGTTGGCAAAAACGGCGACAATTACCTGGTTAAAGAGGGCGTAAAAGTTGGCGATCAGATTGTATTGAGCGGCGTTGATAAATTACAAGAGGGTATGAAGATCAGTCCTCAAAAACCTACAGCGACAGATAAAGTAGCCGCCGCAGTAACAAAAAAATAATACAACACTTAAACTTTAAAAGTCATGTTTCAGAAATTTATAGAAAGACCGGTACTATCAACTGTTATCTCCATATTATTGGTGATACTTGGTGTGATTGGTTTAACAAAATTGCCCTTAGAGCGGTTTCCGAATATCGCCCCCCCGTCGGTATTGGTTTCTGCAGTGTACCCGGGCGCTAATGCCGAGACTATTTTACGTTCCGTGACTCCGTCATTGGAAGAAGCAATTAATGGTGTGGAAAACATGACCTACATGACCTCCACTGCCAGTAATGACGGCACATTGGGCATCACGGTTTACTTTCAACAAGGCACCAATCCCGATCAGGCGGCGGTGAATGTTCAAAACCGTGTTTCACAAGCAACAAGCCAGTTACCTGCAGAGGTTGTACAATATGGTATAACTACTACCAAGCAGCAAAACAGCTTTATTGGAGCTATGGGTATTTACTCAGAAGATACAAAAAAATACGATGCAATCTTTGTAAATAACTATGCACAGATTAATATCATTCCCGAAATAAAACGTATTCCGGGTGTAGGTTCTGCCAGTGTATTTGGTGGTATTAAGGATTACTCTATGCGTATTTGGCTGAATCCAGGTCAATTAGCAGCTTACAAAATTACTCCCGCCGAAGTGATGGCCGCTATACAGGACAAAAACCTGGAAGCAGCGCCTGGTAGGTTTGGGGAGCGGAGTAGTGAGGCCTTTGAATATGTAATTAAAT
This sequence comes from Mucilaginibacter sp., assembly GCA_030445275.1. GTDB lineage: Bacteria > Bacteroidota > Bacteroidia > Sphingobacteriales > Sphingobacteriaceae > Mucilaginibacter. The sequence goes on from JAUCSE010000092.1 coordinate 66,038, forward strand.
ATAAAGGTAAGCTTACCACACCAGAGGAATATCAAAATATTGCTATCCGTGCAAATGCAGATGGTTCTGTATTACGTGTAAAAGATGTAGCCCGTGTTGAACTGGGTGCTTATAGCTATAGCAGTGTGAACCGCTTAAACGGGCATGAAGGTATTACTATTGGTATTATACAACTGGCAGGCTCAAACGCCAACGAAATCCAGATTGCCATTGATAAACTGATGGTAAAATTATCAAAGGATTTCCCAGTAGGCATCAAATACAACCAGTTTTATCGTACCAAAACCGATCTTGATGAATCAATTGAACAGGTTGAGCATACATTGGTAGAAGCATTTATCCTGGTATTTCTCGTGGTATTTATATTCCTGCAAGATTTTAGGTCTACATTGATCCCGGCTATAGCGGTTCCGGTGGCCATTATTGGTACCTTCTTCTTTATGAGCCTCTTCGGTTTCTCTGTTAACCTTTTAACCTTGTTCGCCCTCGTATTGGCCATAGGTATTGTGGTGGATGACGCGATTGTGGTGGTAGAGGCGGTGCATGCCAAAATGGAGCACGACCCGAGCCTTACCCCGAAAGCGGCAACTACCGAGGCTATGCACGAAATTAGCGGTGCAATTATATCTATTACACTAGTTATGGCGGCGGTATTTTTACCGGTTAGCTTTATGACAGGTTCAACAGGTATATTTTACAGACAGTTTGCATTAACAATGGCTATAGCCATTATCATATCGGCTGTTAATGCTTTAACTTTAAGTCCTGCTTTGGCTGCTTTATTTTTAAAAAATAAGCATACCGCAGATGGTCACGAAGCACCTAAGACAAGTTTTGTTGATAAATTTTATGCCGGGTTTAACGGTGGGTTTAATTATATGACCACCAGATATGTTGGGGCCTTAAAAATTCTTATCCGTAATAAATGGATCAGCATGGCTGGCCTTGCATTAATAGTTGTTGCTACGGTTTACCTGGTAAACAGAACAAAAACAGGCTTCATTCCTACCGAAGATCAGGGCTTTGTGGCTATCGCTGTTTCAACACCGTCCGGAACTTCATTGGCCAATACCAGTAAAATAATTAACCAGGCCGAAGCACAGTTAAAATCTATGCCATCAGCAAGATTTGTTATGGCGCTGTCTGGCTTTAACTTTTTAACGTTATCCAACAGCCCATCAGCTGGTCAGATCTTCCTGTTGTTAAAACCTAATAAAGACAGGGGAGCCGTTAAGAATATTGATGATATACAAAATATAATAAGAGGGAAGTTAGCCGGCATACCAAGCGGTACTTTCTTTGTATTTAGTTTCCCAACCGTTCCTGGATTTAGTAACGTAGAAGCCATGGACGTACAGCTACAGGATAGAACCAATGGCAGATTGGATAAATTTAGCGGCGTAGCCAATAACTTTATAGGAAAGCTGATGGCAAAACCGGCAATTGCTTATGCCTTTACCTCCTATAAAGCCGATTATCCTCAGCTACAATTAGAAGTTAATGATGAAAAAGCTAACCAGTTGGGGGTAAATGTTAGAGACATCCTGTCAACTATGCAGGCTTACTTTGGTACTGCACAGGCATCAGATTTTAACCGCTTTGGTAAATACTACCGTGTGGTAGTTCAGGCTGATATTGCTGACAGAACCGATCCAACATCTATTGACCGCGTGTTTGTTAAAAACAGGACGGGAGAGAGTGTACCAATCAATACCCTGGTTAAATTAACCCGTGTTTATGGTTCAGAAACTGCTTCACGTTATAACCTGTTTAACTCTATCGAGGTTCAAGCTATCCCTAAACCGGGCTACAGCTCAGGTGATGCGATCAAGGCTATTGAAGAAACAGCTAAAGAACAATTGCCAACCGGTTATGCTTATGAGTTTTCTGGCCAAACACGTGAGGAAATTTCCTCAGGCGGACAATCAGCGATAATATTTATGCTTTGTTTGATATTTGTATACTTCTTATTATCAGCACAGTATGAAAGTTACATCTTGCCATTGGCGGTAATATTTTCAATACCTACAGGTATATTTGGTGTGTTTGTTGTATTAGGTTTAACCGGTATCGAAAACAACATCTATGTACAGGTAGCCTTGATCATGCTCATCGGCTTGTTAGCCAAAAACGCCATCCTTATTGTGGAGTTTGCGGTGCAGCGACGCAAAGCGGGCCATAGTTTAGTTGATTCAGCTATAGAAGCTGCCAGACTAAGGATAAGACCAATCATCATGACATCACTGGCCTTCGTGTTTGGTTTGTTCCCGATGAGTATCGCAACAGGTCCATCTGCGCAAGGTAACCACTCTATAAGTATAGGTGCTGCTGGTGGTATGCTTTCAGGGGTAATCCTCGGATTATTCATCATACCGGTACTGTTTGTGATTTTCCAATATTTACAGGAAAAAATTTCCGGCACACCAAAAGCAACAGTTAATCTTGATCAGCATGGCAACGTAGTTCATGCAACAGATTTTGAATTGGCAAAAAATTAATTAAGCAATCGCTATTTATAATTAGATAAAATGAAACGATATATAAATCCATATTCCTCTTTGATACTGATAGCCGCTTTTTTAAGCGCCTGTAAAGTATCAAAGGATGTGGCTACACCAAAAGCGGAAGTACCCGCAAATTTCAGGAACGCTTCGGCATCAACTGATACCAGTAGTGTTGCTGATATACAATGGAAAAGTTTTTTTACAGATGCTACACTACAAAAACTAATTGATAGTGCTATTGTAAAAAACTACGACATGCAGATCGCTATCAAGAACATTGAGTCTGCACAGTTATTATTTAAACAAGTAAAATGGAATTACGTTCCAGAGCTTGCTTTAAATGTAACAGCAAACACCAATCGTCCTTCTGATAATAGTTTGAATGGTTTAAGTACAAGCTCGTTCCTGGGAACCAAGCATGTGGAAGATTATTCCGCCAACCTGTCCCTTTCATGGGAGGCAGATATCTGGGGTAAGATCCGTAACCAGCAAAGAAGTGCGCTGGCATCTTACCTACAAACTGCAGAAGCAAAAAAACTGGTACAAACCAATATTGTATCCAATGTATCACAAGGTTATTACAACCTTTTGATGCTGGATGCACAGTTAGACATTGCACAAAAGAATGTATTGTTGAATGATAGCACCCTGCGGATCACCCGTTTGCAGTATGATGCCGGTCAAACAACATCATTGGCTGTGCAGCAAGCCGAGGCTCAGAAGCTTGCAGCTGCACAACTGGTGCCACAGTTTGAACAAAACATTGCTATCCAGGAAAATGCCTTGAAAATTTTAACAGGTTCATTACCTGATAAAATTGAAAGGAATACCATACTTGACCAGTTAACTATACCTGATAATTTATCAGCCGGGGTACCTTCAGCTATCGTAAGCCGCAGACCGGATGTAAAAACTTCAGAGCTGGCATTAACTATAGCCAATGCAAATGTGGGTATAACCAAAGCAAGCTTGTATCCTGCGTTAACTATTACCGCAAGCGGTGGTTTAAACACTTTCAAGTCAAGCAATTGGTTTAACATTCCGGCCTCATTATTTGGTACTGTAGCAGGTGGATTGGTAACACCAATCTTTCAGCACAAACAATTAAGAACTCAGTATGAAGTAGCTAAGGTTGACAGGGAAAAAACAGTATTACAGTTTAGGCAATCAGTTTTGAACGCAGTTGGCGAAGTATCAGACGCGCTGGTGAAAATTGAAAAACTAAAAACTCAGCAAGCCATCATAGCAACCCGCGTAAAAACATTACAGCAAGCTACCAGCAATGCTAATCTTTTATTCAAAAATGGTTTAGCTACTTATCTGGAAGTGATCACTGCACAAAGCAATGTATTGCAAAGTGAACTTGATCTGGCTACTGTTAAAAGAGACCGGTTAAACGCAACATCAGACCTATACCGCTCATTAGGCGGTGGCTGGAACTAAAATTAGCCCCCTCAATACATAGTTAAAGCGACCCTGTTTTTTCAGGGTCGCTTTTTTAGTTTAAAGGATATTGGTTATAGTCCAGTTACGTTGAAATGAGTATAAGATGTAAAACCTAAAAATGTATTATCATTTGGTACACCGTTTGGCGGATTGATCTCTCTTAACGATTTCAGGTTAGCTGTATTGTATTGATTATAAGCAACCTCAGTTCCCGGATATACAGCGCTTGAGGTTGAGCAATAATTACATCCGGTACTTTGGTTATAAGCACTTCTCATAAAGTCATAACCTGATCTTATTCTGCTTGAATTGGCTGTCCATATAGAATTGTCGCCCTGAATTTCCGCTATTTGAGCGGCATATGAAAGAGCGGTTAATGTATATTGATAATGTACGCAATCTTGCCTGTCGCACAATTCAGGCAGCGTTCCGTCACTCTGGATAACAATAGGCAGGTATTGTTTAATCATATCCTCACCATTTTGAAAAACAGTGGCACTGTTTAAAAATACACCAATGGCCATTTTGGCATACCCGGCAGAGGTATCCCAGTTGTTATTATAACTGGTTGGGGTGTTATTGATGTAGTTGTTTTTTACATTATTCAAAAAGTTAGAGAATTGTGTAATATCAGCAGCAGACCAGCCAGCTCCCACGCCGTTAACTTTGTAATACCGGATGATCTCGGCTGCTGCTACAAAGCTTGGAGTAGTCCAGGATGCTTCCAAATCAGGTTGATTAGCATTGGTAGATGAGTTTAGTAATGCATAATTTTGGAAATGTGAAGCCCAACCATTCAGGATAGCAATGGTTTGTGAAGCATAAGTAGCATTTCCGGTTTTAGCCCAACGTAGTGCTGTTGCATATGAGAGTTCTGCATCTTTTCTGATCTGATCTTTCGAAGGGGAGGTATCTCCATTGGAACCTACTACCACTGTTGATGGAAATGAAGTAGGGTAAGAGTGGCTATTGATATAATCAAGTACCTTTTGGTAATAGGCTGTACGGGTAGCATCCCCACCGTTTACCTGCGATGCCACCAGGTCTAAACTGGCCTGTGTGTTTAGAACCCCTGGATGTACAAAGGTTGTTACTGCCGATGTAGCCTGTTTTTCTGACTTACCTGCCAAGTCGGGATTTGCATTTTCGAGCGATGATGCCTTTTTACACTGGTACAAAAGTGTACTACCGGCAATTAAGCCAATAGCAATCAGCATAGAGCTAATTCTGTTTTTTTTCATGATTTTGGTTTGTTATTTGGTTTATAAAATTGGTTTGCGAAATCCATAGAAGTCCCATTCGGCTTTGCAGGTTGCCGGTTATGGAAATTCAATTAATAAATTATTATTTAATTATTGGATAATATATGGCAAGTCAAATCTATATGATAACTTGATATAATAAGCTTATCAGTAGTAATTTATTTACGAAAACGTTTTCGGCGACAAGTATTAAACTAATTGATTTATAGCAAAATGCATATATATTTAAAGAATACAAAGCTAACACATAGTGTACCTATTTAGGGCTTATTTAAGCTATAGTAAGTGTTATTATTACCTAATAAATAGCAATCTGATTTTTATTATAATAGTTAAAAAATATGGATGTATTTTTTAACTAAATTTTTAAATAACTTTTGTAGAAAAATGATGTTTAACCATCGAATTCGTTCTGAAATCAAAATATTGATCATTTAATCTGCATCGTTTTCACTTATTACAAATTAATTACTCCTAAATCACAGAAAATTTCCTATCATAGCGCATCTCCGGTAATTTGAACTTTTTATTGAATGAAATTTAAACTATTAGCTGCGTTTCTTTTATTATCAAGCTATATCCAGGCACAAAACGTAAACATTATTCCGCAACCCAAATCGGTTAATATCAGTACCGGACAATTTATTTTTAATAATCATGCTACCATTGGCGTAAGTGACACCTCATTAATAAAACTGGCTGATCATTTTAGAAGTGAGGTAGCTAAGGCGAAGGGATTAATACTTTCTATGAGTAATAATGAAGCAACCAGCCTTATTGATCTGGTGTTGGTTAATACTCCGCAAGCAACAGGGGCGTATGCATTAAAAATAACGTCTCAACGTATCACTATTACTTCGCAAAATAAAGAAGGCATTTTTTATGGACTAGTATCGCTGCTGCAATTGATAAAAGATCAACCTCAAGGTGATGGGACTAATATTAGTTTGTCTGCTTGCGATATAACGGATTCGCCACGTTACCAATGGCGTGGCTTAATGCTTGATGAGGCAAGACATTTTTTCGGTAAGCAAAAAGTAAAACAACTGCTTGATTGGATGGCCTATTACAAACTTAATAAGTTTCACTGGCATTTAACCGATGCGCAGGGTTGGCGCATAGAGATCAAAAAGTACCCGAAACTTGCATTGATAGGAGGGATTGGTGCTTACAGTGATTCATCGGCCGAACCAAGCTATTATACCCAGGACGATATTAAGGAAATTGTGGCTTATGCAGCCAGCCGGTTTATAACGGTGATACCGGAGATTGATATGCCGGGTCATGCTACAGCGGCCAACAAAGCCTATCCCGAATTTACCGGTGGCAGTGTTGCCGGTTATCCAAACTTTACCTTTAACCCGGCCAATGAAGGCACTTACCAGTATCTGGCCAATATTATAAAAGAAACCAACGCCCTGTTTCCGGCACATATGATGCACCTGGGAGGTGATGAGGTTGCTTTCGGCGTTAAAGCCTGGTCGCTTGATACAGCTATTGCACACATGATGCAAAGAAAGAAGTTTGAAGATGTGGGGGAGCTGGAACGTTATTTCTTTAAACGGATGACGGATACGGTTATCAGCCTGAACAGTAAAATATTAGCCTGGGACGAGGCTACAGGAAGCGACCTACCGGTTGGTAAAACCATTATTTTTTGGTGGAGGCAAAATCTACCGGGGCAGTTACATTTAGCGCTTCAAAGAAATTATGAGGTAGTGCTTTGCCCGCGTTTACCATTGTATTTTGATTTTGTACAGGATAGCGGCCATGTATCCGGTCGTAAATGGAATGGTGTATTTAACAGGTTGACAGATGTTTATAATTTCCCTGACAGGCAAACACCCGCGGATGAGTTGAACTCGAAGCTTATTATTGGGATACAAGCCAATATATGGACAGAAACCATCGGCTCAGAAAGAAGACTAGATTTTATGCTTTTCCCGCGCATAGCGGGCCTTGCCGAAGCCTGTTGGACTGCACCTGAATTGAAAAATGAACTGGCGTTTAATGACCGGTTAAAAGCCAGTTTAAAAAATTACGATAGCGCCGGTATCTATTATTATAATCCGTTTGATCCAGCCTACCACCCCGAAGCGGTCGACTTTCCACCGCGCGTAAAAGAGCCCAAGGTTATTAAATATAGCCGTCATCATACTTCAAAAAAATCACACGGAAAAACAGCCCGAAAAGATAAGAGAGGAGCGGGTAGATCGCATAAAAAAAGGAAATAACCTATGGTTATTTCCTTTTTTTATGGCTTTTTTGATCCTATTTATAAGCAGAAAGGTGAGTTGTTTTTATGCTGAGCATAAATGTTTTTCCAACGCTTATTTTAACGCTTTTATCCTGTAACAGGGCTTTGGCTGCCTCATCGGTTTTAATAGCCTCATACAGATCGCGCGCCACGGCCGATCCACTAATGTTGTTGATCACTTTACCATTTTCCATCACGATGTTAAAGGTGTATCCAGATTTTCCGCGATCGCCTGCCGATTCAAAATCAGTTATATTCAGTTTAAACTGCTGATCTTCATTCATGCTTTTTTTCAAATGCAAACGGATAACGGGCATGTACCTTTTCCAGGTAGTTAAATACTTTCTTTCTTCCATACTTTCTATATAAAAACGAAGCCCTTGTAAGATATTATGCTACAAGGACTTCAAACGATCTTCAGAACAGGGAAATATCTCCTGATCTAACTATTAATAATTTATTGTTTTGTTAATTTAAAGGTAACCTGGCTTAACACCCAAAATGTTACCACATGATTTTTCAAAGCTACCTAAATTAAAGGGTATTGGGCTCATATAATCCATTATAAAGTTCAGTGTTTTGCGCTTTTATTTAATTGGCCTAAATAAAGTTATGATCAAGACATTGTTAAGTACACATTTCAAATCTTGTAGTGGTTATATAGGGGTGATAAGTCATGATTTGCAAACCCATTCAGGAACCAGGGGGAATATTAATTAGTAATTTGCAAGAAGTAAAAGGACATTAATACTGCCAGACTAATGGCATCACTTTTATACTGAAAAATCTTCCCTAAATAATCAGCAATTCAACAATGAACCATACCCCGCAATTTAAAGTAGTTCTGATATTCTTATTAATTTCACTTGCATTAATCAGCAAGGCAACTCCTGTTATTTATGTTAATCAGGTGGCTTTTGATGCCCGTGGATCAAAAATGGCTGTTATACGTAATGATGTTAAACTAAATGGCACTATCGCTTTCACATTGGTAAGCTCATCAGGTAAAGCTTCATTTGCGGGTACACTTAAAGGGCCTTTTCAAATCAACGAATGGGCACAAGGTGTTTTTTTTTACCAGGCCGACTTTTCGTCATTCGTACAAACCGGCAAATATCGCCTAAGTGTCAGCATAAGCGGAAAAAAATATCTTTCGGATGAGTTTGAAGTAAGTGAGAATGCGCTGGCGGTGAATACCATTCCATCAATCATTAATTATTATAATACACAAAGGGCCAATACGCCTACTGAACTAGACGTTGATAAAGCGGTAATTCTTTATGGCAGTACTAAAACTGCAGATGTACGCGGTGGTTGGTGCGATGCATCGGGCGATGTAAGCAAGTACTTTTCGCACCTGGCATATGCCAATTATATGTCGCCCCAGCAAATTCCATTGGTTACCTGGTCAATGGTTAATGCGGTACAAACAGTGCCTGGTTTGCTAAACAAGCTTGGTGCTTATGACAATATGGTTAATGAGGCCTTATGGGGCGGCGACTATATCATGCGTTCTTTATCAAAAGAAGGTTATTTCTATATGACCGTTTTTAGCTATTTCAGTAAAGATCCAAAAGCACGCAGAATTGTTGGTTTAAGGGCCAACAGTGTTACTACTGATGAATATCAATGTGCATTTCGCGAAGGTGGTGGTATAGGCATAGCTGCTCTGGCACGCATATCAACATTAAAGAAAGATGGTGAGTATAAATCGGGCGAATACCTGGATGCCGCCAAGCGTGCTTTCGCTCATTTGCTAATTAACAACACCAAATATGATGATGACGGCAAGGAAAATATTATTGATGATTATTGTGCCCTGATGGCTGCTACTGAATTATGGATAGCCACCGATAGTTCATTTTATCATGACGAAGCCCGTAAACGTGCGCAGAATATTGAAAAACGAATGAGCCCGGAAGGTTATTTTATTTCTGATGATGGTAATCGCCCGTTTTGGCATGCCTCTGATGCAGGTTTGCCCATCATTGCATTGAGCAGATATTTAAGCAAGGAAAACAATACTACCGACAGAACGGCTGCGCTTACCGTGATCAAAAAAGCACTTGATTACAACCTGCGGATAACTAAAGAGGTAAGTAATCCCTTTGGATATGCAAGGCAGACCTTTCGTTTGAACAACCAAGTTAAAGATGGATTTTTTATACCACACGAAAACGAAACCGGTTGGTGGTGGCAGGGCGAGAATGCCCGTTTGGGCTCGTTAGCTACGGCTGCGTTGGTAGGTGGCAGATTGGTTTATCCTGAAAAGGGCGGCTGGGGTGTAAAAAAAGATCTTGCCGCTTATGCATCAGATCAAATTTCGTGGATATTGGGTGGTAACCCTTATTCTATATGCTTCATGTACCAGTTTGGTAAAAACAATGTGCCTTACATGAGTTCAAGTTTTGGCCATGGATCGGGTAAAGGAGGTATATCAAACGGCGTTACCGGTAAAGAGGGCAAGCCTGATGGTAGTGGCATTGATTTTAAAACGAAGGATAACGGTAACGAATGGCGTTGGACTGAACAATGGTTGCCTCATGCAGCCTGGTTTTTACAGGCTATCACCGCCATGGCCCAGCCTGAATAGCATTAAAAATCAATCAAACATGCTGAAAATTACATGTTAATTTCGAACTTATACACTATTTGCCTATATTGACCTCAAGTTAGCCGGGACTAATCAACCACGTGCTAAATATCTACAAAGCCCAACCAATCATGTGCTTTACTTTCTGTAATGGCAATGCTTACGCTTTGCGCAAAACACAATACTATGTTGGTAGCTATCATGAAAATCTTTATTTTCCTATGTATTTTAATAGTGCCGTTACGTGGACCGTCAAGACGAAGAGAAAATAAGGATAACCAGCCCGAAAGCACTACTGTTCTTTCAAAATATGCTGTAAACGAAAGGGGCTATTTAGAAGTAATAGATAAAGAAAACACATCCAAAACACAATAAACGTACTCCAATTTGCGATGCGATAATTTAACTGGTTGAGGCAACCGATCTGCTATTTAATACGTGTACACTATATAAGCACAATCACGTAAAAAATTAAGATCATGAAAACCATTAAAATAACAATCATTGCCATTGTGGGCATCTTTTTATTTGCCGGTTGCGGGAAAACTGTATCAACAAACACCAATAATCCTACATCAAAAAATGGTGATACACCAGTAACCGACGGTACTGCAACTATAGCAAGCTTTGCTTTTTCGCCAGCGGTGTTAAACCTAAAAACGGGAGGTTCGGTAACCTGGACAAATAAAGATTCGTCACCACATACCGTAACTGACGGTGCAGGTGCGTTTGACAGTGGCAGTATTGCCCAGAACGGCACTTATACTTTTAAGTTTTCAAAAGCAGGTACCTATACTTATCATTGCACATTTCACTCTATGATGGTACCTGCCAAGGTAGTAGTAACCGATTAAACCCAATAAGAGTACTGTCATTTAGGGCATTTAATAATGACGGTACTCTTATTGGTTATTTATTTTATTTATTATATGCTTCCTCTAATGTTTTAATATCAATCTTAACCATTTGCATCATGGCCATCATTACATTGCTCGCTTTTTTAGGGTCTTTATCCCTCAGCATTTTTTCTATTTCTGAAGGAGCCACCTGCCATGATAATCCAAATTTATCTTTGAGCCAGCCGCATTGGCTCTCCTGCCCGCCGTCGGCAAGTAATGCGTCCCAGTAAAAGTCTATCTCTTCCTGCGTTTCACAATTAACTGATAGTGATATCGCTTCAGTAAACTTAAATCCCGGGCCGCCGTTCAGTATCATTAGTTCCTGTCCATCCAATACAAACCTTGCAACCAGTATTTGCCCGGCCATTTGCGGGTGTACTTCACCATAATAGGTGATATCTGAAATTTTTGAGTTTTTAAATACAGAAGTATAAAAATTAAGAGCCTCTTCAACTTTACCGTCTTTACCGTCGAACCATAGGCATGGGGTGATCTTTTGCATGATAATTTCTCCTTATTTGTTTTACATTGATTTAATACCTCAAAGTTAAGTTCAATGATCCAATTAAAAAGGGGGCGAGTATGACAATAAAAGGGGGGAATTGCGCAAAAAAAGTACTGATATAAAATAGCAAAGCCCGATCCGTTATTGGATCAGGCTTTATGTATCTTAAAGGCTTAAGAGTTTTAACCTTAATAGTTAAGCATTCCTTGCTTTTTCACCTGCATATGGTAAAGATGATATAAAGATCACCATTCCTATACCAAAGGTTATAAATCCGCCATAAACAATTCCTGCAGACGCGTCAACTCCGCTAATCGAATCGGCCGGGTTAAATGCATGATTTGGTGTAAAAGCTATATAGCCGCCTACTATTAATATACCTATTGCTGTGATTAAAAGCCCTAATATTCTTTTCATGTTTTTGATGTGAAACTATAATGAGGGCAAATGTATAAACTTTAATGTAATCAACAAAAAACCCGATACCAAAATATGGGTATTTTTCATGAATGATTTTATAAATAGGTATTAGTTCTATAGCTTTAAGTCAATTAATAATTTGATTTTATACTCAATAACAAATCTTAAGCCTTATGAAAAAACATAATCTATTATTTAGCCTGATAGCCAGTTTTAGTTTAATGGCTGTTTTAAATGCAAATGCATAAACTGGTGAGTCTGGAAATAGTGACAACAGAAGTGCTAAATTAGTTATAAATTTCCCTTTTGACTTGTGCCGGGCGACTCTGTGATCTTTACTGAAAACTTCTCTAAATTGGTAAGCAATTTTAAGATCGCACAATTCAAAAGAGGATAGAAAGAAACAAAAAATGCCTGGTAGGTAAATACCGGGCATTTCTGTTAAATAAGCAATTCCTGTTTTACTTAGGCAGATCCTTCATAAAATCTAAAATATCCGCGCCAATTTCCTGCACATGGGTCTCCAACGCAAAATGACCGGTATCATAAAATTTAACCTTGGCATCTGGGATATCTTTTTTATATCCCTCTGCACCAGCAGGTAAAAAGAAGGGATCTTTGCTTCCCCATACGGCCAGTAATTTGGGATTTTTATCCCTGAAATAAGCCTGAAACTTTGGATATAGGGCAACATTTGTGCGGTAATCAAGCATCAGATCGAGCTGGATATCCAGATGCCCTGGTTGGTCAAGGAAATGCTGATCCAGCGTATATGCTTCGGGCTCAATCAATGAAGTATCGGCTACGCCTGTTTCATATTGAAACTTGGTCATTTTGATAGATACGAAACCTTTCAGGGCATCGCGGTTTTCCTGCGATGGATCAATCCAGTATTTTTGGATAGGAGCCCAGGCGGGACCCAGGCCTTCTTCATAAGCATTACCATTTTGTGATATAATACCGGTTATCTTTTCGGGATTAGCCAGCGCCAAACGAAGGCCGGTAGGTGCCCCATAGTCAAAAATGTAAATGGCAAAACGTTTGAGTTTTAAAATATCAATAAAACCCTGCATTGATTTGGCCAAAATATCAAAGGTATAGCTAAACTTGGTAGGGGATGGCGAATCTGAATAACCAAAACCTGGCAAATCTGGTGCTATTACGTGGTATTTGGCTGATAAAATGGGAATCAGGTTACGAAACATAAATGACGATGTTGGATAACCATGCAGTAATAAAATTACCGGCGCATCCTTTGCTCCGGCTTCGCGATAAAAAATATTCAAGCCGTTTACCTTAATGTTGTTGTAATGAATTGCTGTAGTTTTCATGTGGTTGTTTTTTGTAGAATTAATTGGCTGGGCTAATACAGATGAGACACCTGTAATGAACAGCAGGAATGTTAAATGGTGTTTTTTAAACATGATGCTTTTTATTTTAATCAAATTTAAGCTGTATATTTGATTACTTAAAATGATTAATAATAATACAATACATCATAAAAAGAGATAATGAATATCAATGATCTTAAAATATTTGAAGCGGTAGCTACTCACGGAAGTTTTACCAAAGCAGCTGAGGCTATGTTCACCGTACAGTCAAATGTTACAGCGCGAATCAAAAGTCTGGAAGAAGAGTTTAATGTCAATCTGTTTAAAAGAACATCCCGCACGGTAATACTCACTTCGGCCGGGGAAATATTCATCCAGTACTGTAAAAAGCTGAATCACTTAACCGAAGTGGTAAAGCAGGAATTATCTGATACTACTAAAGTAATGGGCTCACTTAAAATTGGCTGTATTGAAACTACTATGGCGCTTAAAGTACCCGGATTGATCAATAAGTTTACGGATAAGTACCCGGATGTACTATTAAATTTCAAGGCTGATAGTTCGCCTAATTTGATCAATGATGTATTAAACTATAAGCTCGATGCCGCTTTTGTGGCTGCCCCAATTACAGTTCCTGAGCTAGGCGCGCATTTGATAAAGGAAGAAAAACTAGTTATTGTTACCGCGGAAAGTTATCCTGATTTGCCGGAATATATTGCAAAAGGCCCCGTTAAAATTGTTGTTTTTGAAATGGGGTGCAGCTATCGCCCTAAACTGGAAGCCTGGTTAAACTCTAAAGGGATATTCAATTATCAGTGTACAGTGCTTAATACTTTAGAAGGCATTATGAATTTTGTAGAGGCAGGTATAGGCATTACCATAATGCCCCAAGACTTGATTAGCCAGATATATTATAACCGTAAACTAAAAACATATCCTGTTTCCGGCGAATTTGGTTTATTGACCACCGTTATCGCTTATCGTAATGATGTACCCCAATCAAATGCTATGAAAGTGTTTATGGATCTGTTTCAGTAGTTGTTACCTGTGTTTGTCGTTATTCTTTATAGTATTGTTCTTAATAAACAGGAACGACATCAGCGCACCTAAAAAAGCAAGTCCTGCCGATATTTGCATTACCCGGGCATAAACATCAATAAAACCGGAGTGGTATAGTTTTTTAATTGCTGTTTGCCCTTCAGTGTTGAAACCTGCTGGTACTTTGGCATCACCCAAATTAGCAGCCTGTGCCATTACCACCTGTTTTTGTTTCGTATTAAGCGGGATATCCTGTATATGCTGCTGCAGACTGCCCGTAAAAAACAACACCGCTAAAGCCCCCAACACCGCGTTAGCAAAAACATTGGCAATACGTGTTAGCGCATTATTTACCCCCGATGCCGTTCCTGAAAAATGATCACTTACAGAACCCATTACCGCTGCCGTAAGCGGTGCTACTGTAAATGATATACCTGCGCCAAAAACCAGGATACCAGGAAAAAAGCTTGTCCAGTAATCGGCGGGGCCATTGGTTTGTTTTACAAACGATAAGATTAACAGGCCTACACCGGCAGCCGCCGGACCGCCGGTCAATAATAACCTGGGGCCATATTTATCAGCAAGACCGCCAGCAAAATGTGCCATGGAGATCATCAGTATAGTAAAAGGTAAAAAAGTAAGTCCGGATTGTAACTGACTATAACCCTGCACCTGCACCATATTTAGTGACAGGAACAACATTGCCGCACCAAGTCCGGCGTACAGGAAGAAAGTGAGCAGGTTTACACCTGTAAAAGTTAGGTTGGCAAATAAATTTAAAGGCATCATGGGATGTTTGCTTTTATTTTCAATAAAGATAAAAGCCACAAGTAGCAGTAAACCAACACTTAATGAAGTATAAACCTGCCAATTGCTTATACCAACTGCAGGTACCCGCAGAAAGCCAAAAGTAAGGCCGGCAAGGCCGAGAGCTATGGCTATGGCGCCTTGGAAATCCAGGGCATGATCACTGTCTTCATCGCGGCTTTCCCATACTTTTCGCCATAAAACAATCAGTGCTATAACGCCTATAGGTACATTAATGAAAAATATATATCGCCACAACCCGGCATCACCAAAAGCTCCTCCCAAAATAGGGCCTCCCAGCGTAACCACCGTAGTAAAAGCCGACCAGGTACCAATAGCTTTACCTCTTTCTTTTTCGTCAATAGAGGAGGAGATGAGCGATAAGCTACCCGGTATCATCAATGCACCACCGATTCCCTGCAACATTCGGAAAACTATTAACAGGGTAACATCCGGAGCAAATCCGCAGGCTGCCGATCCGGTTATAAAAATAAAGATACCGGTCATAAACACTTTTTTCCGGCCCAGTTTATCGCCTAATGAACCACCAATCATAATAAGCGCGGCCAGCATCAACAGGTAAGCGTTTAATATCCAGAAAAGATCGGTGCCAGTAGCATTCAGGCTTTTTTGCAATGATGGTAATACCACATTAAGCGCGGTGCCATCAATAAAGGCCATAGCCGATGCCATGATAGATGAAACCATGATCCACTTACCGGCGGGACTGCGGAGCGCAACTGTTGCCATAACATAGGTTATATGTGTAAATGTAGCAAAGCTTATTTATAATAAACGAGGTTGAATTTAATAAATTGGCTAAAACTATAGCATAACAGTCCGTTGTTTTTATAAATTTGAAAGGCTGGTAAATAGACTCTATTAAATGATCATTATAAAAAAACTGATAATAGCAACAGTATTGTTAATTGCACCTTTCTATACAATTTCAAGCTATGCACAAGATAAAAAGCTCCTGGTTGAGCCTGGAGTATCATTGACGCTGGCTAAACATAGGCGGGCGGTAATCAGCGATCTGCAATACAAACTTGATCTGGATATTCCTGCCGATAAAACCACAGGTATTGAAGCTTCGGAAGCTATAAGTTTTGTTTTAAAATCGGTGAACGAGCCTTTACAGCTCGATCTTAAACGAAACGCAAATGATGTTCATGAAATGCAGGTAAACAATAAAAAGATACCTGTAAAACTAATAGAAGAGCATTTGATTATAGCCCCGGAATATTTGCATACCGGGAAAAATAATATCTCGCTTCAATTCACCACCGGTGATCAGTCGCTGAACCGCAATGATGACTATCTGTACGCCTTATTTGTACCCGACAGAGCGCGTACGGTTTTTGCCTGTTTTGATCAGCCTGATCTGAAAGCCACTTACTTATTATCGCTCAGCGTACCCACCGGCTGGAAGGTACTGGCTAATGCCAGCATCGCCGACTCGGTACAACTTGACCAAAAAACCAAATACAGGTTTAACGCATCAGACAAACTGAGCACTTACTTATTCTCCTTCGCAGCGGGGAAATTCACCTCCGCAAAACAAATGATTGATAACAAACCGGCAGAGTTTTTATATCGCGAAACCGATACAGTTAAAATTAAATTAAGCGTCGATTCGGTCTTTATAGCTCACAGAAATGCAATCAGTTTTCTGCAACAATGGACAGATATCCCTTTCCCATTTAAAAAGATAGGTTTTGTGGCCATTCCTGATTTTCAGTTTGGCGGTATGGAGCATCCCGGCGAGGTGCAGTATAAGGCATCGGCTGTATTTTTAGATGGTGGGGCAACAAAGGATATGATCATTTCCCGCTCAAATCTGTTATCGCACGAAACAGCGCATATGTGGTTTGGCGATATGGTGACCATGGAATGGTTTAATGATGTATGGATGAAAGAAGTGTTCGCCAATTTTATGGCTGATAAGATAACCGAAAAGCTGATGGGGGCTGAAACATTTGGTCTTAAATTTTTGCAGGACCATTATCCGGCAGCTTATGGTGTAGACCGGACGCTAGGAGCAAACCCGATCAGGCAGGATCTTGATAATTTAAAAGATGCCGGTTCCATGTATGGCAATATCATCTATCATAAAGCTCCCATTATGATGCGGCAATTGGAATTGTTAATGGGCAAGGAGAAATTTAAAGAGGGGATAAGGGAGTATCTAAAAAAATATGCCTACAGCAATGCTACCTGGAACGACCTGATAGCTATACTGAGCAAATACACCGCGACAGATCTGTACAACTGGAATAAGGTTTGGGTAAACCAAACCGGCCGCCCCGTATTTGATTATGATGTCAGTTACGTAGCCAATAAGATCAGCAAATTTACGATAAGTCAGCGCCCTGAATTTGGCCCTAAACGGATATGGCCGCAGGCCTTTGACATTACCCTGGTTTACAGAACATACCGTAAAAACATTGCCGTGAATATGAAAACAGCTGTTATGGATTTAAAGGAAGCAACCGGACTTGATAAACCTTTATATATTATTTTTAACTCCAATGGGATAGGTTATGGTTTATTCCCAGTTGATAAAAACGGTAAAGATGATTTGTTTAAAATCTCCGATCCATTACAAAGAGCATCCTTGTATATCACCGCTTATGAAAATATGCTCGGTAGCAGATATTTTAAGCCCGAAGAACTATTGACAATTTTAAAGGGAGGCTTAGCTTTAGAAAAAGATGAAACCAATTTAAGGTTATTAACGGGCTATATCAATTCTATTTATTGGGAATTTATTTCGCCGGTTATCCGCGACCGGCTAGCGCCTGAATTAGAAAATAGTTTGTGGACGGCAATGGAGCAACAGGACAAGCCTAACAATAAAAAAGTACTTTTCAGGTCGTACCAGGATATTTATAGGAGTAAGGCAGCTAATAGCACCATTTATTCCATCTGGCAGCATCAGAAACCACCGGTTGGTGTAAAATTTACTGAAGATGATTATACCTCTCTCGCGCTTACTATTGCGCTAAAAAGTGATACCTTAACCCATGTTTTGAAACAGCAGGAAGAGCGCATTACCAATACCGACAGGAAAAAGAGACTGGAGTTTTTAATGCCCGCTTTATCATTAAATGAACAGGAACGGGATCAGTTCTTCGCCAGCTTACAGGACCGTAAAAACAGGCAAAAGGAGGCGTGGGTTACAACCGCATTATTCTACTTGCATCATCCTTTAAGGCAAAAAACATCTGAAAAATACCTGGCCAAAAGTTTGGATATGGTAGAGGAGATCCAGAAAACAGGGGATATATTTTTTCCACAATCATGGTTGCAGGCTATTTTTGGATATTACCAGGATAAACAGGCAGAAGCAGTGGTTGATAACTTTTTAAACAACCATCAAGATTACAATCCGAAGTTAAGAGCCAAAATACTACAGAGTACCGACAATTTACTTAGAGCTCAAAAATTGGTACGTTAATAGGCGGTTCGGTTGGACTATTTGGCCGTGGCGCGTCTGACATATTTTTTAACCGACATATCATAAGCTTCGGCGAGTAATTCTTTTACCTTTTCGGTTGTGGTTTCGCCAGGGTTAAGTACACAGCACCAGTACATTTTGCCGTATACCGGGTGTGGCATTAGTTTATCAAATTCTGTAAAATCATAGTTATTGTCTGTTGACGAATCTTCTGTATCAAAGACGGATCTGAAAGTATCCTTACTAAGACCAATGTTTAATCGAAAAACCGATGAGCGGTTCAAGTTTGAAACATTATCATAATTATCACTGGTTACTAAAGTAATGAACGGAAACCGGTGATCAGACTGAACCTGTTGTTCCGGATCATAAAAAAAGAAATAATCGCCTGAAGATTCAACAACTTCTACATCATTAAAAGTATCGGTGATGTATTCAATAACTGCTGCCTGATTCATAAGTATAATAGTTGAGGACAACTAAATTAGAGAACATGTTTTGTAACTGCAAGAGCTTTTTATTATATTCAAGCAATACTGGTAGCTTACGACTCACCTAAAACAATTAAAATAATGACCGGATACTCTGGCACCCCTCTCGCAAAAAAACTGGGTATCAAGCCTGGGTTTAAAGTTAGACTGGTTAATCCCCCCGTTTATTATATGCAGTTGTTTACCGATATGCCGGCTGAAGTGTATTTTGAGGATGATGAAGGATCAGAAAAAGATTTTATTCACTTCTTTACTGTTCATAAAGATGAATTTTTAGCCATGCTTCCTATACTTAAAACACAAATTAAGCCCAATGGGATGATATGGGTTTCGTGGCCAAAAAAGGCATCAAAGGTGATTACTGATGTAACAGAAGATATTATACGTAATTATGCACTTGAAACAGGCTTGGTAGATATTAAGATTTGTGCCGTTGACGAAACATGGTCGGGCTTAAAATTGGTGGTCCCCGTAAAAGACAGAGAACCATCAGCTTAGGATCATATTTTTATTAAAAGCAACATAAAGCGTACTATTCTGCTTTATTAAGCGCATACAAATACATAACTTAGCACTTACAATATATTCAATATGCCTAATAGAATAGAACTTAAACGTATACATGGTGATTTCGGATTTGAAGCGGTTGATGCCAATGGCCACACCGTAAAAATGGATAGCAGCCCGGAAAGTGGTGGCGAAGATTTTGGTGTACGCCCAATGCAAATACTTTTGATGGGTTTGGCCGGATGTTCAGCCATTGATGTGATCAGCATCCTTAAAAAACAACGTCAGGAAGTGAAGGACTATAAAATGGTTGTTAATGGTGAACGCGAAGCCGGAAAAGAACCCTCTTTATGGCAGGATATAGAAGTTGAATTTCATTTATATGGGGATATTGATGAGGATAAAGCTGCACGGGCGGTTGAACTTTCATTAAATAAATATTGCTCTGTTGCTGCAACCCTGGGTAAAGCCGGTGCAGAAATAAAATCAAAAGTTTTTGTACATCCTGCTTCATAGCAGTGAAATAGCCTTAATGATATGATAGAGAGTGATGTACCCATAAAAACAATACATCTCTTTCCTATTCTGAATAAGCTGCTAATTGAGTTGCTTAACTCATTATCGCCCGAAGATTGGGAAAAGCCAACCTTGGCAAGATTATGGACTGTGAAGGATATTGCAGCGCATCTTTTGGATGGGAACATGCGTACCATATCATTCAATCAACAATTTACCAGCGAAATCCCACCCACTATTAATAGCTATCAGGACCTTGTCAATTATCTGAATGAGCTTAATGCAACATGGATAAATGCCATGAAAAGGGTAAGTCCGGCTTTGCTTACACATTTATTAGAGATAACCGGTAAGCCATATGCCGAACATATGGCGGCGTTACACCCTTTCGCCACAGCTAGATATTCAGTAGCCTGGGCAGGAGAGGAGCAGTCAGAAAATTGGTTTCATATTGCCAGGGAGTATACAGAAAAATGGCACCATCAGCAACAAATACGCGAAGCTGTAAACAAACAGGGGATAATGACCCGTGAGTTATTTTATCCCTGTATAGCTACTTTTATGCAGGCTTTACCTTATACCTATCGTAATGTAAAGGCAGAGGAAGGTACCTTGATCAAAATAACCATTTTGGGTGAAGCGGGTGGAAACTGGTATCTGCAAAAAAACCTGAATAATTGGACTTTAACAACAACAATTAGCAGTAAATCTGTAAACTGTGCGGTAGATATCAACCCGGATATTGCCTGGAAATTTTTCACAAAAGGCATAAGCCCAGATATTGCTTTGCAAAACTCAACACTGAGTGGCGATATCAAACTCGGCGAAAAACTGTTTGAGGCGGTGGCAGTTATAGCTTGATAATAAAATATTGATATATTATTTTATTACTTAGATGTTTAATATCGCGTAGCAATATTTCAAATTTCTGCTTAAATAAAAGTAAAATAAATCGATTAAAAACCTCCTAGAGTATCTGAATTTCATTAAAAATTCATCTTTATCTATTCTTTAATGGAATATATTATACTTATAGTTAATTATTGTATAGGTTAAAAAATATTCAAAATAATCTTTTTTAATACAAACTGTACTATTTTTGACTCATCAACTATTAAGTACAAAAAGTTAATATTAAGTATACATTACTCCGTTTAAACACGGATATTTCCATCATTAAGCAACATCGCTTAAATGATGCTCTATCAGTTAATTATACTTATTTTTTCGAAGTAAAACTTTGTGTATTTACCGAAAATTTCACGTACCTGAACTCAATAATTAAATTCAGATGGCATTAATGTTGCCTGTTAGGGTTATGGTTTACTGAACAATAAACCTATAATTAAACACAACGATATGAAATCAAATTTAAAAAAGGCTACGCTACTCCTAACAGGACTTATGGTAGGTGGTAAATTATTTGCTCAAACACCAGACAGTACGTCCTTAGGAGCCGATTATGTAAAACCATTTTCAAGTAATGCACTGCGTACTTGGTCTGTAGGTGTTAACGGTGGCCTGCTAACTCCTTACACTATTTTTGGAAGAAACAACAGACAGGATTTTACCAAGGCTACAGAACAAGTTGGATATGGTTTTTACATTAAAAATCAAATATTACCATCATTAGGTATACAGGCTGATTTCCTGAGAGGTAAAGTAAAAGGCGAAAACAGCCAAACAAGTGCTAATGGTACGGTTTACACCCAGTTCTCTACCAACCTTAATTGGTCGGCAGCATTGAGCGCTAACATTACCTTAGCCAATATTAACTGGAGCTATGACAAACCATTTGTACAGCCTTATTTAACGCTAGGTTTTGGTACCATGAACTATACGCCTAAGATCACTCCTCCGGGTGGTCAGGAAACCAACTTCAGAACCACCGGTGGTAAAAGCTCAATTAATGAAGTTTTTATACCGATAGGACTTGGTTTGAAATTTGACATTGCTCCGGGTATAAACCTTGATTTAGGTTACCAGGTTAATTTTGTTCAATCTGATAACTTTGATGGTTACAACTACGGATCAACTAATGACCGGTTTTCTTATGCACATATTGGTTTAGAGTTTGCTTTGGGTAGTAGTAAAAAACCACAAATGGCAACACATAATCCTGTATCATCAATGCGTAAGGAATACTTATGGGAAAATCAACAAACAAAAACTTTATTACAACAAGAAATCGACGCAGAAAAAGCTAAAAACAACCAGTTAAGAAATGATTTGAACACTACTAATGCAAATTTGGCTAAATTAACAACAGACAGCGATGGTGACGGAGTTGTTGATGTTAATGATAAGTGCCCAGACACTCCTCCAAATACAAAAGTAGATGGTTCAGGTTGCCCGCTTGCTAAACCAGTTATCTATGTAACTGAAGAAGACAGGAAAGTTGTTAAAGACGCGATCAAAAACCTGGAATTTGATTTAGGTAAATCAACTATCCGTGCGCACTCTTTACCAAGCTTAGACAGGGTTGCTTCATTACTTGTAGAGAAAAACTTTAGCTTGAAATTAGCAGGACATACTGATAACACTGGTTCAAAAGATCTGAACATGCGTTTATCAAAAGACCGTGCAGAGTCAATCAAATCTTACTTAGTGAGTAAAGGCGCTAATGCATCACGTATTGAAGCTACCGGTTATGGTCAAAACCAACCTATTGCAACTAACAAAACTGCAGCAGGTCGCCAAGCTAACCGTAGGGTTGAATTCACTTTATATTAATAGTTGAATTTCCTGAAGGAAAAACTGTAAATAAGAAAAGCCGCTCAAATTGAGCGGCTTTTTTGTTTACCTGTTTATACTGTCATGCTGAACGTAGTGAAGCATCTATTATACGATAAGCAGAGTCACGAATAGATCCTTCGTTCCTCAGGATAACAAGAGGATGAGTTATTCTCCCTCAAAAAACTCAGCTAAAGCACCAAAGTAACTGTTATTCCAACCCTCAACCATATCATCAAAATCAGCATCGGGTATATTGGTATGCCTTAATTCAACAGATGAACCGCCTTTATCAGCATGAAGCTTAATGGTTACGATAGAATTATCAGACTGACCATCAAAGTACCATTGCTGTACAATTTTTTTACCTGGTTCAAATTCCAGGTTTTTGCCAGTAATGCTGCCTTCCCACATAGAGAATTCCGAACCTGGTTCAGTCGACATTTCGGCAACCTCACCCGTCCATAGTTCCATGGTAATTGGATTAGTTAGGGCCATGTAAATTTCATCGGGCGTAGCCGGTATGCTGTAATATTTTTTATAATCTTTCACCGGCGCAATTTAGCAGAATTAATTTTAGCTTTTAAATTAAACCTTAACGGGGCCGATAGGCAATACAACACGGCCATAAACCTCATTCAATACATTGGCTATACCTGTATATATGGCTGATGCACCGCAAATTATGCCTTCGTACCCGGCTAAATGCTTGATACTGGTATTTCCTGTAGCATCGCCAACTACCAATAAAAGGAATAGTATAGTTAAAGAGCCAAACACAAACTGAAGTGCACGGTTTAGCCTTAAGGTACCAAAAAACAGTAATAAGGTAAATATGCCCCAGATACCCAAATAAGCACACATAGCACCCTCAGATGCGGCAGCTCCCCAACCCAGTTTAGGAAATACAATTAAGCCTACTAATGACAGCCAGAAAAAACCATATGAGGTAAAGGCGGTTAACCCAAATGTATTATTCTTTTTGGCCTCAATAACACCAGCAATAACCTGTGCCAGGCCGCCATAAAATATGCCCATGGCCAGTATCATCGTATTCATTTCAAAAAAGCCTGCATTATGGATGTTTAGTAATACAGTGGTCATACCAAAAGCGCAAAGTCCAAGAGGGGCTGGGTTGGCAATGCCATCAGAGGCAGGTACGGGTGTTGTAGGGATCATAAGAGGTTGAAGTTTTAATTGGTTTATACGGCAATCTAAGAGATTTATAACTATTAAACAATTTTTTTTACAACTCAACGGTTACTTTTGCGTTAAGTAAATACCTATGCAAAAAATAGTATTGATACGGCACGGCGAGAGTGCCTGGAACCTGGAAAACCGCTTTACCGGTTGGGAAGATGTTGACCTGTCTGAAAATGGTTATCTGCAGGCCCGGAAAGCCGGTCAGATACTTAAAAAGAACGGCTATAACTTTGATGCCGGTTTTACCTCTTATTTAAAACGCTCTATTAAAACCATGCACTTTATATTGGAGGAGCTTGATCACTTATGGATTCCTGTAGAAAAATCATGGCGTTTAAATGAACGATTTTATGGTGACCTGCAAGGAATGAATAAGGACGAAGCCATAGCCAAATATGGATTTGACCAAGTACAGAAATGGCGACGCGACCCTAATGAACATCCACCGGCAATAACAAGAGAGGATCCCCGTTTTCCGGGTCATGACCCACGTTATAAGGATCTTACAAACCGGGAACTACCTTTAACCGAAAACCTGAGCGAAACTATGGACAGGGTATTGCCTTTCTGGAACGAAGCCATAGTAAATGCAATGCGCCGTAACCAAAGGGTTATTGTGGTAGCACATGGCAACAGTTTACGCTCCTTAATAAAATATATTGATCACCTTACAGACGAGGAGGTGAGTAAGCTGGAAATACCTACGGCTACGCCCTGGGTATATGAACTTGACCAGGATTTAAATCAAATAAGGCATTATTACCTGGATTGATAACACAATGAGACACGTGTGATATGTCTCTACAACAAAAAATAACGTAGAGACGCATTACATGCGTCTCCCGCTTGTATATATTAACTATTGCAAAACTTCGGCAGCTTGTTCTACTGTCGATGCCAGGTTAACTCCTGCCAGCTGATCGGCAAAAGCAATAAATGCCTTGCTTTCGGCTATAATATCCTGATTATCGATCAGGCTTTGCAGGTTAACTTTCCCGATCACAAATTTGTAACTGCCAGAATAATAGCGTTCCTGGATGTGTTTAAAGTTTAATGCTTCTACTAAATTTTCGTCATCATACCGCAGGTATATATTCAGTTCTATATTATTGGTAAAGTTAAGATCTGTTTTTTCCTTGGCTTTTTTATACTCGTACTGGTAATTGTAACGCAGTGCAGCAATATCTGACAACACAGCCGAGCCAGTAGGGTGGCCACCGGCCCCTTTACCAAAAAAGAACTGCTGATCGGCAAAGGCTGCCTGTACTGTTATACCGTTATACTCATACTCAACATTGTATAAAAACTCGGTTTCATTTACAAATTTAGGCAGTACAAATAAGGCTACATTACGCTCGTCGAGTTCCTTGGCTACCGGAACCAGTTTTATTTTCAAGTTCTTCTCGCGGGCGTATTGCAGATCCTGGGGCCCCAGGTTTTGTATACCTAAGTTAAATACCTCATCAGGCTGTACAATTACACCGTAAGCATGCGCAGCGGCAATTACCAGCTTGTATTTGGCATCAAAACCACCTACGTCACTGGTTGGGTCGGTTTCGGCAAAGCCAAGATCCTGCGCTTGTTTTAGGGCGCTATCGTAATCCAAGCCTTCAATGAAGCCTTTAGATAATATATAGTTGGATGATCCGTTAAAAATACCGCTTATAGAGTGCAGTAATTCGTTATCATAATACTCTTCCAGGTTACGGATAATAGGGATACTGCCGCATACTGCGCCTTCATATAATAAGGAAGTGCCATGTTTATGTTGTAGTTCTATCAATTCCTCTAAATGAAGGGCGATCATTTTTTTGCTGGCCGATACCACATTTTTACCTGAGCTTAATGCTCTTGATACAATTTCAAAAGCAGCTTCGGTATCATTTATCAGCTCAACAATAGTATTGATCTCTGGGTTGTTCAACAATTCGTCCCTATCTGTTGTAAATAAATGTGCCGGCAGGGAACGTTCTTTATGTGGATCTTTTATAGCAAATTTTACTATTTCGATGTTTAAATTTTTTGTTTTGACGATATCATATAGTCCCTGGCCAACTACTCCAAACCCAAATAATCCGATATTTAACTTTTTACTCATTACGCTGTACGTTGCAATTCTATAATTTTTCCTTTTACATCAGTTTTAAAAAACGATGTGATAATATTTGTTAGTGCTTCTGTTTCAATTAAAAAACCGTCATGGCCATAAAATGAATCCAATTCGGCAAAGGCCGATTTAGGTATATGCCTGAACAGGTATTGCTGCTCCTCAACCGGAAACAATACATCTGATTTAATGCCAATAACCAGAGTGCGGGCCTTGATCAGGCTCAACGCCTTTTCAACACCATGACGATTGCGGCCCACATTGTGCGAATCCATGGTTTTGGTTAAATACCAATAGCTATACGCATTAAACCGGTTCACCAGCTTTTCGCCTTGGTAGCTTTGATAGGTAGATGCACGGTAATCATCTGTTTTATTGTCGGTTTCCTCCTGCTGAGTTATAGAGTATGTTTTATAACCACGATAGGAGAGCAGGGCTATGCTCCGTGCTGCTTTCAAACCTTTCTGACCACCATCGGGTGTATTGGCATAAAAAGTACGGTCGGTACTTATAGCCAAGCGCTGCGACTCGTTAAATGCAATTCCCCAAGGCGAATGACGGGCATTAGTAGCTATCAGAATTAAATTTTTAATACGCTCCGGCTCTATAATGCCCCATTCAATGGCCTGCTGGCCGCCAAGCGAACCA
This sequence comes from Mucilaginibacter sp., assembly GCA_030445275.1. Classification (GTDB taxonomy): domain Bacteria; phylum Bacteroidota; class Bacteroidia; order Sphingobacteriales; family Sphingobacteriaceae; genus Mucilaginibacter. The sequence goes on from JAUCSE010000092.1 coordinate 92,765, forward strand.
CCTATCAGGATATGAATATTTTCAATTTGCAGATGATCAGCCAATAATTGGTGTGCTTTTACAATATCCCTGATGGTAAATTGCGGAAAAGCCTGAAAATAAGGCTGTCCTGTTATAGGGTTAATGCTTAAAGGATTAGTTGTACCATATGGCGACCCCAATATATTTGCACATACTATAAAATGTTCTTCAGGATTAAAAAGATGGCCGGAGCCTACAAAGCCTTTCCACCAGTCAAATACATCGGCATTGGCGGTTAGGGCGTGGCAAATCCATACCACATTATCCTTTTCCTTACTTAACCTGCCATAGGTATGAAAACCAATTTCCAGCTCCTGTATCTGCTGACCTGATTCTAACTCAAATGTTTCTGCGTAATTAAATATCTCTGTGTTCATTCTCTTATATATGTTATCGGTATTTAAGTCGATAGTCTAAAGCTCTAAGTCTGAAGTCATATTTCAACTTTGGACTAACCGGCTTAAGACTACCGACTTTATACTAATTCAGCAGCAAGCTGCTTTATTTGGGCAAATGCCTGTTCAAAATCTGCTTTAATATCATCAATATGTTCAATGCCTACCGCTACACGTAATGATGTTGGTGTAACACCGGCCGATAACTGCTCGGTATCAGAAAGCTGCTGGTGCGTGGTGGCCGATGGCTGGATGATCAGCGTTTTAGCATCACCCAGATTAGCCAGGTGACTTACCAGTTTCAAGCTATCAATAAAATTACTGGCCTGTTGTTTACCGCCCTTGATCTCGAATGACAAAACCGCACCAAAGCCATTTTTTAAATACTTTTTAGCTAAGGCATGATATGGCGATGATGCCAAACCCGGATAATTAACCGTAGCTACCTGTGGATGTTGTTCCAACCATTTAGCCAGTTCCAGTGCGTTGTCAACGTGGCGTTGTACACGCAATGAAAGCGTTTCCAAACCCTGAATATTAAGCCAGGAATTAAATGGTGACTGTGATGGGCCAAAATCACGCAAACCTTCCACACGGGCACGTATAATGAATTGAATATTGCCAAACGGCCCGTTAATACCAAATACATCGGCAAAAACCAAACCGTGGTAACCTTCAGACGGCTCGGTAAACTGCGGAAATTTTCCATTACCCCAGTTATAATTACCGCCATCAACTATTACACCGCCAATACTTGTACCATGACCGCCAATCCATTTGGTGGTTGATTGCACCACGATATGAGCCCCGTGAGTTAAGGGACGGAATAAATAGCCCCCTGCGCCAAATGTATTATCCACTATTAAAGGCAGATCGTGTTTTTTGGCTAAAGCGCTCACCTTATCAAAATCAGCGATATTGAAGCCTGGGTTACCAATGGTTTCCAGGTAAATGGCTTTTGTTTTGCCATCAATTAAAGCTTCCAGGCTTTCGGCAGTATCATCTTTTGCAAAACGAGCGTCGATACCCAAACGTTTAAAGGCCACCTTAAACTGGTTGTAGGTACCACCGTATAAAAATGGGGAGGTAACAAAATTATCACCAGCCTGCAGTATGTTGTTCAGCGCTATAAACTGCGCCGCCTGACCTGAGGCGGTAGCTAATGCCGCAACACCACCCTCTAAAGCTGCTATGCGCTTCTCAAACACATCGGTAGTAGGGTTCATGAGGCGAGTATATATATTACCAAATTCTTTTAGCGCGAAAAGATTAGCACCATGCTCTGCATTTTTAAATACATAAGATGTGGTTTGGTAAAGCGGCACAGCGCGTGAGCCAGTGGTTGGGTCAACTTCCTGACCTGCATGTAATTGTAGCGTTTCGAATTTTAAATTGCTGGTAGACATAATAGTACGGTTTTAATGTGTTTAATTAATTGATGATCTGATGGATTATGGCAAGCTGATAAATGATCTTTATCAGTTTTTACAGCACGTGTTCTTTTCGGGAATTGAAAAAGGCGAACGTGCTAAAGCATCAACAGCAACACATACAAATACAGCCAATATTTAAGCTAATACGTTGTATGATACCGTTTGAGGTGTTAAAAATGTTGTCTTGCGTGATCTTAATTAAACTTTTCATGGTTATAAATTTATATTCCCCGGGGTTATTTGCCGGGACAGGAATTGGCACCTTCTTCAAAATTGAAGGGTTGCCAGCGGGTCATTGAGCCTGATCTCTCGCCGCTTCTTTATAAATCAATACCCGAACTATGCGGAGGATTGATCGATGTTTAGTATTGCTACCAAATAATGTTGCAAATATAGAATGATATTTATCAAAATACCAAATTAAATTTCATTAAACAAGCTTAAGGCTAAAAGCGGAAAGCGAAAAGCGCTTTTCATCAAGAGTGTTTTTCTCGCTTTCGGCCTTAAGCTTTGTACTTTTAGCTTATGACAGGGCTTGCTCCAAGTCAGCAATTAGGTCGTCAATATGCTCTAAACCTACAGATACCCTGAGCAGGTTTCTTGGAGTTTTGGTGTCAGGGCCTTCAACTGTTGCACGGTGTTCAATCAGGCTTTCAACCCCGCCAAGGCTGGTGGCACGGGTAAACAGCTTTAGTTTATTGATAACGGTGCGGGTATCTTCCTCATCGCCTTTAATCAGGAATGATAGCATACCTCCAAAAGCCAGCATTTGCTCTTTAGCAATCGCATGCTGGGGGTGAGAGGATAGACCAGGATACATTACACGTTCCACTTGTGGGTATTGTTCTAAAAACTCAGCTAGCAGCTGTGCATTATGTACGTGGCCTTTTATACGATAGGGCAGTGTTTTGATGCTTCGGGCCAACCAGTAACAATCGGTTGGGGAGGGGATAGCGCCACCCATTTCCTGCACCTGCCTGATTTTGGCCCACCAGTCATTTTTTTCTGCAGTAATTAAAGCTCCGCCCATCAGATCGCTGTGCCCGCCAAAATATTTTGTGGAAGAATGCATCACTATATCAGCACCCAGCGCTAATGGCTGTTGGCATATTGGTGTGGCAAATGTATTATCACAAACAACTTTAATACCCCTGGCTTTGGCAATGGCAACCACTTTTTTAATATCAGTTATTTTAAGCAGGGGATTGGATGGCGTTTCAATCCATATCAAACCGGTTTCTGGTTTGATATGCTGCTGTAGAACAGCACTATCATTAACATCAATAAAATCAAAGGTAAGAATGTCTGCAAACAGGTTTTTAAGCTGATTACGCAAGCCATGATACATGTCATCAGGACCAATAATGTGCGTACCTGGGGCTAGTGATTGAAATACCGACATGCCGGCAGCATTACCTGATGAAAAAGCGGCAGCATCTGCTCCGTTCTCCAGTTTAGCCAGTACATTTTCTAATGATGCCCGGTTTGGATTTGATGATCTGCTATAGATATGCCCACCTGGAAAGTCGCCATCAATACCACGTTCAAACGTGGTTGATAATATAATGGGCTGTATTACGGCCTTTGATGATTCGTCTTTTTCATTTCCGGCATGGATAGCTACAGTTTCAATTTTCATGGTACACAATTATATAGGCGTAAACTTAAAGTTTTATACGCGTTTAATAAATGTTACACCACCATTACATTAACATTTCCTACATTTGCCCAAAGTTTTTTTCATGGAAGCTGAAGGTAATTTACAGTTATTATTGCAAAATCCGGATCTATCCGCTGATTTAAAGCACATTGCCGAAAAGGTACTCAATAACCAGCGTATCACCTTTGATGAAGGTGTGGTATTGTATGAGCAGGGCAGCCTGGGTTATCTAGGCGTTTTAGCCAATTATATCCGCGAAAAACGGCATGGCGATAAAACCTATTTCAACCGGAATTTTCATATTGAACCAACCAACCTTTGTGTTTACGACTGCAAATTTTGCTCGTATTCAAGGTTACTAAAACAAAAGTCGGAAGGTTGGGAATATACCATGGACGAAATGTTTGACATGGTTACCAAGTACGATGGCGAACCTGTTACCGAAGTGCATATAGTGGGTGGTGTTTTACCACAATATGATGTGCCTTTTTACCAGGAACTTTTTAGCCGCATCCGCACCCACAGGCCCGAATTACACATCAAAGCTTTAACGCCGGTTGAGTATCATTACATATTTAAAAAGGCCAAAATTGATTACGCCACAGGCATGCGCCTGATGATGGAGGCTGGTTTACAATCAATACCGGGTGGTGGAGCCGAAATATTTCATCCGGAAGTGCGTGACCTGATATCCAAGGATAAATGTACCGGCGACCAATGGCTGGCCATACATGAGGAATGGCATAAACTGGGCGGCCGTTCAAACGCTACTATGCTATATGGCCATATAGAAAAATACTGGCACCGGGTTGACCACATGGAACGCTTACGTCAGTTACAGGATAAAACAGGTGGTTTCCAGACTTTTATACCATTAAAATTCCGTAACCAGGATAATCAGATGTCGCACGTGCCTGAATCTACCGTGGTTGAGGATTTGCGTAATTATGCCATAGCACGTATTTACCTGGATAACTTTGATCATATCAAGGCTTATTGGGCTATGATCAGTCGTACCACAGCCCAATTATCCTTAAATTTTGGTGTGGATGATATTGACGGTACATTGGATGATACTACCAAGATATATTCTATGGCAGGTGCTGAAGAACAGCATCCCGGTATGAGCACTAAACAATTGGTTGAGTTGATCAAAAATGTAGGTCGCCAGCCTATTGAGCGCAATACTTTGTATAATGTGGTAACCGATTTTACTGATTTTGAATTCCCTGAGGAAAACAAACCCAAATACTATAAATTACCAGTGATTAGCTAAAAGCCGAAGGCGTAAAGCTGAAAGCTAAATAATGATAAATACCCAATAAATATATAAAGCTTTGAGCCTTGGGCTTTTTGCTTTCTGCTTAAAAAGCTTTAAGCCTTTAGCTTTAGGCTTAAAAAACGAATGATACAAAAAACCTTATATATAGTACGTCACGGACAAACAGAGCTTAATAAACAGGGCATTGTGCAGGGCCGGGGAATGAATACCGATTTAAATGATGAAGGGCGTAAACAAGCTCAGCAGTTTTTTGAAGCTTACAAAATCGTACCTTTTGATAAAATATACATATCAGCCTTAAGACGCACCCAACAAAGTATACAGCCTTTTATTGATCAGGGTATCCCATATCAAAAACTATCGGGTCTGGACGAACTGGCCTGGGGTATACACGAAGGACAACCAAGCACCACACAAAATAAAGCCGCTTTTTTACAAATTATGCGCGATTGGCTCGATGGCAATCTGGATAGTAAGTTTGAAGGAGGCGAGAGCCCTAATGAAGTAGAGATACGTGAACGGGAAGCATTGGAGGTCATCATGAGTTATCCTGAAGAAAAGACCGTATTAATATGTATGCATGGCCGGGCTATGCGTTTACTGCTTTGTATACTAACAGGTAAATCACTTACTGAAATGGAAGCCTTTCCGCATCAGAACCTGGTTTTATATAAAGTTGTATACGATGGTGAAAAGTTTGAGATCATCGATTTTAATAATTCCGAACATTTAAAATAATCCTTTAAGAGCGCGTTTTTGTGAATAAGATAAGAATATCAGCAGTAAGCTACACTAACACCAAACCCTTTATATACGGCATCCAACATAGTGGAATATTAGATAAAATTGAATTGAGCCTTGATATGCCGTCAGACTGTGCTCAAAAATTGATTGATGATGTGGTTGATATCGGGTTGATCCCGGTGGCCGCAACGTTGAGTTTGCCCCAGTGGGAAATTGTATCTGAATATTGTATTGGCGCAGTTGGGGCCGTAAATTCGGTTTTTATATTTAGTAATTGCGATGTAAAAGATGTAAAATACCTGCAGCTTGATCCGCAATCGCGCTCATCAAATAACCTGGCCAGGGTTTTACTAAAAAACTACTGGAAAGTAAGCCCGGAGTTGATTAAGGATGCTGAAAACTATTCGGAATCAACAGATGAAAATACTGCCTTTGTACAAATAGGCGACCGTACCTTCGGCAAAAAGGGCAAATACAAATTTGCATATGACCTTGCCGAAGAATGGCAAAAATTCACTGGCCTACCCTTTATGTTTGCCGCCTGGATAGCCAACAAACCTATCCCACAGGAATTTATGGATGAGTTTAACCAGGCGTTGAAATACGGCCTTGACCACCGTGCCGAACTATTTAAAGAGCTCCCCATGCGCGATGATTTTGACATTAAGGATTACCTGATGCATAAAATAGATTTTGACATGACGGATGCCAAGAAGAAAGCGCTTTATATGTTTTTGGATTATATAAAGGCTTTGTAAAATATTCATCAAATTTTTAAGTAGAGACACATTAAAATGTGTCTCTTTTTGTTTACATAGATTATTTGTCTGAACCGGGATTAAACGGATTTATCAGATTTTGGGATTTTATCAGCATTTTTAAAAAATCTGAGTAATCCCAGAATCTGTTTAACGACGAAGTCTTCTTGAACACATTTGATAGTAAACAATAGGTGAAAAATCCTGGTTCAAACAAAACAAAAGACCAATAACAAGAGACCTCAGTAATCCCTTAATCTGCTTAATCCCTGTTCAGACAATCAGATTTAAATTTTTAAAACCTTATGGTGTAAAATACATTGGTTATATTAAAACATTTAAATCAGGAAGATAAAATGAACCCATCACCATCATTAAAAGGACAGGCGGCCCTGGTTACAGGCGCCGATAGTGGCATAGGTAAGGGCGTTGCCATGGCATTGGCCAGTGCAGGCGCAAAACTGGTTATCAATTATGCCCATAATCATGATGCAGCCGAAGCCACCGTGAACGAAATAACAGCAGCCGGTGGCGAAGCATTTGCCGTACAGGCCGATGTAAGTCACGAAGATCAGGTAAAAGAAATGTTTGCTCAGATGTTTGCTAAATATGGCACCATTGACATTTTGGTGAACAATGCCGGTTTGCAAAAAGATTCAAAATTTGTTGATATGACACTGGAAGACTGGAATACCGTGATCAGCATAAACCTCACTGGGCAGTTTTTATGTTCTCGTGAAGCCACAAAGGAGTTTATACGCAGGGGGGTAATTGAAGATCGAAGTAGTGCAGCCGGTAAGATCATTTGCATGAGTAGTGTACATGAGGTGATACCCTGGGGCGGGCATGTAAACTATGCAGCCAGTAAAGGAGGCATCAGCATGTTTATGAAAAGTATTGCCCAGGAACTGGCGCCACATAAAATAAGGGTAGTGGGGATAGGTCCGGGAGCTATACAAACACCTATTAATAAATCGGCATGGGATACCCCCGAAGCTTTGGATAAGTTACTGACTCTGATACCTTATAACCGGATAGGCAAACCTGATGATATTGGTAAACTGGCTGCCTGGCTTGCATCAGACCAGGCCGATTATATAACCGGTACCACCATTTTTATGGATGGTGGCATGACTTTATATCCCGGTTTCGCTGATAATGGATAAATTACGATTCAATAAATATAAAAAATCGGTTTAGCAAACTCTAAACCGATTTTTTTATGCCTTTTAAGATTTACATATTGTAAATTATACACTAAGCACATTGCTAAAATTTAAATTATTTATCATAAAAGTCATATAATTATAAAATATTCATAAAAGTTAAATTTTATTTGCCACATTGATAATATTACTATACTTTTGTTATGGATTTAAAATTTAAACAAACATGAAAAAGATATTTTTAACAACCGCAATTGCCGCTTTATTAAGTGTTAATGTATTTGCTGCCGATGGTGGTAAAAGAGTAGACGGAGGAACTAATGTTTCTTACATCGCTTTACATGGTTTTACAGTTGACTTTGCTGATGCAAAAGAAGTAAACTGGACAGTAACTAAAAATTGCCAAAAAGCTACCTTTACAGTTGATGGCGTTAAAAAAACAGCTTTCTACAACCTTAACGGTGAGTTCTTAGGTGTAACTCAACGTGTTGACGAAAAAGCCATCCCTGCTAAAACATTAAAACAAATTGCTAAAGACTACAAAGGTTATGAAGTTGGTGAAGTAATTGTTTACCAGGCTAACACTGACCTGAACGATAGCATTGATCCTACATCTTATTTTGTTGACCTTAAAAATGATACTCATGAAGTATTGGTAAGGATCACTCAACAAGGTAACCTTGAGTTTTTTCAACAAGTAAGATAATTCAAACCATAATATAGTAATTGAAGGCCATCCTGGTATACCGGGATGGCCTTTTTTAGTTCTATTTGAATGTAAGTTTTATGTTATCATTGATATTTTAGCAAACAACTTGGCTGTTTACGCCTTTATTAGTAAGTATAATTTTATTAATATAAAGAAATAAACATGTCTAAGACCATCATTGTATCTAACCGGTTACCAGTAAAAATTTCGAAAGCAGAAGACGAATATATTTTATCGCCAAGCGAAGGAGGTTTAGCTACCGGTTTAGGTTCAATATATAAACAGGGGGATAATGTGTGGATAGGGTGGCCCGGAATTGAAATTATAGAACAACCCGATAAAGACCATGTTACTGATCAATTAAAAGAATTAAGTCTCATACCTGTATTTCTTGATCAGGAAGAGATCAACCAGTATTACGAAGGTTTTTCTAATGAAGTGTTATGGCCTGTTTTTCATTACTATGCCTCCACTTATGCTAACTACAAACAATCAAACTGGGATTATTACCAGGCTGTAAACCAAAAATTCTGTGACATTATACTAAAAGTTGCCGAGCCCGGAGATATTATCTGGATACATGATTATCAGTTACTGCTTTTGCCTGGCCTGGTGAGGAAAGAGCTGCCCGATGTTTCCATTGGTTTCTTTCTGCATATACCATTTCCATCGCATGAAATGTTCCGGTTAATTCCCTGGAGATCTGAATTACTGGAGGGTATGCTAGGGGCTGATCTTATTGGCCTGCATACCTTTGATGATGTGCGCCATTTTCTGGGTGCAACAACCCGCATTTTACCGGTAAGCTCATCATCAAATATCATTACCATGGACGAGCGATCTATCGTAGTCGAATCGTTCCCGATGGGTATCGATGAAAAAAACTATGCAAGCTTACCATTACAGGATGACGTTAAGGAGCAAATTGAATTGATCAAAAATAATTTCAAAGGCAACAAACTGATTCTTTCTATTGACCGGCTTGATTATAGCAAAGGGATATTACAACGCCTGCAGGCTTTCGAATTAATGCTCGAGATATGTCCGGAATGTATTGAAAAAATAGCTTTATATATGATCGTTGTGCCATCGCGTGATACTGTTCCGCAGTATGCCCACCTGCGCGACGAGATCGATAAAAAAGTAGGTAATATCAACTCCATATATCGTACTATGGATTGGACACCCATACATTATTATTACCGTTCGTTCCCTATCGAAATGCTTTCTGCCCTGTATTACACTGCCGACGTATGTCTGGTAACGCCCATGCGCGATGGTATGAACCTGGTAAGTAAGGAGTATGTTGCCAGCAGAATAAATAACGATGGTGTATTGATTATAAGCGAGATGGCTGGATCATCTAAAGAATTAATTGATGCTATAGTTGTTAATCCCAACAACACCGGCGAGGTTTGCAGGGCCATAATCCAGGCTATTAATATGCCATTGGATGAGCAGCAAAAGAGAATGATCCCTATGCGGCAACTGGTGGCAAAATTTAATATTTCGCATTGGGTCAAGATCTTTATGGATCGCTTAAAAGAGGTGAAATTAATGCAGCGTTCTCTGCAAACGCGGCATGTAAGCTTTGCTACGGAGCAGTCTATTATAAACCGGTATGTTAAAACCAAAAAGAGGATCATCTTTTTAGACTATGATGGTACACTGGTGAATTTTAAATCAAATATTGAACAGGCAAGCCCGGATAAGGATCTTTATACACTTATAAATAAACTGGCAGAGGACCCAGCCAACCAGGTGGTATTGATAAGCGGTCGCAAGCATGAAAACCTTGATGAGTGGTTTAGCGATAATGATGTATATCTTATTGCCGAACACGGAGCCTGGTTTAAACGGCAAAATCATGCCTGGCATAAAATTACAGGATTGTCAGACCAATGGAAACATGACATTTACCCCATCCTGGAAACCTATGTAGACCGCACTCCGGGCTCGTTTATTGAAGAGAAAACCTATTCGTTGGTTTGGCACTATCGCAAGGCCGAAAGTGGCTTAGGTGAGCTTAGAGCAAGTGAAATGATGAATAATCTGAAATACCTGGCCAGCGATAAAGGCTTACAGCTACTGGCAGGGGATAAGGTACTGGAAATTAAGAATATGGACATCAACAAAGGTAAAGCTGCTTTAAGCTTAACAGAAGGTAAGGATTACGACTTTATTATTGCCTTTGGTGATGACTACACCGACGAAGATATATTTAAGGCATTACCTGAGAGTGCCATCACCATAAAAGTGGGCAGTAATTTATCAGCAGCTAAATTTTACTTACGCAACCCTGCCGAGGTACGCAAATTGCTTACCAGTTTTGCCCAGCACACACCGGTTGAAATTAATTAGTGAGTTAGTGATATACTGAATTAGTGATTAAATAAATTAATCGTGAATTATTGACTTAGTTGAGCACACGCCACTAATTCAATAATTCACTAAATCAATAATTCAATAATTCAATAACTATAAAAACACCGGCCTATCCAGCTTTATAGCTATCCGGTAAGCAGCATTCATTAAGCCCACATGGCTGTAAGCCTGCGGGAAATTACCCCACTGGCTACCGGTTTCCTCATCAACATCCTCACTAAACAGCAATAGGTGATTAGAGTATTGCAACAGGTTGGCAAACTCCCGCTGTGCATCATCAAGGCGACCAACACTTGCTAAAGCCTCTACATACCAAAATGCGCAGATCAGGAAAGTGGTTTTGGGTTTACCAAAATCATCCTTGTATAAATACCTGTAAAATAAACCATTAGGCGTTCTTAACTCTTTCTCCAATGCCAATAAATGATCCTTCGCTCTTTGAGATGTTGGATCAAGATAATTCATCATAATCAGCTGCAGCGTACTGGCATCCAGATTGGAGCTTCCGGCCGAATTGGTGTAAACTTTTCTAACCGGATCATAGCAACTTTCAATATGTACAGCCGCACGTTCTTTTAAAGCAATGGCCCGATCAATAAGCTCTTGGTTTTCAATAGTACGAGCCATTTTCTCGGCTGCGGATGCGCCTGCCCATTGAAACAGGTTACTGTAACAGTGAATATTTGCCATGTTCCTGAACTCCCATATCCCGGCATCCTTTTCATCAATGGTACGGTCAATTTTATTAAGTAATGACTCTATCCAGTGTACGGAGTCCTTTCTTTCCGAAAAAACAAAACGATGATCGGTATATAGTGGGAGCAGGGATATCATTACCTGGCCATAAATATCATTTTGAATGTGCTCAGAGGCTTGGTTGCCAATACGCACCGGCTGATTGCCCATATAACCATCCAGATCAGTCAGTATTTCTTCAACAAGGTCTTTCTTTCCGGTTATACCATAAAGCGGCTGGTAGCGTTCATCCTCAGAAAAGGAAATATCAGTAACATAGCTAAAATACTTTTCCATTTCTTCGAAATGCCCAATGTGGTTCAGCGCTGTTATCACATAGTAAGTATCGCGCAGCCAGCAATACCGGTAATCCCAGTTACGGCCGCTTCCCGGCGACTCAGGCAAACTGGTGGTACTTGCCGCTATAATAGCCCCGGTATCTTCAAACTGGTGTATTTTTAAAGCCAGTCCCGAACGGATCACAAAAGGCTGATAATAAGTAGCGATAGAGGAGTGCTTGATCCAGGTGCGCCAGTATTGAATGGTTTCTGACAAGAAGCGATCGGCGGTGCTGATCAGGGCCGCTTCCAGTGGTTCGCCATAGGTTAAGCAAAGGTATTTGGCTTCATTCAACACAAAAGCCTGTTCATCAAATACATAGCTTATAGGTATATTGGTAGTAAGGCGCATACTTTCTTCACCACCCAGGTATTGGATATGGTTACTGCCCCGATTTACCGTCAACTTTACAGCGCCATACTCAGATACTGGCTCGCACTTAACAATAACCCTTGGCGAACCCTCAATTGCCTCAATTTTCCTGATCAGCATTAAAGGCTTGTAATACCGCTGATGCTGGTAAAAACGAGGTGCAAAGTCGGTTATGCGGTATTTGCCACCACTTTTAGGACTTATTTCTGTTATCAATACATTAGTATTTTCCAGGTAGTGTTGCTGTGAGGTATATTCACCCTCGGGTAAAATAGAAAACTCACCGCCTTTCTTTTTGTCCAGCAAACCGCCAAAAATGAAGGTGCTATCAAAGCGTGGCCAGCAAAGCCATTCTACATTGGTGTTTTTACTAATATGTGCTATAAAGGCGCAATTGCCAATTATTCCGGTATCATAGGTATGTCTGTCCATTAATTTGTTGTGGTTTGATACTTAATCAAATGATCAACAATAATTCCTTTGTAATGTTGGCGTAAATTGAATTATTTAGCCTCACCTAAACGGCGAAGCCCTCATGTAATAATCCTCTCCAAAGGAGAGGACTTTAACTTCGCTCTTTTTAACCCTCGCCTTTGGAGAGGGTAGGGTGAGGCTAATAATTTTTGTTAAATTTTGATTTATCAAATAATGTATAGTAACTTAGTAGTCATTTATTATATATAAAATAACACAACCATGAGTTTACGATTAGGCGATAAAGCCCCCAATTTTAAGGCAAAAACATCAGCAGGTGAAATTGATTTCTACGAATATCTTGGCGATAGCTGGGGCGTGCTTTTTTCGCACCCTGGCGATTATACACCAGTTTGTACTACTGAACTAGGTAAAACCGCCGCGTTAAAAGATGAGTTTGCCAAACGTAATGTAAAGGTACTGGCATTAAGTGTTGATTCGGTAGAGTCACATCACGGCTGGATAAATGACATCAACGAAACACAAGGCGTGGAAGTGAACTTTCCGATTGTTGCTGATGAAGACCGTAAAATTTCAGAAGCTTATGATATGATACACCCTAATGCATCGGTAAACGCGACCGTAAGGTCGTTATTTATCATTGGGCCAGATAAAGCGGTTAAGCTGATCATTACTTACCCGGCATCAACAGGTCGTAATTTTCAGGAGGTATTAAGGGTTATTGACTCGTTGCAGTTAACAGCCAATTATGGTGTGGCAACCCCGGCAGATTGGAAGGACGGAGAGGACGTGGTTGTAGTGCCCGCGATAAAAACTGAGGACATCCCAGCCAAATTTCCAAAGGGTTATACAGCAGTAAAACCCTATTTAAGGATTACTCCGCAACCAAATAAATAATTTTATTTGGTTTATTAATTATTTTATATATTTGAAAAAAGGTAGATTTATATATTCTATTCCTTCTGATTATTAAAACCATTTTATTTTCAGTTTGGCTTTAGTATTTAACTCTTAACACTAATTTTTTTAATACGATAATTATAATTATGAAAACTGGAAAAGTAAAATGGTTTAACACTCAAAAAGGTTACGGATTTATTGTTACCGACGACGGTAAAGATCTTTTTGTGCACTTTAAAGACGTACAAGGCGGCGTAAATGCCATTAAAGATAATGATGACGTTACCTACGAAGTAGAAGAAGGCCGAAAAGGATTACAGGCAGTTAATGTTAAAAAAGCATAGCTAATCAATGCCCACAAAAAAACCTCTGCATACACAGAGGTTTTTTTTATGTTTAAATTTTCCATTATATATAATTCTACTACATTAGCCGTTCAAATACCTATAAAAAATTATGAGTACAACCACCCCTGACAAACTTACAAGGAATGTTATATTCCTGGTTCTTGTTGCCTCACTAGGCTATTTTGTTGATATCTATGATCTGGTGCTTTTTTCAATCGTAAGATTAGAAAGCTTGCGTGATATTGGTATCTCTGAGGCTAACGTACGTTTACAAGGCGTATACATTATTAATATGCAAATGGGCGGCTTGCTGTTAGGAGGCATATTATGGGGTATTATTGGCGATAAATTTGGCCGTATTAGGGTTTTATTCGGGTCAATCCTGCTGTATTCCATTGCCAATTTTGCGAACGGGTTAGTACATGACATTAACACCTATGCCATTATCCGGTTTATTGCTGGTGTTGGCCTTGCTGGTGAGTTGGGTGCCGGTATAACCCTTGTAACCGAAACGCTAAGTAAAGAAAAACGTGGATACGGCACCATGATGGTGGCTGTAATTGGTCTTTTTGGTGCGGTGGCTGCGGCTACGGTTGCTAAATATGGCTGGCGTAATGCTTACTTTGTAGGCGGTGGTTTAGGTATTGTGCTATTGTTACTGCGATTAGGAACTTTTGAATCAGGTATGTATAAAAACGTTGCCGAAAGTAAGGTATCCAAAGGGAATATATTCATGTTGTTCAATAACGGAGCAAGGCTTAAAAAGTACCTTTATTGTATTTTAATTGGCGCTCCGCTTTGGTATGTAGTTGGCATATTAATTACACAGGCCAAAGAGTTTGGTGTAGCATTAGGTGCAAAGGAAGTGTTAAGTGCTGGCACAGGTATTTTATATAGCTATGTAGGTATATCTGTTGGAGATTTATTTGCCGGGTTAATGGCCCAGATCACCAAATCAAGAAAACTAACTATGGCGGTGTTTTTGACGCTATCAGTAGTGAGCGTTATCGCCTATTTAAGTTGTAAAGGAATTACAACCTCTCAATTCATTTGGTTAAGCTTCTTTATGGGATGTACGGTTGGTTATTGGGCAACCTTTGTCACTATAGCAGCAGAGCAGTTTGGTACCAATATCCGGTCGACAGTTACTACAACTGTCCCTAACTTTGTGCGTGGTTCATTGATCCCTATCAATTTAGCTTTTGATGTATTTGTAAAGCATTACGGAATGATCACAAGCGGTTATATCATGATGGGCATACTTACCGTTATCTCTTTGTTTTCATTAAGCCAACTAAAGGAAACATTTGGCAAAGACCTGGATTATGTAGAGGCAAATTAAGTTTGAGTTATTGAATTATTGATTTACTGAATAATGAGGTCGGATCAAATCAATAGTTTGCTAATTTTGTTATTATTACAACTCTGTAATTCAATAAATCATTAATTAATGATAAGCAAAGAACAAATATCCGCCGATTATCAGCAAATACAAGACGAAATATGTGCAGCCCTGGAACTTACTGATGGGAAAGCCAGGTTCGAAGAAGAGATATGGGAGCGCGAGGGTGGCGGTGGTGGCCGGACCCGCATTATTCAAAATGGCAACATATTTGAAAAAGGCGGTGTGAATTTTTCGGCCGTTCATGGCCAACTGCCCGAAAACATGAAAAGGGCATTACAGGTAACTGAGGATGATTTTTTTGCTACCGGTGTATCCATTGTGATCCATCCCAATCACCCTTTGGTTCCTATAATTCACATGAACATCAGGTATTTTGAATTGCCAGCATCATTTGGTGGCGAACAACAACCTATAAGATGGTTTGGTGGCGGTATCGATCTTACACCTCATTATGTTATTGATGCCGATGCACAGCATTTTCATAGCAGCATAAAATCGGTATGCGATACTTACTATCACGATTTTTATCACCGATTTAAATTATGGGCCGATGATTATTTTTATATCAAGCACCGTAATGAAACACGCGGTATAGGCGGCATATTCTATGATCGCTTAACTGCTAATGACGAACTTTCCTGGGACACCATTTTTGAATTCTCAAAAGCACTGGGCCGCTCATTCATCCCTGTGTATACCGAGTTGGTTGAACGCAATCGTCATAAATCATTTACCGAGGCAGAGCAGCAATGGCAATACCAGCGCCGCAGCCGTTATACAGAGTTTAACCTGGTATATGATGCCGGCACTAAATTTGGATTGGAAACCAATGGTCGTATCGAATCCATATTAATGAGCTTGCCGCCAACGGCCAAATGGTTATACAACTATCAGGCTCCATCGGGAAGCGAAGAGGAGAGAACATTATCCCTACTAAAAAAAGGCATTAACTGGGTTTAATATAAAGATTAATGAAAAAAGTTCTTCTTCTTTTTGTATTGGCAGCTTTTTTATGTTCGTTCATCGGCAGCAAAAACACGTTGCAGGGAGTGTGGGAATACAGGGGAGGTTTAATTAATGGTAAAACCGATAGTGTTTCAACCGCCTATAAACTGCAACGCACTTATGATAAGCTGCATTACCAGGCTTTAGTAATTGAAAAAGGAGCAAAATCGTTTGTTTATGAAAAAGGCAATTATAAGCTGCATGCCGACACTTGTTTTGAAACCCAGACCTATTGCAGCCAACCCTCTAAATTATTAGGCAAAACTGTGAAATATACCTACATAGTTAGTAATGACACCCTTAAACTACGGGCTAAATTGCCCAATGGCAATAAGATTGAAGATCACTGGGTAAAAGTGAAATAACAGGTAACCTGCAAGGTTAACAAATTAGCCTATGTGCATAAATCTACACGTTTATTCTTGCTAAAAATGGCGCAATAATCAACTATTTTCTTAACTTCGCAGGTCGTTTAAAAAACACTTTTTAACGCGCAATTATAGAGAAGATTCCACAAATTAATAAAAATGGCCGAAGGAACAGAAAACGATAATTCACACAAGGAAGACAGGATAATTTCGATAAATATTGACGAGGAAATGCGATCCGCCTACATTGATTATTCAATGTCGGTGATTGTTTCCAGGGCATTACCCGATGTCCGCGACGGATTAAAACCCGTACACAGGCGTGTTTTGTATGGTATGCTTGATCTGGGTTTAAATAATAATAAACCTTATAAGAAATCAGCCCGTATTGTAGGAGAAGTAATGGGTAAATATCACCCGCATGGTGATAAATCTGTTTATGATACCATGGTACGTATGGCCCAGGAATGGAGCTTACGCTATCTGTTGGTTGAAGGACAGGGCAACTATGGCTCTATTGATGGTGATGAGCCAGCGGCAATGCGTTATACAGAAGCCCGTTTGCAAAAACTGGCAGAAGAAATGCTTGCTGATATCAACAAAGACACCATTGATTTTCAGTTAAACTTTGACGACTCTTTAGAGGAGCCGACAGTTTTACCTGCTAAATTCCCTAACTTATTGGTTAACGGAGCTTCGGGTATCGCAGTTGGTATGGCCACTAATATGGCCCCGCACAATCTTTCGGAAGTAATTGACGCTACTATTGCATTAATTGATAACCGCCAGATAGAGGTTGCCGAGCTAATGAAATTTGTAAAAGGTCCGGATTTTCCTACAGGTGGTATCATCTATGGTTTTGAGGGCCCACGCGAAGCGCTGGAAACAGGCAGGGGCAGGGTAGTGATCCGTGCAAGAGCCGAAATTGAAACTCATGGAAGTGATCGCGAACGCATTATTGTAACCGAAGTACCTTACCAGGTAAATAAGGCGTTGATGATTGAGCGTACTGCCGAATTGGTTAATGATAAAAAACTGGAAGGTATATCTGCCATTCGTGATGAATCAAGCAGAGAAGGTATCCGGGTGGTTTATGAAATTAAGCGTGAAGCCAATGCTGCTATTGTATTAAACAATCTGTTTAAATACACTGCATTACAAACGTCATTTAGTGTAAATAACATTGCGCTGGTTAATGGCCGCCCAATGATGCTTAACCTGAAAGATCTGATCCATCATTTTGTGGAACACAGACATGAGGTTGTTATACGCCGTACCAAATTTGAACTATCTGAAGCAGAAAAACGCGCCCATATATTAGAAGGTTTACTGATAGCACTTGACCATCTCGACGAAGTGATTCGCCTAATTCGTGCATCACAAACACCTGATGAAGCCAGGGAAGGTTTAATGGCCCAGTTTGGCTTGAGCGATATACAAGCCCGCGCTATACTGGATATGACCCTGCGCAGGTTAACAGGACTTGAACGCGATAAGATCAAGGATGAATATGCTGAGTTAATGAAGCTGATAGATTATTTAAGATCAATTTTAAATGACGAAGGCTTAAGAATGCAGATCATCAAAGATGAGCTGGCGGAAATTAAAGATAAATATGGCGATGAGCGCAGAACAGAAATGGTTCACTCATCAGCCGAAATGCAAACTGAGGACTTTATTGAAGATGAGGATGTGGTAATTACCATATCACGCGAAGGATACATCAAACGTACACCTTTAACTGAATATCGTCGTCAGGGCAGGGGTGGTAAAGGTGCTATTGGAAGTAACAGCCGCGATGCCGATTTTATTGAGCATCTGTTGGTGGCTTCTAATCACAACTACATGTTGTTCTTTACCGAATCAGGACAATGTTACTGGCTCAGGGTATTTGAAATTCCGGAAGGCACACGTACTTCAAAAGGACGCGCTATCCAGAATATCATCAATATCCCGAAAGAAGAGAACATTAAAGCTTATATCAAGCTGATTAGCCTGAAGGATAAAGATTACCTGGAGAACAACTTTATCATTATGTGTACCAAAAAGGGTACCATCAAAAAAACATCTCTTGAGGCTTATTCACGCCCGCGTGCCAATGGTATCAACGCCATTAACATCAACGAAGGTGATTCATTACTGGAAGCAAACTTAACCAGCGGAACAAGCGAAATTGTAATGGCGCTGAAATCAGGCCGTGCTATCCGCTTTAATGAATCAACCGTTAGACCAATGGGTCGTACCGCTACCGGTGTTCGTGGTATCAGCCTTGACAGTGATAATGATGAGGTAATTGGTATGATCAGTATCAATGATGCTGAAACAACCGTTCTGGTTGTGTCTGAAAAAGGCTATGGTAAACGTACTGATATTGACGACTACAGGGTAACCAACCGTGGTGGTAAAGGTGTAAAAACTTTAAACATTACTGAAAAAACCGGAAACCTTGTGGCCATAAAAGGTGTTACTGATAAAGAAGACCTGATGATCATCAATAAATCGGGCATTATTATACGTATGGCCATCAGCGAACTGAGAACAATGGGTCGTGCTACACAGGGTGTTAGGTTAATAACCCTTAAAAATAATGACGAAATAGCCTCAGTTGCAAAAATTGAGCATGACGAGGACGAAGAAAAGGAACTTGATGAAAATGGCGAAGCAATTAGTGGTGATAATGAAACTACTAATAGCGACGAAGAATCAACTACTGACGAAACAACTGAATAAATAATATGCAGTGCCGTAAAATTCTTTTATCGGTTATAATACCATTTATTACTACAACCTTTGTGTTTGCCCAAAGCGAAGCATTAAAGGTTGTAGTTAATAACCTGGCTTATTACAAACAGAAAAATGACCTGAAATATTTAAGCGCTGCAAAAAAATCGGCAGATAGCTTAATTATTACCAAGTCGGATACAGCTGATCTGGAAAAGAACACTTACCGCGCATTGGTTAATTCCAGCATTTTATACATCGACTCCTTAAACAAACTGAACCAGCCGGCTACTTTGCTTGCAGAAACATCAACTTTGGTTGATAAACTATCAGCTTATAAGAAGGCCTATGAGTATCAAGCCGAGTTGGATTATGCAAAGCGTTGTTTGGCAAATGTTTACATCCGTAAAGGGTTTGAGTTTACCAGTAACTCTGATTTTACGAATGCCCGGCAGTCATTTGAAAATGCGCGCAAATATGCTCCCAATTTCAAACAAATTAATGACTATATAGCTTTTTCAAATAACAAAGCCGGTAACCTGGTTGATGCTGCTAAATACTACAGTAATTTACTGGCAGTTGATAGTACACGCTCCGAATATATTGAAACGGCATCAAGTATTTATAAGTCATTAGGAGATACCACAAAGGCGCTGGAAATACTTCAAAAAGGCCGTAAATTGCTGCCAAATGACCGTTTTTTGCTGCTTGATGAGGCCAACATCTATAATAATCAAAAGAATTACAAGGCTCTTGAGCCATTAATAAGCCCCTTGCTTGATATTAATGCAAATAACGCCGATATTGCATTTGTAGCGGCAACTTGCTATGATCATTTAAATAAATATGATAAAGCCGAATCACTTTACCTGCGTACTATTGAGTTAAACGGTTCTGCTTATGATCCTGTATTTAATTTAGGATTACTTTATTTAAAACAAAGCGCAACCCAGCAGGGGAGTGGAGGTCAGGAAGATTTGGGGCGGGCAATACAATGGCTTGAAAAAGCATGTGAAATATCGCCCAATAATGTACAAGGGTTAAAAGTATTGCAATTGGTTTATGCTAAAACAAATAATAAAGACCAATTAGACAAAGTAAATAATAAACTAAAACAGATAACTAACTAAACTATGAAAATCAAACTTTTGATGGCGGGCCTGTTAGGCTTAGTTTCAGCAACTACGTTTGCACAAAAAGGTGAATTAAGTACTGCAAAAAGTGAGTATGACAACTACGAAGGATTAAGAGGCGCAAAAGCTACTTTAGCTGTTGCTGTTAAAAGTCTGGCTACTGCTAAAACCTCTATTGATAAAGCGGCAGTTAATGAAAAAACAGCCGTTCTTCCGCAGACTTATGCTTTAAAAGGGGCAATTTACGCTGCACTTGCTGTTCAGGATACTGTAGCAGCTACTTCATTGCCATTGTTTACTACTGCCGATGAATCATTAAAAAAGGCTAAAGAACTGGATACCAAGAACGAAAACAAACAGGTGATTGATAACGCCTATTTAAATTTGGCTCAATATCAGTTAACCAAAGGTGTTGCTGAGTATTCTGCTGGTAAATATGATAATGCTTATCATTCATTTGATTATTATCGTACCGTTTTGCCTGAGGATACCAATGCCATTTATTACACTGGCTTGGCAGCAGCTAATTCAAAAAATTATCCGGCAGCTATAACCAACTATAATAAATTGCTGACTACCAAATTCTCTAAAAACTCGGGGGTATATATGGACCTGTCATCGCTTTATTTAGCGGGTAAGGATACAACAAACGCACTTAAAACTGTTAGCGATGGTATTGCAAAATATCCATCAAACACTGATTTACGTAAAAGAGAGATCGAGATTAGCCTGCAAACAGGAAAAGAAAAAGAAGTAATTCAAAAAATACAAGCTGCTTTAACCGCCGATCCAAAAAACAAAACCTTATATTATTATGCAGGTTTAACTTATTCACAAACCGCTGAAGCAATTATAAAGGAACAAGCTAAAGCAAAGGATGCAGCAACCAAAAATACATTGCAAGATCAAAAAGTTGACAACTATACTAAAGCTGCTGACATGTATAAGAAAGCTTTAGAAATTGACCCCAACTATTTTGAAGCCAATTTGAATTTAGGTTATGTAACACTTAATCCGGCTATTGATGCTTATAACGCTGCTAATAAATTACCAGCTAACAAACAAAAAGAATATGATGCCGCAATAGCCAAGGCTAATGCACAGTTTGATCTGGCTAAACCATATTTGGTAAAAGCTACAGAATTGAACCCAAAATCAATTGATGCATTAACTAACCTTAGAACTTATTACTTAGGTAAAAAGGACAATGTAAATGCCGAAGCCACTAAGAAAAAAATAGACGCTTTAAACGGTCAATAATATTAAAAGAAGAGGGGCTTTGTTAAAAGGCCTCTCTTTTAATATTTACTACTTAACATAATGTTAATTATGTGTAATAAATAAAAACGATCAAATAAAGAAAATCATGTGGTATTTTATGCAAATTGTATTGGATTGTACCAAACAAATTATGCCATATTCAAAATCAAATCAAAAAATAATTTGTATTTTATCCAGTCAATACAATTGAATGTCTTAGACCCTAAAAACAGTTTTGCTATTAAAACGCCCTCCTTGCTATAAACAACATATGGAAACAATAATCATGACAGAACGCAAGAAAAACTGTAAAGCAGATCTGATCATATTTGCCATATTATTGACAGGTGCGCTGATTTCTCTAAAATATTCAGCTGTCGAACCATCTATAATTTTTATAGTCTTATTAATCATCCCTTCAGTTGGAATAGTGGGATATTTATGGAATGTGCCATCAAAAATAGAACTATCAAAAGACGAGATGACCATTTACTATGGCAGAAACATGTCCGATGACCGAAATACTGAAGGCAGTTTTAACTTTCCATCTGTTTCGAAACTTAAATGGGAAAATATCACAGACCTCGAGATAAATTCCCGTACGTACGAAACTTATGGTGGCGATGACGCTGGAACCATCACAACGTACTATAGCTATCTTATTATAACCGATATTAGTATCGACTACCTGAACACAAATCCCAACCAGAGGTGCAGAATTCGGGTAAATCGCTTTGAAAAGAAACCTGAAGAAATTTTAGCCATTTGTAAACAATTTCAAAACGAACGTACCTCTTCCAGTAACTCAATTTAGTATTGGGTTAAATATCCAATTCTAAATTATCTTTATCCTTATTCATCATTGTTTTCTTTATTTTCAAGCATTTCAATTACACTTACCCATGGAAGACGAACAAATACGCGAAGCCCTGAATGCGCACTGGCATGCGTCGGCAATCGGTGATGTAAACGCGGAACATGATATTTATGATGACAACGCCATCTGTGATTATCCCCAGTCAGGCGAACGAATCTTCGGACGAAGCAATTTGCAGGCCTTACGGAGTCATCATCCAGGTAAACCATCGGGCTTCAATGTGAAGCGGATTATTGGAACCGGTGATCTCTGGATCACGGAATACACCATCACCTACCAGGGAAAATCAGCATACACAGTGAGCATTATGGAGTTCCGCAACGGTAAGGTTGTACACGAGACACAGTATTTTGCAGATGCCTTCGAGGCACCGGCCTGGCGAAGCCAATGGGTTAAGCTTGTTAATAAAAGTAACTAAATCAACATTAATGCAGCCTGGTTGCCATTCCATTCTACGGCGCTTTCGGTATGGGCTATCCATTGATAATTCAATCCACTTAAACCAAAAAACTCTTCAAAAGCTTTATATTCATATTCCCTGAAAAAGGGATAGTTATAAAGTTCATCAAATAGGATTACAGTCCCGGCAATCAGTTTAGCATGTTTATGCAAAGTGTTCAGCACCTCTATTGTCGAAGAATAAAGATCACAATCAATATGAATGAAAGCACACTTTGCCGAATAAAGCCTACAAAAACTATCCAGCGTTTCAGTAAACAACCCGGTAATAATTTCCGCGTTCTTTACTGCTAATACCGGAGCCACGCCATTTCTTGAATAGGTTGACTTTTTATAGATCCTTTGTTCGCTTAAGGCCCAATCATCAGGTAAGCCGTGAAAGCTGTCAAAACCATAAATAATGTTTGCAGGCTTGTGTTCAGCTATAAACGACAAGGACTTTCCCGAACCTACTCCAAACTCCAGCCATAATCCGTCTACAGTAACGTTGTTTATGCAAAAGCTCAAATATTCCCAATAAGAATGGGCCGGATCTGCCAGTTCAGGCTCATGCGTATGCCGGTATCTTGATATTCGGCATTTCTCGCATCGGCATCCACCATCAGCTATATTATAACCTTCCTGAAATTTCTTACTTAACTTTAAGTCTTCAATTATTTGCAAATCATGATTCATGGTGATTAATTATTGTTTCTCCAGATTTATCTCGCTAACAAAATTTTAATTTAAAGCATCCCTATTTCACACTTGCAGCAGGCCTCGTTCCCGTTCCTTTTTGATTGGTCAGGTCATCACCCAATTCCTGTCGGTATTTATCAGCAATAGCACTCAGCTGCGTCACAATATCAGGGTGCAGCTCTTTTACGTCGAGCGTTTCACCCGGATCTGTACGCAGATCGTATAAAGCCAGCTTCACACTGTCGCTGGCATATTTTCCGGGCCAGCCATCTGCACCCATCATCGTTTTTTTATAGGTCTGCGAAATATTAGGAAGCACCAGTTTCCATTGACCTTTTCTTATTCCTTTTAAACTGTTGGTATCATAGTAATATGCAAATTCATCGCGCGGATTGGCATTGGGCTGCTGTGTTAGCAATGACCATATATCTACCCCATCAATCTTTTTGGCTGGCTTTTTTGTTTTGCAGATATCTACAATGGTAGGCATCAGATCTATTGTCGACGCCATATTATTGCATATCGTCCCTGCCTGAATTTTTCCGGGCCAGCGCATAATGCAGGGTACCCTTAGGCCTCCCTCCCATGCTGTACCTTTACCCTCCCGGAACCCGCCTGAATTACCGGCGTGGTTACCAAAAGTGAGCCATGGGCCATTATCACTGGTAAATATGATTAAGGTGTTTTTTGTTAAGCCCTGCTGCTCTAAAGTACGCATCACCTCTCCCACCGACCAGTCGATCTCTTCCATTACATCACCATACAAACCGGCGCCGCTTTTACCCTTGAATTTAACTGATGCCGCGATAGGCACATGTGGCATGGAATGGGCCAGATACAGAAAGAAGGGCTTGCTTTTGTTTTCTTTAATAAAGCGGCATGCCCGTTCTGTATACATAGTAGTCAATTGCGACTGATCGTCCAGTGTTTTTATCTCTTTAATCACCTTGTTACCATCATACAAAGGCAACGGCGGATATTTTGATTTCGGGTCGGCGGGATCAGTGACTGGTTTACCGTCATAATTAACCGCCCACATGTCATTAGAGTAAGGCAATCCCAAATACTCATCAAAGCCTTGTTGCAGTGGCAGATAAGGCTCTTTTTGCCCCAGGTGCCATTTGCCTACCATGCCTGTTTTATATCCTTTTGCCTTCAGTATTTCTGCAATCGTTTCTTCTTCCGGATTTAGCGCGATCGGGCTCCATGGCATAAATGCACCATGTATGCCTAAACGATTAGGATAACAACCGGTAAGTAATGCAGCTCTTGATGCCGTGCACACCGCCTGCCCCACATAGAAATTAGTGAAACGCATGCCCTGTGCAGCCAATTTATTCAGATTGGGTGTATGATAAGGGAATCCGCCGTAACACTCCAAATCACCGTAACCCATATCATCCATTAAAACAATGATGATATTAGGGGAAGCTGCCGGCTTACCTTCATCGGGGCCAGCTTTACGATAGCTTGTTAAAAATATGACTGCGATAAATAGAGTGACAACGTATTTGTATTGAAAAACGAGTTTTTTCATGGGTATTGAATAATTTCTTTTAAGATTATCAATTTCTTTTAAAACTGCAAAAAAGAAAATTCTGCATAGTATTAAACGGCGTTTTATGATCCTCTGTCAGGCATTGAATTTTCTGAAAATCATTCATAAACTGATTGTTTAAACTTTCCTCAGAATATTGCTGAATAGTAAGGCCACTACACTTTTGAGGTCCGCCAGTAGAAAATGTTCCGATTACCATATAGCCTTTAACATTCGCTTTAACAATTTCCTTATAGCTCTTAATTTGTTCGGCTGTGGTTAAAAAATGGAATGTCGCCCGGTCATGCCACACATCATATGACACGGCTGGTTTAAATTCAGTAATGTCCGAAACTATCCATTGTACCTGATCGGCCTTATCGCCAAGACGTTTCTTAGCTCTTTCTAATGATACTGATGAAATATCCAATACGGTGATATGCTGATAGCCATTTTCAAGTAAATAATCCACCAGCTTGCTGTCGCCCCCACCAATGTCAATAATACTGGCCGATTTGGGGAGATTAAAACCATTTATAAAGTTCAATGAGGTTTGCGGAACTTCTTGTGTCCAGCTTACCTCATCGGGCGATTTTGTGGCATATACATTTTCCCAATGCAGTTTTTTATCAGGCATATTTTCTAAGTAAAATCTAAAATAACCATTCCGAATAAGAAATTAACCTTTTGGAATAATTGAAAAAAAATTCAGACATTTAGTGAACATACCTAAACTAATATGCCTATGAAATTATCACCTGTCTTCTCCCTCATTGTCATTTCCTTTTTTCTGGTTACAACTGCTTTTGGACAAGACAATAAGCCTGTAAAGGATTATTTAAATGTAAAAGGCCCAATTATTTTTAACAATATCTCTTATAACTTATCCTGGACCTCCCACCCTGCCGACAACTTTTATAAACAAGAATATATTGTAAAGGGTGATAATCCCGATAAATTTAAAACAATGATTATGCTTGATGTTATTACGGGTGATACAAAAATGGAAGATATTGTTTCGAAAAAAGTTTTAGAATTAAAAAAACTAAAGGAAAGCAACCCGGTTATCAATTATCAGCTTTTTGAAAAAAATAAAGAGGTTATGCTTGATTTTTTGATAAGCGCAAATTCCCCGGATGGGAAAACAGTCAATATTGTAGAACGGAATGTTTATAAATACAAGAAGGTTATCGGCAAATCGGGCCAAAAAGGGGTGATTTTGTTTGGCGTAAGTATGCGAAGTTATGGCAATGATGTCAGCAATTTTTTGACGGCTTTAAACACTAATAAATTAGACTTGCTCAACCAGGTTGGGAAATACCATATCCCTGAAATAACGCTGCCAGGCAAGTAAATTATTGAAGAAAACAAGGCGTTAATTACAGATCAGTAAAAAATGGAAAAAGACCCATATAAACAAGCTGCAAAGGAATTGAATCTGACTGCTGAGCAAGCCAAACAGATGGAAGATCAGCTTAAAACCGCGCAGGAAAAATTCAAAACTGAGGCACAACAATTCGCCCAGCTATTTAACAGGCAGACACTAGGGACTGCTTTTCAATACCTGCTCTATTTCCAGACACTTGCATCCAACTATGCCCAGGAATTTTATTTGTATCAATGCGATAAAACTGCGTTAAAAACTTTTTCTGATAATGAAGAGTTTTTAAATAACTTATTGCCTTTTGCTAATGCAAATGGCACCGGTTCTATTTACTGTATATGGGATAATGGAATTAGTGAAAACTTAGATGAGATGCCCATTGTTGTATTAGGCGATGAAGGTGGCTTGCACATAGTAACAGAAAACCTATTGCAACTCATGCAGATTTTAACACTTGACTCAGAAATTGGCGTTGATTGGAATGGTGTCAGTTTTTATACTGATTGCCCGGGCGGAAGTGAACATAACCAGGGTTATAGAGCTTTTATTAAAACCCAGTTTGGTTTAGATCCGGTTGAAGATCCTGGTTTAGTAATTCAAACCGCTCAAAAGAAATACAAAACATCATTTGATGAATGGTGCAGCAAATTTTACACCGTATAATATAAAAATATGATGGCAAAAACCTATTGGATTAACGAACCTTATACCTTAACTATTTACCCGGTAAGGGTTCTCCGCTTATTAAGCATAGTTTATTTTATCGGATTTACAGCCCTGGGTATTTATCTTTATATGAGCAAGGTAATGGACAGCACATATTTGCTATTAATTTTCGAGGGCCTCATCGTATTTATCTGCTTAATTCTCTTTGGTATTGGCGAACGCAAAGTGATTTTTGATGGCAGTAATCAACAGATGTACACTAAAATGTTTGGATTAACTACCAGCTCCACCCCTTTTGATCAGATTGCTGCTGTAACACCCTATCAGGTTATGGGCGCTACAAGTTACCGGGTTTTCACCAAAAAGAACAGGCATGGAAAAGGAATACCTATATCAGGTGGCTATACTAAACAAACTAATGCAAACCTGATTGACTACCAACAAGAGGTTTTGCCAAGGCTCAATGAACTGGTATTCGCAAGTCGCCCCCCAGAAGTTAAACAGGCCATTTATGAGTTCCGGTTTTTTAAGGAAGAAGGCGGTGTTTATACGATAACTAAAAATAAAATAGGTGGTTTGGTGATTGGCATTTTACTATGCGCTTTAACCATATATGCATTGTTTCATCCTGAATTTATGAGTGATGAAGTGAGTTATAAAAGAATATTGGTTACTTATTTCCCACTACTGATAGGTTTGGTCCTGATCGGCGCATGTTTCACCTCCACTAGTTTTGACAAAAACAGACGTCAGATCATTGTCTCCTATCCTGGTGGTATTATCCGGAAAGAGTACTCTTTTGATGACTTCATCCGTTTTCAAATCGTCCGTAAAAGCACCAACTTCGTTTATTCCGGAACAGAGGTAAAAGCCTTACTAAACATTCCTAATAAAGGTAAGACCCGTGAACTATTCCTCAGGAACTTCACCGGCACTAAAAAAATAGAACGCTTTATTGATGAAGCCAGCACCATACTTGGCATTTGATATTCAAATTTTAAAAAGACATTATTAGTTTGCAATAACGCTCTTATCCATCATTAGTTCATACAGTTTTTCATTGATCTGAGCAGTTATGCTTCCGGGTTGCCCATTACCTATTTGATTGCCATTAATAGCAATTACGGGATATGCATTTTTAGTTGAGCTGGTTATAAATGCTTCTTTTGCCTGTTCAAGTTCGCTCAAACTAATGTATCGTTCTATAATACTATAATTTTCAATGCTTAGCTTTAATACCTTACTGCGTATAATTCCGCTTAAAATATTGTCTTTAGGGGTAATGATCTCCTTATCTGTTACTATGAAAAAGTTAGCTCTGGGGCATTCACCAATCTGATTGTTGTTATGATATAAAACCTCATCCGCGTTATTCTCCGCAATAAAGGGCCGAAGTCTTATAGCCTGCAGATAATCTATAGTTTTTACGGTTGGTAATTGCCTTTGGTGGTTATATGTTACCAGTTTCATGCCTTTTAAATTGGTACGATCTTCCATGGTAAAGGCATCCTGAGTGATGATTAAATTGGGTTTATGTAGGGTAAATCCATCATCCGCGTACCCTCCTGTCAGAATGATTTTAATAGCAGAATTTGGTAAATTGTTTTTTTGCATCAGTTCATGGATAGCCAGTTTTAATGCTGATCTGTCCATATCCATACTTAAGTTCATTTCTTCTGCTGACCTATAAAACCGGTTTAAATGATCATCAAGAAATATTGGCCTGTTATCAATGACCTTTAAAAAATCAAATATCCCATACCCTCTTTGGATACTCAAATCGTTGATTCCCAATGCTCCTTGTGTTTTCAACAGGATCTCGTTGTTTATTGATATGTAGGTGGAGTTGTTTTCCATTTTATGATTTATTACATCCCAATTATAGGGTTTATTTAACCCGTTCTTGATTTTGTAAATCTACTGTTATGCTTACTTATTATCAAAAATGTAAGCAGTAAAACTATTTTAGTTACCTGGCTTTTATTCAATAACTGACAAATGAGTTGTATAACTGAAAAATAAGTTATACTTTCGATTATGGAAGAATTAACCAAAACCGAAGAACGGATTATGCAGGTTTTATGGACTTTAAAATCTGCCTTTGTTAAGGATATCATTGAAAACCTGCCTGATGACCCTAAGCCACCTTATAATACTATATCATCAGTAGTGCGCCTCCTTGAAAATAAAAACTACGTTGGGTACAAAGCTTATGGTAAAACGCATGAATACTTCCCACTCATCAGCAAATCCGCTTACCGTAAACACTCGTTTACCAAGCTTTTCACCAACTACTTTGATGGATCGGCCGAGTCATTGTTATCCTTTATGGTTAAGGAAGATACCCTTAAACAGGATGATATAGAGAGTATTAAGGAATTTATTAATAAACAAAAGTAAGTAGTATGGAGCTGTTTCCCTTCTTCTTTAAAGTTGTTGCTTGTTCGGCTGTGTTTTACCTTCTTTACTATTTTCTGTTTAGTAAGCTCACCTTTTTTGCCTGGAATAGGTGGTATTTATTGTTTACACTCCTGGCAAGCCTGATCATCCCGGTGATGCATTTTCAGGTGGAACAACAATTACCGTTACATACATCAATACCTGTCCAAATTAGTGCATTATCGGGCATAAATGAGGCAGAAAACGACGTAAAAGTGTTCCATAAGGCCACAAATCACATCGATTTTGGGCATATAATCACATTATTTTACCTTTTTATTGCTGGTTTAATGCTGTTTAGAGTGCTAATTGGCGTTATTACTATACTATATAAAGCAATCAAAAAAGGACAAAAAGCCGATGGCTATTTTTTAATTACCAATGCATCAAAAAGTAATTCCTCCTTTTTTAATCTCCTGTTTTTAAAGGACGATAAAATAGATGCCTACGAAAAAGAACAAGTACTGGCACATGAACTTCAACATGTACAACTCTGGCACTCTGTTGATAAATTATTCGTGGAAATACTAAAAGCATTCTTTTGGTTCAATCCATTTATATACATGATAGCCAACGAACTCCAGCAGGTGCATGAATTTGAGGTGGACAGACGACTTTCAAATAATTATAAATCAATTGATTATGCTAATTTATTACTTAAATTATCATCCCCGGTTATTGGTTCAGGCCTTATCAACCAGTTTAGCGCTTATAGTGTAAAAAGTCGTATTCAGATGTTGTTTAAAAAACATTCGTCTGCAGGTAAAAAGCTAAGATATGTTTTGGTGCTCCCCCTAGTGACCATGATGGGCTATCAGTTTTCTGTAGAAAAATCATATGCCAGTATGAATACAGACCGCAACTTTGTACTGATATTGGATGCCGGCCATGGTGGTAAAAATGCTGGTGCGGTTTGTGGTAAAAATTACCTGGAAAAGGATATTACGCTTGCCTTAACCCGTCAAATTAAAGCCGTTGCCGAAAAAAGGGGCATACATACCCTGCTAACCCGAAACAGTGATGCGGATGTACTTTTTAGAAACAGGGTATCCCACAATGGTGATGTTTTTGCCTCGATACACGTTAACGCGGCACCGGCAGGGCCATTACAGCAACAGTCAAATGGCATCGAGGTTAGTGATAATCCATTCGGTAAAAGTCCGGTGTTATCGGCTCAAATAGCTGACCAGCTTAAAAACAGCTTCAGGCAATTAAGGGGTATCAATACCAACGACAGTACTTTTACCAACCCGGGTGTCTATGTATTAAGAGAAAACAAGTTACCGGCTGTCGTAATTGAATTTGGGTATGCCACCAACCCTAACGATCTGAATTACATATTGGACGAACGTAAGCGTTATGAACTGGCCGAAAAGTTTGTGGATGCTATTATAGCGTATAAAAACAATAAAAAATCACTATAACAATTTAATCAGGACTTAACGAAAAGCCCCTCCCTCACCATCATTTAACAAAAATTTATGAAGCAGTTTTTACTGGCTTTAGGGCTATGCCTTTGCCTTATAAAAAGCGTTTGTGCCCAAAAATCATCAGGAGATAATGGTGGAATTATTGATGGAATTATTCATGATGAACAGCATAATCCTATTCAGGGGGCAACGGTTATACTGAAAAAACAGGATGATAGTTCGCTGATTGTTAAAGAGATAAGCAAAGCAAATGGAACTTTTCAATTTTCAAATGTGCTACCGGGTATCTATACTATAAGCATAACGCATGTAGGGTATTCGCCTTATATAATAAAGCAGGTTATTATGGAAACCAGGAACTTGCATTTATCGGATATTAAACTCCTGCTCAATACGGGCGAATTAAAGGAAGTTATTGTCACATCACCTCCAAAAAGCTTTATTGAACAAAAGCCCGATAGGATGATTGTAAACGTGGGTGCCCTGATGAGTAATACCGGCACCAATGCTATTGATGTATTGAACAATTCGCCCGCGGTGCAGGTTAGTGATGATGGGATCAGCCTGCGCGGCAAAGAAGGCGTAACCATTTATATTGACGACCGACCAAGCAATCTGACGGGTGCAGATCTGATCAATTACTTAAAAACACTACCATCAGGCACACTTGATAAAATAGAGATCATGACCAATCCGCCTGCCCGGTATAATGCCGAGGGTACAGCAGGCATCATCAATATTAAAACCAAAAAAAGTAAAGCAAGGGGCTTTAACGCAGGTATCAGCTTAACCTATCAGCAAGGTGTTTATTCCAAAAACAACTCCAACATCAACTTTAATTACCGGATAAATAAGATCAACTTTTTCGGCAATTTGGGTTATTCCTCCTTTAATAATTTTTATAATGTTAAGCGCAGCCGGAATTTTAACTACCCTACTGATTCTGCAAGCCTGCTGCTCTATCAACTCAATACCGAGAAAAGTAACACCAAAAGTTATAACTATAAATTAGGCCTTGATTATGATGTAAATGCTCATACCAGTATTGGCATATTGGTCAATGGAATAATAAACCCCTATACCGAGCACGGTAACTACTCAGTCACGTTTAACAGATCAAATCGGGTTGATTCAGTTATTAATACCATCAGTCAGCTTAATTATATTACCAGGAATAACACGGTCAATTTAAACTTCCGGCATCAGTTTCATAGGCCCGTTCAGGAAATCAACCTAAATGTTGATTATCTGCATTATTCAACCGATCCACTGCAGACAATCAATAGTTCGACCTACCTGCCAGATAGATCATTGATCAGTAACTATACCCTTAATACCTATAATCCATTTATAGCCAATATTTTTGGGGCAAAGGCTGATTATGATGATGAATTATTTAACGGGATAAAAATGTCAGTAGGTTTGCAAACCACCTATTCCGTAAGGAGCAGCACCGGGAACTACCTGTATACCATGAATAACCTCACCTATGCTAATGATTCCTTAGATGGCAGCTTCAGGTATAAAGAAAACATTAATGCCGCCTATGCAAGCTTTCAAAAAACGCTCAAAAGGTTTGCTATTCAGGCCGGGTTAAGGTTTGAAAACACGCATGCCCAAACCAACCAGCAACGTAATGCTGCCACCACCAATACTATTGTTCAGTATAATTACAACAACCTGTTTCCAACGGCTTACGTCAGTTACAAACTGGACACAGGCGCTGTAAATACTTTAATTCTGTCTGTGGGACGCAGGATCTCCAGGCCTGATTATAGCGACTTGAATTCCTTTGTTTTTACGTTTGATAAGTATTCGTCCAATAAAGGCAATCCTGGTTTATTACCCGCGTTTTCAAATGAGTTAGATCTGTCATACAATCACAAGGATAAAATAATAGCCGGCATAACCTACAGTAAAACATATCATGACATTACCCAGTATTATCAATTAAATGGTTATGCCACGGCATTTACCCCGGTAAATATTGAAAAGGCAATTGCCTATGGCCTATATTTGAATTTATCATTACCGGTAAACTCCTGGTGGAGCGCCAATGTATACACTGATCTGAACCAGAATCGCTACGAGGGCCAGATCTTAAACGCGGAATATTTGAACAACAAGGTCACTACATTTACCATCAACGGCAGCAACCAGTTTAAATTTAAAAACGGATGGGGCTTTGAAATTAACGGATTTTACCGTAACAACCTTACTTACGGGCAAGGCATATATCTGCCCACATGGCGGTTAAATGCATCTGTTCAAAAAACGGTATTGAAAAATAAAGGAACTATTGTTTTAACCGCAAGAGATATCTTTAACACCCGTACCCTCAGGCGGCAAATTGAGTATCAATATGCTACATTTAGTACATTAAACCGTAGCGATACTCAGGTTATCGGCCTTACGTTTACTTATAAGTTTGGTATATCAACAGCTGCCAGGCAACATAAAAACAGTATCCAGACAGAAGCAGGCAGGGCCGGCGCAAATTAAAATAAAATGATTAAAAAGTACTCCATATTTATTCTGGCTATCCTTCTTTGTATAGTGGGTTCAACAAGATCACAGCAAAAGCAGCCCGATGCTCCCAAAAGAGAATTTCGGGCAGTATGGGTAGCCACTGTCGAAAATATTGACTGGCCCCGTACCCAAACAGAAGGTTCAGATCAGCAACAAAAGGAATTAGTAAGTATACTTGATGCCCATCAGGCCGCTGGAATAAATGCCATCATGCTCCAGATACGCCCTGCTGCGGATGCTTTTTATGCCAAAAGCAGGGAACCCTGGTCAAAATACCTGACCGGCAAACAGGGTAAAGCCCCCGACCCTTTGTATGATCCATTGGAGTTTGCCATTAAGGAGGCGCATCAGCGCGGAATGGAACTGCATGCCTGGTTTAACCCCTACCGTGCCACTAAGGATTTGAACTTTTCGGCCTTAAGTCCGCACCATATTACTAATATACGGCCTGAGTGGTTCTTTATTTATGGCGATCAAAAACTGTTTAATCCCGGTATCCCCGAAGTAAGGGAATATATTGTTCAGGTTGTGCTGGATGTGGTTGATCATTATGATGTTGATGGCATTCATATGGACGATTATTTTTATCCATACCACATTGCCGGGCAGCAAATAAATGATGCGCAAACCTTTAAAAAGTATGGCAGCGGTTTTTCTGACATTAATGATTGGCGACGTAATAACGTTAACCTATTGGTAAAAATGCTTAATGACAGCATTCATCAGCATAATCCACGGATAAAATTTGGCATGAGCCCATCCGGTATATGGGCCAATAAATACCAGAACCCGGAAGGCTCTGATACCCGGGGAGGTGATTCGTACTATGAGCTTTATGCCGACTCAAAAAAGTGGGTACAGGAAGGTTGGGTCGACTATATTAATCCGCAGCTTTACCGCCCCCTGAATGATCGTATAGTATCATTTAACGTGATGGTTGACTGGTGGAGCCTTCACACTTATGGCAGGCACCTGTATATTGGCCAGGCCCCCTACCGCATTCTGGAGAATAAACTACCGGGATTCAGAATGCCATCTCAATTGCCCGACCAGATCAAATATCTTCGCAAAGATCCGAGGGTTCAGGGAAGCGTATATTTCAGCTCCAACTCATTGGTCAGCAATCCACGCGGGTTTACAGACTCGCTCAAAAACAATTATTACCGTTACCCTGCCTTACCCCCGGTAATGCTCTGGCTTGATTCTATAGCCCCCAACGCGCCCCGTGAGCTTGTGGCTAAAGCTGATCCCGGGTTGATCAATTTAACCTGGCAAGAGCCCCTACCACCAAAGGATAATGAACCTGTTTACGGCTATGTCATTTATCGTTTTGAGGGAAATGAGCCTATAGGTACCGATAACCCAAAATTCATTGTACATATACAATACAACCCAACCTGTGCTTATGATGATAAAACAGTACAGCGGGGTAAAACTTATCGTTATGTGGTTACCAGTCTTGACCGTCTTAAAAACGAAAGTGAGCATTCCAGCCCTATTTTGGTAAAGGCCAGGTAGAGATAAAAAACACGTCATTGCGGAGTACGAAGACAGAAAGATAGCCTGTCATCCTGAGCTTGTCGAAGGATCGCGTGTAGAGGCCTGCCCACCATGCTTCGACGGGGCTTAGCATGACAGCTGTTTTTTTATTCTGTATAATTTGGGATTGCTTCTTCGTTCCTCCTCGCAATGACGCGTTTTTAAGCCATACGATTATTTGTAAAACTATTTTAACCGCATCTTAAAATTTCAAAAGCACTTTACCAAAAGGCCTGTCCTCTATTAAAAAGCGCTGGGCTTCTGCTATTTGGACTGCATCAAATACTTTGGCTATAGTTGGTTTTATTTTACCGCTGGCCAGTAAAGGAAGCAATTGGTTCCATACTTGTTTTTGCTCGTCGGCAGTAAACCAGCCCGAAAGGCTTTGTCCACGCATTTGTATACCCTTCCATACGAAATCGGTGATGTTCGCGGTAAATTGGGTGCCGGCAGAGTAACCAATGTTAACCAGTATCCCATTCCGGGCCAATGAATGGAGGGCTTCCCCGGTTAAATCACCACCAATACTATCAACCACGAGGTCGACACCTTTACCCTGGGTTATCCTTAATACACCCTCACTAATGCTTTCCTGGGTAAGGTCAATAACATGCTCAAAACCTACTGAACGGGCGATGGCTGCTTTTTCAGAAGAACCAGCTGTAGTTATCACTAAAGGTGAACCATAAGCCAGGGATAACTGAACCGCCGCATTCCCCACAGCACCACCAGCCGCCAATGATAATACCGTTTTACTACTGTTAAAATCGCCCTTGTTTAAACAAGTCTGCGCCGAAAAAAAGCCTACAGCAAATGCGGCGGCTTCTTCGTCTGTTACATTATCCGGAATTTTAATAAGCTCCTGCGGATACAGGGCCAGGTATTCCTGCCAGGTTCCGTTGCTCATAATCCCCCTGATAACGCCCTCGGGCGTAAAAGAGGATATGATAACCCTGGTACCTGCCTCAAACTCGTTGTTGCCTTTGATAACCACACCGGCAGCCTCATTACCCAGTATCATCGGTGGTTTCTTGGCCAATGGTAACAAGCCTTTTCTGATGATATGATCAACCGGATTAACTGCAGCAACGGTGATTTGAACTAATAACTGACCATCTAGCAGTTCCGGAGTATCTAGATCAACTAAATGAAGTGCTTCATATGAACCATATGCTGTAAATTGTATTGCTTTCATTTTTGTGTTTTTTAGTAATTGTTAAATAAGACCGATCGGTCTTATTTTTGATAAAAAAAATTAATTACTGAATTGTATAATTTCTATTTTTAAAGCATCTATGATAATTTTCATCTGCTGATTATTGCCTTGTATGCGGCTAATCAGTATTCCGCCTTCCATCACCGCGAACGCCTTGATGCCAAATTCCTGAGCACTGGTAGTTATATTAAATTCGCCCGCCTTCATACCGTCCTCAACCAATTCACTGATCCTGAATTGCGAAGCCCTGATGGCATCATTTACCTGCTTTTTAATGATAACGTCATTGTCATCGGCTTCAGCGCCAAAATTAAGCATGGGGCAGCCCCCTACTTCGCTTAGTGCTAAATGGTCACAGTGATAATCAAGCAGGGCAAAAAGTTTTTCTTTGGCTGTTCTTTTATTGATTAAAGCATTATCAATTTTGGCGGTTAACCCTTTAAACAAATAACTAAAAACCTCCCGGCAAATTTCATCCTTGTCCTCAAAATTGCCGTAAATGCCGCCCTTAGCCAGTTTGGTGGCTTTCATAATATCACTGATGGCTGTTCCGGCCATCCCCTTTTGATTAATAATGGGAGCGGCTTTTTCAATAATAAGCTGGCGTGTTCTTTCTGCTTTTTTCATGACAGATCAAAAATAGACCGTTCGGTCTTATTTTACAAATATTAGTGTCATTTTTTTGAAATAAAAATGGAAGCCTATTAACTGCTTTGTCAGCATCATCCCATCTTTACCTATATTTATATGAACAAAATGTTACAACTTGTAAATTAGCGTCAGCACATCAAATTTTTAAAACAAAAGAAAACATGGATCTTCAATTGAAAAATAAAGTGGCATTGGTAACCGGTTCAACGGCTGGTATTGGATTAGCCATAGCCAAATCATTAGCTAAGGAAGGCGCGAAAGTATATGTTAACGGGCGCACCGACGAGCGTGTTAAAGCCGCAGTTGACCTGATAAAAAAGGAAACAGGTAATGATAATATTCATGGATTAGCCGGCGACATGGCCAATAAAAGTGATATTGATAAAATAATCAGCAGCCTGCCCGCTGTTGATATCCTCATTAACAATGCAGGCACTTTTGAACCAAAGGCATTTCGCGATATTCCGGACGAAGACTGGTTTAGGTTTTATGAAATTAACGTATTAAGCGGTATCCGATTCTCGAGGGCATATTTTGATAAAATGCTGCAAAAAAACTGGGGCCGCATCATCTTTATCTCCAGCGAATCGGCTATACAGATCCCTGAAGAGATGATCCACTACGGCATGACCAAGACTGCGCAGATTGCCGTAGCACGTGGCCTGGCCGAACTAACCAAGGGTACAAACGTTACCGTAAACTCTATTTTACCCGGCCCCACCAGTTCAGAGGGCGTTGTAGGATTCATTGATTCGCTGGCCCGCGACCAGGGGAAAACCAAAGAAGATATAGAAGTGGAATTTTTTAAA
Source organism: Mucilaginibacter sp. (assembly GCA_030445275.1). Lineage (GTDB taxonomy): Bacteria > Bacteroidota > Bacteroidia > Sphingobacteriales > Sphingobacteriaceae > Mucilaginibacter. Next base: position 130,552 of record JAUCSE010000092.1, read on the forward strand.
AATATACGCCCCACATCCCTGCTTCAGCGCTTTACTGAAACTGACGAAATAGCAAACCTGGTAACCTATGTTTCCAGCCCGCTATCATCAGCAACAAACGGAGCGCTTTTAAGGGCTGATGGCGGTGTGGTGAAAAGCGCTTTTTAAGCTATCATCAACAATTAAAAAGCCGGAATAGTGCATATCCCGGCTTTTTATACATTGCTATTACCGTAATGTTTATGGTTTTTTAGTAGTATCCTTTTTAGCAGTATCAGGTTTTGCTGTGGTATCAGTACCGGTAGCTGCAGGAGCTGTGGTTGCGGCAGAATCCACTTTAGCACTGTCCGAACCACTTCCAGCCGGTTTTGATGCATTACAACCTGTTGTAATTGCACCTATCATCGTCGCGACAAGTGCTAAACTTAAAATTTGCTTTTTCATAGTTATCATTATTTAGATGTTAATTTATCATCGAACATACTATTAACCACGCTTAAAGCATATTGTTTAAGTTAATTTACCTCTTACCTAAAATTCTCAATCTAAGCACAATACAATTTTTAACAGCATAGCTATAGTAATCATACTTAATATTTTACAATTTAAATATGCTTATTTAATCAATAATTTCTGATATTTAATGACTATGGTAGTATCCGAAAGAATGTTAAAGTGGGCGTTATGTCTCTACCCTCCTCTTTTGTTACAGCGTATTTGGGTGGTTAAAATTGATAAGGGATTCAGAGGTATTTATGTAAAGATCAACAGGAGTTTTTTAAATGTAAACTATAACAAATCAATTTTTGGGGGAACCATATTTTCGGCTGCCGATCCGTTTTATCCGGTATTGTTTCACCAGATATTGAGTAAAAAAGGATATAAATTACAGGTGTGGTCAAAATCATCATCCATACACTATATAAAACCAGGATTATCTGATCTTTATTTTAAAATCAATATAACTGATGACGATATTGCAACGGTAGAGTCGGTGCTAAACACAGAGGGTAAGTACATGGCCCACCACCCTATTGATATATATAATAAAGATGGTGAGGTATGCGTATCTGTTATGAACGAGATATACCTGCGTAATTTAAATTTTACTGATACAAGCTTATAATTTCTACTTCTATGTCTATAATTATGAACGACGATGCCTTTATCAAAAAAGGCTTTCTGATATCAACCAATAAAGATCTGCTGCAGGTTGATGTGATATTTAATTATTTAAATGACGATTCGTACTGGGCACAAGGCATCCCCCGCGAAAAACTGGAAAAAGGTATAGCAAACTCCCTGTGTTTCGGCGTTTACCAGCAAAATGTGCAGGCCGGGTTCGCCCGGGTGGTAACCGATTATGCCACGTTCGCTTATATCTGCGATGTGTTTGTCCTGCCCGATTTCAGGCAAAAGGGCCTATCAAAATGGCTGATGCAAAGCATTGTTAAACATCCGGAGCTGCAGGGCTTAAGACGATGGTCATTAGCCACGCTTGATGCACAGGGACTGTACAACCAGTTTGGTTTTACACAGGTAGCCAATCCCGACAGATGGATGGAGATATTTGCCCCCTATATTAAACCTCAGTAATTAGTTTAAGGAACGGAACCAACATGAATAACATCAAAAAACTGATTTTTGAGGGCGAAGGTGTAACACTCGACTTTAAAAAAACAATTACAAGCTGCGAAAAAATTGCCCGTACCATGGTATCCTTTGCTAATAACAAGGGCGGCAAGCTGTTGATTGGTGTAGCCGATGATGGTACCATTAAAGGAGTAAAATCTGAAGATGAAGAACGTTACATGATCACCAAGGCAGCGCATATTTTTGCAAGGCCCGCTCTGGAACCCGCTTTTGAGGAGGTTTATGTGGATGATAAGCTGGTATTGGTTGTTGATACGGCCCCCAGTGATGTTAAACCTCATTATGCACTAGCCGAAGATGGAAAATGGTGGGCCTATGTAAGGGTAAAGGACAAAAGCGTACTGGCCAGCAAAATAGTTTTAGAGGTGCTTAAACGCTCCTCCAATGAGCAGGGAGTTTTAATTGAATATTCAGATAATGAAAAGTCGTTATTAGGATATCTTGAAGCAAATTCGCGTATTACCATAAAAGAGTGCAGCGAACTGCTTAAAGTGGGCCGCAGACGAGCACAACGTATCTTGGTCGACCTGATACTATCCGGCATGATCCGCATCAATACAACAGAAAAAGAAGAGTTTTATACAGCTTGTTAAGTATCAAGTATCAAGACAACTACGTGTTTCTTTTCAATTTTCAAAAATCTTGATACTTGATACTAGCTACTTGATACTAATACATGACACTCCTTACCCCTATTATCATTACTTTTGAGCTCCTGTGTACCTAAGTAAATGAAAAATTTCTTCTTAAAATACAAACCTTACTATGCCGATAGTCTTAAACTGGCTATTCCTGTTGTTATATCGCAGCTGGGGCATACCCTGGTTCAAATGTCTGATTCTATTATTGTGGGCCATTTTGCCGGTACGGTTTCATTGGCAGCAGTTTCCCTGGTGAACAGTCTTTTCATGGTACCGCTGGTTATTGGTATGGGTATTTCCTACGGCCTAACTCCCCTGGTAGCTCAAAATAACGGACGCAAAAACTTTAAAGAGTGCGGACTGCTACTGTCAAACAGTTTGTTTTTGAACATACTGAGCGGCATTTTACTATTCGCCGGTATTTACTTTGGTACCATGGCGTTGATTGGGCACCTTGACCAATCACCTGCGGTAGTGATAGAAGCCAAACCTTATCTGTTTTTGATGAGCCTGTCACTTATTCCGCTGCTGATATTCAGTACATTCAAGCAATTTGCCGAAGGTCTTGGGTTTACCAAACAGGCCATGATGGTATCCATCTGGGGTAATGTGCTCAATATTTGCTTAGGGATCATCTTTGTAAAGGGGCTATTCGGGGTACACCCAATGGGTATCCGTGGCGTTGGATACAGCACGTTGATTGATCGTTGCGTTATGGCCATAGTAATGGCGGTATATGTTTTCAGGTCGCCTATTTTTAAAGCTTATTTAAAAAGCTTTGCCTTTAAAAACATTGATCGCATCCGTGGCTTACAGATTATGAAAATTGGGGCCCCGGTGGCTTTACAATATACTTTTGAAATAAGCGCTTTTGGCGGTGCCGCTATTTTAATAGGTACCATAGGGCTTGTTCAACAAGCCGCTCACCAGGTGGCCATGAGTTTAGCCGCCATGACCTACATGATGGCAAGTGGTATATCAGCAGGTGCTGCTATAAAATCAGGGAACTATTTTGGCTCTGGCGATCATAAAAATCTTAGGCTTGCAGCCATATCCAATTATCATATCGTACTGGTGTTTATGGCAACTACGGCGCTTATATTTACTTTTGGCCGGCACCTATTACCATGGATAATAACTTCTGATGAAAGTGTTATAACTATTGCAGCACAGTTACTTATTATTGCAGCATTCTTCCAGCTATTTGACGGAACACAGGTGGTTGGCCTTGGCATACTCCGTGGTATGGGCGATGTTAATATTCCAACATTTATTACCTTTCTGGCCTATTGGGTAATTGGCTTGCCCGTTGGTTATTTATTGGGTATTACCTTTAATCTGGGTGTTTATGGTGTTTGGTACGGATTAGTATTGGGTCTGGCAACAGCCTCCATATTGTTATTTGTACGTTTCAATATCATCAGCAAAAACCATCGCGATAAAACGGTCCTGATATTGGCAAAAGATTAAAAGTAGAGGTCGGAAGCAATTTTAAAAGTGTTGCAATGTGCCTCTACAATGTCTTTTATCTGCGGCGAATAGCCTCCGCCCATACTTACCTGCACGGGTATGTTATTGGCAATGCACTGTTCAAATACAAACCTGTCACGGGCTTTACAGGCTTCCTTACTTAATGCCAGCTTACCTAATTTGTCTGTTGCCAGCACATCAACCCCGGCCAGATAAAATATAAAATCGGGCTTTTGTTGTTGGATCAATCTGGGTAAGATGTCATACAAAATGTTTAAATATTCATCATCTTCAATCCCATCGTTTAGCGGGATGTCCAGATCAGAAGTTTCCTTACGTGATGGAAAATTGTTTGCCCCATGCATAGAAAAAGTGAACACCCTCGGTTCATTTTCAAAGATCTGAGCTGTGCCATTACCCTGGTGCACATCTAAATCAATGATTAAGATAGATGATGCTAAATCATTATTTAATAAATAGTTAGCTGCAATAGCCTGATCATTCAGCAGGCAAAACCCCTCGCCCCAATTAGAGCCGGCATGGTGGGTACCACCGGCTACATTAAACGCTATTCGATTATCAAAAGCAAACCTGCAGCCATCAATAGTACCTTTAGCTATTCTGATTTCACGTTCCACCAACCGGGCAGACAAGGGAAAACCGATGCGCTTTTGCTCCTTTTCAGAGAGGGTTAAATCGCGCAGCTGCTGCCAGTAATCCTGATCATGGGTTTTGAGGATAGTATCCTCATCCAATACATCCGGCGAAAACAGGTTATCAGCAGTGATCACCCCCTCATGCAGTAACTGAGCCGGGATCAGCTCATACTTGAGCATCGGAAACCGGTGTCCGGCGGGTAATGGATGTGCATATATCGGATCGAAGGCAATTTTTAGCATACCTTGTTAAGTAAAATTTTAAAAATAAACCAGTACGTTACTGCTTGCATAGTTAACTCACCCGGTCATCTCCGCCAGCCGGCGAATCGCCCCCTCTCTTCGCCTGCGGCGGAAAGAGGGAATTTTGCTTTTTATCTCCACTCATTATCTATCTCCGCACGTCATTGCGAGGTACGAAGCAATCTCTAAGCTATACAGAGCGTACCTACATGTTTGACCTGCCTATGTAGAGATTGCTTCGTACCTCGCAATGACGCGCGGATAAATAAAAATTCAGAAACCCTCTTTCCGGCGAAGCCGAAGAGAGGGTCGGCCAGCGAAGCGCAGTCGGGGTGAGTCAACCGCTATGCCGGAATTTGTTAAGGCAACCTTCAACATTCCCCTTAAACTAATATCTCCCCAACATGCTTCTTGATATTCTCGCAAATATTATCAAGCGGTAAATCGTTGGCATCATAGCCAAATGGGTCTTCGATTTCCTCGGCCAATAGCTCAATACTGGCGAAAACAAACAATACAAATCCAATGATGGGAATAATAAAGTACTTCAAATCAAATGACCAGGTGAACGGCAAAGTCATGATATAAGTGAATATAAATTTCTTGATAAACACGCTGTATGAAAAAGGGATAGGTGTTTTTTTAATACGCTCACATCCACCACAAATATCTGTAAAAGAGGTTATTTCAGCAGTTATACTAAACAATTGCTCCGGGTTTATCACCCCTGCTTTATTCAACCGGTATACATTTTTTATAATAGCCGATGCTACCTGATTGGGCACATGCTTATTGGGATCAATAGCAATAAAATCCTGTTGCTCCGGCACATAAGTATCACGCAAGTGATCACGTAACGACCGGGCAAACAAAGGGATCATATAATTAAAATATACAGCATCAGTTTCACTAACGAGATACTTTAGTTTAATGGCCAGATTACGGCTGTTATTAACTAAGCTACCCCATATTTTGCGCCCTTCCCACCAGCGATCATACGCCGAATTAATACGAAAGGCCAACAATAAGGAGAACACAAAACCAATGGTTTGATGAATGTAACTCACCTTTCTCAGTATATTGGTATCGGGCAGGTGCCAAAAATCAATCAGAAAATAAGTAACAATGCCTGCGTATGCGCCTACTGCCAATATTAGCGGAAAAAGCTCACGCAAGGTATCGGCCTTATTGATCCTGAAAATAAAAGAAAACCACTCTTTGGGATTGTAATAAACCATCTTGTATTATTAAAAAATTCCTAGTTACTTATTTTGTCATTTCGAACGAGGTACAAGGAGAAATCTTATGCATTATGCCAAGCGAACACATTGCAGGAAGTATAAGATTTCTCACTCCGTTCGAAATGACAGTCGTTATTTTTACCTTTCAACTATCGCGGCAGCCAGTTGTTGAACTGCCTTGTAAACATCCTGAAAAGTATTATACAGCGGCACCGGGCTCAGCCTGATTACATCCGGTTCGCGCCAGTCGCCAATTACGCCATTATCCGCCAGGTATTTGAAAACCGCCTTTGCATTTTGCCTGCATACTACAGACAATTGACAACCCCGCTCCTGCGGGTTAACAGGCGTAATCACCTTAAATATCTCCTGACCATGTGTTTTGTTCACCTCTTTCATTAAAAACTCCATATAACCCGTTAAAGCAATGCTTTTGGTGCGAAGGATATCAATACCACCCGCATCATCAAAAACAGCCATAGAAGCTTTAAACAGCGCCAGGAGCAATATAGGGCTTGTACTTACCTGCCAGCCATCAGCCCCTTTGGCCGCATCAAAGCCGGGGGCCATTAAAAAACGTTTATCTTCGCGATAGCCCCACCAGCCGGCAAAACGGTCAAGTTCCTTATTTTCAAAATGCTTTTCGTGCACAAAAATACCACTAATACCTCCCGGGCCAGAGTTCATGTATTTATACGAGCACCAACAGGCAAAATCAGCACCCCAGTCATGCAGTTTTAGCGGCACATTACCGGCGGCATGCGCCAAATCAAAACCTACGTAAGCCCCCGCTTGGTGCCCTGCTTTGGCAATTGCCTCCAGATCAAAGAACTGCCCGGTGTAATAATTTATACCTGCAAAAAGCACTAAAGCTAATTCATCCGCATGGTCATTTATGGTTTTGAGGATATCTTCTGTGCGTAAGGTAAGCTCGCCTTCGCGTGGAAATATTTCAATGATCGCTTCCTTGGGATCAAAGCCATGAAACCTGGTTTGGCTTTCAACCGCATATTGATCAGATGGAAAAGCGCCGCCTTCCATAATTATTTTAAATCGTTTACTATTTGGTTTATAGAAACTTACCATCAATAAGTGAAGATTTACTGTAAGTGAATTCATTACAGAAACTTCGCTTTCCTTGGCACCTACAATTTTAGAAACAGATGAAGAAAGCTGCTGATGATGACTTAGCCATGGATCATCGCCCTGAAACCAACCCTCTACCGCGAGGTTTTTCCAGGCGCTTAACTGGTCGGCTAAATATTTCTCTGCAGATGCCGGTTGAAGCCCCAATGAGTTTCCACATAAATAAACAACATCAGCGCCATTATGCTGCGGAATCAAAAACCTTTTTCTGAAGCTCTTTAGTGGATCTTGCTCATCCTGCGCTATGGCAAATGCTAGACTATTCTGATAATTCATCGGCCAATATTACGAATTTTAAGTGAGTGGTTGGATTGGGTTAGATTAAGTTGATTGAGTGAGTAGTTGGATTAAGTTGATTGAAAAATGATTAGACTTAATCACGGCAATCTTTCATTGCCCTAACAAAATCAGCTCACTCAATCAACTTAATCTAACCCAATCAATCGTAAACTACCTATTAGGCTTACTTACATAAGTATCGCCTTTAACATAAAAACGATAAGGTAAAAAGGCATCTTCACCAGCATAGTCAACGCCAATGCGCGGACCTGCGGTTATCTGGTCGTCCGTAAAGTTTAGTCCACGGTCTTCTACCCATAAGGTATCACTTTGCAGACTGATGGCATTAATATTACGGGATATACCCAGCGCTTTAGCCACAGAACCCGGGCCCGCCGTTATGGCAGGTTTAAGCACCGGCATATTGCGTCTTACCTGCATCGCCTCAATTCCATCCGTGGGATGAACAGCCCTGATCAGTATAGCATGCGCCTCTCCCTCAACAGAGGTTACTATATTGAACATTTCGTGGATACCATAACACAGGTAAACGTAGGCTATGCCACCCTGCATAAATATGGTTTTGGTCCGGGGTGTTCTGCGATTACCATAGGAGTGCGAAGCTCTGTCAATAATACCGTTATAAGATTCTGTTTCAACAATATAACCACCAGTAGTTACACCATCAATACAGGTAAATAAATACTTTCCTAATAGGTTTTTACTGATCGCCACCACATCATTACCCAGGTAATACTGCTCTGTTAACTTCATTTTTTAAGAATAGCCTTTAATAACTTATTGACCTCTTTGGCCTCATCAAATATCATGATGTGGGTACCATCATTAACAATAGCAGTGGCGTTATGAATCCTTTTATAAGGAAATATCAAATCCTTGTTTCCGTTGATGTGATACAGATTTGGCGGGATGATCTCGTTTTTCCAATGGAGCACTGCTTCCATGGCCCATTTAATAAAAAAGGGAGAACTATTTTTCAGCATATCCTTAAACAACCAGGCATCCTCCTCACCCATTTGACCAAACATCGGCTTAACCAGAAAGCCTAATGAGGTGAGCAGCTTTCCTGGAATAAGCTTATACACAGGCAATGTCCTAAAGAGATTAAAATACCCCGGCGCTTCATTATTTGTTTTGATACTTGATATCAGGATGGCCTTTTTTACCGGGATCTGTTTCGCTATTTCTACAGTTATCATTCCTCCTAAAGAAACCCCAATGATCACTGAATTTGGAACGATATTATATTGGTGTATAAGCTTTTGGGCATAAGTATTTAAAGTATCTGATTTATCCGGATCTATCCAATCCACCGGCGTTACATCATGCTCATGCAGATCGATATTGTTATAAAGCCGGGTATCAGCACCTAAGCCAGCTATCAGATATATTTTACTCATTAAAACTTTATCAGCTTAACAATTTGCTCCAGGTATTGTGCATCTGTTTCATCAAACTGATCTAATAATTCGCTGTCAACATCTAAAACAGCAACTACTTCGCCATTGTCAAATATGGGTACTACGATCTCTGATTGTGAAAGCGAGCTGCAGGCAATATGTCCGGGAAATGCTTCCACATCGGGCACTACCAGCGTTTTAGCTTGCTGCCATGATGTGCCGCAAACACCTTTACCTAAGCTTATACGAGTACAGGCAACTGGTCCCTGGAATGGGCCCAAAACAAGTTCGCCATTTTTTACCAGGTAAAAACCTACCCAAAACCATTTAAACTGCTCTTTTAAAGCCGCGCTGATGTTGGCCAAATTAGCTACCAAGTCAGGTTCGCCATACAGTAAAGCCTCTATCTGCGGTATCAGGGTAGTATATTGTTCCGTTTTATCGGTTGATGTGGTTATGTTTAAATCCTCTGCCATAATGCAAAAATAGCAATGCTATGATGAAAGTAAATAAGACAAATATCATATTTAATCTTTTATTTAGCACCAGTATGCTCGTTAGCTTAACTATAATACGATACCGTAAACTTTTTATCCCTTTTGCCCTACTCGCTATGGCGCTGCACCGCCTCCCTTTATGGCTGCAAAAAGGCTGCACATTTTATAAGCTACTGGGCTCCGGCCATAACGGCACCTTTGATCTGCAACCCGACTGGCAGCAATGGGGGCTCCTTGCTTGTTGGGAAAGCAGGGAGGACTTTGATAAATTCCATAAAAGCTCGTTTGTTGCTGCCTGGTGGAAAATTCTGGGCAGCGAGGGCTGGACTATACTATGTCACCCCCTGCAAAGTCATGGTAAATGGGATGGCAAGGAACCTTTTGGCAATCCAGATATAAAAGATTATACCGGGCCAGTTGCGGTATTAACCCGCGCCACGATCAGGATGAGCAGGTGGAAAAATTTCTGGTCACATGTTGATGAAGTTGCTGCATTAATGGCGAGCGCCCCTGGCTATATTACCTCTTTTGGTATTGGTGAAGCTCCCGTTTACCGGCAAGCAACCTTTTCGGTTTGGAAAAGTCTGGACGACGTAAAAAACTTTGCCTATAAAAGCCGCGAACATGCCGAAGTGATTAAACTAACCCGCAGCGAAAACTGGTACAGCGAAGAGCTTTTCGCCCGTTTCAGACCATTGGAAAGCTTTGGCTTGCTCCACGGAAAAGACCCTTTAAATGATTTATTGAAACAATAACAGCTATGAGAATTATTGCCGAATTACCACATCCCGATTTTAAAATATCCATACTGAACATGAACCAAAAGTTTATTGTGAAGATAGAACAGGGTAGCCTGGAACAAAGCTACAAGATCCCTGAAATGGATTTAACGGATGGCGTTAACAGCGTTTTTGAATTACTTGATGAAGAGTTTTTGAAACAAGTAGGCATCCGTTTTTTAGCGATGCGTAAAGATTTTAAAGACACCTATTTTCGGTATAACTATTAGACCTTAAAAAAATCAAACATCTAATTTACAGATAGTTATAAAATAAAAATTACAAAAACAGAATTTTATTTGGCAAAATACCGCTATTTTACTGGTACAATTCATCATACTTCATCCATATATAAACAACGACTTCATAAATTACAATCATTTTATTGATATATAATTAGTTATGAATTTTAAAAAAATTAGATTTGGTGATAAATTTTGCCAAATAAATGAGAAGTTAAGCCAAAACAAGGTCGCAATACCAAAAACCTGAACGTTTTTGATCAGTTGGCGAAACACAAGAATCATCCACATTTTTAGGGGCTTCGTATTCTTTAAAAATCTTTATGCCGGTCTTGTAAGGTATCTCCTCTTTAAAGATCGGCCCTTTAAAAGTAAAGGTGTGAAACTCCCCGTTCTCGCCACATACGTCAACATCATCGGGCAAGGCATCAATCAATTCATAACTTATCTCCTTACCAGCTATACGCGCTAGGCGTTCCTGCGTGCAGGCTATAACGGTACCAAATCCAAGGGTCAGAAACTCGTTGATCAGTTCACGGGTATTGCGTTTCCATAAGGGGTAAATTCCCTCTAGGCCCATCTCGCTCAAACGGGCATCGCGGTAAGCTTTCAGATCTTCCAGAAATATATCGCCAAAAATAGAATGGGTAATACCCTCGTTCTTGAAATGTGTTAAATGCAGGCGCATAGTATCATCATATTCACTCATACCGGGCATTTCAGGCAGGCGTATCTGGTATAGTGGAATGCCAATGCTTTCCGCTTGTTTAATCAGTAACTCTGTCCGTACGCCATGCATCGATATCCTGTCGGCGGCATCATTGACCGTCGTAACCAAATATTTTATCTCCAGTTCCGGGTTTTGCAGACAATGATATAAAGCAAGTGCGCTATCCTTGCCACCACTCCAGTTGAATATGCATTTCATTAGTTTTAAATTAGTGAGTTATTGATTTTGGGATGAGTTTTCGAGAACCTAAAAAATACTTGTCATTTCGAACGGAGTGAGAAATCTTATAAAATATGCAGGGAAGTAGTATAAGATTTCTCCTCGTTCCTCGTTCGAAATGACAGTGAAGGTATTTTTTATCCCCTCATCAGTTCGTTTACCAACGCAAGTACACCAATACTGGCCTTTTCCTGTATTTTAACTATTGTGCCATTAACCTTTATATCAGGTATTTTAGGATCGATAATGTATTTTGGTACCTGGTGCTTCACATAATTGATCAATCCTGCAGCGGGGTAAACTGCTAATGATGATCCTACCAGCATAAAAACATCGGCACCGGAACATATTCTTGCAGCGGTTTCAATCATCGGCACATCCTCGCCAAACCAAACAACATGCGCTCTTAATGGCGAACCCAGTTCACAAACTTCGTCCATTCTTAATTCCCAGCCATCAATGGGATAAGTAAGCTTAGAATCAATGCTTGATTGCGAACGGGTAATGATGCCATGCAAGTGCACCACTTTTGTTGAACCGGCACGCTCATGCAGATCATCTATATTTTGGGTGATGATGGTTACATCGTACTTTTCTTCCAGTTGGGCCAGCGCATAATGAGCCGCGTTAGGTTTAGCCTCCAGTACCGATTTGCGGCGGGCATTGTAAAACTCCTGCACCAATGCCGGGTTACGCTGCCAGGCCTGCGGCGTGGCCACATCTTCTATATCATAACCCTCCCATAGGCCATCGCTGTCTCTAAAGGTCTTTAAACCACTCTCAGCGCTGATCCCTGCTCCTGTTAGTATCACCAGTTTCTCCATACTATAAATAAATTAGCTGCCCATAAAAAAAGCGACCTGCCTTCATCGGCAAATCGCTTCCTTATTTAAATATCTTAAATTAAAGTGCCAGTTGTTTTTTGCTGCGTAAAAAGGTGTATTTGGTTTTAGCTAGTTCGAAACCGCCAAACAGCAGAAATCCAAATACCAAATTACCATAGATCATGTTATACTCAAATGGTATGGCATTAACTAATGATTTACCATATCCGGCTAAAGTGTGCGGGTATAGGTTAAGTGTGGTATAAAACCAAGGCAAATCAGTTACTAACCAATGTATTAATACCGATGCTATGCAAGCTAAAAGCACGTTGAGTACATTTACCTTCTTAATCATTGTACCAACAAGCACCATCAGCGCAAAGCTTAAATAAACCCCTATTATGCCATCGTATCCTATTTGAAATTTTGAAGTATATAGATAATTAAGGACAATATCGGTTGTAAATAAAGCAAGTAATACAGTAAGATAGCCTTTCCACTTGCTTGTAAAATATGCACCTCCAAATAAAGCAATTGCACCTACTGGGTTAAAATTACTCAAATCCTTGTATTTAAAGGCCAGGAGCCTGAATATGGCCACAATCAAAATTATTAAAACAAGCACTATATTCCGGGTGGTATTATCTTTTGCAGTCATGATCAATTTTTATGCAGTAAAATTACTTATAAAAGTATTAAATAAAAAACGACTAATTAAACCGGTATTTAGCGCCAAGCATAAAGTTGATACCCCTGGTATTATAACCCAGCCAATCCACATATTTTTGATCCAATACGTTATTCAGGTCGCCAAAAATGTTCAGTTTTTTGGTGACATTCAGTTCCAGGTGCAGATCAACCAGATCATAATGTTTCAGCGTAACTACTGATGACGGCGTTGTGGCAAAATTCAGATCGGTCCGGTTACCGGTATACTTATAATTTACGCCGACTAAGAAATCATCCATAACCTGATACGATAAATTAGCCCCAAAGGTACTTTTTGGCCTGCGGTAAAGGTTGGCTGTTTGTGTGTCATTTTCATCCGTCAGTTTGCCGGTGACATAGGTGTAATAGGCAGATGCGTGGAATTTATGAGCATTATACTTCAGCTCACTCTCAAAACCTTTGTCTTTTTGAAGCTGCCCGTTTTTGTAAACCCCGAAAGGCGCTGCGGATAGATCAAGGAAATAAATAACATCCTTAGCGTTCCGTTTGTAAAACTGTGTGTTGAATGAAAGCACGCTTTTAATGATCTCCCAGTCAAAACCAGCTTCATATGAAGTGGTGGTTTCCGGCTTTAAATCCTGATTGCCATATTGAGAATTCAATTGGTATAAGGATGGCGATTTAAAGGCAGAAGCAATTGTTCCAAACACCTTAAATTGATCAGCCAAAAACAATGATGGATTAATAGTATAGGTAAAATTATCGCCGTACACACTGTGATGATTATAGCGTCCGCCTAATTCCATGTGAAAAATATCGTCCTTAAAGAATAAGGATGTGTAGGCGCTCAGTATATTATTGTGCTTGTCTTTTATAATGCTTGGGTCAGAGGGGTAATCTGTCGACTCAAAAAGGCTATATTGATCTGTACTACTATACTTAAAACCCGCTCCGCTGGTAATATCAAAGAATTTGCCCAGGTTATAATTCAGTACTGCTTCGGCATTAGTTATATCGCCCTTGTTTTTGGTTACCTGGTGGGTTCCATAATTATCAGGTGGTAAATTTTTAAAGTTGTTCCAAACGGTGTTTTGCGATACATTAAATTTTAGTGTTCCCTGTGACAATAAGAGCTTAGCACCTATTCCGCCAAATAAAAAAGTATTGTTATAGGTGTAATTTTTATCGTCAGTAAACGCGCCATAAGGTAAATCGCCTTCGTTGTGACTTACTTGCATATTTCCGTTCAGACTGAGTTTTTGAGAAATAGCCTGATTGATATTCATACTTGCAGATCGCTGATGAAATCCATCTTTTTTAAAACCACCTTTACCTGTTGTATCAGTAGCAGCAGCAAAACCTTTGGAATCAGTATTGGAAAGATTAATGGCGATACCGGTTTTATTTATCCTTCCGTTTAAAGAGGCCGATTCTTTATAAGTATTATAATTACCACCCATTAATTGCAAACTACCTTTTAGGCCCTGATTTTTTGGATTTTTAGTGATGATATTGATAACACCGGCTACAGCATCCGAGCCGTACAGGGTTGATCCGCTGCCTTTTAAAATTTCTATATGATCAATCATATCAAGCGAAAAAGCATTAAGGTCATAGCTACCATCAATAGCAGAAGCATTATTTACCGGGAAGCCATCAATCAATATCAGGGTATTGCCGGATGACGCGCCACGCAAAAAAACAGAGGTACTTATACCTGGCGCATTCTGTGCTCCTGAAAAAGTTATTCCTGGCACCGTATTTAATAATTGCGGCAATGTTTTACCCTGCGACCGGTTGATTTGTTCTGTCGAAATCACGGTAACAACCCGGCCAATATCGGATAGTTTTTTGGGTGACCGGGTAGCAGTAACTACCACATCATCTAACAAACGGGTAGTATCCTGCGCATGTGCTGCCATGGTCAATAAACCCGTTTGCAGTAGTCCTAATCCCAAAACAATTTTGAAGTACTTTTTTTCCATATAGCGCTGAATGCGCACAAAAGTACTTTAAGTATAAACAACCACAAACTAACATTGCTATATTTATGCTGATGAAACGATATTGTACACTCCTATTGCTACTCGCCAGTATGACCAGCTTTGCTCAACAACCCGATACTGTTTTTCTGAAAAAGCTTTTACAAAGTCATCCAGAGCAATTTAGCGGCATATTAAACCACCCTACTCAAAACGAAGTGCAAATATTATACACTCAGATTGATCGGGACAAAAACAACGTACCACACTTTAAATCATACAGTTACCGCTTAAATGCAAAGCACTATTTTTATCCGGCCAGTACCGTTAAATTACCAACTGCGATATTCGCACTCGAAAAGCTTAATGAACTTCGTGTTAATGGTTTAACCAAACAATCGGTCATGATAACCGATAGTGCATTTGCCGGGCAAACTCAGGTTAAAACGGATACATCATCAGTTGATGGCCTCCCCTCCATCGAAAATTATATAAAAAAGATCTTACTGGTAAGTGATAATGATGCTTTTAACCGCTTATATGAATTTGTCGGTCGCGAGGAGATCAACCAAAAGTTAAAGAAATATCACCTAAATGATACCCGCATCATCGGCAGACTGGCCGTTGGCGATGCCGGCGAAAGCACCAGACACACCAACTCTATTGATTTTTTTAATAATAGTAAACTGGTGTACCATAAACCGGCATTATATGATAGCATAGATTACCCCATGCAACTGGAAAACCTGATACAAGGTAAAGCCTATATGGATAGCAGCAACAGATTGGTGAACAAGCCTTTTAATTTTAGCCAGAAGAATGTATACTCCATTGCCGATCAGCAGCAGGTTTTAAAACGCCTGCTTTTCCCGGAGGCATTCCCGAAAGAGCAACACTATAATATAACCCCTGCAGATTATCAGTTCATCTATCATTATATGAGTATGTTCCCTACCGAAAATATAAAACCAACCTATAACCGCCCCGAATATTTCCCGGCCTATTGTAAGTTTTTGTTTTACGGGGGCGATAGTACGGCAATCATTCAACCCAACATAAGGATATTTAATAAGGTAGGCGATAGTTATGGCTATGATATTGACAACGCCTACATCGTAGATTTTAAAAATAAGGTTGAATTTATGCTGACGGCGGTAGTGCAATCAAACGAGGATGGTATTTATAATGATAACAAGTATGAGTATGCCACCGTTTGCCTGCCATTTTTAAAAAACCTGGGACAACTCATTTATCAGCTTGAACTACAAAGACCCAAAAACCACCTTCCCGATTTAACTAAATTTAAATTTAATTACAAACAAGTTAAATAAAAATCCGATTAACAAAAACTTAGCGTTATATATACTGTTTTAATTGCACACTTAATTTAATTTGAACAGTACTATGGCAACAACAATAGTAAAATATACAGATAACTTCCCCGTACTTTATGGTGACGACAGAATAAACCTGAACTGGCCTGAACGATATACCTCTATCCTTGGTGGTGCAAAGCTTGGATTTTCGGGATTTAAAAATATCTTTTCCAGCCCCTTAGCAAGTATTCTTAAAATTGGTGCCGGCGGTTACCTTTTAAGCCGTGGTATAACCGGGCATTGCGAATTGTATAAACGCATTGGTAAGCTTTCAACAAACCCAATCAACGTGAATATCAGATCGACATTTACAGTAAATAAACCCAGGCACAAAGTTTACGACTTTTGGCGCAAGCTCGATAATTTACCCCTGTTCATGAAGCACCTGGAAAGCGTTGAAATGATAGATTCCAAATACTCTCGCTGGGTTTTAAAGTTACCGGCCGATATTGCAACCGTAAGCTGGCACGCTGAAATTGTAAGAGATGAGCCAAACGAAATGATCGGCTGGAGTTCGCTCCCCGATTCCATGATCAACAATGCCGGTAAAGTACGTTTTCAGGATACCGCGGATGGTAAGGGTACTATTGTTGATGTAGTGATCAGCTACCAGCCCCCTGCAGGTGGTGTGGGTGCAGGTATAGCGCAAGCCCTAAACCCGCTGTTTAAGAAAATGGTTGATAAAGACGTGCAGAACTTTAAACAGTATATGGATATTGACAACGATGCTGATGAATATTTTACGGAGGTTATTGTGGTTGAATAAGTGGTGACAATCAAAAAACACGTCATTGCGAGGCACGAAGCAATCTCTACGCAGGCAAGTCAACGATGCAGATTTACTACTTTGTTATTTACTCTGTAAAGTATAGAGATTGCTTCGTGCCTCGCAATGACGTGGGGATAATTTCTATAAAACCACAAAAGGCCGCAATTTGCGGCCTTTTGTGAAAATTAAACGTGATGAACGTTTTTATATTATTTTACTGCATCAATCACGGCTTTGAAAGCATCTGGATGATTCATCGCTAAATCAGCCAATACTTTACGGTTTAAACCGATTTCTTTTGCTGCTAATTTACCTATTAATTGAGAGTAAGAAATTCCGTGCTGACGAGCACCTGCGTTAATACGCTGTATCCATAAAGCTCTGAATTCTCTTTTCTTGGTTTTACGGTCACGGTATGCATACTGTAAACCTTTTTCAACTGTGTTTTTTGCAACGGTATAAACCTTGCTTCTTGAACCCCAATAACCTTTGGCGAGGTCCATGATCCTTTTTCTGCGTCTTCTCGACGCTACTGCGTTAACTGAACGTGGCATCTTGTTTGATTTTGGTAGTGAGTGCCTGCTTTTATAACAGAACTTAAAACTCTAATACCTGGTTAAAAAAATTGTGAATTACTTTCCGATACAAAGCATACGTTTTACGTTTCCTGAATCAGCATCAGATACTAGGCTGGTGTGACCAAGGTTACGCTTACGTTTTGTTGACATCTTTGTTAAGATGTGGCTTTTGTATGCGTTCTTTCTTGTGATTTTACCGGTTCCAGTAAGCTTAAAACGCTTTTTAGCACTGGAATTGGTTTTCATTTTTGGCATAACTATTTATTTATTTAGATGTTAGATATGAGATTTTAGATGTGAGATTAAACTATCTCTTCGCATCTGAACCCCATATTTCACGTTTATTTTAATTAAAATGTCAAATATAGATTGTCTCAAATCTCATATCTAACATCTCCTATCTACTTTTTAGCCGCTTTAGGAGCCAGGGTTAAAAACATCCTTTTTCCTTCAAGCTTGGGTAATTGTTCAACCTTACCCACTTCTTCCAATGCCTGTGCAAAACGCAGCAGTAATATTTCGCCTTGTTCTTTGTATACAATTGCACGGCCTTTAAAGTGCACGTAAGCCCTCACCTTTTCGCCCGATTCTAAGAATTTGATGGCATGCTTTAATTTAAACTCAAAGTCATGATCATCAGTATTCGGTCCAAAACGGATCTCCTTAATAACCGTTTGCTTGGCATTGCTCTTAATCTCTTTCAGCTTTTTCTTTTGTTCGTAAATGAACTTGTTATAGTCCGTTACTTTACAAACTGGTGGAACAGCGTTTGGAGATATTTCAACCAGGTCCAATTCCTGCTCCTGTGCAATTGCCAGTGCGTCTCTTAAAGAGAAAATACCCTGCTCAACGTTATCGCCTACCAGACGAACTTCCTGAGCTCTGATGAATTGATTTATGTTGTGTTCAGCTTCTTTTTTCTTAAAAGGAAGCCTTGGTCCTCTATTGAAAGGTTTGTTTAATGCCAAGTTATACTGTTATTTCTTTAGTTATTTGTTTTTTTAATTCTTCAATGCTCATGCTGCCTAAATCTCCCTGACCATGCCTGCGGACAGAAACCAAACCTTCGGTAGCTTCTTTTTCACCTACTATCAGCATATAAGGGATCTTCTTGACTTCAGCATCGCGTATTTTACGCCCTATTTTCTCGTCTCTAAAATCAATCAGCCCGCAAATATCGGAATCTTTTAACACATCAGAAAGTTTTTTTGCATATTCCTCATATTTTTCTGATATCGGGAGGATAATAAATTGCTCTGGAGATAACCACAGCGGGAAATTACCGGCACAATGCTCTATTAATACGGCTATAAAACGCTCCATGGAACCAAACGGTGCCCTGTGGATCATTACCGGACGATGTTTTAAATTATCGCTGCCAGTATATTCCAGTTCAAAGCGTTCAGGCAGGTTATAATCAACCTGTATGGTACCCAATTGCCATTTACGACCAAGAGCATCCTTCACCATAAAATCAAGCTTAGGGCCGTAAAATGCAGCCTCGCCAAGTTCTGTTACGGTGATTAATCCTTTTTCTTCAGCGGCTTCAATAATAGCTGATTCGGCCAAAGCCCAATTTTCATCAGTGCCTATGTATTTAGCCTTATTTTCAGGATCTCGAAGAGATATCTGGGCAGTATAGTTTTCAAAACCAAGAGCTTTAAATACATACAATACCAGGTCAATCACCTTCATAAACTCTTCCTTTACCTGATCCGGACGGCAAAATAAGTGTGCATCATCCTGAGTAAAGCCACGCACACGGGTTAAGCCATGCAGCTCACCACTTTGTTCGTAACGGTACACAGTCCCAAACTCAGCCAAACGAATCGGAAGATCTTTGTATGAACGTGGTTTTGTTTTATATATCTCGCAGTGGTGCGGGCAGTTCATTGGTTTTAAGAAGAACTCCTCTCCCTCCTGCGGGGTTTTTATTGGCTGAAATGAATCAGCACCATATTTCTCGTAATGCCCTGATGTTACATACAGATTTTTATGCCCGATGTGCGGTGTAATCACTTGCTCATAACCCGCTTTAACCTGCGCTTTTTGCAAAAAGTTTGTTAAGCGTTCGCGCAGTGCAGTGCCTTTTGGCAACCACAATGGCAGGCCCATGCCTACTTTTTCAGAAAAAGCAAACAGTTCCAGTTCTTTGCCCAACTTGCGGTGATCACGCTTTTTAGCTTCCTCTATAATATGCAGGTATTCAGCAAGTTCACTTGCTTTTGGGAAAGTAACACCGTAAATACGTGTAAGCTGCTTACGTGTTTCATCACCGCGCCAGTAGGCACCCGCAAGGCTCATGAGCTTAACCGCTTTTATAAAACCTGTATTTGGAAGATGCGGCCCACGGCACAGGTCGGTAAAATTACCTTGTGTATAAAATGTGATGGAGCCATCAGGCAGATCCTTGATCAGGTCAAGCTTGTACTCATCACCTTTCTCAGTAAAATATTCAATGGCATCGGCCTTGCTTACCGGTTTGCGGATAAACTCCTCCTTGGTTTTAGCCAGCTCGATGATCTTATCTTCTATCTGCTTAAACTCGTCAGATGACAATACCTTATCGCCAAAATCAACATCATAATAAAAACCGGTTTCAATAGCCGGGCCTATACCAAATTTGGTACCCGGATATAAAGCCTCCAGCGCTTCGGCCATTAAGTGAGCCGATGAATGCCAGAATGTTGATTTACCTGAAGCATCGTTCCAGGTTAATAATTTAACGTGCGAATCTTTTTCAATGGGGCGGCTGGAATCCCAAACCTCGCCATCAACTTCGGCTGCTAATACGTTACGTGCTAATCCTTCGGAGATCGACAACGCGATCTGCATGGAAGTGATCCCCTTATCGTACTGACGAACGGAACCATCTGGAAGTGTAATACTAATCATCTACAACTATGATTTAAATTTTATAAAATTACGTTTAACAATCACCTACAAAGTGATCGTATATTTTGAGGTGCAAAAATAGGGATTTATTTTATAAATTTTATAGCTATTTAAACCCGTCATCCTGAATTTATTTCAGGATCTCTCATGCTGATTATCACTATGCTTATAGCTATTCTGCCAGTTCAAACGTGCGTCGCTTGAACTTATATCGGTGTAAGCGTCTACGCTTATACCTGCTGTATTAAAAAGTAAGCGTGGACGCTTGAATGGGCGGAGGGCTATTTTAGATATTTTTCCTTAATGATATTGATGTGATGCAGCTCATGCCCGGCTATGTGGTAAGCCAACGCCCGTACGGTGGCATCATTAGCGGTGCCTGTTCCATGCCCCATCCTGTCAAAAGCATCCTCAGGCAAACCATTAAACAGGGCTATGGTGGCTCTTCTTATGGCTTCATACTCCTCAAAAATATTATCAAGATTCCTGTTATCAGCATCAGAATAAGTAGCGTATGCATCCTGATCAAAACCGATCAGGTTATTTTTTTCATTGCGAGCAAAACGCAGGGCACGATACGCAAAAATTCGTTCATCATCAATAATATGTACCAGTACTTCCTTAATGCTCCACTTACCGGGGGCATACCTATGATATAAAACACTTTCAGGCAATGAATAAATCAATTGCCTTACCATATCAAAATCATCCTGCAGATGCTTTAATATCAACCCATCAGTTGGCAGCAGTTGCATATACATGATAGCATAAGGCGGGTACTCGCCTGGTTGTGGTGGTGGTATTATTCTCATGGTCAAAAATTAAGAAGCGTCAATTATCGCACTGCCAAAAATCAGGGTATTGCCGTCATGATCATTAACTGCAAAATCACGCACGCCGTAGTAACGATCCTCTAACGGCGCGATTATTAAAGCACCTTTTTCTAAGATAGTATCAAAGTAAGCACCCACTTCATCACAATCAATACAAAAATGGGCAGTACCAGGTGCTTTATGCATGCCCGGATTTGCCGGCCCACTTAAATGAATACTAACATGATCAAGAAATAATCCTGCATAGTCTGCAAGCTTAAAATCTTCAATGAAACCTAAAATAGTGGTGTAGTAATTGAGTGCACGATCAAGATCAGAAACGTGAATGACAACAGTAGAACTTAATGCCTTCATAACGAGAAAAGGGGTTTATCAAATTTAATAATCAATCCGAAATCGAAATTACACATTCCCCCATCCCAATGCCAGTACATCAGCAATGTGCATAGTTTTTATAGGAAGATCATTTTTGTCAATATAACTCTGTAAGTGCAATAAACAAGAGGCATCGGTTGATATAATAAACTCCGCTCCTACGGCCAGGGCATTATCCACCTTTTGCTGGGCCATAGCAGTTGATATGCCATCAAACTTAACGGCGAAGGTGCCACCAAATCCGCAGCAGGTTTCATTATCCTTCAGTTCCAGCAATTCAAGACCGAGCACTTTAGAGAGCAGCTGACGGGGTTCGTCCTTTATTTTGCATTCGCGCAGGCCGGCACAGCTGTCATGGTAAACGGCTTTACCGTCCAGCTCGGCACCGAAATAATCAAACTGCAGGATGTTCACTAAAAAGTCAGACAGTTCATAGATGTTGCCTTGTATATTACGGCATTTGTTATGTACCGCGGTATTAGTAAACAGATCATTATAATAGTTTTTAACCATGCCTGTACAGGAAGCTGATGGGGTTACGATCACGCTATCGTCCGAAAAATCATTCAGGAATTTACTGCCTACTGCTTTGGCATCGTCCCAGAAACCGGCATTAAAGGCTGGCTGGCCACAACAGGTTTGGTTGGGGTTAAAACTAACCTTACAGCCCGCCTTTTCCAATACCTTTACAGTATTAAAAGCAGTATCTGGAAACAACTGGTCAATAAAACAGGGTACAAACAACTCAATCTTCATCTCTTACACAAAATTATAGCGCTAAAATCCGCATTCTTATTGGTTTTTCTTTAACTATTTAGCCTCACCCTACCCTCTCCAAAGGAGAGGGTTCAAAAAGAACGAAGTTTAAAGTCCTCTCCTTTGGAGAGGATTTAGGTGAGGTTAAATATCTATATCTTTCTTTCTGCCGATAGCAAAGAAAACAATAATATTAATCCGATGATAAAAAATCCGCATAAAGCCAATGCCGAATTACGCATACTGCCGGTTAACTCTTCGATAAAGGCAAAACTGAACATACCTCCTACTATAGCCAGTTTTTCGGTAACATCGTAAAAACTAAAAAACGATGCGGTATCCGGGATATCCTGTGGTAAATATTTAGAATAGGTTGATCTGGAAAGTGATTGTATGCCGCCCATAATTAAACCCACTACAATAGCCAGCACATAAAACTGCGGAACGGTGCTTATAAAATAAGCCGCTATACATGCCCCTATCCAAATAACAACTACGCCGGATAGCACCTTTACATTACCGTAAACGGCTGATAAGCGCGACATTAAGGTAGCGCCACCAATAGCTACCAATTGTATAATGAGGATAATCTCGATCAATCCGCTGGTTTCCATTTTTAATACTTTGGCGCCAAAACCAGCAGCAACCAGCATAATGGTTTGTACGCCCATGGAATAAAAGAAAAACGCGGGCAGAAAACGTTTTAACAAAGGCATAGTTTTAACCTTTGCCCAAACAGTGCTCAATTCAATAAAACCTCCCTTGATGATATGATGATGATGAGTTTGTGCATTGGGACTACCTTTGGGTAATATGAAGAAAGGTATATAGGCAAAAGCAATCCACCAAATACCAACCAGCAAAAATGATAATTGTGCAGCTTTACCATCGGTTATGCCAAATGTTTTAGGTGAGAGCACAAAAACAAGGCATATGATCTGCAAAATAACACTGCCGATATAGCCATAGGTAAAACCCTTGGCGCTTACCCTGTCCTGCATATCAAGAGTAGCGATTTCGGGTAGGTAGGAGTTGTAAAAAACAAAACCACCGCTATAACCAATGGCTGCCAGGGCAAAGCAAATGATACCAAATTCCAGATTATCGGCCCCGAAAAAGAATAATCCGCAACATGACAGGGATCCCAACCAGGTAAAAAATTGCATAAATATCTTTTTATTCCCCCGGTAATCGGCTATTGACGACAGTATGGGTAACAACAAGGCCATGATCAAATAGGCAGCAGCAAGTGCATAATTGGATAAGGCTGTATTGATAAAACTTTTGCCAAAAAACAGCACCCTATCGCCATTTTTGGCATTTGCAGTAATGGCTACATAATAGGCCGGAAAAATGGTAGAAGTGATAACCAGATTATAGGCCGAGTTGGCCCAATCAAACATGGCCCAGGCCCTGATGGTTCTCTTATTGTTTTTGGTTTCCATTGAACAATAAAAGTATACAAATTTTGGAGCTTTGTAAAAGAAACGGAATTAAGATACAAGAATCAAGAGATAAGAACCAGGAAACAAGGTTGAGCATGTAAAATGTAAAAGCGTCATTGCGGTACGAAGCAATCTCTAAGCTATACAGAGCGATTTTGATGATTGACCTGCCTGTGTAGAGATTGCTTCGTACCTCGCAATGACGCGCGGATTTATCTTATTTCTTGTATCTTGATTCTTATCTCTTGATTCTATTCTTACTTACCGGCCCATTTTTGTTGCAACACTTTTATAAAATACCCACCAACTACACTGCGTGCCTGGAAACCTACTTGTTTGCCATTGGTAGTTTCGTGCCAATCGCTTAGCGGAACATGTGTTGGGGTTTCCATAGCGTATTTATAAACGGGATTTGCTAACGCTTCAAAATCAGCTTTGTCTTTTGCTAAGGTAGCTGTCCAAATGATCCAGTCGCTTTTGGTATAGGTTTTACGGCTATCCAGTGGCAAACCAAATTCATTTTGCTTGGTGAGGTAATATTTTATTTCGCGGTCATAAACTGATTGTGGGAATAGGTTTAACCCTAATATTTTATCCCAAACAATGTTATACTTCTGGCTCCAGGTATCTTTTTTATCAAATACCAACGAATAATGATCGCCGGCATCGGCCATTTGCATCCATTTGGTAACCATCCCTTTAGCTATAGCCTTATATTTAGCGGCAACATCTTTTTGACCTAGCAGATCGGCTAAATGAGCATAGCAACCAATTCCAACAATAGCCTTAGCTGATAAGTTGGCATTACGTGCAAGGTGACCGGCAAAATCATCGGTACATAATTGGTTAGCTGGGTCCAGACCTTCTTTAACTAAATAGTTTGTCCAGGTGGTTAATATTTTCCAGTGTTTTTTGGCATAAGCCGGGTTATTGCCATTAGCCCTCACAATAGCAGCTGTGAGTGCCAGCATATTGCCAGATTCTTCAACCGGCATACCCTCTCCATAAGTTTGACCATTAGCCAGCGGGTATGTGCCCAGATCATGCGCTGCAAAATCATGTGCAAATTTGCCGCTTTCACTAAAATAGAATATCCCGTTGAGCATTCCTTCCATCAGCTTAGGGTTATAAAGCAGGAATAATGGCGCCGACGGGTAAGTGACATCCACCGTGTTGATGGAGCCATTGCTGAAATTCTCTTTCGATAAAAACAAAGTTTCGCCCTGCGGACTTTTTACCAATATGTGAGCCGAAATACTTTGGCGATAGGCCAACACACATAATTTGGCATATTTATCGCCACCGGCTTTCAATGCATCTTTATACATAGAAGCATTAAATGCAGCGCATTTTTGCAATACTACAGGATACTCAACAGCAGCCTTTGCCAACAACTGTTCTATAGTTTTAGTTTGTGCAGTTTGCCACCATGGTTTCAGATTAGCATGAAAGTATTGTACTGGGGTAATATCATCATAACCCAGCTCCACAAATTTTTCGACATTGGTTGTACCTACTGTACCAAAAGGTATCACGGTATTTAAAACCAGGTTAGTCCCCTCCTTAGCTGTCGATTTGCTGTCGTTATTGAAAAATGAGCTAACAGCTCCCTTACTGCTGCTTACATATTGCATGGCCTGAGCCGTTTTAGGTACTGCTACGTACATATATCCCCAATCAATACGTAAATCGTCACCCTTCTTTTGCAGAATGGGTTGTTCAACTGTGCCTGCTTTTAGTATGGATAAAGTACCGCTTGTATATTGCTGGGTAGTTATTGCTTGTTGCGGCGTATTACGGGCCACATCAGTTGACGCACTGAAGAAAACCTTTACATTATGCGATTTTCCATCATTCGATTTAACCTTATAACTGATATAGGATACCGGCCTCGACAAAACACTCAGATCATTCATCAGCAGAGGCGAAGTGAAAGTAACCTGCAGATCGGCGCTGCCGCATTTAAATTTATAAATGGTTTGTGTAGCATTCAACGTTACACTGGTTTGCTTGGCCATTTCTAAAGCCGTACGGTCTGTAGGTTTTATCTCATCGGCAAAACCTGCATCAAGCCAGGCACCACCTCCAGTATTGGTACAATGCAAAGCTAATACGTTTTCGCCTTTTTTTAGTTTGCTTATTGCTGCCGGGCTCAATGCTATATACTGAAGATCGCCATTGGCGCCGCTTTGCTCACTTATTTTTTCACCATTTAAATATACTTCAGCTTCATCATCATGATGGAGTTTAAGCGTGAGCTTATTAAAGTTAAGATCATTAATGGTAAAAGTTCTGCGCACCCAAAGCTCGCGGCTTGTCCACACTGTTTTAGCAACCGTTTTATCATCACTAAACGGAGCCGTTCCGATTTTCCAGTCATTATCATTAAATTCAGAATTGTCCCATCCATTACCCGGATCGGTTTCCGTGAATTTACAGGTATAGTTTTTCTCGTCGGCGGCAGCCAAAACCGTTTTATACTCAACCGCCTCTTTACCCATAAATCGGTAAATAGTGTCATCAACCTTAATTAATCCTAATAACGATTGATCTTTACCTGTCCAATGATGGGTTGTTGACTCATTCAGCTTGTCTGAAAACGACCAGATACTAAAATAAGGATTGTGTGTGATAAGCGGATAAGCAGGTGCCTGGGTGGCTTGTGCCCTTGCAAAAAAGCTGGAAAGTACCATGCCGGTAATTAATGAAAACCTTTTCATGTGTTTATTAATGGTTATACGATATAGATAATTACAGAGCGGTAAATATTTATATTTTCTTTTTTAAAACAGACCGGCTTTTATAGAAAGCTTCGAATTGACGATTAAATGATACGATATGTAGAAGCGGATGTGCGGATTTCAGATGTGCAGATGGGATTTGATGTGCAGGTGTGCTGATTAATAATCCAATATTTACCTTTTACTCATCTGCACACCTGCACATTTGAAATCTGCACATCTGTTCTTCTATTTAAATATTTCAAAGCTGTATTGTGCAACGCTCCAAAATTCATCAAGAGCAATGATGCGGGGTTTAAAAAATGAGATGAGCGCAGGCCAATCATCCTGTTTAAAAATACTGGTGGCAGGTAAAACGCTGATAATCCGGCTTACCGTTTTATAATTTTCATCGCGAATGTGTAGTTGCCAGTCCCATTCTTCCTGTAAACTGGTATGCAATACGTTTTTTAGTTCAATAAACTGCTCAAACATCAGCTCCTGCATAGCTGGGTCAGGGTTCGACATTTCAATAGCTATATATGCCGATCGGTTATCGGCATGCATTTTAAAATTCAGATGTTTTATGCCTGTTTTATAATTTATCCAGTTTATTCTGAGGCCGTCGGCTGATAGTTGGGGAGCTATATATTGTCCGAACGCTGTCCAGAAAGACTGCCTTATCTGTGATGCCTGATCTTTTGAGTACAAATTGCTTTTAATTAATAAACGACCAAAATTATGGAAAATAAATAGTGATACTACCCGGATTTATAAATTCAGTTTTTTCCGGCTTAAGGTTGTAATTATATGATGATAATTATCGTTATAGTATGTATAATTGATTAAAACTTTAAACCTTTACCTTAGTTATTATCTTTAGCCTGCGCAAGTTTCTACTAAAAATGTATTATAAAACCTATGAAAACGCCTATTTACATCGTTCTGTTACTTGTTATCTTTTTAGCCTATAAAAGCCATGCCGCTGATAGGGGGAAATTTGCTCAAGGCTATTATTTAGATTCAACACAACATAAAATTGAGGGGTTAATTTGTTTTGATGGAACGGATTGTGAGAGTTTTTTATTTAAAAAGGATCTTGGTGAAAAAGCTGTTAAAATAAATGTAAACCAATGCTCCAAGTTCGGGATTGGCGAACATCAATATGAAACCATTAGCCAGATAGATTTTGTAACTATAATACGGAAAAGGCATATCAGTAAAGCTTTTGCCGAGCTTTTAGAGTCAGGGAATGTAAAACTGTATAAAATCGGCCTGGCACTCTCGTCAATGGATGCGGCGCACAAGGTTACAACAACTGTTACTGAACTATCAGACAATACTGCAGGCGGCAATATGTCCGGATACTTGAGAAAAGCGCGTGTTTACTATTATGTTAGGAGAGATGGTGAAGATAAATATACAAGGGTAGAAAGCCGTAAAAGTAAATTTAAAGCACAAATGGAAGACTATTTGAAAGACAAACCCGAAATAGTAGCTCTATTAAAAAACAATAAAAACTATAATTTTAACAATATTGAAGTGATTATTCATTCTTATAACAGAGGTTTGCCTGAAAACAAATAGTTTGCCGGAAATGCATAGTTACCATAGATAACAAAAAAGCAGCTTTATTAATAAAGCTGTTTTTTTGTTAAAAGTATAATATACTTAGTCTCTGTCCCAAAATGCTGGTGGCTCAATACCCAGCGCGCGGAGATAAACATAGCTTTGCGCCCGGTGATGGATCTCGTTATCTATAAAATAAAGTAAAAGGTCAATAACTTTGCCTTCATACGCTCCAAAAGCCAGTTCAATTTCCAGGAAACGCTGATCCGAAATTTGGGGCCAAAACAGGTTGATCTGTTCAGTTATCTGATCCCATTGCTGCAGTAACTCGGCTTTGGTTTTAAAAGTTGGTTTTCCTATAGTATGATCCAGTTCTGAAATTGCCTTCCACTCGCCGGTTGCAAGGCCCTTTATACCATCCTGGCTTATATCCATTATTTCTAAAGCTAACGCCGATAAAGGGCGCATCCCCCCTACGGAATAGCTAAAAAGTTTATCTTCTGGAAAAGCTTCAATAGTTTTCCTGGTTAGCTTACGGTGTCCCTGCCAATGTGCTAATAAAGCTTCTGACGAAATGATCTGCTCAAATTGAGTACTTGTTTGTTGGTGAATTGCGTTTGTTTCCATGGTGTTTATCTGTTAGTGATTGATTACAGAACAAAGAAACGCATGGCTAATGACAACCCTATGTCAGTAGTGTGATAGTGATTTTAAATTATTTTTATATCATCTAATTATTTGGAGCCTTTTATAAAGGAAACAATTTGCTCCAACTCTCCCGTAGGCAATGATCCTTTTACATATTGCCACTCAGAACCATCATCTTTAAAGGTTAATTGACCCAGAAAATCAGGATTACTCTTATCGTCCAGTAGTGGATTACTGTCACCAATTTCCGGGGCTATTTCCTGAATGTCTAACAGATTGGTGCCTTTTTTATGGTTATCCTTGTAAAGAGTATAAACACCGGTAAAGCTCAATTGATCATTGGTGGATTGGGCAAGTACAGGTTCAATGATAACATTTCTTGTGGTGCCGTCGTCTTTCTTAACGTTATGGCTTATGGTGCGATTCATATCAGTGTTTTTATAGTTAATATCTATAAAATTAGTACAAATCAATAGCGGAATTGTTCTTATTTAGATGATATATCAGATACTTATTGATCCTGCGAAAGTGTAAACCAAAAAGTACTCCCTATACCCGGTTCGCTTTCTGCCCATATCCTGCCCTTGTGACGGATAACGATATCCTGAGACAGGTAAAGGCCAATACCGAGCCCGGAGATGTTAAGGTTGGTGTCATCTACGCGGTAAAACCGGGTGAAAATATCCTTTAATTTTTCCGGGGCTATCCCGACACCAAAATCCCGAATGCCGATCTTGATCTCCTGGTTTTCCTGGCTAAGAAATACAACGACCTCTTCTGTTCCGGGAGAATAGCGGATGGCATTGGTCAGCAGGTTAATGATCACCTGTTCAATGCGGTGTGGATCACCAATAATCCATAGTTCCGTAATATCTGTTTCCAGCGATATTTGATAGCTATGGTTCCCATATGCTAGCAGTTCTATGGCATCGTTTATGACCTGCCGGATATCGAACCGTTCGGTAGACAACCGTAATTTACCAGCCTCGATCTTAGATACATCGAGCAGGTCAGAAACCAGCGAACTCAGTTTACTAACCTGTTGCCTGGCTTTCGTTAAAAAGAGCCGCCCTTTCTCATCTTCCACTATTCCACTGAGGATCTGGAGGTAACCACTGATGCTGGTTAAAGGTGTCTTCAGTTCATGGCTGGCCAAACCAATAAATTCATCCTTCTTATCATTCAAGGCCCTGACTTGTTCATAGAGCGTTGCTTTTTCTTCCTGCGCCGCCAACTGTTCCGAAATATCACGGGCAATCTTCGATGCGCCTATGATTCTTCCCGATTGGTCCGTGATCGGCGAAACTGTAACCGATATAGGAATGTAACCACCATCTTTGACCATCCGAACGGTTTCGAAATGATTTACACGGTTACCTTGAGCTACCTGCCCGATGATATAGGCCTCTTCTTCTAATCGTTCTGGCGGAATGATGATCGATATGTGTTTACCCAGGATTTCAGCTTCTCTGTAACCGAACATCCTTTCTGCAGCCGGATTCCAGCTTGTGATGATCCCCTGTAAGGTTTTACTGATAATGGCATCATCAGATGTGGCGATAATCGCGGCCAGCATAGCCTGCTTTTGTTCGGCTATGCTTAAACTGTTTTCTGGCGATTGCAGTACCTTGGTCGCGGTTTCCTCCATGAAACAGAGTAACCGTTCATATTCCATTTTGTTTTATACACAGCTTAATAGATATGCGGTTGACAATCGCGAATTTGGTAGCTACATTATTTTGCTGAAAAGGCCAGGTCAAAAATTCAGAAAGGTATGGAAGGATTATTATGAATCGTTAAGAAAAGAAACATCGCCTTTTCATTAATGCACCTGATTTGAATTTTGCAAACTAAGGATTGATACTCGCAAACACCCTAACATCTTTTCATATCATCTTTGTTATGTTAATTGTAAAACAAAATAAAGATGAAATCGACCAACAATAAAATTTTGATCACTGGTGGCGCAAGCGGTATTGGCCTGGGGCTCACCGAACGATTTATACAGGATAACAATACCGTTATTATTTGCGGAAGACGAGAGTCAGTTTTAAAGGAAGTTACCGATAAATTCCCAACCGTAATTACAAAAGTGTGCGATCTGTCAATAGAAACAGAACGTACAGCACTTTTTGAATGGGTTTCTGATCATCACCCCGATTTAAACGTACTTATAAATAATGCGGGTGTTCAGCAATGGATGACTATTGACGATCAGGACTTTTTCCAGCGTGCAAAAACCGAGATCGCCACTAATATAGAAGCGCCACTTCATTTAATGTCGCTCTTTATTAATTTAAAATCGTTAAGTACTATTATTAATGTAACCTCGGGTTTATCATTTGTGCCTTTTACACGGGTACCTGTTTATTCGGCAACCAAAGCATTTTTTCATTCATTTACGCTCTCTGTACGTCACTTATTGAAATCAAAAAACATCGAAGTGATAGAAATGATCCCACCCGCACTTAATACAGATCTTGGCGGCAAAGGCCTGCATGATGCTACATCGCCGGTAAGTGATTTTATCCAATTCGTATTTGAACAACTAAAGAATGGAAAAACGGAACTTACTTTTGGATTTAGTGAGGCAATGGCTACAGGAAATCCTGAAGAGTTAAAAGCCATTTTTAGCAGACTGAATCCGGATTGAGATTAAAAAGTAATTTGGAGTAGACTATCCATTAAAGAATTGTCACACATTCATCATCGCGTTAAGCCAAACTGGTATCAGCTTTTTGCGTTCCTGCATTAATTCAAGAAATTCATCCTGATTAAAGGAACCGGATTGTAATATCTGAGGGCGGCTCAGGAATGGAAAAGTAATCATACCGGCCATGTTCCACATGATATTAACCGGGTGAAAACTGATCCCCCCCGTTATTTGCAATGCCTGAAGTTGTTTGGCAAAATAGGAGTTCACTAATGATCGCATATTGTTTATCATAGGTAGTTTTGTTGAACCTCCCATAACCTCATTCACCATAAAAAATATAAAATCGGGATTTTCCAGAATCTGGTCAATGTAGTAACCAACGCAAAGTTCTATCTTTTTGGCAATCGTGGTAGTTTCATCGTTAAATACAGGCTCTATCTTATCAAAAAGCCTTTTGATGGTTTCGTCCATAATAAATGCAAAAAGATTTTCTTTACTGCCAAAGTGATAATTAATTGATGCTACATTGATATCAGCCTCAGTAGCAATATCTCTAATAGTGGTAGCCAGGAAGCCTTTTTTTGTAAAGATTACCCTGGCTACATCTTTAATTTTTTGCTCTGTTGAAATTTCTGGTGCTATGGACATAATTAGACTAAATTCTTTTCCAAATCTAACTATTGCATAACACATATTCTTCAACGAAAATTGTTTAATGCGAATCTGTAATGGCCTTTTGCCCCTTTTTAAACGGTGCCAAAAAAACCAGGGGAATAGCGCAAAGCATAACCACACCAACCACCCAATAAGCATCATTATAAGTTAGCAGAGAACTTTGTCGGTCAACAGCGTTGTTAATTGCTCCTAGAGCCATACGTGTGGCATCGGAAAATGATTTGCCTTTGGCTTGAAAAGCCTGCATATAGCTATTAAATCTTTCGGTGTATAAAGGGTTGTATGGATTGATATAACTTAAAAGGTTATTGCGGTGTACAGCCTGCCTGATATGTATTAAGGTGGTTAAACCAGCAATTCCAAATGAGCCGCCTAACTGACGCATCATATTATTTAAACCTGTACCCTGCCCAATTTCATGACCTTTAAGACTACCGATAGCCAATGTGGTAAGCGGAACAAAAAGTAAAGCTAACCCTAATCCTCTGATAGCTAATGGCCAAAAGAAATCGCTGATACCGGTAGTTAAGGTGGAATGACTTAACATAAGCGAAAACACAAAAAACAAGATCATACCAGTAGCCGCCATTAACTGGGCGGGTACTCCTTTATTAAGCATTATACCAACAAAAGGCATCAACATTACCGTAAATACCCCCCCCAGGAAACAGCACTTCGCCTGTTTGCTGTGCCGAAAAACCTAACAAACTCTGGCAAAATACCGGGAAAACAAATGTTGATCCGTATAAACCCAATCCTAATACAAAAGAGGTAACCATACCCGCAGAAAAGCTTCGGTGCCTCATGATCTTGAAATTTACTATCGGGAACTCGATGCTTGATTCGCGCCATATAAAGAGCAGGAGGCCTATAACAGCCGTCACGGTAAGTACAACAATATAAGTAGTTGAAAACCAGTCTTCATCCTCTCCTTTTTCCAGAATGGTTTGCAGGCTACCTACAGATATGGCTAACAGGGCAATCCCCCACCAGTCTATGGGATTGCCCTTACCATCACTTGGTGTTTTTTTGACAAAAAGATAGGTAAAAGTAGCCGCCAGGCAGCCTACCGGAATGTTTACGTAAAAGATCCAGCGCCATGCGGCATGATCAGTAATATAACCACCAATAGTCGGACCTATGGTTGGGCCCACTATAGCGCCAAGACCAAATAAAGCGGTTGCTGTGCCCACTTGTTCAGGAGGCCAGGTTTCCAACAAAATGGCCTGTGCGGTAGAAATTAGTCCCCCACCCGCAATTCCCTGTAATATGCGAAACCCAATCAGTTCTGTTAAACTGTGCGCGTTTCCGCATAAAAAAGAGGCGATGGTAAATATAATAATGGAGGTCAGGAAATAGTTTTTCCGGCCAAAAAAACTCCCCAGCCAGCCAGACATGGGTAAAATAATAACATTGGCTACGCTATATCCGGTAACTACCCATGCCGCATCTGTTAAAGTAGCCCCTAGGTTACCTTGTATTTGCGGAAGTGAAACGTTTACTATAGTGGTATCAATAAGTTCGAGCAGTGATGCTGTTATAACGGTAATGGTAATGATCCATTTTTTAAATCCAGTTTCGGCCATTTGATTAATTGTTAAAATCAGATCTTCTAAATAATGCTCAAAATTAATCAAACGATTGATTAAAACAATTGTTTAAAACAGGCGATTATCTTATTTACATTTTGCTGACTTTGGATTCGGGATAGCAATTTGGATGTTATAGGTAGTAGAAACAACAAATTCAGCTTCTGCCGGTACCGCACTACAGCTATTGGAAAAGCTCTATTCCCAGCTGCTCTATTCGTCCACCTTTTGGTCAAAGCCGGGTACCAATTAAAACAAAAAACCCAGCCAAACTGACCGGGTTCTTAACTGTTGTGCGGACGAGGGGCCTTTAACTCCCAACGTGAAGTACTAGATCCTATTTAATAACAGGCAATATGATCTTTGAACTATTATGATAAACTTTAATGGTTTCTTTTACAAAATCGGCATCCTTTGCTTTATTGATATCAACAAATTGCTGCGGGTTTCTGTCTGTTAACGGGAACCACGAACTTTGCACCTGTATCATTATTTTGTGACCTTTTTTAAAGGTGTGTGCTACATCGGGCAGGATATATTTTACCTGCGTTGGTTTACCGGGCACAAATGGTTCGGGCTTCTCAAAGCTATTGCGGAATTTACCGCGCATAATTTCTGCACGTACCAGCATCTGGTACCCGCCCATCGCGTATCTGGTAATCGGGTTAGGTGGCGTATCTTCGGGAAATACATCTATTAACTTTACCACAAAATCTGCATCAGTATTTGATAAACTCACCATCAGGTCGGCAACCACCGGGCCTGCTAATGTTATATCATCTGTTAATACCCCCGTATCATAAACCAATACATCCGTACGGCGGGCTGCAAAACGCTGGTCATCATCCATATATTCACGGGTGCGGTTAGCATGCACTTTTTCGGCATAAGATACCGGCTTAGCTGGGTCGCTCACATAGCTGTCAAACGTAGGTTTAGTGCTGTTTGTGGCTTTAAATGAAAGTTTACCATCCGACTGCAGATAAATTGGCGTTTGTTTAATATCAGCCACCGGCCATTGCGAAAATTTGCGCCATTTATTTTCACCTGAGAAAAAGACATTTACCTTACTTAGGGTGTCAGTTCCTTTGCCCTTTAAATAATAATCAAAGAACGGAACTTCCATATCCTGGTAATAAAGTGAGGTATTGCTGTCGAATTGCACGTTTCCCAAATGGGTGCCGTCTTTACTGGCCCATTGCCCGTGGTACCAGGGGCCAATCACCAGTTTACTATTGGTTGCAGGGCTTTGCTTAACTAAGGCCTTATAGGTGTTCCACACTCCATAACCGTCTTCGGCATCAAACAGCCCGCCGGTTATCAGCATAGCAGGTTTAACGTCTTTTATTCCGCTACGGGCATCACGGGCTTTCCACCAGGCATCCAGATTGGGGTGGTTCATCATATCGCTCCAAAATTTCATGGTGTCACCACTCATTTTGGTAAAATTGGGCATTGCCCCCATCTTTAAGTAATAATCGTAATTATCCTGAAAATTAATACTAACCCCTTTAGCCCCTTTTGTTGAAGGCGACCTGCTTGGCGCACTAAAGCCATACCCTACATGAAAATCAAAAGCATCCATCAGCATCAAAACACCGTTATGATGGTCATCATCTCCAAAAAATCGATCGGTAACTGGTGCCTGCGGACTAACCGCCTTTAGGGCCGGGTGCCCGCTGAGCGCTATCATGGTAGCATAAAAGCCTGGGAACGATATGCCTATCCCGCCAACATTGCCGTTATTGTTATCAATGTTTTTTACAAGCCAGTCAATGGTGTCGTAACTATCGCTTGCCTCATCAATATCTTTATTTGTTTTTTTATTGGGATTAAAAGGCCTTACAACCTCAAATATCCCTTCGCTCATGAACTTACCGCGGATATCCTGATTAACCATAATATAACCTTCGCGGCAATAGCGCATCATATAACTATACCAGTATGGTCTGTAAGCTGTGCCATAAGGCCTAACGGAATAAGGCGTGCGGGTAAGCAATATGGGATGTTTTTCCGATTGATCTTTTGGTATATAAATAGATGTAAAAAGCTTAACACCATCACGCATCGGTATGGTTACTTCTTTTTTAATGTAGTTATTTACAAACCATGTTGAATCAGCGTTTTGAGCGCTTGCTATAACAGGCAAAAATAATAGGATAAAAAAGTAAATTCTCTTCATATGGGGTATTGAAACGTTGAAGGTAAATATATTGAATTTGAACAGCGTGAGAAACAAAAAAACCGATCAAATTTTGACCGGGTTTTTAACTGTTGTGCGGAAGAAGGAATTGTATTTGATCACGTGGAAGATATTTAATTATTATTAAATAAGCTTATGATCTAAATTTTGACAAACTACACTGAGCGCAATGCGTTTTTCCTTTTTAACACCTTTCGATTATCCTTTTTAATTAATAAGTTTAGCTTAAATCAACCTTTACATCAAATGATAATTAAACTGCCATTCTTTAACGAATTAAATTCTGACTCATTAACAGATTACTATGAAGTTAATATTGATATCAAACAGAATAAAATCCAATTAGACATAAATTTCAATGAAACTATTATTAATGCTGATAGACTCATTACTTTAAAAGGGTATTTAGATGCCCCCCAAGCCATTATTGATATTGCTAAAAAAGAAATTTTTAATGACTATGAAAACGGTGAAGATGTTAAGGAGTTTTTAACATTTCATATTGAGGAGCTTGATCAAAGTGATTTAGATAGTTTATTGAAACATGCAGACAAATCCCTTTCTTTAGAGCAACAAATACTTTCAGTCCTAAAACTAAGAAGAATAGGGTTCTATCCTGAGGATAAGGATGAGTTTGCCGTTTTAGATTTCACACTTAACGAAGAGATATCACAGTATCTTTTAGTTGTTTAGATGAATGATGGTAAAGCTGTAGATCATATTACAATGGAAAGTTAAACTGTAAAATATTGACAGTTTAACCATTCCGAATATCAAAAATGATTAGCTTGTATGATAACAAAAAACCCGATCAAAATTTGATCGGGTTTTAACTGTTGTGCGGAAGAAGGGACTCGAACCCCCACGCCGTGAAGCGCCAGATCCTAAGTCTGGTGCGGCTACCAATTACGCCACTTCCGCATTAGGATTTTTAACAGGTCGCAAAGATAGCGTTTAATACTAAATTTAAAAACATAATTTTCGTTTTTTGTATATCTACCTCATTTCTTTGCTATTAATTTATTGTTAAGGTATGTATAAGCTCTTTAAAATAAGCTGGGGCATATAACAAGCGGCTCCCGTACCAGGAAAACATTTCGCCATCAACCAATACAACCCTGGCTTGTGGTAATATCCCCTTAAATTCATCTATATGTTTTTGCTTGAAAGGATATGGTTCTGAAGACAGCAGGATTACATCTGGTTTGGCCTTCACCAACTCCTCAGCGTTTATTTCGGGGTATCTGTTTGTTTGAAATACGTTCATTAACCCGCATTTCTGCAACATACTACCAATAAAAGTATGGTTACCTGCAATCATATAGGGCTTGCGCCATATAAAATAGGCCACACGCAACTTTAAAGCAGGTAAGATGAGTTTACTAAACCGACTGGCAATATCATCGCATAAAGTTTTTGCTGCTGTTTCACGGTCTGTTATGGCTCCTACAGATCTGATCATTTGGAGCGCTTCATCAAGATTGTGAATATCACTTATCCAAACCGGACAAATATTCATCAATTCCTCAATCTGGCTGCGCTCATTCTCCTCCTTATTAGCTATGATCAGATCAGGTTGCAGGGTTTTGATCTGGGCGATGTTAAGTTGTTTGGTTCCCCCTACCTTAGTTACCATTTTAAACCGGTGTTCAGGATGCACACAAAATTTAGTGATGCCGACAACCTCGGCATCTAGCCCTAAATAAAAAAGTAGTTCTGTTTGTGACGGAACTACTGATACAATACGTTTAGGAACCTTATCAAGGTTTATAACACGATTTAGCTGATCGTGAAAAACAGTCATGTTAAAACGCGTTCTTCTCGCCCCTGGCGGCATTCCATACGGTTAGGAAGATGATCTTCATATCCAACAGGAACGACCAGTTTTCCAAATACCAAACATCAGCCTCTACACGTTCCAACATGGCCTGGGTTGTTTGTGTTTCGCCCCTAAGTCCTTGTATTTGTGCCCAACCGGTAATGCCTGGCTTAAGAAAATGCCTAACCATAAAGGTATCAATTAGTTGAGAGTACTGTTGTGTATGGCTGATCATGTGTGGCCTTGGCCCTACTACAGACATGTTACCCAACACCACATTGAAAAATTGGGGTAACTCATCCAGACTTGTTTTACGAATAAAAGCTCCTGTTTTGGTGATACGTTTATCGCCGCGGGTGGCTTGTTTTTTATCAGAATCTATATTAACCCGCATACTGCGGAATTTGTAGCACTTAAAAGGCTTATTATCTCTGCCCGAACGTTCCTGTACAAAAAAGATAGGACCTCTTGATTCCAGTTTAATCAAGATGGCTAGTATGGGAAATAGCCAGCTAAACACAAACAAGATAATAAACAATGAAAATGCCACGTCAAACAACCGTTTAATAGATCGGTTTAGCATGTTTTCTAAAGGCTCGGGCCTTACCGATATAACTGGGATATGCCCAAAACTTTGTATAAAAGTTGGTTTTTTTGCATAATCATAATACTCCGGTATAAACTTAAACCTGATCAGGTTTTTATCAGCATCAAGCATCAGTTTTTCAATGGTTTGTGCCTCTGAATTTGGCAGGGTACAAAATATTTCATCAACTTTATTATTAAGCACGTAACTGATACAATCGTCCGTATCGCCTAAGTATAGCCGTTTATCTTTAACTTTTTCAGGGTTATCATCAAAAAAACCAACCAGGCTATAACCGCGCTCAGGGTTTTGCTTAAAGAAGTTGTACAGGTCTGAACCTATCCTGCCACCACCTATAATAATTACCGCCCTGGTATCAATTAATGATGCACGATCACTTTTGCGTATGGTTAAGAATATCAGTTTCCATAGACCTAATAAAAAGCCAAACAGTGCCAGTGAGTAAAAAAGGTATTCGCGGGTTATAAAA
Source organism: Mucilaginibacter sp. (assembly GCA_030445275.1). Taxonomy (GTDB): domain Bacteria; phylum Bacteroidota; class Bacteroidia; order Sphingobacteriales; family Sphingobacteriaceae; genus Mucilaginibacter. The sequence goes on from JAUCSE010000092.1 coordinate 169,205, forward strand.
TAAGCCTTGGTACCAATTAATATAATAATGGTAAAACATATAAAGCTTACAAACAACAGGTAGGTTTTAATTACACCCCGATAAGTTTTTATCGAGTCTTTATTTAAAACATGTTCATACAAACCAGTAATATTGGCAGATAGCAGCCAAATTAAATTGAATACTAACACAATGGGTAAATACCTCCTGTTATTTATCCAAAAAATGTAGGATCTGTCTTCGATGAAGTAAGAAATCACCATGCTTATATTAAGTATAATATAATCTATGGTAAGGTTCACTGCTTTAATAAAAGTAGCGTATCTGTGAATCATGTATTAGAGCTTATAGATGTAGAAACTATACGTTAAAATTAACATATTAATTTATTATTATAACAATATGATAACTAAATGTATTATCAGTTACAAAAATATCATGTTAATGCCAGCAAAATTAAAAATTAAGAAATTCATACAAAACCAAATATAAAATAATTAAGCAATTAACCAATAATCAGATTGAACAACAAGTAGTTTTACGTACCCTACAAACGTCCATTTACTATACTTTTATCCAATATCCCTTTGATATCATATATAACTGATGATTTGCTTCTCTTTAACTTATCATAGTCCAGTTCAAAAAACTCCCTATGCCCTACTGCTACAACTATTGCATCATAGCTCCCCTTTATTTTACTCAGGTCGTTCACAGTATCAACACCGTATTCAAGCTCCACTTCGGCAGGATCAGCCCAGGGGTCATATATTTCGCAATGTGCATCAAATCCGCTCAAAGCATTAACAATATCAATAACCCTGGTATTGCGTACATCGGGGCAATTTTCTTTAAAGGTAAATCCGAGCACTAATATATTAGATTTTTTAACTGATATATCATTTTTTATCATCAATTTTATTACTTCGAGCGCTACATAAGTACCCATACCATCATTAAGCCTTCTGCCAGCTAATATAATTTCGGGATGATACCCTACTTCCTGGGCTTTTTGTGCTAAATAATAAGGGTCAACACCAGTGCAATGCCCGCCAACAAGACCGGGTTTAAAATTCAGAAAATTCCATTTGGTACCCGCAGCTTCTAAAACTGCATGGGTATCAATGTCCATAATGTTAAATATCTTGGCCAGTTCATTTACAAAAGCAATATTAATATCGCGTTGTGAATTCTCAATAACCTTACAGGCTTCTGCAACCTTTATACTGGGCGCTTTATGGGTACCGGCCGTTACGATAGAGCGGTATAACCCGTCAATGAAATCAGCAGCTTCCGGTGTTGAACCCGATGTTACCTTTAAAATATTGGTTAATGTATGTACCTTATCGCCAGGATTTATGCGTTCAGGAGAGTACCCTACAAAAAAATTATTATTGAATTTCAATCCTGATACCTGCTCCAATACAGGCACACAGACATCCTCGGTAGCACCTGGATACACGGTTGATTCATAGATCACCACATCACCGGTTTTAAGCACTCCGCCAATGCTTTGGCTAGCTTTTATCAGCAAACTCAAATCAGGCCTGTTATATTGATCTGTAGGAGTTGGTACCGCAATGATATACACATTACAAGAAGAAATATGCTGAACTGTTGAAGTAAAGATAAGCCCCTTATCTGCCTTACCATCGGTTGTTAACACAGCTAAGAGCTTTGCCGATTCGGTTTCAAGCGTGCGATCAAAAGCGTTATTTAGCTCATCAACCCGGCTTTGTTTAATATCAAAGCCCTTCACCGGGAATTTTTTAGCAAATTCCACAGCCAATGGTAAGCCTACATAGCCTAAACCAATAATTGCAATATGAATATTTGCAGGTGGTACAAACTTTTGAACAAGCTGATTTGACGTATGATCAAACATTTTAATAGTGACAGTAGATAGTTTGTAAATATAGATTAATTTTTTTGTGTTGTTTAACTAGTTTTATTAACTATACATTAATTATATATAGTTATATATCTGATAAACACCAGTAATAGTTCTGTTTTGAGCCGAACCAACCAGCAACGTAGTTATTTTTTTTTCGATCATTAACTGCTCAGCCAAACTCGCAAACTCCTCACCGTCAATAATCATGGGGTTTATGGTCATTATTTCCGCAACGGTTAATGTTGCAGTATCGGGGTGTCGCAGTAAAGCGCGGCGCAGATCGCCATCCGTAACTATTCCTTTAATATAGCTGGCATCACCCACCATTACCATACCCAACCTGCCTGCCGACATGCCCAATAACAATTCAGTAAAAGATATATTTTCATTTACAAAGGGCAACTTATCGGTGCGCATCAGATCTTTCACCTTCACCAGTAATTTACGCCCCAGGCTCCCTCCGGGATGAAAACGGGCAAAATCATGCTGCTGAAAACCACGAGCCTCCATCAAGGCTATAGCAAGAGCATCGCCCATTACCAAAGCTGCTGTAGTTGATGATGTAGGTGCAAGTTCTAAAGGACAAGCCTCACGGGCAATTTTTATATTGAGATGATACCTGCTGTTTTTTGCCACGGTTGAGTTTGGGTTGCCGGTAACACCAATAATCAAATTCTTATTCCAATTAAAAAAAGGAATGATCCGGAGCACCTCATCAGTTTCGCCAGAGTAAGATATCATCAGTATAATATCATTGGTACCAACCATCCCTAGATCGCCATGAAAGGCCTCGCCCGGGTGCAGAAAAAAACTTGATGTACCCGTACTGGCCAATGTAGCCGCTATTTTTTTACCTATAAGCCCCGATTTACCTATACCGGTTACAATGAGTTTACCTGAAGTGTTTAATATAACTTCAACTACTTTTGCAAATTCGTCATCAATTAAACCGGCCACATGCTGCAACGATTCAATTTCAATATCAAAAACTCTTTTGGCTGTATCCTTCATCTTTACGTTGAACGTTTTAAGTGTTACATTGTACGTTTCATTGCAGATATGTACCATGTATCACTAAATGTATCAGAGATATACGTATAACGAAAACGCCATACGTACAACCCAATTTCATCAGGACACCAGCGGTGCCATTACCTTATCCAGATCATGTAATTTAACTTGATTAGGGCCGTCACTCAAAGCGTTGTCCGGGTCAGGATGTATCTCCATAAAATAACCATCAGCACCAAAAGCTTTGGCAGCTAACGCCATCATCGGAACAAAGGTGCGATCACCCCCTGTTTTGCCCCCTGCGCCTCCTGGTCGTTGTACCGAGTGTGTACAATCCATACAAACAGGATGACCAAAGGCTTTCATATCATAAATGTTCCTGAAATCAACAGCCAGGTTATTATAACCATACATATTGCCACGCTCAGTAAGTATTACCTGTTTATTACCAGCCTCTATCACTTTTTGAGCCGGATAGAACATATCCTGACCCGATAGAAACTGCGCCTTCTTTATATTTACTATCTTACCCGTTTGGGCAGCAGCTACCAGCAAATCAGTTTGGCGGCATAAAAAAGCTGGAATCTGTAATATATCAACCACCTGAGCGGCTATAGCGGCTTGTGGGGGTTCATGAATATCGGTTGTAACTGGCAAGCCGAAACGGTCTTTAACATTCTGCAACATTTGCATGCCCTTTTCAATACCCGGCCCCCGATAGGAATGGATAGAAGTACGATTTGCCTTATCGAATGATGATTTAAAAATCACGGGTACATTGTACCGTTGTCCTGCTTCGGCAACTTTTTCGGCTACTCGGTATAAAAGCTCCTGGTTTTCCATTACACAGGGCCCTAATATAAAAAACGGCTTTTGCCGTATCTGTTCAAATAACATAGTTTATTTATGGTATAAAAAGCAAAGATAATGATAACCTCGAATTCCAAAGAATAGGCACAAATTTCACGAACCAGAGGATATGGGATTAATTGAATTTATATGTTGAATAATATTGGTGTAATTTAAAGTACAGCAATTCGTGCTAATTAGTTTTTATTCGTGAAATTCGCATTTACTTTGATTATGAATTATTTTGAATTTTATGGTATCCCTGAATCATTCAACACTGACCAGGCAACACTGAAAAAGAAGTTTTACGAACTAAGCAAACTATACCATCCCGATTTTTATGCCGGCGAAGATGAAGCGAAGCAGCAGGAAATACTGGAATTATCAACGCTAAATAATAAGGCTTACCAGGTACTTTCGGACCCAATGCGCCGAATGGAATACATTTTAAAGCTCCATAACCTGGTATCGGAAGGAGCAAAACCACAACTTCCGGCAGATTTTTTAATGGAGATGATGGATATTAATGAACGCCTGATGGAAGTTGACGATGCCGAACAATTGGCAGAAGTTACCGCAGAAGTACTTGCTATTGAGGGAGATATTAATGACAAACTAGCCAATCTCACGGCCGATTATGCTCAACTTGACCATACTGCACAGGAAACCAGGCGTAACGAAATTGCAGAAATTTACTTTAGACAAAAATATCTTTTGCGAATTAGAGAGAGTTTAGATACATTTGCGGCCCGCTTGTGAGGAAATAATGATTACTCACAATAATATGCCCAGCTGGCGGAATTGGTAGACGCGCTGGTCTCAAACACCTGTGGGAAACCGTGCCGGTTCGACTCCGGCGCTGGGTACCGGAAAAAGTTAGGTAGTACCCAACTTTACTGTAATAATTTAAAAACCCTCTTTACGATGATGTATAGAGGGTTTTTTACTTCTTCAGTTTTTCGGTTCAATTCAAACCCGCTAGCGAGCATCTATCAACAACTGATTCATTCCATATGGAATAAATTGCCACAGCACTTATTGAAACACCCTGCTTAGGGTGTTTTTTTGCTCCGTAAAGAAGCCAGGGAGTTACTTATAGACAAGCTCCCTGACTAATTAAATGACATGCCAGCTAATCTCTTAAGATGCCCGCAGGGCAATTCGATTTTTTAACTACTAATTAAGCCCCCAGCCATACCGAAGCCGGAAGACTCCAGAGGCGTTAACCGTCGAAAGGGTGATGTTATTGCCGCTCCCACCTCTCGTTTCGAGGCTGTAGCTGTCACCGTCCCTAAGGCCAGGCCAGTAAACGCTTGCAATCGAATTGTTCCGGAACACGTTGCTGCTGGCTACGATGTAGGCAATTTCATTATCGGACTGCGACCCGTTTTGGTAATCTTTGCCGCTGTTCATGGTCGCGCCGAATTCCGTGACCACAGTCCGTGAGCCGTAGCTTCCATACCTGCTTTTCCAATCAGTTTCCCATGCCGATTCAGAGCGGGTTGCCCAATATGCATAATTGTGCAGGGATAGCAGGCAAGAGGTAAACCGGCTGTCGGCACCTACCCCGGTCACATTTTCAGAATACCCCGTGCCACTCAGCAGGATGCGGCCTTTAGGTACACTGGAATACTTGGAGAGCCATTGCGCATAAATTGAGGTCAGGTCTGTCAAGCTATACCCATATGGTTCGTTAAATACTTCGAAATAAACATTGCTGTTACTGCCGTACTTGGTGACAACAGTTTGCCACATTGTCCAGAAAGCAGTAAGGTCGTCAATTCTGCCGTCGTTGTGCGATGAGCTGTCCCAGCAGCCCAAAATCACCTTGAAGCCGTTGCTAAGGGCCTTGTCGATGGCTCCGGTGTAGGCGCTCCACCACGTTGACGAGACGCTTGACGGGTTGATGGGCAGCCTAATAGTGTTTACGCCCGAAATGTTGTTCTTGAACCCGGTAAGTATGCCGTTAACCTTGGCCTGAACCGTGCTGTAGCTGTCTGAAGCCGTCAGTCCAGAGGGAATTACCCAACTGTCTTGAAAGTTGTCCCGTCCGTCTGCCCAGTTCACCCCGGCAATAGAGGCAGCACCTACCGCCAACGTCCTTGGCGACACCGCCTTAGTTTCGGCAGCTTGGGTTTCCGATTGCGGAGAAAACTCGGAACCCTGCTTTTTACAGCCGCAGAAAGAATAAATCAAACAAAGTAGAATTAAGCTCTTTTTCATGTAATTTAGTTTTTTGGTTTATATTTGAGTTAGTTGACATGCGTTGTCAGCGCCCTCCTAACTATCTTTATGCCAGTCAAATAGGAACGGGCCGTAATCGCCTTTTATAGCAAAATAATTGTAAAAGAAAGCCGGAGGCTTCCGATTGGTGTTTATAATTTGATGCTAAGCTAAGGGGCTGTTATTCAGGGCGTGGGGGGACAACTCGCATTTTTGAGGGGGTAAAGCAAGAACAATTAGCCTTTTTTGCGCTTAGTGCAATATTTGCAGTTAATGCTTCAACTTAAGGCAGGCGAAACCAGAAGCCAGGCCAGTGGCGACGGCAAGGATATTATCCAGTCCATGCATTTTTGCATTGAATTTATCTTCCCTGGATTTGAGGTCATTAGCAATACCGATGTAGATGCCTTCAGCATTCGATATAGCTTTCCTGATGACATCTGACAGTTATTTCTATTATAGTATTGATGTATTTTCTGCAATCAAGTTTAGATTTAGTACCCAGTTGATTTTTATAATTTGGGTATTTTTGGCAAGGTTTATCATTGTCTATCGAATTTAATGGTCTGTAATTTTTTCAATATATCCAAGAAAAACGGTTCAAAAGTAATCCGCTCAAGGCATATTAAAATTCAAAACATTAAGATCTCCTTGCCTATTTTATAAAGCCTTTAACTTTTAAATCCTGGATTATGAGCTCAATAAGCCGCAAAAAGCGCTCTAAATGTTCAAAGTATTCCCGCTCAGGGGTGTATTTTAAGCCATAACAAATTTATTTTCTATTAGTTATGGTTTTTTTATCCGTCACTATCGGATAAATTAGAATACTATCATTTGTAAATAACTGATTATCAATTAGTTGACAGAATCTACAAAAAATTAAAATTTGAATACTAAAAAAATATAAAATATTGATAATCAATAACTTTTTAAATAATGCTAAAATCCTAAAAACTCATCAATGTATTGGCTATCAGCTAGTAAAATAATACAACTTAACATTCTCAAAAACAAACTTATGCATAGAATTGTAACTTTGAACCAACTCAATCGACACACAGCGTTTCTTCTTCCCTTCGTTCTTTGCTTTGCCTTTGCTCTACATCATTAATTACTATCTCCACTATATATTGACATCTTCCTTTTTGTTTTTTTATAAAACGTTCCAAAGCCTGATAGTCGGGCCGGTCGAAAGTATAACTCCCTTCCCCATTACCTTGGAAGATTTCCAGGACGTTGAGATTATTAATTTTACAATAATCCCGAATAGATGATTCTTGATATTCGAGAGATTTAGATTGGTCTTTTGTACTTAATCTGAGATAGCCTATGGCATTCTTGTTGTTATTTTCCATGACAAGAATGTAGAATATTTTAGAACAAATGGAACTTTAGCGCCGAAATCAAGTGGCCTGGTTTATCAGAATCTCCAAATTACTTAGCTAATAGCATTATACCCCGGTCAGATATTTTCTACCTCGTCCCAATACAACAATATATACGTATCAGTAACCGACTGCTTTTCTTCAAACTAGGAATATATAATAGGGTTGACAAATTAATTTTTCACCCGGTCGCTTTCCTCACCTGCGCCTGTTTGATTATGTTTACGCTGATCCTTTACTGCTTTTCCGAAGCGCATGCTTAATGTAAGCAGTGCGGCACGTGAGTCTTTCAGCGTGCGAAAGCTGGCATTTGTTTGATACAGATTGTTGATGGCTCCCTGGTTAATGTTCGTATTTAAAAGGTCATTAATACTCAGCTTTAGCGTAGCGCATGGCGACAGAGTCTTGGAGGCGGCTATATTCAGACGGCCTTTAGCAGCCAAAGTAAACTGAGCATCGGTCTGTTTACTTTGATACTTACCGTCGGTTTGTAAAGTCCATCCTTTATTGAGCTTGAACTGCAGTACTGCCTGCCCGGAAAAACTGGTGCTACGGCTGTTTAATGTACCGGTATAAAAATCGCTGGCCTGTCGAAGCTGCCATATGTCGCCGCTCAATTCAAGGTTAAACCACTTTGCCGGATCAAAATTTGCATCTGCATTCAGATCGTATAATTTCGTGCTGCCAATATTCCCCGGACGGTCATAATAATAGCCGTTACGGATCTCTATGGTTTCCGTTGACCGGTCGCGGATATCAGTGTAGGTCATGGTTAACGAAATCCTGTCTTTATAAATGTAACCCAACTCAAAGTTCCCTGAATACGAAGGCCGCAGGTAAGGGTTTCCGATATAGAAGGTATATTTATCCAGCGGAGATATAAATGGATTTAAGTCCTGATAGTACGGCCGCTCAATACGGCGTCCATAGGTCATTTTTAGCTGGTGATCGCCCAGTGTATCCAATTTATACAGAAGGTAAAGGGTTGGGAATAAACCTGTGTAATTCCGATTAAAAGCAGAGTCCGGCTTTTGGGCATTACCCAACTGGCGACCACGGGAATCCGTGTTTTCCAGCCGGAGACCTGCCTGTATGCTCAGTCTTTTAAAATCTTTGTTTAAATTGATATAACCTGCGTTGATGGCTTCTTTATATAAGAAATGATTGGTCTTATCATCGTCTGTAATTGCATTTCCGTTTACAATATCGAAATAATTGGCCTGGTTATCGGTGTTGGTATAGCTGCTTTTTACACCGGATTCCAGCTTCCAGCCACCGGCTAATGGCTGACTGTAGTCTGCCTTGGCTGAATAGATATGAATGGCAGCAGGAAGGTTGCCATTAAGCTGGTCCATAGAAACCGAACCCGCTGTTGCATAGCTTTGGTTTAAAAATGATTGGTTATTGTCCGTCGCAAAAGCCAGGTAATCCAGGTTGGCAGTTATTTCCGGTCCATCTTTTTTAAATGTATGCTTGTAATTTAGATTAGCGCTGCCATTTTTGAACTTGCCCTGTTCCTTGTTTTTTGACATGATGGATGAATCGGGCTGGCCAGCAGCATTAAATAACTGACCTTTGCTGTTATTGAATTGATCGGGAGAACGAACAATGCCGTTTAAAAGCACGCCGATGGTAGTATTTCCAGATGAATACAGGTCCATACCCAGCTTTGCATTGTATCCGCCGCTCTTGGTGCGGATATACGAATTCTGGGTAAAGGCTCCTGACGGTTGCCCCTCATTATAAAAGTACCTGCGGTTGATGTCTATATCGTTATAGCCATTGCTGAATGTGTAGGCGAAGGTGCCGAACACATTTATCTTGTCTTTTCGGTAATTAAAATCCATGCTGTTATTCGTAGCCGTGTACCGGCTTTGACGCAAACCAAGGCTCATCCCCAGGTTAAACCCTTTCACTTTCGTCTTTTTAGTTTTAATGTTGATGATACCAGCGGTTCCAGCTGCATCGTATTTGGCGGGCGGGTTCGTCATCAGTTCGATCTGCGATAAGGTTGATGAGGGCATCGAGCGAAGATAGTTTTCCAGGTCGCTACCGGAAAGGTAAGTCGGTTTATCATCTACATAGATCACCACGCCGGATTTACCATGAAAACTGATCTGTCCGGCTTGATCAATGGCAACGCCCGGCGACTTTTCCAGCACCTCCAGCGCAGTGGTGCCTGCATTGCTGATCAGTGCATCTACATTAACGACCGTGCGGTCGATCTTTTGCTCCAGGAAAGCTTTTTTGGATGTGACTACCACTTCCGTTAAAGTTTTAGCAACGATTTTTAAGGTGATCGGCTCTAAACTGATCAGCAGATGCTGCACATCAACTGCGATATCCCGGCTTTGATAAGGCAGCTTGCCAATAGTTGTCACTTTTATGAAAAACGTGTCGCTACTGCTTATGCCAACGTTAAAAGTCCCATCAGCAAGTGTCAGTTCATATTTTACTGGTATTGAATCTCTCAACCGGATAAGGGATACCGTGGCGCCTTCAACAGGGCGGCCATTTTCATCTGCAACTTTTCCGGATATTTTACCGTTGATTGTTTGGGCATTTAAAAAATCTGGGGCAAAGCAAAGCCATATGGCAAAAAATGCCATGATAAATAATTTCATAAAAGTGTTTTAATTAAATTGAGACTGGACCGATTTAAGTAATAAAAGGGGCGGGTTAATTCTGGATAAGAATATCACTGATGCTCTGGCACATCTTTCTGATGTGAGATATAACGATAACAGAATTATCTTGCTTATCTGCCATAATAGTTAAATCCCCATCTGAGATTTTAATACGGAAACTGGCATTTTCCTTTCTGAGTATGGCGGTACAACTGTCCATATATCTGGTTACTTCCGGCGTTACTACGGAGTAAAAGGAAGCTTTAAAAGTATAACTGGATTCCGCGTCTTTAATGGAAAGAACCGTTTCGCCCTTGCGTTTATTTTGAAGGAAAAAGGCAAAACAAACGCATAGCAATAGCAGGGCGGCAATAATTGCCGGGATTAATTTCTTCATTTTTGACGTTTTAATATTTATGAAAAAGGCATAGCATTCTCATGCCTTTAAGATTTTTTATTTTTTGAAAAGAAGTTTGGAGGTATTACTTGTTCAGGCGGCTGACTAACAAGAAGTGGCCGAGAAAGCCTATTGCTAAACAAAATGCGATGACCATGAGGGCATAGATATCCGTCGGATGATAACAGCCGATGATACCAAGCCCAGCGGCGATCCCACAAAGTGCACAAAACCATTTGAGGCTGTTCCTGATCTCATTTTTACCAGTTGCCATTAACTGTGATACTATTGTCTCCGGCGTACCCATTTCTACGATTTTCTTCTTAAGACCGTTATCCAGGAAGAGCCTGATCATCGTAAGAATGAAACTTGTAACCAAAAAAATCATCAACAGGATAACGATATCGCGAACAAATTCCTCGAAAGTAGCCCTGTCGTTCATTAAATTGGTATTGCTCTGCGCGTGTGCACCGAAAGCGGCTGAGAACAGCAGAAGGGTTATTATATATATCTTTTTCATGTTTTTTTAATTTGCTTTTATACCTGATGAGACCGGTTACCCGAGTTATAGTTGCAAAGTTTTTGCGTTTAAAAGTGTATGTATTTGCTTTTGATGGTTTTTAACCATTTCAAGGGCCTGGAAAATTAAGATAACGACTGCTGCGGTAATTGCCGTAGCCATTAGCAACAGAGGCGCGCTCCTGATAACCGCGTCCAAGATCGACCAGAGGAATATCGAAGATAGGACAATCAATAAAACAGAAAAGCCTGATACCATTATGGCAGCCCAGGGGAATGCGCGTTTCGGCTCCGGTAATTGTTCCAGGACGAGGCTTGTAAGGTCAAAATCAAACCGGGGTTTTGCATGATCGTGAATACCATTAAAAAGCAACTGGTAATTGGCAGCCATCGTCTGGCAGTTTGCGCAGTCTTGGATATGTATTTTCAGTTGATCACTGGTCATTTCCGGTTCAGCTACATAAAGCTGTATCTCCGCATCGGTAAGATGTGCTGTTATCATAACTCGTTCCTTTTATATTTTAATAAGATGTTTTCCTTTAGTGTTTTTCTTGCCCTGAAGATATAATTTTTAACTGTGCCTTCCGGTAGAGAGGTAATCTGGGCGATCTCGGCATAGCTTAGTTCCTCCTGGTGGTATAGGGAAATAAGTGTATTGTAAAGTGGTTTAAGCTGTTCGATCTCCGTGTGAAGTATATCGGCCAATTCCGTACTAAACAGGGTATCTTCAATGTCATTCCTCACATCTTTGTTAAAGTTATTTTCTGGGATTTCGCCGTCTTCCCCAAAATTGTCGATTAGCATCAGCTTCTTTTTCTCCAGATAATGGAGGCAGGTATTATAAGCGATCTGACCTATCCAGGTGGATAATTTAGATTTAAATTTGAAACCGCGTAAATTTTTGAAGGCCTTCAGGTACACATCCTGGGCAATGTCTTTACGGTCACCCGGGCTGCTGATCATCTTAAAGGTCATTTGCGCAACCAATCCCTCCGTTTTTTTAATGATCGAACCAAAAGCATGGCAGTCGCCGTTTAACACAGCTGTCACCAGGCGTTGGTCGCTCAATTGTTCCTCCTTTAGGTTGCTCACTGTTGATTAGACCGGCTAACGTACTTTATGTTGCAAATTATTTTTTAGAACACAAAGCTCCTGTAATTACAAGCCAAATACCTGTTTAAACCGTTATTAGAAAGGTATTTGTAAAAGTGATTTCATCCCCTAAATTGGATAAAACACACCAAAATGCCCCCTTTTGGCCCACTCAAAAAGGCCCCCTTTGCCAGTTGAAAGGTCATCCATAATTTCCCTAATATGGAGTTGGAGGCAAATTCAGCGTCAGATTTATAAACTATTTGCAAATGAATAGTATTTCTTATTTGATTTAACAATTGGAGTCATTTTGCTATTGCGTCATTCGTAGGGCAAGCTGTTTTCTCTTGGCCTGATTGAAAAAAACAGACGAAAAGAAAAGCATCGGCACACACTACACCCCTACTTATTAGAAGCTTTCTTCTTCATAATAATCACACACTATCACCAAGCTCCTCATGACGTGTAATTTTTCAATATGTCCAAGAAAAACGGTTCAAACGAAATCCGGTCAAGGCCTGTTAAAACTCATTAAGATCTCCTTGCTTTATTTTATAAAGCCTTTAACTTTCAAATCTTGGATTATGGGCTCCATAAGCCGTAAAAAGCTCTCTAAGTATTCTCGCTCAGCGATACCGGAAAAAGTTAGGACCCAACTTTACTGTAATAATTTTAAACCAATATAGACCTCCGTAGTTTTCTTTTCAATTTTCAAAGTCCCTATATTATTCTTGAGTAAAGAATTGCAGAGTCTGGTCTCTCATAATAAGAGATAGACAACAAACCGATAATTATTCCCAGCGATTGTCACCTTCAATCTCATAGGGTTGAACAGTAAAAGCACCTTCTTCATAGGTGCTTTTATAACTAACTATTAACTGATATAAAGAACGGAACGAAGATTCTTGAATATTTTATTGACCA
>JAUCSE010000108.1 GCA_030445275.1 Mucilaginibacter sp.
AAATACTCCACCGAAGTGGTGCTGCAGAATTTCCGCGGCGAGCTGACCGTGCTGGACGGCAAGGGCGGCGGCGGTGAAGCCGCCGGCGGCGGCAGCTTCGGCGGCGGCGCCCGCGAGACGCCCGCCAGCTTCCAGCGCGACGAGATGGATGACGAGAGTCCGTTCTAAGATCGCGTCGCTTGCGTTTGCGCTGATTGCTGCTGGCTGCGCCTCTTCGGGCGATCCGGCCGCGCACATCGTCCAGCCCGACATAGCCGGCGCCTATCTGCCGCTGCATGCCACAACGCATCTGGGCATCGACAGCGTGGATGCGGCTGCCGTGGTGGTCGCGCCCGGCATTGCCGCCACCAACGCCCACAACGCCAACCTGGTCGATCCCGCAGCGGTGATCGGGACGGTCCGTGATTTTGACCTGATGTTCTTTCACACGGCGCGCGGCACACCGCCCCAGACAGGCACTGTCACGGTGGGCGCCGCCGTCACCGCCTATGGCCAGGGAGAGGGCAAGGACCTGCGCATCGCCCATGGCATCGTGCGCGAGATCCATGTGTGCGCGGGCTGCAAGACGCCGGCCTGGTTTACATTCGCGGGCAATGCCGGCCCCGGCTTTTCCGGCGGTCCGGTGCTGAACGCTGCCGGCCAGCTGATCGGCATCACCTTCGGCTACAAGGATTCACGCGCCGAAAGGCTGATTTACGCCTATGGCATGGACCGGGTGATGGAAGAGTTTTCAGCCTTTCAAAAAGCGCGAAATTAACCTGCAGAAACAGTCGCTTATTCCGGGTTAATTTGCTGGTTTCGCATCCGCCGAAATGCTAGGAATCGCCCCTGATTTTTGCAGGCCTTTCGGCCGCTCCAAGGACGCGTTTTGAGCGACAATTCCGACATCATCAATCCGCCGGAAGGCGGCAACCCGATCGCATCCATCGCGGTCGAGGATGAGCTGAAGCGTTCCTATCTCGACTATGCGATGAGCGTCATCGTGCAGCGCGCGCTGCCGGACGCGCGCGACGGCCTCAAGCCGGTGCACCGCCGCATCCTCTTCTCGATGCACGAGAACGGCTATGACTGGAACAAGGCCTATCGCAAGTCCGCCCGCGTGGTCGGTGATGTGATCGGCAAATATCACCCGCACGGCGACCAGTCGATCTATGACGCGCTGGTGCGCATGGCGCAGGAATTCTCCATGCGTGCGCCGCTGATCGACGGCCAGGGCAATTTCGGCTCGGTGGATGGCGATCCGCCGGCTGCCATGCGCTATACCGAAGTGCGCCGCGCCAAGATCGCCCATGCCCTGACGGAAGATATCGACAAGGAAACCGTCGAGTTCCGCGACAATTATGACGGCACCGAGCGCGAGCCTGTGGTGCTGCCGTCGCGCTTTCCCAATCTGCTGGTCAACGGCTCGTCCGGCATCGCGGTCGGCATGGCGACCAACATCCCGCCCCACAATCTTGGCGAAGTGATCGACGCCAGCCTGGCCTATATCGAGGACCCGTCCATCACCCTGGACACCTTGACCGAGATCGTGCCGGGCCCTGACTTCCCCACCGGCGCGCTGCTGATCGGCAAGCAGAATGCCCGCGCTGCCCTGGCCCGGGGACGCGGCTCGATCCTGATGCGGGCGCGCTGCGCCATCGAGGAAATCCGCAAGGACCGCGAAGCCATTATCGTCACCGAACTGCCTTACCAGGTGAACAAGGCGATGCTGATCGAGCGCATCGCCGAACTGGTGCGCGACAAGAAGATCGAAGGCATCTCCGACATTCGCGACGAAAGCGACCGGTCGGGCATGCGCATGGTGATCGAGCTCAAGCGTGATGCCTCCAGCGAAGTGGTGCTGAACCAGCTCTATCGCTTCTCCAATCTGCAGATGAGCTTCGGCGTCAACATGCTGGCGCTCAATGATGGCCGCCCGATTCAGATGAACCTGAAGGAGTTGCTGGCCGCCTTTGTCGGCTTCCGCGAGGAAGTCGTCACCCGCCGCACCAAGTTCGATCTCAGCAAGGCGCGTGACCGCGGTCATATCCTGGTCGGTTTGGCCGTCGCTGTGGCCAATATCGATGAAATCATCCGCCTGATCCGTGCCGCGCCCGACGCGGCGACGGCGCGTGCGCAGTTGATGGACCGCGCATGGCCGGCAAAGGATGTCGGTCCGCTGATCGCGCTGATCGCCGATCCACGCCACAAGCTGGAAGTGGGTGATGTCATCCATCTTTCTGAAGAGCAGGCGAAAGCCATCCTCGATCTGCGCCTGCAGCGCCTGACCGCGCTGGGCCGCGACGAAATCAACGACGAGGCCCAGAAGCTGGGCCTGGCCATCGCCGACTATCTCGATATTCTGTCTTCGCGTGGCCGGGTGATGACCATCATCCGCGAGGAACTCACCGCCATCCGCGACGAGTTTGCCACCCCGCGCCGCACCGAACTGATCGACGCCGAGACCGAGCTGGAAGACGAAGCCCTGATCGAGCGCGAGGATGTCGCCATCGCCGTCACGCACGCCGGCTATATCAAGCGCACGCCGCTGGACGAATACCGGGTGCAGGGCCGCGGCGGCAAGGGCCGTTCGGGCATGGCGACGCGGGACGAGGATTTCGTCACCAGTCTGTTCGTCGCCTCCACCCATGCCTGGCTGCTGTTCTTCAGCTCTACCGGCATGGCCTACAAGCTCAAGGTCTGGCGCCTGCCCGAGGCGCGCATCGCTGGCAAGGGCAAGGCCATGGTCAATCTGCTGCCGCTGGCGCAAGGCGAACGCATCACCACCATCCTGGCGCTGCCGGAAGACGAAACCGAATGGGACAAGCTGAATGTCGTCTTCGCCACCAAGTCGGGTGACGTCAGGCGCAACCAGCTGTCGGATTTCCAGCAGGTCAA
>JAUCSE010000018.1 GCA_030445275.1 Mucilaginibacter sp.
CGTTTCGGATAGTTTCGGGCTTTGTTTTGGATTGCAAACTCACCCACATGGGACTGCCTGATCTGCTTCCTGTTCGTCAGGACAGAGATTTACCGTCGGCTTCCTTCAGATTCGCAGTCGCACGCGACACCCTTCCCTTTGGTTAACGCTTCCCACTATCAAGGTGCGTTCAGGACTTTCACCCTATAGTTTGCGCCCATCCCGGGCGCACAATAAGAACACGGACACTATGTGCCAGTGTTCCTCATAACCACCTCGTCATTGCGAGGTACGAAGACAACCGACCGGAGGGAGCTCATGAATACCGATAAAAACAAACACAACATTAATAATCTCTATGCCGTACAGAGCGAACCTACATAGTTGACCTGCCTGTGTAGAGATTGCTTCGTACCTCGCAATGACGCGCTTTTTAGTATTTAGGTCATGCTTCGACAAGCTCAGCATGACAGCTTTGTTTTAACCAAAAATGGCCATCATGTTTAACATGACAGCCATATCCAAAATATTGTAAAGAATACTTATTTCAACTTTGCCAAAGCAGCTTTAACCCTCGGAATCAGTTGTTGTATATCTTCCAGTGCGCTTGCGCCTACTGATGCACGAAACCAGTTAACATTATCATCGGTACCGAAAGCGGAGAATGGCACCAGGGCTACACCGGCTGCCTTGATCAGGTAAAAATTAATATCAGCCGAGTCTTTTAGCACGGTACCATCGGGTGTAGTTTTACCCGAATAATCAATTTTCAGGGTAAGGTATATAGCCCCCATTGGTTCAATAGAATCAACATTAAACCCTTCGGCTTTTAACGCCTGGAAACCTTCGTGCAGGGCATTCAGGCTGGTTTGTATCTTCGCTTTAAATTCAACCAGATAATTGTTTACAGCCGCGTCATTGGTTATAAAGCTGGCCATAGCAACCTGCTCGGCTTTTGGCGCCCATGCGCCCATATGCCCCACAATAGCCTTCATATTATTGATTACATGCGCCGGACCAAAGCCCCAGCCTACCCTTACCCCTGTTGAGGCAAAGCATTTTGATGCACCATCAATAAATATGGTATAATCCTTAAGCTCGGGCCGTAAGGAAACCGGATTGTAATGTTTATGGTCGCCGAAAGTTAGTTGCGAGTATATCTGATCATATAGCAGGTATAATGGCTTTTCGCCCGCTGGTCTGCTTTTGTTTTCGGCAATAACCAGATCGCAAATTTCTTCCAGGTCCTTTTTACCAAACATGGTACCCGTTGGGTTTAAAGGAGAACATAAAGCCAGCAAAGCTGCGCCTTTTAAATGCGGACGAAGGTCATCAGCCGTAGGCATAAAGTTATTTTCGGGGGTAGTTGTTACCATCACCGCATTGGCAGTCAATAAATCGCTGTAATGGTTATTATTCCATGATGGCAGCGGGAACACTACCTTCTCGCCGGGGTTAACAACCGCCAGGAAAGTGGAATAAATAAGCGGGCGTGAGCCCCCTGATATTAATATTTCGTTGGCTGAATAATCAAGGTTAAAGTTTTTCTTTAAAAAGCCAGAAACGCTTTGACGCAAATCAAGCATACCATCAGCCGGCGGATAGTTGGTTTGGTTATGGTTATAAGCCTCTACAATACCGGCCTTCAGTTCAGCCGGGATAGGATAAATATTGGAGTCAAAATCGCCGATGGTTAAATTAGCAATATTTTGGCCTTGTCTTTTTAATTCGTTTACCTCGCCGGCTATCTTAATAATTTCAGAGCCGCGTAAGTTTTGAGCTAATACAGAAGCACTCATGGTGGTTATGAATTTTATGAGCGGCAAATATAAGCAGAAAGCTCAAAGCTGAAGGCTTAAAGCGAAAAGTTTAAATAAGCAGAATACACAAAGCTAAATACCGAAAGCCGGGAAACGAAAAAAGCGAAAAGTAAACATCCTGAGATCTTACTTTTCGCTTTAAGCTTTTTGCCTTAGGCTTTTAGCTTACAAATATGCTTTTCTTAGTTTGATGATGCGCATCCAGTGCATCAGTTTCATTACGGGGTAAACCGGATCGATCTCAAACCATTTTGCGCCGAAGTTGGCTTTATTTGGATGCTTGTGGTGATTGTTCTGAAACAATTCGCCCAGCATTAAAAAGTCAAACGGAGTGGTGTTTTTTGATTTGTCGCCATTATCAAAATTAGCGTAGCCGTATTTATGACCGCACCAGTTAACAATAGCGCCGTGAATTGGCCCCATTAAAAAGTGAACCGGAATTAACAGGTACATCCACCATTGAGTAGCAAACACCACATAAAACGCGATGTATAATATACCAAATGATATACGCGATACCATTGATGAGCCGATATAGTCAACAAAACGCCATTCTGGAATATTACCTTTAAAGCGTTCCTCAGGCTCTTTTAATTTTTTTACATGAAGCCTATAGCTTTTTGCTGTGTACACCATCATCTGAAAAACATCCTTAAAAAAATGAGGCGAATGCGGATCTTTCTCCGTATCACTGTAAGCATGGTGCTCACGGTGCATAATGGCATAAGCCCTTGGATTTAAAAATGATGAACCCTGGCAAATATAGGTAAGCAGGTAAAATACACCTTCGTAAAACTTGTTGGTTGTGAACATTTTATGCGATGCGTACCTGTGCAGAAAGAACGTTTGAAAGAATAGCGACAAAAACCAGTGCGCTATGAAGAATATGATAATGACCACTGAATTGATATAATTAGAATATGTATGCGTTATTTATAATCTTTCCAAAGATACGATTAAAACCTATATAAAGTTTTCGCAGATCGAGATTGATATATATTTAACGTAAAAAAAGCTATTCTAATGTTTAAGAATAGCTTTTTTTGAAAGTATATTTTTGATAGCCTCCCGGGTACGTCATTGCGAGGTACGAAGCAATCTCTATGCTATACAGAGCCGCCCTGTACGTCGGGGATTGCTTCGTTCCTCGCAATGAAGTGGTTTTTAATAATGTTGATAAACAGGAGCACTCTACTCCAACTCAAATTGCTGTGCTAGCAGTTTATACGATTGCAGGCGATCGTCAAAGTTTTCGGTAATGGTAACAGCCATGATCTCATCTACATCATAATCATTGGCCAGCCAGGTTAGTTTTAGCTTTATTTGGGATGGGGTACCGGTAATTACCCGGTATCGGTTTTGGCGGATACGTTCCTGATCTGATGGCGAATAAAGCTCATCTTTTACATCATCATAACTTAGCGGAACAATGGGGCCACCTTTTTCAAACTGCAAAAACCGGTGATCCATTACGGCCTGGTGCTGTTTTATTTTTTCTTCGTCTTCAGAGCAAAAAATAAATGTGGCAACATTAACCTCGGGCTGCGCCAGATCGTCAGACGGTTGAAAACGTTCTTTATACAACTTTACATTGTACGGGCCACCAACCGGGTTTATAAAATGCGCGAATGAAAAACCCATGCCAAAATGAGCGGCAAACAAACCGCTTTGTCCACTTGAGCTTAATAGCCACTTGTTGGGTACAGTTTTTATCTGTGGTATAGCCCTTATTTTAGCCTGCACGGTACCCGGCTCATAAGTATCATGTAAGTAGTTATTCAAATCGGTCAATTGCTCTACAAAATCCTCTTCCCTGAATTGGTTTGATGGGTTTAATATGGAGGCCGTAATACGATCGGTACCCGGCGCACGGCCCATACCCAGGTCAATTCGCCCGGGAAACAACGCTTCGAGCATCCGGAAGTTTTCGGCAACTTTTAGCGTACTGTGGTTGGGCATCATGATACCACCCGAGCCAATGCGCATCCGCTCGGTTTGCCCGGCCAGGTGGGCAATTAGTACCTCGGGGGTCGATCCGGCTAAAATACCGGTGTTATGATGCTCTGCCACCCAATACCGGGTATAGCCCAACTCATCGGTAAGCTTTGCTAATTCAATAGTTTCTTTAACAGCCTGCTCTGCTGTAGCGCCTTTTCTAATTGGCGACTGGTCAAGCACACTTAGGCGAATTTTCTTGGTGTCCATAATAATGATGTAACACAAAAATAAAGATAGTGCTGACGCTTGGATTATGCCCGGGGTTTTATGGCATTGGGATTATATTGTTTGAATAAACTTAACCCTTATGTCATTGCGATAGCGTGGCAATCTCATCATACAGAGCGGCCATGAATGGTTCGCGATTGCTTCGTTCCTCGCAATGACATAGTTTATTTTTAAATAACTAATCAATAAAGTGATACAGAAAAACTACATCACCGGCAAAGGCCGGCTTTTTCTGGCCATCAATTTCCAGCTCAATGCTCATAGTGGTTTTGGTAACACCGCGCAAATTGATGAGGCTTGTTAATTTAACTTTTAAGCGTACCTGGTTATTAACCAAAACGGGCTGTGCAAAGCGCAGGTTTTCGATACCATAGTTAATTTCCATTTTAAGGTTACGGATATCGGCTATCTGTTTCCACAAATACGGGATCAGCGACAGGGTAAGGTAACCGTGAGCAATGGTTGATTGAAAAGGGCTTTCAGTTTTGGCTCTTTCCGGATCGGTATGTATCCACTGGTGATCAAGTGTGGCATCGGCAAATTTATTGATCTGCTCTTGCGTTATGGTATGCCAGGAAGATACGCCCAGCTCTTTGCCTAATTGCGCTTCAAACTCGTTATAGTTATTAATAATAATCATCGGTATTCAGTTTATAGCTTTATTCAGCAAAGTAATTACAATAAATTTAATTACCTGAACTTATCTTAAATTAACATTCGCCCAACAAGCTTTACCAGATATAGCCTGGGGGATCCTTTTTAGCAGATTTTTTATCGTAATCGTTCGGATTTAATTTTACTGAAAAATTGTAATTCGTTTTCAGACAAATTATTATTATTAAGTATGATCGCGAACTGATTTGGTTGGTTTACAATAAGAAAAACAGCTTTACCGGTGATATCAATTTGTTTTATCCATGTCCACTCCTTCACCTCTTCCAAATCTTTATTTCGGTGCTTTATGATGATGTTTTGTTTGTTAAATTCAACATCCGCATCAAATGCAATCCTTTTTTCCATGATTTTTGAGCTAAAATGGTATACGGGAATCAGAATTACCACAATAAAAATCAGGAAATAAATTAATGCTGAAATAATAGCACCGGGTGGATTTAACGGACAAACAAAACCTAGAATAAACATGCCCAATAAGTACCGCCAAATACTCCTCTTAAAAAAGAAATATATTTTAGCCCGAAGTATCTGGTTATAGCTTGATTGTATCCTTTTTGCAACTACCATTTTATTCGATTTAATGATCTACTACGTTCAAATATACTCAACTAAGATCAAGTCGCCGTCTCAACAGTCGGCGGCCTAAGTCTCCCCCCCGTTTACCCAACAAAAAAGCCATCCAATAAACGGATGGCTTTAAATATGTTCATCAAAGCTCCCTGCTCGGTTGGCTGGGGGCTGGGGGTTACTACGGTGTTACGCTGGTTAGCTTTGGCTCCAGGCTAATGTAGTCTGTCATGACCTGACCAGCTTCGCGTTTTACGAAGTCAAGGTCTTCGGTCTTTGGTCTTGCCTGACCTTTTTTCAAAGCAGGTAAACCCAGCGCCACCCGGCGCAGGTTATTGCGCTCCAGGGCTTTTTGCTCATCAGCATCCCGTTGTTTCTTCAGCTCGTTCTCGTTAAGGGTTACACTATCCTCGGCATCGTGCTTTTTAAAATCAGCAATATCTTCCAGCATGTATTTATAACTATCGCTGGTGCTCATACGCTGATCATGCATTTTTTTAAGCTGTGGTAACACACCTGTAAAATCGCCGGCTTTGGTAAAATCCGTTTTAGGAATAATGTCAAAAGGCATAGCCGATGGCTCAGTATCCTCACCATATTTATCCAACGGAATCAATGATGGGAAACCAATATCAGGTGTTACTCCTTTATGCTGGGTTGAATTACCACTGATGCGGTAAAACTTGGCAATGGTTAAGTTAAGCTGCCCGTAAGTATTCTGGCTGCCTGTGGTTACTTTTTTATTTCCACCTCCGGCAAGCTGGTTAATTTTGTCGCGCAATGGCGATCCCATTACACGGTCAAGATCAATAGCGCTTTGAACCGATCCTTTACCATAGGTTTGAGTACCCAATATTAATCCACGACCATAGTCCTGTATCGCTCCCGAAAATATTTCAGATGCCGAAGCGCTGAAACGATCAACCAACACAGCCATCGGGCCTGCATAAGCTATTCCCGGATCATCGTCTTTATCAACTTCTATTTTTTCCTGGGTGTCTTTAACCTGTACAACCGGACCGGTTTTTATAAATAACCCGGTAAGCTCAATAGCTTCCATCAATGACCCCCCGCCGTTTTCACGCAGATCTATCACTATACCATCTACATTTTCGCGTTTCAGGGTGTCCAATATCAGCTTAACATCGTGCGTGGTACTTTTATAGTTAGGGTTACCTGATTTATAATCATTAAAGTCGATATAAAATGCAGGTATAGCAATAACCCCTATTTTAACAATTTTACCATTGTTGTTATAAGTACGTATTTCTTTTTTAGCCGATTGATCTTTCAAAATGATCTTTTCACGTACCATCTCCACAATTTTTGGCTTTCTGCCCGCTCCCGCGCCAGCCGACAGTATCTCCAATCGTACAACGGTGCCTTTGGTACCGCGTATTAGCGCTATGGCATTATCAACGCGCCAGCCAACTATATTCTGGAACTCGCCGGTTTTTCCCTGTGCAACGCCTACAATACGGTCGTCAATATTTATTTGATGGCTTTTATCAGCCGGACCACCCGGAACTACTGTTTTAATGGTCACATACTCATTTTCGGTAAGTAGCGATGCCCCAATACCCTCTAACTGGCGCGACATTTCGATATTAAAGTTTGCCGCGTTTGATGGGTTAAAGTAATTGGTGTGCGGGTCAATAGCCTCGGTAAAGGCATCCATAAAATACTGGAAAACATCCTGATTGGATAACTTATTAGCCTGGGTCAATAAGTTCTGATAACGTTTTTTTAATGTTTCCTTATTTTTAGCCATATCATTATTGGCTAATTTCAGATTAAGCAGGTCGTATTTTACACGCTGTTTCCACATGGCATCCATATCCGCCTGGTTAGCTGGCCATGGCAGTTTATCGCGGTCATAAACAAATGTTTCGTTTTTATCAAAATCAAAGTTGTTATTGAGTTGTGCCAGCGAATAGTTTACATGCTCAATGTACCTTTTTTGAAAAACATTGAATATATAAAATGCATCATTCAGATTGCCACTTTTCAAATCGTCATCAAGCACGGTTTTATATTTTTCAAAATCCTTGACATCTGATGCTAAAAAATAACTGTGATTTTCATCCAATGATTTGATGTACCGGTCAAAAATAATTGCCGACACGGAATCATTCAGATCAACCTTTTTATAATTATAATCGGATATAAGGGATGCTATTTTTTTACAAACCAGGCTTTGTTGTTCGTCAGGCTGCAAATCATTGGAGCCAGTTACCTTTATTGGTTTTGACGGCGATGCTTTACAAGCAAGAGCAGCAGCTAGCACCAACATTAAATATAATTTCTTAAACATATCTTTTACTGTAGTTAAATCGGGATTTATGTAAAACATCAAATTCGTAGCTAATAATATTTGCTAATGTAAATAAAAAGAGACAGTTGATAAGCTGTCTCTTAATTACAATAACAATAATACGATAATGTTTTACTTGTAGTATAAAAGCAACAGCCATTTTTACGCTATTGTTACATAAAAATTATTTTATAGCTACTTTTGAGTCAGTTGTATCAGCGGTTTCGGCATAACGGATCTCTGTTTTTAGCATATCCTTATTTTCTTCCAGGTATCGCATTTGCTTATCAACCGCGGCCACATCCATACTTAAACCAAGTGAGCTGGCCAGGGTGCGTGCTTCAACAAGGTCCTGTTTGGCCTGTGCATAATCGCCATATCCTGTTTTTACGGCTGCCAGGTTTATTAAATTGGTAATGGTATGCCTGTTATCATTTTGCTGGCGCGATATCTGTAAGCTTTGCAGCAAATACCATTTAGCTTCTGATAACCTGTTCTGTTTTTGGTACATCTGGGCCAGATCACTAAAATTATAGCTGGCAGAATTATAAACGCGAAAACGCATATTATGCTGTGCCGTTTTCATCACTGAAGCCTCCATCAGGAAAAGCGCATAAGGAGTGCTTTCAATTTTAGTTTTGGCAATCTTATTTTTTGAAATTTGGGCTATAGGCAGCCTTTTTATCGAATGATCCTTCAAAGCAGCAATTTGCGGAAAGCGCTCATGCTTTTTAAATGGATTGTACTTATACCATTGTGCAGACACAGAAAGGCTAAGTGAACATAAGATTACAAGTAAAATAAATCTCATTTAATATTCTTAACTGGGCTTAAATAAATTAATCAGTAAACAAATATAATTATATATTACGGTTAAACAATAGCTGATAACGTGGCAATTACCAAACCAGGTCTTTTAACGGAATAACTTAACCTAATGTTATAATTAATTATTTTAATTTATTCAAAAACCTCCGCTTCGCCATCATGCGAAGCCCAAACCATATAAGGATGGGTATCGGCATGATAAATATGCCCATCGGCAGATATGCCTACAATGCCTGCAAAGCCATCAAAGGGCTTCAATTCGTCCAGTGTTTTATGTGTAGCCAGGGATATAGGCATACCATCAGTAACCCTTGTAACAATTTTGGTAGCTACCGAGCCGCTTACAATATCTTCGCCTACCCCGGTGCACGAAATTCCGGCATGGGCATTGGCATAATTACCCGCTGTAGTTGCCGAATCGCTTACCCGGCCCGGTATTTCAAAGCCCTTGCCCCCGGTTGAAGTTGCGGCAGCCAAATCGCCATAAATATCAAGCGCAACACAGCCTACGGTACCTAATCTGATAGAGTCGCGCAGCTTTTTTTCATACTCCTGGCGACGTTGTGGTGTTTCGGGGTTATAATAGGCAACACCATTTTCAGTGGCAAAGTCTTTAGCGCCTTTACCACTTAAAACACGATCTTCATAAGCCAGTAGCTTTTCGGCTATACAAATAGGGTTCTTAACATCCTCAATATTGATCACTCCCGAAAAACGCTGGGTTTTTCCATCCATTAAAGAGGCGCTCAGCCTTATCTTGCCATCGCTTTGTATCTGCGAGCCGGTACCCGCGTTAAAAAGATCGCAATCCTCCAACAAACGAACAGTATAAACCACCGTTTCCAAAGCGTTATGTGTTTGCAGGTATTTATGACCTGCCTCTACTATCTCCTTCAAAGCCTGCTGTTTGGCTTGCTTTACCTCCTGGTTGGTTCGCGATTCGCTAAAGAAACCGCCATGTATAATGATCTTCATGTTGAGCTGAGTTAATTATCCAAACCCTGTATAAACTATAACTCTTTTGTGATGGGTTTATTTTGAGTGGCTAACCATGCACGTGAGATGCTGAACTTGTTTCAGCATCTCACGTGCATGGTATACAGCAAGATGGTTAAACGTCCTGTGAGATCCCGATCCGTCAATCGACGGGCGGGATGACTATTAGTTAGTGCTTTATTGTAACAAATCGCTATCAGGGGCATGTATAAAAACCCCTTCTTCAACCTTAACCGTTTTTTTGATGATCAACTTATGCTGTGCCAGATCATATTTATCAAATATCGACATCACGTGCACCTTCAGGTTTTCAATAGAAACCGGCGAACCTATCTCTACATCATATATATTGGTTGCCACAATATTACGGCCATCTACCAAAATAATCAGGCCTGAGCCAATGGCCTCCATCATATTACCATCGGTGATCAGCAAACCGGTATCCTCGCCCAGGCCAATGCCCAAAATGCCGGGATTGGTAGCTACGGCATACATTAAGCGGCCAATACGGCCTCGTTGTACAAAATGCGTATCCACAATTACCGAATCAATAAAGCCAAGTCCGGCGGTGATCTGCACCTCGCCCTTGATCAACGCTTCGTTACTTTGGCCACGGTAGATCATATGGATCGAGGCTGCCGCTGCTCCTGCCGATGTACCGGCTATTACAAAGTTTTCTTTTTGATAACGGTTTTTGAGTATCTGCAAAAACTCGGTGCCACCAAAAATAGCCGTTAGCCTCAACTGATCACCACCACTAAACATCACCACATCGGCCTTACGTATGCGGTCAAGGTAGGCTTTATTCCCCGCGTCTTCCCTGCTTTTAATGTGCAATACATTAACATTGGTAACATTTAACTGGCCAAAAGCCTTGATATACTCATCGCCAACCAACTCTGGGATTTGTGATGCGGTGGTGATTACCTCAATCAATGAACCTTCGTGTTTTGCCGATTCGGTAATGATGCGCTTTAGAATGCCCTGCTCAAAAAATTTAATATAATCGGGCTGCATAATATGTTCCTGGATGGTAACATTACTCCCCATATCTACCGCGCCGCCAATAATTATCAGTTTTCCTTTCGGGACAGTCATAATTTTAACAATATATTAATACAAATTAAGATAAAAACCCGCACAAACGCAGACTGTTGTGAACATTTAATGCTTTTTACCTTTAAAAGTTTTATTTACACTATTAAGTTTTATAGTTTTAAAGAAATTAAGCCGGAATGAAGATCGAGAATATACAGGTATTGCGCGGACCAAACATTTGGAGTATCCGTCGTAAAAAATTAATACAAATGCGGCTTGACCTGCAGGAGATGGAGCATAAACCCACCAATGAAATTGAGGGTTTTTATGAACGGCTTGAAAAATTACTGCCCAGCTTGTATACACACCGCTGCTCGCCAGGCGTACCGGGCGGCTTTTTTCAGCGGGTTGTTGCAGGCACCTGGATGGGGCACGTTATTGAACATATAGCACTCGAAATTCAAACGCTTGCGGGCATGGATACAGGCTTTGGCCGCACCCGCGAAACCAAAACCAGTGGCGTATACAACGTAGTATTTGCCTACCTGGAAGAAAAAGTTGGCGTTTTTGCAGCCGAATCGGCAGTAAACATTGCTCAGGCGCTTATCAAAGGTGATGATTATGACCTGGAAGCTGATATACAGCAAATGCGCGAGATACGCGAAAATACCCGTTTAGGGCCTAGTACAGGCTCCATAGTGGAAGAGGCTATTGCCCGGGATATTCCCTGGATCAGGCTCAACAACCAATCACTGGTGCAGTTGGGTTATGGTAAAAATCAGGTACGTTTCCGCGCCACCATGACTGAAAAAACCAGCAGTATCGCCGTTGACATTGCCAGCAATAAAGACGAAACCAAACGCATGCTGCAGGAGCAGGCTATTCCGGTTGCCAAGGGTATCACCATTTCGTCCATTGACGGAGTTGCCGAAGCTATCCGTAAAATAGGTTTCCCGTTGGTGTTTAAACCACTCGATGGCAACCATGGCCGGGGTATATCCATCAATATCAAAACTGAAGAAGAAGCGATTGCCGCTTATGAGCACGCTGCCAATATATCGCGCAGGGTGATTGTGGAGCGTTTTGTTACCGGGTATGATTTCCGTGTGCTGGTAATAGACAATAAAATGGTAGCCGCCGCCCTGCGCGACCCGGCCCATGTTACCGGCGACGGGAAATTAACCATACAGGAGCTAATAGATAAGGAAAATGCAGATCCGCGCCGTGGTTACGGGCATGAGAATGTACTAACCTTGATCGCTATTGACCGTGATACACTCGACCTGCTGGAAAAGAAGGGCTACTCCCTGGAAACCGTACCGGCAAAAGGCGAAAAGGTTTTTGTAAAATCGACAGCCAACCTGAGCACTGGCGGCACCTCTGTTGATGTTACCGATCACGTGCATCCGCAAAATATTTTTATTTGCGAACGTATTTCCAAGATTATCGGTCTGGATATATGCGGCATTGATATTATGGCTGAGAACCTGACTGAACCCCTTACCGAAAACGGTGGTGTGGTACTGGAGGTTAATGCTGCACCGGGCTTCCGCATGCATATTGCCCCAAGCGAAGGCTTGCCGCGCAACGTTGCAGGCCATGTGCTGGACATGCTTTATCCAACCGGTAAATCGGCACGGATACCAATCATTGCCATTACGGGTACCAACGGTAAAACTACTACTACGCGTTTAATTGCCCACATAGTAAAAAATAATGGTCACCGGGTAGGCTTTACCACCTCTGATGGTATTTATGTACAAAACAACATGATGCTCAAGGGCGATACCACCGGCCCGGTAAGCAGCGAGTTTATTTTGCGCGACCCTACGGTTGATTTCGCCGTACTGGAAACCGCCCGTGGCGGCATTCTGCGCTCGGGTCTCGGTTTTGGCTTTTGCGATATTGGTGTAGTAACCAACATACAGGAAGATCACCTGGGATTAGCCGATATCCATTCGCTCGACGATTTGGCCAGGGTGAAAAGTGTGGTGCTTAACTCCGTAAAAAAAGATGGCTGGGGTGTTTTAAATGCCGATAATGAGCATTGTGTACGCATTGGCAACAAGGCCGATTGCAACATCGCTTATTTCAGCTTAAATGAGAACAATCCCATCATTAAATCGCATTGCCGTAAAGGCGGTATCGCGGCCATCTGCGAAAACGGCTTTATCACCATACAAAAAGGCGACTGGAAGATCCGGGTGCAACGTACCATCCTGATCCCGCTAACCTTTGGCGGTACGGTGCCTTTCATGATCGAGAACGTATTAGCCGCCACACTGGCCG
The DNA here is from genome assembly GCA_030445275.1 of Mucilaginibacter sp. Taxonomy (GTDB): domain Bacteria; phylum Bacteroidota; class Bacteroidia; order Sphingobacteriales; family Sphingobacteriaceae; genus Mucilaginibacter. Next base: position 12,733 of record JAUCSE010000018.1, read on the forward strand.
CGTTTTTATGGGGATTTAAAACCGAGGACATTAAAATGTCGCTCGAAACCTTTATCCCGTCGGCAGCGCAAACACCTGGTCGTATGAATATTTTTGAATTCAAGGACTTCCGTTTCATGATTGATTTTGCGCATAATCCTGATGGTTATAATGGCATCAAGGCATTTTTAAGTCATATAGATTCACCATTAAAGATTGGTATCATAGCCGGCACCGGCGACAGGCGCGATGATGACATCCGCGAGTTGGGTAAAATATCAGCCGAGATGTTTGATTATATCATCCTGCGTCAGGAAAAACACCTGCGCGGCCGTACTGCCGAAAATATTTTGAGCCTGCTTACCGAGGGTATCCATTCGGTTGATCCGGATAAACCGGTAGAGATAGTACCGAAGGAGGTTGATGCTATAAAACATGCCATGAGTTTAGCTAAACCGGGCACCTTTATCACCGCCCTGAGCGATGTGATCGATAACGCCATTGAAACTGTACAAAACTACCAGGAACAGGAACGGAACGGGCTGTTTAACGTGTAACCCCCCAGCCTGCCCTCTCCAAAGGAAAGGGTTCTGAATAGCAAATGAAAAATGCCTGGCTCTAAGAGCCAGGCATTTTTCATTTATACCTTCTACGTCATTACGAGGTACGAAGCAATCTCTATGCTATACAGAGCAGACTTTGCATATTTGATCTGCGTACGTAGAGATTGCTTCGTACCTCGCAATGACGCGTTTATTATTATGGAATTAATTAACATGCTATTTATTAGCTCCCTCTTTAGGGGGCCGGGGGGCTGGAGCTGAAAGATAATAATGCCACAATAACATACTCGCAATGGTTCTGTATGGAGCCCATTGTTCAGCTATCACAATCACCTCTTCCCTTGTAATTTCTTTAGGAAGTACCTTTACCCTTTTCAGCGCATTTACCGCGGCCAAATCACCTATCGGAAAAATATCGGCATGCTGCAGTACAAACATCAGATATACATCGGCGGTCCAATTGCCTATACCTTTAAGGGTGGTTAGCTTGGCGCGGATCACCTCATCGGGCAGTCGCTCCAGTTCTTCAAGATTAATCTGCCCGCTGACGATGGCCTCAGCCAGGTATTTTATATAGGTAGTTTTCTGGTGACTGCAATAGCAGGCCTTAAATTCTTCATCAGTAAGCAGCAATACTCTTGCCGGGGTTATCTCCTGTACCCGTTCCCGCAGTTTATTTAAGGCTGATAGCGCCGATGCCAGCGATACCTGCTGCTCCAGTATAATATGTACCAGCGTTTCAAAAGTATTGGGCCTCGACCATAATGGCGGGTAACCATGGTTCTTAATGATATTAGCCAGATCAGCATCGGCTGCAGCCAATTCATCGCAAATGGTGTGGTAGTTGGCGTGGTTAAACTGTTTTAGCATTGGGGTGTTATGTTTGATAAAAAGTGCGTCATTGCGAGCGCAGTGTGGCAATGACGTACGGGATATAGTTATCGCCGATTAAATTACTAATTTTTTTAGGATTTAGCATTTAGTTTTCTGAATTTTACCATTATGAACAATCTGCCTCCTTTAGCCGAACGCATGCGCCCAAAATCGCTCGATGATTATGTGGGGCAAAAACATCTTGTTGGTCCGGGTGCGGTTTTGCGCAAGGCCATTGAATCGGGCACACTACCTTCCATGCTGTTCTGGGGGCCGCCCGGGGTGGGTAAAACCACGCTGGCCTATATTATTTCGCAATCACTGTACCGTCCGTTCTTCGCGCTCAGCGCTATTAATTCGGGTGTAAAAGATGTGCGGGAAGTGATCGAAAAAGCATCATTATTAAAGGAACAGGGCGAAATACTGCCCATATTGTTTATTGATGAAATACACCGTTTCTCAAAATCGCAACAGGATTCGTTGCTGGGCGCAGTGGAACGTGGCATAGTTACCCTGATAGGCGCTACAACCGAAAACCCATCATTCGAAGTGATCTCGGCTTTGCTTTCGCGTTGCCAGGTATACATCCTACAGCCTCTGGCCGAAGATGACCTGTTAAACCTACTGAATAAAGCCATGAAAGAGGATGTGGTACTACAGGATAAAAACATCACCATTAAAGATCACGAGGCCATAATGCGTCTTTCAGGCGGCGATGCCCGCAAGCTGCTCAACATATTTGAGCTGCTGGTAAACGCTTTCGATTCGCCCAACATTGTTTTAACAGATGAGGTGGTGCTGGAGCATGTCCAGCAAAATATGGCGCTATACGATAAAACCGGCGAACAGCATTATGATATTATTTCGGCCTTTATCAAATCTATGCGCGGCTCTGATCCCAATGGAGCCGTATACTGGCTGGCCCGCATGATTATAGGCGGCGAAGACCCACTATTCATTGCCCGCCGTATGCTCATCCTGGCATCTGAGGATATTGGTAATGCTAATCCAAATGCCCTCTTACTGGCACAAAGTTGTTTTGAAGCGGTAAATAAAATAGGCATGCCCGAGTCGCAATTGATATTATCGCAAACGGCCATTTACCTGGCAACATCGGCCAAAAGTAATTCGGCCACCACCGCAATTGGCGCGGCAATGGCCCTGGTTCGCCAAACCGGCGATCTTCCTGTTCCGCTGCACCTACGCAATGCGCCAACCAAACTCATGAAAAACATAGGCTATGGTAAAGACTACAAATATGCCCATAGTTATGAAGGTAACTTTACAGAACTCGACTTTTTACCTGATGCCATTAAAGGCACCCAACTTTACCAGCCAGGTAACAACTCCAAAGAAAATGAATCAAAAGAAAAGCTGAAAAAACTTTGGGGCGATAGGTATAAGTATTAAAGATATTACATGATCAATATTTTAATATTACTATATTAGGTGCCATAATTTATATCTTCAACCAAAACTTATCAAACAATAGTACATGATATCAACCTTTATCAGGCACGAGTTAAAAGCTTTCTGGCGATCAAAAAATACGGGCAAAAGCGTTGCTATACGCGTAGTAATGGGTATTTTGATCCTTTACCTGCTCATAAATGTGCTTATAGTGGGCTTTCTTTTGGATAAAATACTCGAGGGGGTGTTCCCAAATGAAGATCTGGTAAAATCATTTTGCGGCATTATCCTTATCTATTTCCTGTTCGATCTGCTTATGCGCCTGCAGCTGCAGGAATTACCAACCTTAAGGGTACAACCCTATTTGCATCTACCTATTAAAAGAAACTCCTTGGTACGCTATCTGGCATTAAGCGCGGTTTTATCCATGTTTAATCTCTGGCCTTTTATACTATTCCTACCGTTTGTTTTCAAGATCGTAGTTACCGACCTGGGCATATTGGTTTCGTTGGCCTTTGTTGCTGCCATTATAGGGCTTACGGTATTTAACAACTACCTGGCATTATATATTAAAAGAAGATCAAACCTGAATGGCTGGATATTCCTGATGGCTGCTGCTGTTTTAATACTGATAACCACCTGTGATTTCAAATGGCACCTCTATTCTCTGCGCGATATATCTTACTCATTTTTCGGACAGTTAACCAAAACACCCGCTTTGGCGGTAATACCATTTGCGCTTGGGGTTGTTATGTATTATTTTAACTTTTTATACCTCAAACGAAACCTTTACCTCGAAGAGCTTACCGCGCATAAGGTAAAAATATATAAAAGCAGTACCGATATCCCCTTCCTATCCCGCTTTGGTGCCGTTGGCGATTTGGTAGCTAACGAGATCAAGCTGGTATTACGCAATAAGCGTTCGCGCTCATCGCTTATTATGGGCCTGTTCTTTATGTTTTACGGGTTGATATTTTATACCAATTCACATTACGGCGAAGGCTTTAAGGTTTTTGTGGGCATGTTCATGACGGGCATATTCATTATCAATTACGGGCAGTTTATGTTTAGCTGGCAGGCCTCACATTTTGACGGCTTACTGGTAGGCAAAATAAGTTTTACCGATTTTTTAAAGGCTAAATATCTGTTATTTACTGTAGTATCAACCGTGGCTTTTTTACTGACCACCCCTTATGTATATTTCGGCTGGCGGGTATTGATGATCCATTTTATCATGTACCTCTGGAACATAGGGATAAACACTACTATGGTGCTGTTTTTTGCTAACCGAAACTTTAAACGCATTGATCTGTCAAAAGGAGCATCGTTCAATTGGGAAGGTGTAGGCGCAACCCAACTCCTGTTATCATTCCCACTTATACTTGCACCATACCTTATTTATGGCCCCTTCGCTATTTTTAAACATCCCGATATCGGCCTGGCTTTATTAGCGGCAATAGCTATCATATTTATACTAACCCGTACCTTTTGGATAAAACAACTGGAAGCGGATTTTAATACTAAACGATACCAAATAGCCGAAGGCTTCAGAAACAAATAATATGATCGAGATAAAGAACCTCAAAAAAGTTTATAACGGCGTTACTGTTGTTGATGTACCACATTTGGAAATACGCAAAGGCGAAAGTGTTGGCCTGGTTGGTAATAATGGTGCAGGCAAAACTACACTGTTCCGCATGATACTTGACCTGATACGCCCCGATAGCGGCCAGGTATTATCAAACGGCGAAGTGGTGGCCGGGCACGAAAACTGGAAAAGCTACACCGCATCGTACCTTGACGAAGGCTTTTTAATTGACTATCTGACACCCGAGGAATACCTTTATTTTATTGGCGGCCTGCATCAGCAAAGCCGCGCCCAGGTTGACGAAACATTGGCCAAATTGGGTGATTTTTTTAATGACGAGATCCTAAACCGGGGCAAATATATCCGTGATCTGTCAAAAGGAAACCAGTGCAAAGTTGGCGTGGCATCATGCCTGCTGCAAAACCCGCAATTGCTGATGCTGGATGAACCTTTTGCCAACATTGACCCCAGTACACAGTTCAGATTAAAAAATATGCTGAAAGAGGTTAACAGGAACCAGGGCGTTACCAGCATCGTATCCAGCCATGACCTTAACCACATCACCGATGTATGCGACCGTATCTTGCTGATGGAAAAAGGCATTATCATTAAAGATATAGCCACCGGCTCATCAACCTTAAATGAATTGGAAGACTATTTTGGTGTAGGCCAAACAGTAGCCTCTGTTAAAATTGATGAAGAGGAAAATCATTAATATTCATTGATATCGAGGAATAGGAGACGCATGTGATGCGTCTCTACATTATTTTTCGTAGAGGCACATTACATGTGCCCCCCATTTTGCTTCTGCATCAAATCTTATCGCGTTGCCTTGATATCGCTGCAAGTAAAAAGGCTACCCCGCTAAAGCCTAATGCTTCAAAGGCACTTGTCCACTCGTTCCCGTTGCCACTATGCGGATCGGCAATGGCCCGGGGAATATGGAGCATAATGAGCCACAGAAATATCATTATCCCCAATAAATTAGAAGCTAAGCGCAGTTGTACGTTCAGAATAATGCCTGCTCCGGCAGCAATAAGCGCTATACCGGCAAAATAAGTCCAGAAAACATGGCCGGGCACCCAGGCTGGCACCAAAGTTTCAACAAACGGGGCATATATAAAGTGCTCTATACCAAAAACGACCATCGTGATAGCAAAGAAAAAGCGCCCAATTGGTGCGATTTTTTCAATGAAATCATTAGCTCCGTTATTAAGCGTTGAAGGTATAGATGAAGCTACAATAAACGCACCACCGCTATAAGCAAATATTTTAAAGGCATCGCCCCAGCCACCCAAAAAATACAGGTTGGTTTTTATCCCATAAGGTATATGAAGTGCAAGCAGCAATAACAACAATATGGCTCCCAAATAAGCAGCAACTGCACGGGTTTTAATCCCGAAGATAATGGCTACCGATGCTACAATAAGTAAAATGCTAATCACCCAAACAACAACGATATTACCGGAAATACCGGCTGGTGATGGAGGCATGATGACCGGCCTTAAAGCACCATATATTAATTGCTGAATGGCTATTGCAATGAGCGACAGCGCAAAAAATGCCCGCCACAGCTTATTAAGATTTGTCATGATTGTAGGATTAAGGCTTATTGAATTTACTGCAATTTACAAATTCAATAGTTATTTTAACCCTGCCAGCAAAATATTGTGCAACAGGCATATATAAACAGGAATATGCGATTACGTGCATGAGCGGAGCAAAGGTCCAAAAAAAAGAGGGGGGGGGGGCTGTCACCCTGAGCTCCGTCGAAGGGTCGAGCGCAGAGGCTTGCCCACCATGCTTCGACAGAGCTCAGCATGACACCCTTTTTTGTAAAAATATCTTTTGATGGGCTATTACTCTCCAGTAAGAGAACTTTGAAAGCGCTCCCTCAATATATCTTCCTATAAAACTCCTTAAGCATTTTGGCCGGGTCGGGCGATAAATTAATGGCAGCGGATGCAGCTATGCCATAAATACCTGTTTGCAGCAGATGCTCAACATCCTGCAATTGTATGCCACCCACCGCAATAACCGGAATATCAAGAGGTACCTTTTTCAATTGACGATAGCCCTCAAAACCAAGCAAAGGCATATCATTTGGTTTGGTATCGGTAAGCGCAAACGGACCGTATCCGCAGTAATCAACCACACCCAGGTTTTGTATTTTTAACAGATCATCTAAATTAGTGGCTGATGCGCCCAGCGTTTTATCTTCGCCAATTACTTTACGTATGGTCACAAAATCGGCATCAAAATCTTCTATGTGCACACCCTGTGCATCTACCCTATCGAGCAGGTCATAATGGTTGGTGATAATCAGCGTAGCGCCCCAATCATCGCAGATCTCAGCTATTTCATTCATCTCATCAATCAGTTCATCTTCGGGCTTGGTCATACAACGGTATTGCACCCAATTGGCCCCCGCCTCACAAGCTGTTAATACCTGTTGTGTATGGCTGCGCGCAGGAAGATCCTGCGTTAAATAATGAAACTTAGAAATGTATTTTTTCATTTTATCCGGTGGCCAGATTCGGTTTTCCGGTGGCCTGCATTTATTTTGATTATTAATCCGTTTATGACACCCGATCCGGGCCACCCGCACCTCGCTCTGATCTATAATTTTTCCTGAACCAATGCCTCGCTGATAGTTTTGCCTATGTTACCACTTGGGGCCTGTATATGCAGCAAAGAAGCTACGGTAGCAGCAATATCTGTCATGTGTGTTTGACGGGTAAGGCTACCGTGCTTAATACCCCAGCCCATAAATACCAGCGGAATATGGGTATCATAAGGACTCCAGGTGCCATGCGTAGTGCCTGTAGGACCATGACCAGAGAACCATCCTGGTTTCAGAATAATTTGTATCACACCGCTGTGCTCCACGTTGTATCCGTTGATGATACGATAACGCAGTTCCTCCGGAATGGTGGCGGCCTGTACCCTTTGCATATCAACAGCAAAAGCTATTGCCGGCTGTTTTTGCAGGTATTGAGTACAATCCAGTTTTAACGCATCCTCATTTAAACCTTCTTTTTTTATTGCCGTATTATTCAAATTCACCTGGTAGTTATCCATACTGATCACCAGATTTTTAACCTTGTATTTATCTTCCAGTAGTTTATTCATTTCCTTTTCGGCATTACTATCATTCCAAACGCCGGCAGGGATGTTATGATCTATCAGGAAATTAGGGTTATGTGCCGCGCCATGATCGGCAGTTAAAAAGACCGAATAATTGCCTTTGCCCACGGTTGCATCCAGGTAGCTCAGGAAAGCAGCCAGATCGCGGTCAAGTCGTAAATAAGTATCTTCTGCTTCTACAGAGTTTGGACCAAACTGGTGCCCTACGTAATCTGTTGATGAAAGGCTTACCGTTAAAAAGTCGGTCACGGTATTTTTGCCTAAAGCCTCGCCATCAATTGCGGCTTTAGCCAGGTCAAACGTCATGGAATTACCGAATGGAGTTGAACGGATCATACCCATTTTACCGTTGTATAATTCCGATGTTTTAACCGGCAGAGTTGGCGCTGTTGTACCGGTGAATTTACCTTCATACTTGCTGCTGTTATCAGGCGCACTTTGCAGATAGGTATTGATAGGATAAAGCGGGTTCCAATCCTGCTTTAAATATTTTTCGGGGATCTTTTGATCATTAAATTTTTTAACCCAGACAGGCAGGTCGGTCATATAATAAGTGCTGGTTATCCAGTTACCGCTGGCATCATCAAACCAGTAGGCCGCATTAGCTGAGTGACCCGCGGGTAAAATACCGCCCCTGTCTTTTAGCGCGATACCAATTACTTTGGAGCGGAAATTTGTTGCCAGTTTTAACTCATCAGTAACCGTAGTAACCAGCAAATTACGCGGCGACATCTGACCTGCTTTTGAATTACTGCCTACAGATCTTACCGTGGTATCTTCGGTGCAGTACATTGATTTGCCGGTGGCCTGTATAATAAAATCATTACCTGCTATACCGTGAATGGCAGGTACCGAACCGGTGTATATACAGGTGTGTCCTGCCGCGGTTACGGTTGGTATATAATCAATATTGGTGTTTTCGCAGGTAAACCCATCATTCAATAAACGTTTAAAACCACCTGTTTGGTAGCGATCATAATACCGGTACAGGTAATCCCAGCGCATTTGATCAACCACAAAACCAACAACCAGTTTAGGGCGTGGCAATGCGGTAGTAGCAGTGCTTGTTTGACCAGAAATAGTTTTTCTTTTTTGTGCCGATACCGAAACAGTAATAACCGATAATAAAATAAGCAGTAGGTATTTAAACTTCATATTTATTGAATTGTATTTGCCAAATATCAACAATGCAATTAAAATGCAATAAAAAATTTGTGTTAATTATAGTTTATTGTTGCAATAAAGGGATTGGAGCTTAAAATGCAATTTGTCATGCTGAACGGAGTGAAGCATCTATTGTCAGCTATGCATGTTTAAGAATAGATCCTTCGTTCCTCAGGATAGCAAGATGTTTGAATGCTGCGCCAAGCCTCAGTTTTCAAATGTCAGTAATGAATGCTGGCTGGCGGTATGCAGATCGCGCCATACCTGGTTGATCTCTGTATCAGGGTTGGCTGTCTGTAAACCGCAGTATGGATATAACCCGTCTACACATTCCCTGGCTATTTTTGCCAGTTTGCGACTGCTTTTACTTACCCATTGCAAATGTGTGGGATTGCCGGCCAAACATCCCTGCCATGAAGCATCAACTGCCAGGTAAAATTCTTTCCGCACGTCATTCAGCATACGGGTTAACTTCTCCAGCACATGCCTCACGGTTACTTTTTCACTGGCGCTCAGCATTTCGCCTTCTATTTTTTCGTTAAGAATCGGCACACACAGATCTGTAAAATGAATAGCAAGACCAGATATATTTGCCGCAAGCGTAGCCTCTGCCAATTGTGCAAACGGATATTGATACAATGGTTCCTCAATCACTGCATAAAAAGGGTCTATTTTAAAGCATCTGTCTTTTTCAACAAAAAGATCACGCACTTCATAAGCGTCGCTGCCAGTACCCATCATGCCAATAAGTTTCCAGGCAGGTAAAATGATTACATCCTTCCGGTCGAGTATAAAAGGCAATATTAATGGGGTACCATCTTCATTCAAAACAGTTTCTTCCCAGCGTTTTATGGTACAATTTGCCGTTAAATGCGTAGCATGGTGCACACCGCTGGCATATTTCCAGGTACCGTTTATAATATATCCATTATCAGTAATGGTTGCTGTGCCTGTTGAGGCGCCGCTGCCGGCAAGGCATAAATCGGGGTCACTTAAAAGCTGGTGCGCAATTGGAGTTGATAAAAAACCACCGAACCACCCCGCCCCGCTGCACAGGGTTACCACCCAGCCAAAACTACCATTTGCCCAGGCCAGGCTCTCTTCCAATCGTACCATATCCGGCAAAGCCAGTTGCAAACCCGAATAAACTTTTGGCACCAGGAATTTAAACCACCCTTGTTCATGGATGAGCGCCAGTTGAGCCGGCTGTAGCATACCGGCCACTTCAGCCGCTGATGCTGCCTCCCGTATTATTTTTACCCATTCGGGCTTTAAGTGATCTGATGGATGCATTGGGGTTTACATTATAACTTAAAGCGATACTCCTTTATTGCTGAAAGCAGAAGGCAAAAAGCTTAAAGCTTCTTTTTATTACCGGCTTTCGGCCTTTAGTTTTAGGCTTTTCGCTTTCTTTTTCCATTCAAAATAGCCAAAAATGGCTACTACAAATAAAAACACAGTTAGCACAGCAAACATAGGTAGTTTTTTATAGAACAACAGCGGAACAGCAAACAAATTTGATACATTTAACAGTATCCAGTTCTCTACTTTTCTACGTGCCAGCAACCACATACCCGCCCAGGCTGTTGCCGATACAAAAGCATCCCAAACCGGCACGTTTGATGGTGTAAAACTTTTAAGTAAAATATACAGTACTGCCCAGCCACCTAAGGATATGACTAGGCTTATGATCCATTCGTTTTTATTGGAAAAAGTAATTTTTACCGGCGGCAGGTCGCGCTTTTTTATCCAGTAAATCCAGCCGTAAATGCTCATCACCACGTAATAAACATTCAATGCCGATTCGGCATATAGCTGTGCCTCCATCAGCAGTAAAATGGATAAGGCAGTAGCCAGTATCCCGGTTGGGTAAAGCCATATATTATTGCTGCGCGCCAGCAACACTTCGGCAACACCCAGCGCAACGGCAAGCCACTGAACCCAAGTGGTTTCCCTAATTTGCTCCATGAACAGTTGTAACAAGCTATACATATCTCATTCTAAAAACTAAGATTTAACGATGCCATAAAATTACGCGGTGCCTGTGGGAAGTAATAATTATAGTTAATTACATGACCACCCTCAATATCTGGGTAGGTGGCACCATTGGCCTCATATTTTTTGCTGAAGATGTTGTTCACCTGTAAACCCAAATCAATATTTTTCACCGAGCTAACACTAAAATTATACCTTAACCTTACGTCGCTTACAAAATACCCCCTCAGGTAGCGATTTACAGCATAAGGGTTATTTAAATTATCAGGTGCTATGCCAAAACCTTCCGGATTACGGTTCATGGTATTATCAATGTATTGCTTGCTGATATATTTACTGATAAAGGCGATCTCTCCACCTTTAACCGGGCTATAACTGATTACACTTGATCCTGTGAACGATGGCGAAAAAGCAATATCGGTTCTATCAAATTTTTCTCCAACCAAAGTGCCATCATCTGTATTAGCAAAAAATTGCTGATAGTTTTTGATTTTATTAGTGCTTAATGTAGCCGTTACCCCCCAGTTAAGCTGACTGGTAATTTTCACCTTGCCATCCAGCTCCACACCGGCACGGTAGCTATCCTTTACATTGGTGCGTATAGGCGACCCGACATCATTAAGCGCTCCGGTTAATATCAGCTGGTTTTTATACAGCATATAAAAAGCGTTGATACCTCCGGTAAAAATGGAGCTGCTGGTACGATAACCCACTTCAAAATCCTCCAGGTTTTCAGGTTTGGGCCGGTTTTGTGGCGGCGAATCCACGTAGTCATCCCGGTTGGGCTCATGGTTGCCTACAGCAAATGAGGCGTATACATTGCTATGCTCATTAAACTGGTAAGTAATACCGGCTTTGGGGTTAAAAAAGTTAAGCTCGGCGGCTTGCTGTGCGTTGTTCAGGTTTTTATCAATCCCATAAAACGAATAGTAGATATGACGGTATTGCACATCGGCATAAAGCAAAACTTTATTAATGTGCCATTCGGCACGGGTAAAAATATTAAAGTCGTTCTTTTTAGCATTATCGCGATAGTATTCATAATCAGGACCGATGCCAGCGCTCTCCTTCGTGTAAATAATATCACCATAATGAGCGCCGGAGTATTGGTTGTAAGCACCGCCCAGGTTTAAATTCAAATTACTTTGAGGCTGATATTTCAACGCGTAGGTAACCCCATAAAAATCATTATCCAACCAAAGCCGGCGTACCAGATCGGTAGCGCTGATGGTAGTTCCACCAATAACAACAGGGCTTAACCCATAATTTTTTAAAGAATCAGCATTTCTGAACTCTTCATAATAGCCCTTTCCCTTGGTATAATGTAAAGCGCCGCTAAAGGATAATTTATCAGATATTTTTTGATCATACAGTAACTGGTAATGGTTTTGTGTATAGTTATCAACCTGATCCTTATAGAACGAACCATTGGACATTAATCCCAGCTCATTATAAGTGCGATTGTCAGACCTCGTATTATCGCCTATCACATAATCGGCCACGCCATTCCAGGCTTGGTAGGTTCGCTCATAACCCGAAAATACATTGGCCCTCAGGGTGCTGTTTTTACCATACCAGGCACCGCTTACAAAAAACGATTTCAGGTTTGATGATGCCCTATCGATATAACCATCGGAATGGATACGGGATAAACGGCCATCCAAACTAAAATGCCCGTCAAGCAAACCTGTACCCGCGCTAACCGTATTTTTGATGGAGCCATAAGAGCCCGCTGAGGTATTGATATCAGCATAAGCCGTATCCCGACGGGTGGAGGTTTGTATGTTGATACTGCCACCAAAAGCGCCCGCACCATTAGTGGAAGTACCCACCCCGCGCTGGATCTGGATATTATCAACAGACGATGCCAGATCAGGCAGGTCAACAAAAAATGAACCCTGACTTTCTGAATCATTATAAGGTATCCCGTTGATGGTGACATTAACGCGCGTAGCATCAGAGCCGCGTATGCGAATACCGGTATAGCCAATACCCGCACCTGCATCAGAAGTAACTACCACCGATGGCGTTTGATTTAACAGGTAAGGCAAATCCTGCCCGAAGTTATTTTTAGCCAGATCTTTTTTGCTCAGATTGGTATAAGCCGTTGGCGAGTTTTTACTGGCCCGGGTTGAACTTACAGTCACCTCTTCGGCGGTAAGTGTACCGTTGTTCAGGGTGATATTAATAAGTTCGTTAGCGCCTAAAGCAATGTTTTTTGTGATGGCCTGATAACCAATGTAACTGGCTTTCAACGTATAATTACCTGCTTTAAGATCGGTAAAACTATATTTTCCGGTTGCATCAGCAACGGCCCTCTTAGCCGGATTAGCGATAGTAATGGTTGCTCCGGGCAGTACCTCGCCCGATGTGTTAGTGACCTTTCCCGTTATGGAAAGTTGAGCCGATGCCCAAACAGGCAACAGTAAGGCGGTGATCGCCACAAGTAAAAATTTCAAAATAAATTAACAAAAAAATTAGTTAAACCATCTGCTCATCAGGGTAAAATGACAGTACACTTAACTTGGTTACCTCTCCCTACGCCGGCATTACCCGGATCAGGTGCATATTTAAGTCTTTAGTCGGGAGTCTTTAGTCAGAAGTCTTTGGTTGGAAGTCAATGAATGACTTAGAACTTAAAACTTTGGGCTTAAGACTTAGAACTTAAGACTCAAACAATGGGTTTGATCTCAGCCTGTCTTTCAGTTTGGTAAAAACAATTTGTTTTTGAACCCAAAGCAAGGCACCCCTTGAGAATTATAGGAGCAAAGATAGTTTTTTAGTCCGAAAGTCGAAAAAGTCCGGAAGTCAGCAAGAAAAGCGACTAAATCTCAGCTAAAGATCAAAACAAACCAACCTTTATCCTTTTACCTTTCTCCTTTCACCTCAAAAATGTACTTTTGCAAACTTTTATAAAACATTGCTATGCTTAGAACTCATACCTGCGGCGAATTAAATATCAGCAACTTAGGCCAATCGGTTACTTTATGCGGATGGGTACAAAAATCGCGCGATTTGGGCGGTACCACATTTATTGATGTGCGCGACCGTTATGGTTTAACCCAATTGGTATTAAATACCGATACCGACGCTACCCTACGCGAAAAAAGCCGTGAGTTAGGTCGCGAATTTGTGATAAAAGTTACCGGCAAGGTGCTTGAGCGCTCTAACAAAAACACTAAAATACCAACCGGCGAAATCGAGATTGCCGTTGAAGATATAGAAATACTAAACGCGGCTAAACTACCTCCGTTTTTAATTGAAGATGAAACCGATGGCGGCGAGGAGCTTCGTGCCAAATACCGTTACCTTGACCTGCGCCGTGCACCTATACGCAATAACCTGGTTTTGCGCCACAAAATGGCACAGGAAATCCGCAAATACTTGGACGGACTTGATTTTATAGAAGTTGAAACCCCGGTACTGATCAAATCGACCCCGGAAGGCGCGCGCGATTTTGTGGTACCAAGCCGCATGAACCCGGGCGAGTTTTATGCCTTGCCGCAATCGCCGCAAACTTTTAAACAATTGCTGATGGTGAGCGGTTTCGACCGTTATTTCCAGATCGTTAAATGTTTTAGGGATGAGGACTTAAGAGCCGATCGCCAGCCGGAGTTTACACAGATCGATTGTGAGCTGTCGTTCATTACACAGGAAGACATTTTAAATATTTTTGAGGGATTGACCCAACACCTGTTCAAAACTGTAAAAGGTATTGACCTGGGTACTTTCCCGCGCATGCAATATGTTGATGCCGCCCGTTTATATGGTTCTGACAAACCGGATATCCGTTTCGGGATGGAGTTTGTGGAACTGAATGACGTTGTTAAAGGCAAAGGTTTCAGCATTTTTGATAATGCCGAACTGGTAGTGGGCATCAACGCCAAAGGCTGCGCCAACTATACCCGCAAACAAATTGACGAACTAACCGAGTGGTTAAAACGCCCCCAAATTGGTGTTACCGGCATGATCTATTGTCGTTATAATGAAGACAGTACTTTAAAATCATCCGTTGATAAATTTTATAGTGAAGATGAGCTGACCAATTGGGCTGCCGCATTTAATGCCGAAAAAGGCGACTTGATGCTGATACTTGCCGGCCAAACCGACAAGGTACGCAAACAACTAAACGAGCTTAGGTTAGAAATGGGTACCCGTTTAGGGCTGCGCGATAAAAATAAATTCGCCCCGCTATGGGTGTTGGATTTTCCATTATTGGAGTGGGATGAAGAAAGTGAGCGCTACCACGCCATGCACCACCCGTTCACCTCTCCAAAACCTGAGGATATTGCCCTGCTGGATACCGATCCGGGAGCTGTACGCGCCAACGCTTATGATCTGGTGATCAACGGTACCGAGGTTGGTGGTGGATCTATCCGTATCCATGACCGTGCCATGCAGTCGTTGATGTTTAAACACCTGGGATTTTCGCCTGAGGAAGCACAAAAACAATTTGGCTTTTTGATGGATGCCTTTGAATACGGCGCACCTCCGCATGGTGGTTTGGCCCTTGGCTTTGATCGCCTGGTATCTATATTTGCCGGACTGGATTCTATACGCGATGTAATCGCATTCCCTAAAAACAATTCGGGCCGCGACGTGATGATCGATTCGCCATCAACCATTGCGGATGCACAGATGACCGAGCTTAAAATAAAAACAACCGTATAAGTTTAATTATATATGCATTGAGGCTCCTTTTGAATTTCTTCTGACCCCGGAAATTTGGAGGGAGCTTTTTTATAAAACACCATGACGAAATATATTTTACTGTTAAGCGCTATCATGATCACGCTGGCATCCTGCTCCAGCAAGCCATCTGCTAGCGTAGCTAAACAAGCCGGGATCGACGATTCCATTATCAGGGTATACCTGGCCGCTAACCCTGCAATAAAAGCAGTTAAAGATTCATCATCAGGCTTATACTACCAGGTTACCAAACTGGGTACCGGACCCTACCCTACTGAAAATTCATTTGTTACGGTAAACTATACCTGTAGCTTAATTGGTGGCCGACGCTTTGACCAGGGTAGTGATTTTTCGAGCTCATTATCCGGCCTGGTAAAAGCCTGGCAAATAGGTGTGCCCCATGTAAAAGCAGGTGGCAATATCGTATTATTTGTACCATCACGATTAGCTTACGGCCCTGCTGGTGCCGGCCCTATTCCTGAAAATGCCGTACTTACTTTTGACATAGACCTAACTAGCTTTCAATAAACAAGCTTTAATAAAGCGTCGATCAGGTAACATTATTGATACTTAAACCACTAAAATTAAGATCAAAGCAATAAGGTAAATCTATTTATCACAAAAAAGGCCATCTTTATACTCAAACAAAATAAATGCTATAATTTTTGATTGAAAAATCTGTTATAACGCTAAAAGATCGATTATGAAGAAATATTTTTTACTCTTAAGTTTATTTGCTGTTACTCTGACATCCTGTTTAAAAAATAATTCGGATGTGCAACCAACCGATTCTACAGTGGTTGTTGATCCTGTAAAACAAGCAGCGGCCGATAGTGTATTAATTTCAGCCTATCTGACCGCAAATCCAACTATCAAAGCCAAAAAGGATACTGCTTCTGGCTTGTATTATCAGATATTAACTCCAGGTACAGGTACCAATCCAACGGTAAATTCAACCGTAACGGTTTCTTACACGGGCAGTCTGCTAAATGGCACTCAGTTTGGTTCAGGTACAGGATTTACGACACTCCTATCCGGTTTAATACCTGCCTGGCAAATAGGTGTGCCTTTAATAAAAACAGGAGGCAGCATTTTATTAATTGCACCATCACGATTGGGTTATGGCAATACCTCGCCCGCGGCTAGTATACCTGCAAATTCGGTATTGGTATTCACCATTAACCTGACTAGCTTTAATTAGGCATACCATTTTATAGATATAAGCATAAGCCCGGAAATTATACCGGGCTTTTTTTGTATGTACTCTTTTTTTTTATTTCTGTTACGATATCTTATAAGCAGCGGGCTATCATTTTCAAAGTTTTGTTCTTATCTTAAGTGTTTTAAAACCCCGTATGAAAAAACTTTACATTTTGTTGCTTTCCTTAAGTGCTTTTCAGGCGCTTGCCCAAAAAAAAGATGGCGTTTCAACACAGATCAGCAATAAGGCCGATGCCTTACAAGACCAGGTGATTGCCTGGCGACGCGATTTTCATGAACATCCAGAACTGGGTAATCATGAAGTGCGTACATCGGCCATTATTGCCAAACACCTGCAATCGTTAGGTATACAGGTGCAAACCGGTATTGCTACAACCGGTGTTGTGGGGATACTAAAAGGCGATAAACCCGGGCCGGTAGTTGCTCTGCGTGCCGATATGGACGGTTTGCCGGTAATTGAACGCACACCGGTACCTTTTGCATCAAAAGTAAAAACCACATACCGGGGGCAGGAAGTTGGTGTAATGCATGCCTGCGGACATGATTCGCATATGGCTATTTTGATGGGGGTAGCGCAGGTACTGTCGACCATGAAAAGCGAGTTGCATGGTACGGTGAAATTTATTTTTCAGCCAGCCGAAGAAGGTGTAGAACCAGGTCAGAAAGGCGGTGCCGAAGAAATGGTGAAGGAGGGGGTGTTAGAAAACCCGAAGGTTAACGTAATTTTTGGCTTACACATCAATTCGCAAACCGAGGTTGGAACCATAGGATATCGCCCGGGTGGAACGATGGCCGGCGTTAACGATATGCAGATCATTGTAAAAGGGCGCTCAGCACATGGGGCCTATCCGTGGTCGAGCATTGACCCGATAGTGGTTTCCGCCGAGATCATTAACAACCTGCAAACTATAGTAAGCCGCAATATTAATGTAACAGAAAATCCTGCCGTAGTTACTGTAGGGGCCATAAAAGGCGGCAATCGCTCCAACATCATTCCCGAATCGGTTGAAATGCTGGGAACCATACGCTCATTTACTGTGGCCGATGAAAAGCTGATGATTGAAAGGATCAAGCAGATAGCCACTAAAACCGCCGAAGCACAGGGCGCAACTGCCGAAATTAAAATTCCATACAGCAGCCACTACCCGGTCACGTTTAATGATCCCGAGCTTACTCAAAAAATGTTGCCTAGTTTACAGCGTACCGCCGGTACTAAAAACGTACTACTGCGCCAGCCGGTAACCGGAGCCGAAGATTTTAGCTTTTACCAAGAAAAAGTTCCCGGATTATTCTTCTTTTTAGGTGGAATGCCCAAAGGTGGCGACCCGATCAAAGCCCCGTCACATCATACGCCCGATTTTTATATTGACGAAAGTGGATTTACATTAGGTGTGAAAGCCCTTTGTAACTTAACTTTGGACTATATGAATAGCAATGCCAAATAATATAAATCATATTAACCGGATATCATGATGAAAAGCATATTAACTATGGTATTTATGGGTTTGCTGATAAGCCTGTTATCCTTGCAAAAAACTAATGCAGCAGATGTAGGCCGCTATGATACCGTAAAAACATTAAAGCCCGAGGTTCTGGAAATTGTAAACCGGGTATTAAAAGCCTCCTATACATTTGACATTGCAAAAGTATCTGAATTATATGCGCCAAATGCGATGGTTATTGATGAACAATCGCCCTTTTCCTGGAACGGACCGCTAGCAGGCGTGCAATGGGTAAACTCAGTTCAAAAAGCAGTAAAAGATTTTAAAATAAAGGACTTTAAAGTTAATGTGAAACGCGTAAAGGTTTTTCAGCAAACCGATGAAATTGCTTATTTGGTTGTACCTGTTGAGTATACCGGCACCATTAATGGCGAGCCTTTTGATGAAGAAGGTGGGTTTACGTTTGTATTGCGCATAGTAGGTGATAAATGGCTCATCAAGAGCCAGGCATGGGTGCCTAAAAATGGTTTATAATCCTCTGAATTAAAGCTTATTCATTCTACCTTTTACGAAAAACACCACACAAACGCGTCATTGCGAGGTACGAAGCAATCTCTATGCTGTCCAGAGCGACTCTGCATTTCGGGGATTGCTTCGTACCTTACAGCAATGACGTGCGGAAAAGAGCTTAGAGAGACTTACGAAGTTTAACAGCGCTTGGGTATGATTAAATCATCTGCACATCTAAAACGGTGAAGCCCTCAACGGAGTTAATCCGCACATTTGCACATCTATTTTTACCCCAATATCTCCTTAATATCATCAGCAGTAAGTGACTTGATAAAACTCTCCTCCGTGGTGATCAACGCGCGGCTGAGGCTCAGTTTACGCTGTTGCAGGGCTAATATTTTCTCTTCAACAGAATCTTTGGTGATAAATTTATAGATAAATACGTTTTTGGTTTGGCCTATACGGTGGGTACGGTCAATAGCCTGTTGCTCAACAGCCGGGTTCCACCATGGATCGAGGATAAACACATAATCAGCTTCGGTCAGGTTAAGCCCTACGCCACCGGCTTTGATCGAGATCAGGAACACTCTTGTTTTCTCATCCTCCTGAAACTGTTTTACCACATCGCCACGATTTTGGGTGCTGCCGTCAAGGTATACGTAAGGCACATTCTCGCGCTCAAAATACTCGCGGTATATGGTGAGCTGTTTTACAAACTGCGAAAATATCAACACTTTGTGCCCGCCATCCAATACGTTGGCCAGGGTGTGCACCACATTCTCAAACTTACCGCTATCGCCCTCATAATCCTTATCAATCATGATGGGGTGGTTAGCAATTTGCCGTAGCTTGATGAGGCCCTGTAATACCTGTATCTGGGTTTTGGCAAAGGTGCCGTCCTCCAGGCTTTTCAGCAGTTCGTTACGGTATTCAGATTTTACCTCTTCATACACCGATGCCTGTTCTTCGCTCATCTGACAGTAGAAAAGGGTTTCGGTTTTTGGCGGCAGCTCGGTAGCTACCTGCTCCTTGGTTCGGCGTAAAACAAAGGGTTTTATTAATGCCTGCAACTTGCGGGCCTTATCTTCGTCTTTTTTCTTTTCAATAGGTGTTACAAACTCATTTTGGAAAAACTGCTGACTACCCAGCAAACCAGGGTTAATGAACGACATTTGTGTCCAAAGATCATTTACCGAGTTCTCAACCGGGGTACCGCTCAGTATCAATTTAAAGCGCGATTTAAGCTGCTTAACCGCTTGGAACGATTTGGATGATGGGTTCTTGATGTTCTGACTTTCGTCAAGTATTACATAATCAAAAAAGTACTCCTTAAACATACCAATATCAATACGACTGATGCCATAAGTGGTGATTACCACATCATAATTGGCAAACACCTCCGCCGACCGGTAACGCAAAGTACCCGTATGTACCATCAATTTTAGTTGCGGGGCAAATTTCTTTGCCTCGTTAAGCCAGTTATAAATTAAGGAGGTAGGCATGATCACCAGCGATGTAGCTTTACTGCCTGCGGCCTCGGTATCCTCTTTATGCTTTTGCAGCAGGGCAAGGGTTTGTATGGTTTTACCAAGCCCCATATCGTCGGCCAGGCAGCCACCAAAATGGTAACTCTTTAAAAAGTGGAACCAATTGTAGCCTGCTTTCTGGTATGGCCTTAAATTACCGGCGAAGTTTTGAGGCATATCAATCTCTTCCAGCTCCTCAAAATTGGTGAGTTTTTGCAGCTTGCGGGTCATGGCAACGTTGGCCATTTCGCCTTCGGCAAGATCATTTACCAAACCTATGTGGTGGCGGCGCAATTTCAGGTCGTTATTGCCCTCGGTAAAATGCAATAGGTTACCATATTGCGAAAACCATTTTTCGGGGATCACCGCTATTTCGCCCGAAGGCAGGGTAAATTCCTTCTTACGATTCAGGATATGATTTTTAAGCTGGATGAATGGTATACTGTAAGGCCCAAACCATACCACAGCATGAATATCAAACCAGTCGTTATTTTCTTTTACTTCCAGGTCGATCTTGCTGTTGCCAAATACGTAGCGTTTTTGGCCTTCGGGCTGCTCCAGCTCAAAACCCAGCTCAATCAGCTGGTCGTGATGTTGATTCATCCATTCAAAAACGGAGAAGGAGTGGTCTGTCTCTTCGTCATGGTTATTATCTACCTCCAGGTTCTGGAACAGGCTCGATACCGTTTTAAGGCCCAGCTGCTCCAGCTGCTGCATCTTGTTTTTTTCCCAGGTAATGGAGCGTTTAATACGATGAAAAATATAATCGTCACCATTTTTCTCCATCCTTACAGATACGTGCCTGCCATCGCCATAAGGAAAAATATAACCGGCATATTTAAAATACAATTGCAGCTGCGAGGTGCCACCTTCAATATAAATAGGTTTTAATGCCGCCTGAGCATCGTATTTTTCGGTATTGATGGTAAAACCCTCGGCATATACATTATGCTTCTCGATAAGCGGGGCAACAAATTTTTCAAAGTACGATTGTTCTGACGATCGTGGAATGGCTATAAAACGCTTGTTCAGGAACGGGAGCAGCTTTTTACCTTCTATCTCCTTATCAAAATAGTAGAGGGTATCATCCAACAGCATCCAAGCAGGGTGGTTACAAATGATCTCGGCGTTTTTAAACATGAACTCGATGCGCATGCCCTGGTATTTGATGGTGGGGAAATACCTGATCTCCTCCTCATTACGCCTAAAATGGAACAACACCGATGCCGGTTCTGTGGCTATCTGTAGCTTACGCTCGCCGGGGTAGCCTTCCTTGCTCATCTGATACACCTGTTTGGTGCCTAGCAGGGTCAGCGCTTCGGCCATACGCTTTTCCATTTTGGGGCGGATGGTATCAAATAGCTGCTCATTAAATATCTTGGCAAAAAACTCAAACGGACGAATAGGCTTTTTATAATATCTTTTGATCACATTGCCCTGCTCCATCTCCTCCAGTATCTTGATAAGCTTGATGTCGGTATCATCCAGACAATGGATAAATTCCTTTGCTGTGTTGGAGAATAAACGCTGGTGAGTTAATGAAAATTCGCCGTTAGGATTAAGCTGAACTATGTGTGGTTCAATAACATACGACAAGTACTCATGCCGGGCAATGGCATATATAATTTGGCAAGGTTTTGTACTGTCGACTCGTAGCATTAAACTTTTGATAAAAAATTTATTGAAGCTACATCAACAAAAAATTCAAACGTAATGAGAATTTGCTGTAATTGGAAGTGTTTTGTGTTAAATAATTGTTAACAGCGGTAAGGAAATGCGCTAAAGAGTTGATTTAGTTGTGGAAACAAAATCAATGTAGCCGTCGCTCGGCTCCAGCCGAGTGACTATTATTACGCGGTGTCCCGCCGCCGAAATGTTTACACAATGATATACGCTGGCCAGAGGCCTGGTGATAGTAGTCACTCGGCTGGAGCCGAGCGACTACTGTAAATTTTAAAGCCGCTTTGCATATAAGTTCCCCCCTTCAGGGGCTAAAACTCCAGCCCCAACTGATCGCCGGGACCGGCCTCTCTTTCTTCTTTTTGTTTGGGTACGATATCGCCAAAGTTGGAGAGAGATATACCCAGCAGCCTGATCCGTGCATCTTCCAAATTGGTGGCCGCCATCAGTTGTTTAGCCGTTTTACTGATCGTTTCCAGATCATTAAAGGCAATAGGAAACGATTGGTTGCGGGTGATCTGTTTAAAGTCGCTGTATTTTATTTTGAGGGTGAGCGTGCGGCCCTTCAGGTTATATTTGATCAGACGATCATATACCGTTACCGCTATTTTGTCAAGCTCAACTTCCATTTCTTCGAGCGTTGTTAGGTCATAAGCAAAAGTATCTTCGGCTCCTAATGATTTAGTTTCGCGGTGGGGTTGTACCCCGCGATTATCTATTCCACGCACTATCTGGTAATAGAATTTACCGGCTTTGCCAAAGTGACGGATCAATTCGTCTTCGGTGAGTTTTTTCAGGTCGGCGCCCGTGTGCAGGCCCATTTGTTTCATTTTTTGAGCTGTAACCTTCCCGACCCCAAAAAACTTTTCGACAGGCAGGCGTTCCATAAAATCTTCGATGGTTGACGGGCCAATAAATTTCAGACCGTCCGGTTTATTAATGTCCGAAGCT
Organism: Mucilaginibacter sp.; assembly: GCA_030445275.1. GTDB lineage: Bacteria > Bacteroidota > Bacteroidia > Sphingobacteriales > Sphingobacteriaceae > Mucilaginibacter. The sequence goes on from JAUCSE010000018.1 coordinate 35,471, forward strand.
ATTTTGGCTACAAATTTATTGATAGATACCCCTGCCGAGGCAGTTAACTGCAACTCGTCTTTGATGGCTTGCTTGATCTGCTTGGCAATTTCAATGGCCGAGCCTATGTTCAACTTATCGTTGGTTACATCAAGATAAGCTTCATCCAATGAGAGGGGCTCGATCAGGTCGGTATACCGGCTAAATATCTCTCTTATTCTTCGCGACACTTCATTATACGCCGCAAATCGCGGTCGCACAAATACGGCATCCGGGCAAAGCTGCACAGCTCTTTTTGATGACATAGCCGAGCGGATGCCAAACTTACGCGCCTCATAGCTGGCCGTAGCCACCACCCCGCCCCTGCCCTGGGGCGATCCGCCAACTACCAGGGCCTTACCACGGTACTCCGGAAAATCACGCTGCTCAACCGATGCGTAAAAAGCATCCATATCAATATGGATAATTTTACGGATGATTTGAACGGGTTCGTTTTGCATGGGATTTAAGCAAATATACGGAGAGGCTTTGCTAAAATGAATAACTAAACGCAGCGTTAACTCACCCTGGCATCTCTACGCGCGTCATTGCGAGGTACGAAGCAATCTCTACGCAGGCAGGTCGATCATTGATGTTCTAAACTATTCTATTTGCTCTGTACAGCATAGAGATTGCTTCGTACCTCGCAATGACGTGTATTGGTTGCGCCTTCGCCGATTTAAAGAGATTCCACCGGCATAAACTGTAACTGTTTTTGAAAATACACATCCCAACTATGCTGTTGTACGCGGTCGGTCATGTGCTGGGTGTCATCGTCATAATCCGTGTTCATTTGTTTGTACTTGGCATCTATCCGGTTAAAAATGGCCATAGCCTCATACTGGTAATTACGGCTGAAACGGGTTTTGCCAATCTCGCGCAATATTTCCTGCTGTTCAAGGTAGGCTATGGTATAATGTCCCTGTTCATGGTTTAACACCTCCGTCAATACTTGGTCAGATGGTACACGGCTCCTATCGAGCCATGATTTTTGGGTATTCAGTATCAGGCGTACAAAAGCATTTACGATATAACCATCGTTACCACGACTTGCCTGGTATTTAAAATCAATGGTACAATTGGTATAAGCAATTACGCCACGTGCATTTACACGTGGCGTACCGCCAAAATCGTTAAGGGTTAATTGATGGAATTGCTGAGCCGATGCCCCTTTTTTGATCGTCAATAAAAATAGGACCACAAGGCCTATACACTTCATCCATCTTACATTCATAAAACACGCAGGTTAAAACTTTTACTTTTTGACCTTGTCAGACTGTAAAAGGTTTAAGCCCATCATTTCTTTTAATGTATGCTGCATCTGATCGGTTGAACCATCCAGGAATATCACGTTGCCCTGTGAGTTTTCGGCAAAATGTTTGATTGATTCTGTCCACATGGTAAATAAAATTACGGAGGTATCCATATTGGCCTCAGCCATTTCTTTAGCAGCGACAGACATACCGCGGGCAACTTCCTCGCGGAACAGGGCAATACCCTGACCACGCAGCTGTGCTGCCTCGCGCTCGGCCTGGGCCGATATTTTGATGGCATTACCTTCGGCTTCGGCCGCTTTTGTTTTAGTGATCAATAAAGCCTGGCCTTCATTTTCGGCCGCAGCTTTCAGGTTATTGGATGCCACTACCTGGCTCATTGATTTCATGATCACCTCATCAAACGTAATATCGTTCAATTGCAGATCCTGAAGGTGGTAGCCCCAACCCTCCAATATTACATCCAACTGTTCTTTTACATGCTCCACAATATCACGCCTTAATATCAGCACCTCACTTTGGCGTTTGGTGGCTACAAAAGCACGGATAGATCCTTCAACCGTGCGGATAAGGGCCTGCATCAGGTTACGCTCATCAACAAATTTAAATGCTACGTTTTTAATGGTTTCTTCCTGCTGATCCAATACCGAATACAACAGCATGGCCTTGAAATAAACATTAGCCTGATCAAAAGTAACCGCCTGAAACTCCAGCTCTACCGAACGGTTCTGGATAGATATTTTGGAGTAAACGTTTTCAATAAACGGCACTTTAAAATTTAAGCCCGGAGTAAGTATGCGCCGGTACTTCCCAAATACGGTAATTACCACTATTGTGCCCTGTTTTACAGACACAAAGGAGGTAAATATGATAATCAGCACAATGAATGCTATAATAAAAAAAGTGATTTCGCCAGTTCCCATGATTGATAATATTTAGATAAATAAATGTAGCACAAATTATTGGTGTGTTATTTGTTTTTATAAAAATGCTTTACAAAACAGCACACATCACCATGAACCTAAAACGCACTTTCGGAGCCATATTGACCGTACTTGGTATTATCGGCTTAATTTATACCGGCATTGGTGTTATAAACCACAGCGGCCAGGTTACAACACTCGTGGTTGTAGGTATCATAGCCCTGCTATTTTTCTTTACCGGCATCAGCCTGATACGTAATACAAAAGACGAAGCCTGAAGTGTTGTTGGGATTTCAACACCAGGCTTTGTCTTCGTGGATGGTACGGTAATAAAACACCGACCACAGGCTGCATATCGTTAAACCCAGCTACTGGCCACCGGATGATGATGTTATTACCTCTTGTACACCACCAATCCATTTACGGCCTGTTCTATCATAAGTTTTGAAATCACCTCCGTCGTCCCACGCAAATGACCCAAAGCCATGCGAGCGGATATTTTCGACGTATGTTTTATAAAATAATACACGCCACTCCTGTGATTTACCTACCGGACAACCATATTCGTTTACCATAACCGGTATACCTTTAGTAGCGAAAAAGCTATGAACCCTGTCAAATATTGCCTTAATCTCGTTCTTTTCGGCTGGTGTGCCCCAGGGAATATTCTTATCTTTTCCGGAAACCCAGGCCCAAGGGCTATAACAATGAAAATTCGCGATCAGATATTTATCCTTCGGAATGTCGGCCTTTATTAATTCTGTATCACTGCTCCATTCTGTGCCTGCGTAAACGATGATACGCGTAGGATTGCTTTTTCGGATAACTTTAAAGATGCGCTTATTCAGATCATTAAGATTTGCCAAACTCAGCGGGCGTGGCTCATTCAATATTTCAAATAATAAATGGTCTGATTTGTTTTTAAAACGGGTGCCAATCTGGCTCCATATCGCTTCAAAACGGGCAACATTTTTAGGCGAATAATCCTTTTTAATAAGATCCTCGTGATGGCAGTTTAATATGATATATAAGCCCCGGCTCAAACCCCAGTCAACCACCTGTTCTACGCGTGCGATAAACTCAGGATTGATAGCATACGGGGCAATGGTGTCAACATGTTTTTCCCAGGTAACCGGAATACGGATTGCCGTAAATCCGGCAGCCTTGTAATCATCAAAGTAATAAGATTGAATTAAGGGTTGTCCCCAGCTGGTTTCACCTCCAGGAGCATCTAATGTATTACCAATATTGATACCCTTTTGTAAATGAGTAATAGCTTGCTGCGGCGTGATCTGAGCATTAGCCCGTTCAATCTGAAAGCACGCCAGAAGTAATAAGAATACCTTTAAAAATATTTTTTTCATTCCCTTGAAATTACTAATATACAATAATAAGAATTTGATTCTTCCGAACACTTATTTCGTACTATTCCGCGGATCAGTTTTCGTTTTTAACAAATATTCCTGCGGTGGCTCATTACCTGCCAGATTTTTCACAAAATAATCCCAACGACGACGCGTCATATATAATGAATATTGGCCATAACCATGCGCACTGTTAGGAAATACCACCAGATCATAATTCTTATTGGCTTTTTCCAGGGCTTCAACTACTAGCAGCGTATTGTAGGGCGGTACGTTATCGTCCATTAAACCGTGGGCAAGCATTAGTTTACCTTTCAAATTTTTGGCAAAGTTTTGATTGGCTTGCGGATCATAATTGGATATATCATTAGCCCCGGTGGTTAGCAAACCAATATAGCGTTCGCCCCAATCATCCTCATAATTACGGTTATCATGATTTCCTGATTCTGATATACCCACTTTAAAAAAGTCGGGATAACGGAACATAGCCCCCGCGGTGGCAAAACCACCGCCTGAGTGCCCCCAGATACCGGCACGGTTAATATCAATATAAGGATATTTTTGTGCCAGCTGCTGCATACCGGTAACCTGATCTGCCAGCGTATTGTCGGCTATGTTACCATAATTCATATCGTGGTAGCTTTTTGAACGGAGGGGGTTGCTGGTACCCTCTATCTGTACAACCACAAATCCAAGCTCTGCCAATGCCTGGCAATCTCCGTGCGAGGCTGAGAACGACCAGTTACCCACACTACCACCCTGCGGACCCGGATAAATATTGTTGATAATAGGATATTTTTTTGATGGGTCAAGATTGGTTGGCACATACATCAACCCATAAATATCTGTTTGTCCGTCGTGTGCTTTTACGGTGATGGGAACCGGGGCTTTCCAGCCGGCGGCAATCAACCGGGAGATATCCGTTTTCTCCAAAGTACTGATTAACTTACCGTTCAGGTTGCGTAACAAGGTAACCGGGGCAACGTCAGCTTTGGAGTAACTGTCAATAAAATAATTTCCTTCCGGAGATAAGATGATCTGATGATTTCCTTCTTCGGGAGTAAGCAGGGTTAGGTTCTTACCGTCGAAACCTACTTTATATAAATGAGTAAAGTAAGGATTCCCCGGCTCGCGGCCATCGGCCAGAAAATAGATCTGGCGTGTTTTTTCATCTACCTTCAATAATTTGGTTACCGCCCAGTTGCCTTTGGTTATCTGATTTTTTAATTTGCCGGTCAGCGCATCGTACAGATAAAGATGCCCCCAGTTATCGCGCTCAGAAAACCATATAATTTCGTTTGATTTCGACAGGTATCTCCAGTTGATAGCTCCCTGACCCGATTCATATTGTGTAGGTATAGTTTCTTCAAAAACTTCACGCACGGCACCGGTGGCGGCATCAGCAATACGGAATTTCTCCTGCTTATGATCGCGCGAGGTGGATACAAAGGCCAGCTTGGAGGCATCCGCGGTCCAGTCCACATCGTCAAAGGTTCCACTGCTCGAAATATCATCACTCAGCGTAGCCCGGTGCGCATCAGGTGGTACCTGTATATTGATCACTTTAGGATTGCTTACCTCAATGATCACCCGTTGAATGGTGGCAATTTCTTTATCGCCCGGCAACGGATATTTCCATGATTTTAACGTTGGGTGACCAACATTAGTGCTAACCAGGTACATATCACCCACATTACGCTGATCCTGTTTAAAGGTGGCTATCTTTTTTGAATCGGGCGACCAGCGCAGCACCGGTCCGGCAGACGATTTCCACCCGGCATTATCCGTTGCATAACCAAAATCCTTTATACCATCGGTTGTTAATTGTGTTTGCTGATTAGTTTTAGCATCACGAACCCATAAATTATAGTCCTTGATATAGGCTACCAGGCTTCCATCTGGCGACGAAACTTCAATTCCTACTCTTCTTCGGCCTGCAAGCTCAGTGCGTTGATTACCCGCCATGGCATTATCAGCCGTGACTTGGTAGCTCTGCAGATCGGCTTTCCACGATTTGCCATCGGCACCAAACGAAATAGATTTGCCATCGGCCGAAAAACTGAATGTTGTAAAAGGTAGTGCGTAGGCTTCGTACTTATTTCCCGATGCCGTTGACAGTACAGCTGCCAGTTTCTGTTGATCAAAAGCTACTGCCCGTGTTTTTTTAACCGGGTCAACCAAAATAAACTCGCTGCCCTGCGTGGTTAAAATGCGATACCAAAACTTGTCGCCAGGCAACCAGTTAGGTGTAACCCTGCCATGATCAACCAATTGCTCCGTATTATAACCCATAAAGCTTTCCGCATGCGCATAATCTTTTTCGTTTAAGGTGCTGCCTTGCTGTGCACTAGCAGTTAATGCCAGTACAAAAGTGCTTATTGATAGTAGATATTTATTCATACCCTGTTGAACGTGTAATTGAAGTATATTAATAGTTAAACATTAAATGCAGTGCAATTTAATGCATTTTAGCGATGTTTATTTTTCAGGCAAAGTAACTTTTGTGATTGAATTATCCAGTTGCAGAATGCTGGTTATCTCGCCACTATCAGAAATGTTCAGACCAGCATCCGGGAAATCCGTTTCGGTTAATGTCCTGATCCGGAGCGCGGCCTGGTTAAGGGTATCCCGTACCAGCCCCTTATCGTGCGCCTGTTTAAATGAAATAATACGGCCGCTTAAAAACTCACCCTTTTTATTTACATATACCTTGAGCAACGGCGCCATACCGCAGATACCTATTACACTTACACTTTTATAAGTACAAAAATTACCCAGGCTATAAGCTATCAGCCTGTTCTTATACATTTCCATGGCACGGTTCACGTGCGGACCATTGCCAAATATCAGATCGGCTCCGGCATCAATGGCGTTATGGGCAAAGGCATACACATCGCCACGTTTTTCGCCAATGTAGGTTTCAACGGCACGGGGTACATGTTCAAAGTCAACCCCTTCGCCGCCGCCATGAAACGATACCATCACAATATCGCAGCGCTGTTTAAGCTCCCTGATAATGCGCGCAGCCCCCCGCAAATCATGTATAGATACTGTATTGGCATTGGGTGCAAATGAGCAAAAGCCATACTTAATACCATTACGCTCAAACACGGTTGCTGGTTTAGCTTGCAAGCCTGCATAATTGATGCCCAGGCTATCCAGCACCTTGGTGGTGCTGTTGCGCCCTCTTGTATCAAAGTCATTAATATGGTTATTGGCCAGGCTAAGCACATTAAACCCGGCATTTTTTAAAACCGAAGCGTAGTAAGTTGGCATCCTGAATAAATAGGACTTGCTCAACTGATGCAGTTTAAAATGAGCCGGTGCCCCGGTATCAAGCAGGGTACCTTCCAGGTTACCAAATGCCACATCAACATTCTTTAAAGCTGTAGCCGCGGCCTTAAAACTATTACGGCCACTATCAGGCGGCAATGTGTTACTATCCGGGTATGAAGTTCCCAGCATCATATCGCCAACGGCGGCTATACAAAAAGAATCGCGCTGAATTGGTGGGGCAATCACTGGCGCTAAGCGCTTTGGCGAAGACACCTTTTTATGCAGAACAACCTGCGGCCTGTTCCGTGCCGGACTTTCACAAGCCTGTAAAATTACCATGCAGGCTGCAATGGGTAATACGTATAGCCTTACGGCAAAAAAAAATCCCCTCATGTTTATGAAGGGACTAAATTAAATATTTAATTGAATTTCTTTAGTTATTGCTTTCCTCATCAATTGATGGCGTACTGCCACCGGTAAATTCATCTTTAAACGAAGCCATTAAACGACCGCCTTTGTAAAAATAACGGCTATAATAATTATCGTCAAGACTGCTGATAGCAACACCTCTTGATGATGCATGAGCAAATTTTCCACCGCCCAGGTAAATGCCTACATGTGATATGCGGCGGCTGTGAATTTTAAAGAACACCAGGTCGCCTTCTTTCAGATCGTCTTTCCCAACCGGGTTTACCATGCTGAAAATATCACGTGAGCTTCTTTTAATATCAAGGTTAAAAACCTCGCTGTATAATTCTTTAGTGAAAGCCGAACAATCAATCCCTCTTCTTGAGCTGCCTCCAAAGTGGTAAGGTGTGCCTATCCAATCGTAAACAAAATGAAAAAGTTTCATGTTTGAGGTGGCAGATAATGCAACACCCATAATTTGTGACAGATAGGTTTTGGCTAAACCCTCCTGTTCGTCAGGAGCCTTGTCGGTAGTGGTATTTGGAGCTGTCGTTGTTTGAGCCTGTGAAGCTAAAACGCAGAAAAGCAATGCAATAGCAGGGATAATTTTCTTCATTTAATGTATTAGTTTGTTAGTTAGGGCCAACAAATGTTTATTAAATTAGACACTTTGTCTATCGTTGGATACAAAACTATTTATATTTTTTATAATTGCAAATAAATGACACTTTTTTTTCAAAAAATATAATTTCCAGACCTGTGCTAAAAATCTCATCAATCAAAGCCCTTCCATGTTACATTTGTGTTATTTCGATGATGGTTGTTTTTGGGCTTTTTTAGCTTTTTCGCGAAGAAAATAAATTAAAAAATGAGTTAAAAATGCACTTTTTTGCCCCCAAATTGCATTATATCGCCTAAAACGCTTCGGCATTATATCAATATAACAGTATAAAGTTTGGCTAAACCAACAAAACACCATTAACCTTGCTCTCAATAAGCACTTTTTTGAAATAAAAAATAAATATCACCAACAAATTCGTCGCAGTTTCGATATTTTGAAGGATATAATTAGATTTGCGCTTTACTCCAAGAAATTGATTGTTTTAATTACATGAGTTCAATCGAAATTAACAAAGACACTTACCTGATGTGGTACGAACAAATGCTTTTAATGCGTAAGTTCGAGGAAAAGGCAGGACAGTTATACGGACAACAGAAGATCAGGGGCTTTTGCCACTTATATATTGGGCAAGAGGCTGTACTGGCCGGAGCCATGTCTGTAATGAAACAGGAAGACAGCATGATCACCGCTTATCGCGACCACGCTCATGCCCTTGCAAAAGGTGTTACCCCTAAGGCGGTAATGGCCGAGCTGTATGGCAAAGCTACCGGTTGCTCAAAAGGCAAAGGTGGTTCCATGCACATGTTTGATAAAGAAAAACACTTTTACGGTGGTCACGGCATCGTAGGTGGTCAGGTTCCGTTGGGAGCCGGTATCGCTTTTGCCGAACAATATAAAGGAACCCAGTTTGTGAACATGGCCTATATGGGCGATGGTGCCGTACGCCAGGGTGCACTCACCGAAACCTTTAATATGGCCGCGCTTTGGAAACTACCCGTAATTTTTATTTGCGAAAATAATGGTTACGCCATGGGTACTTCTGTTGAGCGTACCACCATCCAAACTGATATTTACAAATTAGGTTTACCTTATGGTATACCATCATCAGCTGTTGATGGTATGGACCCAGCCGCGGTACACGTAGCTATGGACGAAGCCATCCAGCGCGCACGTGCCGGCGAAGGACCAACATTTTTGGAAATGCGTACCTATAGGTACAAAGGTCACTCCATGTCTGACCCTCAGAAATACCGTACTAAAGAAGAGCTGGAAAGCTACAAGGCAAAAGATCCTATCGAATTAACAAGACATGTTATTGAGAAAGAAGGCTATGCTGATGAGAAGTGGTTTGAAGAGATAGACGCGAAAATTAAAGCCCAGGTTGATGAATCGGTTCAGTTTGCCGAAGAATCACCATGGCCTGAAGCTTCTGAATTATATACTGACGTATATGTTCAGGCTGATTATCCATACATCAGAGACTAATTATAAGTCGATAGTCTGAAGTCCCAGGTCATAAGTCTTTTTTTGACTTAGAACTTAATACTTCAGACTCAAGACTAACTATTATATTTATACGAAATTTTATAACACATATAAATTAATATATGGCCGAAGTAGTTAAAATGCCTAAGATGAGCGATACCATGACCGAAGGGGTATTGGCGAAATGGCATAAGAAAGTTGGCGATAAAGTAAAATCTGGCGATGTATTGGCCGAGATTGAAACTGATAAAGCTACCATGGATTTTGAATCGTACCAGGACGGCACCTTGTTATATATAGGTGTTGAAGAAGGCAGTGCTGTTCCGGTTGATGCTGTTATTGCCGTTTTAGGTAAAGATGGCGAAGATTACAAAGCCGCTCTTGAACAAGCTGGTGGCGATCAAAAACAAGCAGAAAAACCTGCTGAAACTGCCGCTCCTGAGAAAGAGGAAAAAGCAGCAGTAGCTGATAAAAAACCAGCTGCAACAGCAGCGCCAAAGGTTGATCTGTCAAGCATACCGGCTACCGTAATACGTATGCCTGCCCTGAGCGATACCATGACCGAGGGTGTAATTGAAAAATGGAACTTTAAAGTTGGTGATAAAGTAAAATCTGACGATTCATTAGCTGATGTAGCAACCGATAAGGCTACTATGGAGGTTGTGGGTTACGAAGCAGGTACCCTGTTATACATTGGCCCTAAAGAGGGTGAAGCTGCACCTGTTAATGGCATCATAGCCATTGTGGGCAAAGAGGGTACCGATATCACTCCTTTATTACAAGATACTGGCGATGCTCCTGCTGCCGCACCGGCAGAAGCTGCTACTGCTCCAGAAGCAAAAGCCGAAACTGCTACCACTACTGCTGATGCAGCCCCGGCCGCGTCAACTGCTGATGACAGCCGCGTTAAAGCATCACCGCTTGCACGCAAAATAGCAAAAGATAAAGGCATCAACCTGAATGATGTAAAAGGTAGCGCCGAAGGTGGCCGCATCATCAAGAAAGATGTTGAAGAATATAAAGCACCCGCTAAAACAGCTGCTGCCCCTGCAAGTACCGAAGCTGCCGCTGGCACTCCGGCATCTGCTACCCCGGCTAAAGCACCGGTTACTATCCCAACCTTTATTGGCGAAGAGAAATTTACCGAGAAACCGGTTAGCCAAATGCGTAAGGTGATTGCTAAACGCTTAAGCGAAAGTTTATTTACCGCTCCGCATTTCTACGTAACCATGAGCATTGATATGGACCAGGCAGTTGAGGCCCGTGCCAAGATCAACGAGGTTGCACCGGTTAAAATATCATTCAATGATTTTGTGCTCAAAGCTTGCGCCATCGCGCTAAAACAACACCCTAATGTAAATTCATCATGGTTGGGCGATAAGATCCGCTATAATGAGCATATCAACATTGGTGTTGCTGTAGCGGTTGACGAAGGTTTACTGGTACCAGTAGTACGTTTTGCCGACGGAAAATCATTAAGCCACATATCTGTTGAAGTAAAAGACTTTGTACAACGTGCAAAAGCAAAAAAACTGCAACCGTCTGACTGGGAAGGTTCAACCTTTACCATTTCAAACTTAGGTATGTTTGGTGTTGATGAATTTACCGCCATCATTAACTCGCCTGATTCTTGTATCCTTGCTGTAAGTGGCATACAACAGGTTCCGGTTGTTAAAAACGGCGCTGTAGTACCTGGCAACGTAATGAAGGTTACCCTGAGCTGTGATCACCGCGTGGTTGATGGTGCAACAGGTGCCGCGTTCCTGCAAACCCTGAAATCATTACTGGAAGAGCCAGTAAGATTGTTAATTTAATTTTTGATTTCGGAATTTCGATTTCGGATTGATCATATTCAAAAAGCGATGGAGTTAACTCCATCGCTTTTTTGTTACAAAAAACCCGTCATTGCGAGGCACGAAGCAATCTCTATGCTGTACAGAGTGAACCTGCATAGCTGACCTGTCTAAGTAGAGATTGCCTCGTTCCTCGCAATGACGCGCGGATTATTGGGTTGTTACGGCTTCAAAAAAACTTCTTCATCTCTTTCAACTGATGAATATGCCTTTGGGTATGATAAATAGTTAAGTATACCCACTCCAACCGCGTTAACGGCCCCATGCCCGGGAACTCAACACCCGGAAAAGTGCCTGTCAGATCTTCTGCCCTCACAATGTTGATAAAGCCTTTAAAAGTATTTGTCAACGTATTGATCAAGGTTTCTTTATCCTGGTGCTTATCCGTAGGTGTGATGCCCGGTGCCGCAGAAAATTTCAGGTTGAAATTTAAAAACATATCCTTAATCCCTTTCACATACCGGTCTGGCTCCCGTTCGGTTACATTTACAGGTGCACTTAACGTTTTGATCATTCCTGATACCGATAGGTTTATATGTTCGCCAACCTGCCCGGCCGTCCAGCTACCTTCAAACGGGGTACGGTTTATTTCATCCTGCTTAATAAGCGCTATTGTCTGGATTAATTTTTCTTTTATTGACTCAACCTGGGCAGTTACTAATTCGGATAAGGTGATATGCTCTGTGTTTATTGCCTGATCTTTCATAATGATGCTGTTAATGTAATAACTCAAAGATCGGCACCTGAAATCAAGAATGCAGGTGTCAAAATGGACATTTTTGGGGTGATTTGCGACAAAAACAATGACGATATTAACCATCACGTCATTGCGAGGTACGAAGACAACCGACCAGAGGGAGCTCATTAATACCAATAAAAACAAACACAACATTAATAATCTCTACATAGGCAGGTGAATCATGCAAGTTCGCTCTGTACAGCATAGAGATTGCTTCGTACCTCGCAATGACGCGTGGATAATAAAAACGCCCTATCCCTGGTCTCTAACTACGATAAGAACAACCGTTAACTCATTGTCAAATAACCGCTATACTTTTACAGCTTTTGCTTTTATTGTATATTCACGCAAAAATTTGTTTTATGACACTTTATAGCTTTTTTCAGCACCTGCACTCTGGTTTCAGGTATTTGGTATTGATATTTATTGTACTGGCCGCATTAAGCGCGCTGGTTGGCCTCATCAATAAAAAACCATACAAGGAAGCAAACCGCAGACTTAGCTTATTTGCCCTGATATCCGTGCATACACAACTACTTATCGGTATTGTGCTGTACTTTATAAGTCCGCTGGTACAGTTTACTAAGGCAACCATGCAGGAGAAACACCTGCGTTACTTTACAGTTGAACATTGGGTTATGATGGTGATTGCCATTGTGTTGATCACTATTGGTCACAGCAAATCGAAAAGAGCAACAACTGACGAAGGAAAGCAAAAGGCGATATTTGTGTTTTATATACTGGGTTTGATCATCATTTCGACCGGTATTATACTTATTCCACGTGGCTAATAGGATTTAGCAGATAAAAAAGTTTCAGAAAAAATTTGGTAATTCAATTTTCTTTATAAATTTGTGACCACGATGATTAAAAGCACTCATAAAAACAGCTGGTGGCACCAATTAAATTTGGCAGCCGGATACGTTTTTGATCAGAGATAAACTAATCAATTGTAAACCTAAATAGGAAACCCGGCGACCCCAATTCGTCCGGGTTTTTTTATTTAATGCACTTTTTGAAAACAACACATGAACAAATTTAAAATAACCACTACCTATAAAAAGCTACTTGCTGATACCACTACACCGGTAAGCATTTACCTGCGCCTGCGCGATGTGTTCCCCAACTCGCTGCTGCTGGAAAGCTCTGACTACCACAGTCGCGAAAACAGTTTGAGCTTTATATGCTCCGAACCCATTGCTGGCCTGGTGCTCAACGATGGCATCCTCAAAAAGCAATATCCCGATGGCAGTCATGAAACTCATGAAGCCGGTTCTTTTGAGCTGATAGATCAGATAAACCAGTTTATTGGCAGCTTTGAAACAGATGCTAATCCCACAAAAATCACCTCGAACGGTTTATTCGGTTATTTTACGCACGAGGCGGTGGAGCATTTTGAAACCATTAAACTTAAACAAAGCGATGATGTAAGCCGTAAGGTTCCGGTAATGCAATACCACATATACCGCTACATTATAGCCGTTGATCACTTTAAAAACGAACTCTACATTTTTCATAACCAGCCCGAAGGCGGACCAACCAATGGCGGCATCGAAAAGCTGGAATACCTGATCAAAAACAAAAACTTTCCTGAATACAACTTTAAAAGCAAAGCTCCCGAGCAATCAAACCTGACCAATGAGGAGTTCATCGCCATTGTGGAGAAAATGAAGCAGCATATTTTCAGGGGCGATGTTTTCCAAATCGTACCGTCAAGGGCATTTTCGCGCACTTTCCAGGGTGATGAATTCAACGTTTACCGGGCACTGCGTTCCATAAACCCATCACCTTATTTGTTTTATTTTGATTATGGCGATTTCAGGATCTTTGGCTCATCGCCCGAGGCGCAGATCACTATCAAAAACAATGTGGCCAGCATATTCCCCATAGCCGGTACTTTTAAACGCAGCGGCGACGATGAAAAAGATGCCGAGATAGCCCGCAACCTGGAAAACGATCCCAAAGAATCGGCCGAGCATGTGATGCTGGTTGACCTGGCACGTAACGACCTAAGCCGCCATTGCGAGCAGGTGGAGGTGAAAGCGTTTAAAGAGGTACAATACTACTCGCACCTGATCCACCTGGTATCACACGTGAGCGGCAAATTGCTGCCGGGTGTATCCTCCTTTAAAATTGTAGCCGACACCTACCCTGCAGGCACCCTGAGCGGCGCGCCAAAATACCGCGCCATGGAGATCATTGACGAAAACGAAAAGGCTAAACGCAGCTTTTATAGTGGTGCCATCGGCTATCTGGGTTTCAACGGCGATTTTAACCACGCCATCATGATCCGCTCGTTCCTCAGTAAAAATAACACGCTGCATTATCAGGCCGGTGCCGGTATTGTGGCAGGCTCCATTGCCGAGAGTGAACTGAAGGAAGTGGATAACAAGATAGCTGCATTGAGAAGAGCGGTGGAACTGGCAGAGGAACTGTAGAGCATTTCGAAATTCGAATTTTCGATTTCGGATTTCGCGTTTAGCATTTAGAATTAAAAAAAATGAACAAGATATTAATAATTGACAATTACGATTCCTTTACCTACAACTTGGTGCACCTGGTTAATGAGCTTGGGCAGCTGTGCGAGGTTTGGAGGAACGATAAGTTTACCATTGGCGATGTGGATGCCTTTGATAAGATCATCCTTTCGCCCGGGCCGGGTATACCCTCTGAGGCCGGATTGCTGCTGGAGGTGATCGAAAAATACTCGCCTACCAAAAGCATATTTGGTGTGTGTTTGGGTCAGCAGGCTATTGCCGAAGTATTTGGCGGTAGTTTGTATAACTTAAGTCAGCCGATGCATGGTATAGCTACACCTATTAAAGTCACCGATGCGCAGGAGCGCCTTTTTAAAGGCCTGCCAGCGAGCTTTAAGGTTGGCCGCTACCACTCATGGGTGGTGAGCGACAAAGATCTGCCACAGGCGCTAAAAATAACTGCTATTGACGAGGCCGACAATTCGATCATGGCCCTGGCCCACCGGGAGTATGATGTTCGCGGTGTACAATTTCATCCGGAATCCATATTAACAGAATATGGGAAGGAATTAATGCAGAACTGGCTGAGTGGTAAATAATAATAACTTTGTGTTAACACAATATCAATAGGTATCGTGTTACATAATTTGTCATCCTGAGGAACGAAGGATCTATTCACCGGCATGCTGTAGATCAGATGCTTCACTTCGTTCAGTATGACAAAACAAATCCGTCATTGCGAGGCACGAAACAATGACGCTAATAATAATTTTGATCTATGAACATACTTGATAAAATAGTTGCCAACAAGAAAAAGGAAGTAGCAGCTGCCAAAAAACGCACTTCATACGTACAGCTGGAAGAGTCTGAATATTTTCACCGCGAAACCTATTCGTTCAAGGAGTTTTTGCTTGATCCGGCACGTACCGGCATTATAGCCGAGTTTAAGCGCAAATCGCCGTCAAAAGGTATTATTAATGATAAGGTAAGGGTTAGCGCTGTTACCAATGCTTATGCCAATGCGGGGGCTTCAGCCCTATCGGTTTTAACCGACCGTAACTTTTTTATGGGTCGTAAGGCTGATCTGATCAAGGCCCGCTCGGTAAATACCATCCCAGTGCTGCGTAAGGATTTTATGATAGATGAATATCAAGTGATCGAAGCCAAATCATTAGGCGCTGATATTATCCTGCTCATCGCAGCCATCCTTACCCCTGCCGAGATCAATACCCTGGCAACGCTGGCCAAAAGCATAGGCCTAAACGTATTACTGGAAGTGCATAACCTAGAAGAACTGGAGCGCAGCATTCACCCCAAGCTGGATGCTATAGGTGTAAATAACCGCAACCTGGCCGATTTTACAGTATCTGTTGAAACATCCTATAACCTGGCTAAGCATATCCCGGCCGAGTTCATGAAAATATCAGAAAGCGCCATTAGTGATCCTGAAACCATCAGGCATCTGAAACTGGCCGGCTTCAACGGTTTTTTAATTGGCGAAACCTTTATGAAACAAGCTGATCCGGGTGAGGCTATGAGGGAATTTGTAGCGCAGTTGTAGGCCATCCCATACCACTTTGTCATCCTGAGGAACGAAGGATCTGTTTTGCGATATACATGTTATAGAATAGATGCTTCACTGCGTTCAGCATGACAAGGTGTATTGTAAATTACGTTTTTCCTTGTAATAAACAACCATTTGCATTGTCAAATATAAAATCGTTAAATTTACGTAACGGCTTATCGTACAGCTTAATGCATGGCAATGAACTATTATCAAATTCAACCACCGGAACATCTTAAATCGTACATCAGGAGTTGCTGGGTTTTGGAAAGCGCTAATCCTAAAACCTCGTCCCGGGTATTCAAGACCATGGCCGATGGCTGCCCCGGGCTTATTTTTCAGCCTTTGCACAAAGGAACATTAAGCCAGGACAATAAAAAACTAAGTGATGTTTTTGTGTTTGGACAAACCACTAAACATGCCGAATTGCATTTAACCGGATCATTTGACATGCTGGGTATATACTTTTACCCCAACGCGCTCAAAGCTATATTCGACTTTAATCCCGGGGAACTTACCAATTCCTGCCTTGATCTGAATGACCTGGCCAAAAGGAAGGAGCAGCAAATTGCTGAGCAATTATTGAACACCACATCGGTACATGAACAGTTTGATATACTGTTTGGGTATTTAACCCAGCAGATCCGTAATAACCTTAGGCACAACCATACCATGGAGTATGCCATGGCCCAGATACTACAGTCGAAAGGTGCCGTTTCGTTAAAAGAAGTTCAAAGATACCTGCAGCTTTCGGAGCGGAGCATGGAGCGCCGATTTAAGGAATATATCGGCATTTCGCCTAAGCTATTTTCCCGTATCTGTCGTTTCCAGGCATCCCTTAACAACCTGCGCAATAACAATTTCGATAAACTCACGGATATTGCTTACGAGAATGACTATGCCGACCAGTCGCACTTTATACGGTCATTTAAAGAGTTTGCAGGAGTTTCACCGCTGCACTATCAAAAAAAATCACAGGGAATTGTTGAAAATCTGGCTACGATATAGCGGGAAATTCTAATTTCTAAACTCTAAATTCTAACAGGGAAAATCCTGAAAAATAAATTCTAAATCCTAAATAAGCGCTAAATCCAACATCGAAAATCCTAAATCCCCTTGTCGGTTTTGTTCTATTTTGGGGTTTGAGGTTGACATAGTTTTGATTAAACAAAAATCAAGATCATGCAATCTCCAAAAAACACAGAAAAGAAAATACTGGTGCTGGGTGGCACCGGAAAAACCGGAAGCCGTGTTGTTGACAGGCTTCAACAATTAGGCGCATTAGTAACAATTGGAAGCCGCAGCGCCGAAATACCCTTTGACTGGAACGATCAAACTACCTGGCTCGCAAATCTGCAGGACGTTAATGCTGTATACATTACCTTTCAGCCTGACCTGGCTATTCCTGGCGCTGTAGAAATTATCCGGGCATTCTCCAAATTAGCAGTTGAAAATAAGGTTAATCACCTGGTTCTGTTATCAGGCAGGGGCGAGGAAGAAGCACAGCGTTGCGAAAAAATGGTTATGGAAGCCGGCACCCACTGGACCATCCTGAGGGCAAGCTGGTTTAGCCAGAACTTTAGCGAAAGCTACCTCTTAGACCCCATTTTAGCCCATTACGTAGCGCTACCCGTGAGCAACCTACCCGAACCATTTGTTGATGCTGATGATATTGCCGATGTGGCGGTTGAAGCACTAACCAATGATGGGCATTTTGGCCAATTATATGAATTAACAGGGCCACGTTTATTGACCTTTCAGGATGCAGTACAGGAAATAGCCACTGCAACCGGTAAGCCAATCCACTACGAAAAGATCAGCATGGATGAATACGCAGCCATGATGGCCGAGTACGAAGTGCCTAAGGATATCATATGGCTCATAACCTATCTGTTCATCGAAATTTTGGATGGCCGCAATGCCAGCCTTACCGATGGTGTACAACGTGCATTGGGCCGTAAACCAACTGATTTTTCGGCATACGTACAAAAAGCCATTGCTACGGGCGTTTGGCAATCAGCATCGTAATTTGATTTTATAAAAAAGGAGCTGCATTTTTAATGCAGCTCCTTTTTCAAGTAAGATAATAACTAAGATTTATTGCTTTACAGGGTAAAGAGCTTTGAGCGCGACTATATCGCTCGGCGTAAACGGACGATCAGTACCATCTGAGCAAGCCAGCATCCATGATCCAGCTTCGCCACCAAGCGGGGTACCAGGTATATAAATGGCAAAACTGCCTTCATTAACCGGTATTTTAAATATGGCTTGCAGGATGCCTATCCATGATGAAAGATCATAACCACAGCTGTATGCCCGGTTTGCATAATCAGTGTGCCTGAAACCAATGGTATGCCCAATTTCATGAGCAATTACGGTAACCAGCTCACCTTTATCCTGAAAATCTTTATTATAACGGACACTATTAAGTGTAATAGGCGTGGCCGGTTTTCCGTCAGGCCCAGGAAATCCGGATGACTGGCCCAGTATGTTTGGATCGCCAAAGTCCTGACCGGTTATCAATATGTCCTCTTTATCGGTTGAGCTTGAATCCAACAATGCAAAAGTAATGGTGAGGCCCAGGTCATTGTATCTTTTGATAGCTTTTGTTGCCGCGGTAGTGAATACTGTCTGTGCAGCACCGGCGCTAACTTTTACTTTTATGGCGTTGGTTAAAGTACTCACTATAAATAAAGTTCGGTACTGTTCAGTTGTAGGCTTTTTGAATACGATTTCCTCAACATGCTGGCTTTGAAAGTCCAGATCAGCTTGTTTAAGAAGGATATCCCCCTCCACAATAAATCCTCCCTTAACCCGAATAGCGTTTGTAGGCGAAAATCCAGCCTTGGCAATACTTATCTTTTCGTCCTGGGTAAGGTTTGTACTTGTTTCCGTTGTTTTAACGGGGGGGTTGCTATTGTTTTTCTTACAGCCAACGGCTATCGATAAGAGTATCAGAACAATAAGCGAAATCTTTTTTCGATTTAGTAAAGGTTTATATTTCATTTTTCAGAATAAGCAATAATTTGAATAAATATAAAGCAATAAATTAAGTAATACTTAATTATTATATTCATTCACCTTTAAATAAGCCGTACATGCTTTAATTACTGTTAAATAATAGTTAACTCATGGTTTATTCAGTATGGCGAATATACGGCCGGGTTTAAAGCAAATAGGGTGAGTAGAGGCAAGTGCGATTCCTTCCCTTGGGAAGGAATTTATAACGTAATACCACTTTTCGCTGCTTTAAACCTTAAATTCATAGCCGCAATAGCGCTGATAATAAGCGCTACTCCTGCCCATTGTACAGGCAACACGGTTTCAGATAAAATAAAATGGGCAAATAAAATAGATACGGGAATTTCAACAGATGATACAATACTGCCCAGGCCTATACCAATTTTCGGTAAACCTTTGGTAAACAGCAAGGGCGGTACTATGGTACCAAATACCGACAGGAAAACGCCCCATTTCAGGACCACAGCAAAATTAAACTCACGCAAAAGGGTAGTATTCCAAAAAATAACGATAGCGATCAATCCGCCTAAAACCAGGTACATGCTCCGTTTAACCGCAGGCAGGTTGGGCGCTATTTTATTTGACGAATACATGGATACCGTATAGCTCAACGCGGCTAAAAGCCCAAACAATAAACCCCGCGGATTAAACACTACCGTGGTATCAAAAATATTGGTAGCCAGCAGGGTTCCTGCAATAACAATCAGGGCTGCAATCATGTTTTTAGGTTCAGGGGCTTGCCTGGTTAGCGCCCACTCTAAAATAACACCCATCCAAATGGTTTGCATCAGCAAAATAATACAAACCGATACCGGTAAGTACTGAACAGACAAATAATAAAAAGAGCTGGTTAAACCCAAGGACGAACCGGCAATCACCAGCTTTATCCATGCTTTGCTATCGGCAGCAGATGTTGCAGTTTTTTCTTTTCTCCGAAACAGGTTGAAGATAAATAAGCAGATAAACCCAAGCAGGAACTGCGAAAAACTTATTTCGCTGGTATGATACCCCTGCCCATGTGCTAATTTTACAAAGGTGGCCAGCACCCCATAACTTGCTGCACCCAGCGCTACCAATAAAATCCCCTTTACCTTTTCCATACTTTTTGCCATCCGGCAAAAATCATCAAAGCAGGGATAAAAACCGTTTACAAATGTTGATATTTTATAAATATTGCATTGTTATGGAACAAACAAATCTATTTGCATGGTTTGCAGTTGGCTCACCCTGCGCTACGCCTTCGGCGGAAAGACTTAATAAAAACGCGTCATTGCGAACGCAGCGTGGCAATCCCTAACTGTACAGAGCAGACTTTATACATCCGATTTGCATATGGGGGATTGCTTCGTACCTCGCAATGACGCGTGGGGAAAAATATTTTCAGCCCTTATCCGTCATTTTGCTTTTTTAGCTTCCCGATATTGAGCATGACAATTGACAGAAGCATCAGCATAATACCCAGCCATTGAACCAGGCTCACCTGTTCCTTTAATAACAGATGTGAACAGATTACGGCAACAGGTATCTCGACAGCCATCAGGATAGAACTTAAGGCAGCACCCGTTTTTGATATGCTGTTAGCGAATAATAAAGGCGGGATAATGGTACCAAACAGGGCCAGTACAATGCCCCACTTTAATAAACCCAGATCAAAATGATGATTGATAATAAGGCTGTGTGCATTAACTATAACAACACCTGCAGTAGAACCCAACATCATCAAGGCACCTTTTTTAACAGGTGGGATATTGATAACTATTTTACTATTGGCCACAATGTATAAAGCATACAGTAATGCCGATGCCAGGGCATATAACACCCCTGTTTTGGAGGTAGCATCGGCATGTATAATTTTGCTTGCCATAACTGTTCCTGTTAAAATTACACCAATGATCAGTAGTTCTGCCAGGCGCGGTTTCTTTTTGAAGAAAAGCCAGTCGAGCAAAATACTGATCCAGGTAAATTGCATCATGATCACCACGGCAACAGAAGCAGAGATATAACGAACCGATAAATAATATAAAAATGAGGCTAAACCAATGGCCGTACCGCTAAGCAAAAGCGTTAACCATTGCTTTTTTGACTGCTGGAAAGAGGGTCCTGTGTTCGAGTTTCTCCGTTGAAATAAAACGAACATCCACAAAAAACACATGCCGATAAAAGCCTGTGTAACTGAAATTTCGGCAGTATTATAGCCTTCCGCGTAGGCCAGTTTTACTAAGGTAGAGAGTATACCGTAGCTGCACGCTCCGGCTAAAACCATATATTTATATTTAGTCATGATTGCTGGTTGCTTTGATAAAATGTTACGAAATAAATGCAGAGATGTCCCTGCGAAATATGGAGCAAACAAAACAACCTGGTCGATTGACCTTAGCCTGTAAATTGCAAATGAGCCTTTTGGTTAAAAAGAACCCATAAAAATAAAACATCGGTTATTTTGCTTATAAAACAACCGGCGGAGGTAGGATATTGAAAAAATGATGGCAGCTCATACGTTGATATTAATGTTACAAGGTAAAAATATTTATGTACATAGCAAAATCTGTATGATCACGCCTTCAATGCCATAAAAAAACGAACGTTTACTTTCCAAAAACAGCTTTTATAGCCTCCAGATACTGTGTTCCGTACTTTCGTTCCGGCAATAAGTAGCTTCCTTCTGTCCATTCATTCCAGGAGTTCAGCACCAGTATTTTGTGCTTGGGATTATACTGGTCTAAAAATGATTTGGCCTCCTGTAGCTGTTTTTGGAACGCCGCAGGTGTGTTGCCAACAAATACCGGGGTCCAGGGGTATTGGCCTAATTCAAATTTGTCGCTTTGCATGCAGCGGGGACTGGCATCCCAACCCATTGAAACATTTGGAGTATATAAAATGTCAGGATATGCAGTCGTAAATTCCTTCCAATATTCCTTTGCCGAAGCAAAAGGTTTTTCTACCGGAACTGTAGGAAAACCGTCTGTCATCAAATTCGTATAATGATGAACATAGCAGTAGGTGGATACACTTGAAGTACCCAACGATTCCATCATTACCTTTGGATTGGCGGGTGCATCAGGACCGATAATGCTCTTTACCATATGATCATTTACCATCCAGCTCATGATATTAAAATGAACTCCCGGAAAACCTGCCTTTTTAGTTTTCTCATCTAATAATTGAATTGCTTTTTTTGCCTCTTCGATTCCTCCAAGCCCGTTTATAAATGTGATGATCTCATAGATAGAAAAATATGGTTTTCCATCAATCTTCCAGTAATTAGGCTGTTTAAAATACTTTTCAACGATATATCTGGAGATGGTGTCCCATAATGCAGCAGATACCTTGCCCTCTGTAAGTTTTATCCGGTTTTTATCAAATGTGGCCGGTTGAATATTCACCCAGTCATGATTGGCCCACATCAAAGCAAACTTTAAACGATTACGGTTCGCCGCTTTCAGGAATCCTTTTTCCAATCCCTCCTGTAAGTATTGTCCTGTATTGGAGTACCAATACCAATCATAAATAAAAACATCAATACCGTTATCAGCAGCCAGATCAATCTCCTTAGCTGCCCACTTAGGGTCGGCTTCGTTAAAGTATCCCCAGGATGGGACCTTAGGCTGTTCGTGACCCGGGAATCTTGGTTTCGCGGCCTTAACCACTTCCCATTCAGTCCAGCCTTTTCCGTGCCATTTTGCATTAATACTATCAGGGTGATAGTTGGGGAAATAATAAACGGCTACCTCGTAATTCTTACCTATTTTTAATTTATCATCAGAAACTTTTTGTGCCTTAACGTTAAAAACGAAAGACACCAGACAAATTATTGCTGCAAATACTGTTTTGTACATAAAAGTGGTTCTGCGAGGAATATTAGGTTACATGGCGAAAAGCCAATTATATATAATATAGTATAAAGGTAAAGAATCCTAAAGTTGTAACTGTCCTTATCCTTCCCCCAGTTATCAAAACACAAAAGCCCTCAGCAATACGTGGCCGTTGCGCAACTGAGCGGAGGTTTCCAAACAACCCAATCGAACACTGTTTGATTGGGTTGTTTCTTTTCATAAGTATTTGATATTTAGTTGTTTGTTTTGTATATTAAGGACATGCAAGGCA
>JAUCSE010000019.1 GCA_030445275.1 Mucilaginibacter sp.
CGTTTCGGATAGTTTCGGGCTTTGTTTTGGATTGCAAACTCACCCACATGGGACTGCCTGATCTGCTTCCTGTTCGTCAGGACAGAGATTTACCGTCGGCTTCCTTCAGATTCGCAGTCGCACGCGAAACCCTTCCCTTTGGTTAACGCTTCCCACTATCAAGGTGCGTTCAGGACTTTCACCCTATAGTTTGCGCCCATCCCGGGCGCACAATAAGAACACTGGCACTATGTGCCAGTGTTCCTCATAACCACCTCGTCATTGCGAGGTACGAAGCAATCTCTATACTATACAGAGCGAACCTTCCTAATTGACCTGCCTGTGTAGAGATTATTAATGTTGTGTTTGTTTTTATTAGGTATTAATGAGCTCCCTCTGGTCGGTTGTCTTCGGACCTCGCAATAACGCGCTTTTATTTAGGCAGGTACTTTAATTGAATTACAACTGCAACTCGTAACTAAAATTATCCGGTTTGGCGTAAACAACGTACTTCTCTAACGGGCGCGGGCCGCAGGAGTTTGAACCAACACCCAGGGTATGGGCGCTAATGGTTAATACTGTTGCTTTGCTTTGCGGCAAGTCTATTTTATATTCTACCGGTTCCATTTCTTCATCGCTATGCGGCTGTGCCGAAACCTGCAACAAGGCTCCATCCTGCTTAACAGTGAGGGCCGAGCCATCTTTTCCGGTTAATTTGGCCCAGCGAATATCTTCGTGATTGCCATTCTCCATCGGTTTTTCGTATGGTGTTACTTGTTGTTTTACGGTGCTTGAGTAAACACCTACATCAAAACCACTCTTGCGGTCGGCATAAGTTTCCATTGGGCCACGACCAAAATACGAGAATTGATCCATATCCTTTTTCAGGAATATGCGCACACCTAACCTGGCCAACACCACTTTAGGATCACTGAATGATACTTCATTATCAGCTTTAATTGTTCCGTTGCCCAGTATGGTATAAATAACTTTATGATGCACGGTAAAGCCCTGTTTGCCTGTTCCGGTCAGGCTAGCGCTGATCACTATTTTGCCTGGCGCTGCCTGCGTCGCGGTAATGCCATCAGCCACCCAGGCAAGGGTTTTAATGCCATTTTTTTCCCAACCCTCATTAGCCCACATATCATCCTTCTGGTGCGGAGCGCGCCATAAATGCAGTTTTGGTCCGCCATCTTTGTCTAATACATTTTCGCCGTTCTTTTCCAGTTTAGTGAAGGAGCCGTTCTTTTTATCAAACTCAATTTTAAAATCTTTGCCTTTTACCCTGATCTCACTATTGCCATTTGATAGTTCAAGCTTTTGCAGAGCCGCCGGGTCTGCTACCGGTGCAGCGGTAATTACAGGAATTGCCAACTGTTGCGATGCGGCCTCAAAACCTTTTTTGGCCCACATCTTATCAGCTTTATAAATAAATGAGACCCGCAGAAAGTACTCTGCTCCGGCTTTTAACTTAGGGTTTGCAACATTATAGGTAACCTTTACATCCTTTTCTTCGCCCGGATTTATTTTGCCGATATCAAAATCTCCCTGCGCGGCAAGTACACCATTCTCGCTTAACTGCCATTTGCCCACAAAACCATCCAGGTTAATAAACTGATAACGGTTTTTTATGGTGATCATGCCATTTTTTATATCTTTTGCTTTAACAGCTATCCATTGATAAGCATGTTTCAGTTCGGGGTAATGTGGTTTTTCTGACCGGTCAGATGCTACTACACCTTTATGGATAAAGTAATGGTCATTAGGGTATTCGCCAAAACCACCACCAAAGGCCAGTATAGGGTGTTTAGGATCGCGCCTGTTCCAAATACCCTGATCCTGCCATTCCCATATACAACCACCTAGTAATGATGGGTATTTATCAAACAGGTCATTATATTCATCAACCGAACCCATGGAGTTAAACATGGCATGCGCATATTCGCATAAATAAAATGGCTTGGTTAGTTTATCATCCTTGGCATCTTTTTCCAGATCTTCCAAATTGGTATACATTTCGCTGTCAATATCTGCCGGGTTCTTTTCGCCGATACCAAAACCCTGATAATGGGTTGGCCGTGTTGGGTCGATGTTTTTAATGGTTGATAATGCTGCACGGAAATTACTGCCGCCGCTGCCGCATTCGTTACCAAGCGACCAGATGATTATCGAAGGATGGTTTTTAAAATTTTCAACATTGGCCACATTACGGTCAATAATGGCATCTTTTATTCGCGGATCTTCATTAAATTGATCCCATGCGCCATGGCTTTCCAGGTTGGCTTCTGCTACCAGGTAAATACCATACAGATCACATAACTCATACCAGCGCGGATCGTCAGAGTAATGGCAGGTGCGTACATGGTTACAGTTGGCTTGTTTTATCAATACAATATCCCTGATCATCTGCTCCTCGGTAACAGCATGGCCCACTTCGGGCCAATTTTCATGTCTGTTTACACCTTTCAGTTTCACGGGCACCCCATTAACGGTAAATACCCTCCCCTTTATTTCAATGGTACGGAAACCAGTGCGTGAGGATAGCATTTCTGTGGCGCTGCCACCGTTTTTCAAGGTTAATACCGTAGTATATAGTTTGGGCGTTTCGGCAGTCCATTTTTGTGGATTGCTAACTGGGAAACTTATTTTCACAGTGACTTCCTCGCCTGGTTTTAAAGCAGGCACTGCCTGCTGCCCCGTTGCCCCTTTTACTATGGCGCTACCATTATACAGGGTAACCTGCAATTGGTTTGCCTTGGTTGGGCTATCGCTATAGTTTTTTACTTTGGCGCTTACCTCAACTACGGCATTCTTATATTGTTTATCGAGATTTGTTTTTACAAAATAATCCCTGATATGCTCCTGCGGACTGCTCCAAAGCGTCACATTGCGAAAAATACCGCTCAAACGCCACATATCCTGATCTTCCAGGTAACTGCCTGTGGTAAAACGGTACACTTCTACCGCCAGCATATTTTTGCCCGGCTTTACGTATTTGGTGATATCAAATTCGGCGGCATTACGGCTATTTACACTGTAACCTACCTTTTTACCATTTACCCAGATAAAAAAACCTGCATCAACCCCATCAAAAGTGATAAAAATGCGACGGCCCTTCCAATCAGCAGGTAAATCAAAATCACGGCGATAACTGCCTACCGGATTACGCTCTTTGTATGTCGTATATTTTTTAGAGGGCTCACTCATCACGTGAGGAAAATCCTTTTTGAATATATAGGTAAAGTTGCTGTATGATGGCGTACCATATCCTTCAATATCCCAGTTAGATGGCACTTTAATATCTTTCCAGCCAGATATATCAAAGGTGGTTTTATAAAAATCGGCCGGGCGTTGCTGTGGCCATGCTACCCAGTTAAATTTCCACAACCCGTTTAAACTACGACTTAAGGTTGATGCACGGCGATTACCTTTTAACGCATCCTGCAGGGTAACATAAGGCATCAATGTGGCATGCGCCGGCTCTTTGTTGATACCTAAATTACGCGGATCCTCAATCTCCGCAGGTACAGTCGCGGTGCCGCTAACTACCGTATCGCGCGATATTACTAAACGGCTATTGGCCGATGCGGCCATAGCAAAGCTTAAAAAAGCAGTAAAAAAGAGCAGTTTTCTCATAAAATTGGGGTATAAAACATCTGCCAGGCAGATTAATAATTAGGTTACTCGATTTAGCAGGGCTAATATATAATGTATAATTAACATTTAAAAAATTATTACGGTATAAAAGATAACGCCCCTCCATTTATGGTGGAAAGGTAAATTCCCTCCCTCGGGAGGGGTGCGACCGCTTTGTGCGCAGAGGCAGGGAGGGGTTTATACTGTAGTACAGGTTTACAATGCTTATAAACCCCTACCTCCCCTTTCCCAAGGAAGGAATCGCACCTGCCCTACTCTCTATACCTCATTGCGAGGTACAAAGCAATCTCTTTAAAATAAACTACTATAGGGTGTCATGCTGAGCTTGTCGAAGCATGGTGTGATGGCCTCTGCGCAATCCTTCGACAAGCTCAGGATGACAGGCCGTTTTTCATATTGCTTCACACCTCGAAATGACGCGCGGGGCATATCCAGGCGAAGAGGGTTCGGCAGCGCAGCGATGTCAGGATATTCCACCACTACATTAGTAATCAATTTGTTACAACCTTTAAAATTGACATTCAGCAATTACCATTGTCATATCCAACATCAGATCCACATCATATTTAATCCTATATCAAACAAAATCACAACATGAAAAAGCCTATTGCTATCATCACTCTCTTATTATTATTTTCATCAGCATTGATCAAAGCCCAGGAGATTAAAAAATCGCAGGCACAACCAGACAGTGTTATCAAGGCCATCCCCTTTGGTTATGGCAGACACTCCTCTATTGTTTATACCATTGACGGGCAGATGCAAACGCCAGAGGACGTTAAGATCAGAATTTTAGCCTATGCTCCATCGGCCCTGGAGTATAGGGAAGCAAAAAATAACATGACCTGGAGTTTTGTTTCGCTCGGAGGCACCGCTGTGTTTTCAACGCTTGCTATCATTCAATTTGAGCGTCATGCTAAAGACGCTTTAAACAACATGCCAACGGGGGTGGATTTGGTTAATGGCAAACCGGGCTTTATTTACCCACCCCAGCAACACCACAGCCTAACGGGTGCCTATATTTTTACAGGAATAGCAACCGGATTATTGGTTGCGGCTTTTGTTCATTTTGCAAAAGCCAGCAGGCATGCCGACAGGATGCTCAAAGTATATAACTTACAGTATCAATAGTTAAATATAGAAACAGCAAAGGCCCTTAAAGGGCCTTTGCTGTTAATGATAATATACTATTAAATATCCCTTCAACTTTTAAATGGTTTGGCATGAACCTGCAGCTTATACACATAAACCGGGAATTTAACCGTCGACTTTCCATTTTGAAAAGCGGCCAGCCTGTTGATCTGTCCGGCAGGTATCCACAGAAAGCCTTTTTGATCTATCCACAAGGCATCGGCCCATATCAATCGTTTATCTTCTAAAACAACTTCGCTTTTACCAGCCGGATTTATTTTCAGGATACGGCAATGGTCAACGTCAGACAGGTATATATTACCGGCAGCATCAATAGCTGTTCCGCCTGTTGTAGGTGAGGTAAACCATTTGGTGATATGGCCTGCCAACTGCTTATCATTTAGCTTTGCATCATTTAAATAAACGGTTGCTGTCCGCGCCAAAGGTCCGGAAACGGGTTGAAAATAAAACCATTTTCCATCGGGTGATATTTCCATCTGGTCAGCATTTACCCTTAGCTCCTTGCCGTCATTCAGGTGTATCACTTTACCTTCGGCCAGTAAGGGTTTACTATCGGTGGTCGACCAATGATTTTCCAGCACCCTGCGCCCTTTGCCCGTTATTTTATCCATAATTACCAGTGCGGGTTCGCCGGCATCGGTTATATAAATAGTTGAACCATATATACGCAGGTCATCCATAAAGCTATTGGGTTTCATTACGCCATCTAAAGGAATAATGCGGATAACCTTGTTCTGTTTTACATCAATCACCACCAGTTTTGAACCATCCTTTAAAGTCTGTTCACCTAATTTCGGGGCACCGGTATCCATCACCCAAAGGTTACCATCGGGTCCTATACGTAACGAGTTGATACGGATAAACTTTTGCGTGGTAGCTTCGCCACTTGCCCAGCTATTCCATGTTTTGGACGGATAAGGTACAATACTGCCATCTTTTAACACCTCGCCAATGCTTATCCCCTTTTCACCCTCTAAGCGTGGGAAGCCTACGAAAACCCTACCATCCTCGGTAGTAGTAACCCCGTTCCATACCTGAGTTGATGATTTGGCAACAGGTATGAGCTGTGGTTTGGTTTGAGCCATAACCGCGGTGTTGAACAACGCGGTTATCCATATTAAAGCTTTCATTATTGTTTAGCTTAATTGATAGTTACTACAACCTTACCACGGGTTTTACCACTCTTAACCTGTTCATGAGCAGCAGCCATTTCATTAAATGGAAACACCTGCGATACATGCGATTTGATGATGCCCTGCTCCAACCAGGTGGCCAGTTGCTTCATATCATCACCGTTTGACTCCACCAGGAAAAAGTAGCCATGTACACCTTTGGCCTTAGCCTTTTCTGTCACATGCTCACTTAAGCCCGATGGGATGCTGATCAGGGTACCACCTTTTTTGGTTACCTCTAATGAACGATCAATATTATCGCCGCCAATGGTATCAAACACCAGGTCAACATCATGCAGCACTTCCTCAAAACGTACTTTTTGATAGTCAACATGCTCATCGGCCCCCAAACCAAGCACAAAATCCTTATTTGCAGCTGATGCAGTACCTATTACATGCGCACCCAGGTGTTTAGCTATCTGCACTACGTAATGGCCAACGCCACCTGCCGCTGCGTGTACCAATACCCTTTGCCCGGGTTGTACATTAGCCTTATGGGTTAATCCCTGCAAGGCGGTTAACGCGGCAAGGGTTGCTGCGGCGGCTTCTTCATGGCTGATATTTCCCGGTTTAAACGCCAGGTGACTGGCTGGCGCTACCACATACTCGGCATAAGCCCTGCCATGGCCAGGGAAATTCACCATGCCAAATACGGCATCGCCAATTTTAAATTCAGTTACCGCGCTGCCAGTTTTAGTTACAACGCCTGATATATCCCAACCCAGAATAATTGGGTCATCGTCTTTTAATCGCCCTGCTAATCCTTTGCCTGCGCAGGTTTTTACATCAACCGGATTTATGCTGATGGCTTTTACCTGTACCAGCACCTCGTTATCACCAATTTCAGGAACCGGTACATCGCTAATCTGTAAATTACCTGTACCATCCAATGTTTTTATTGTTATTGCTTTCATTGTCTTTCTAATATTATAATACAAATTTATACAGAAAACACCCATTAAAACTTGTACAAATAGCACCAAATACTGTACTTTTGCGTACATGTATAAAGAGAATTTACATCAGGAGTTTGAAATAGTTTATAAAGAACTGGATGTGTGCCCCAAAAAAGAGCACCAACATAGCTTTTTTGAACTGGTGTATATTGTAAGTGGCACTGGTATACAATGCATTAACAAAAACCAATTTGAATACCACAAGGGGCATCTGTTTTTGATCACCCCGCAGGATTGTCATTCATTTGATATCAAAACTACTACCGGCTTTTTCTTTATTCGCTTTAATGACATCTATATCCGCGGCCAGCAGCATGACCGCAAGGCCAAAAATGATTGGCTGCACCAAATGGAATATATACTGCAGCATGCCAGTCATCAGCCTGGTTGTTTGCTTTGCAATCATGGCGATATACCATTAGTAAAAACATTGGTTGAGAGCATTATACGTGAGCAGGTAAACCGCGAGGCGCATTATACCGAACTGATAAAACAGCTGGTAAACACCATACTCACCATTGTGGCCCGCAACATGACCATGATGCCTTCAGTGGCAACCTGTAAAATAGCCGAAGTAAGCAGCGAGCCTGTTCAGGATATGATACGTTACATACAAGAAAATATTTACGAGCCCGAAAAACTGCGGACAGATTTGATCAGCAATCATTTTGGTATTGCCCAGGGATACCTCGGCCGATACTTTAAAAAGCATACCGGCGAAAGCTTACAGCAATACATATCCAACTATAAGCTTAAACTGGTGGAAACACGCCTGCAACACAGCGACATGCGCATTAACGAGATAGTACGCGAATTGGGCTTTACCGATGAAAGTCACCTGAATCGCTTGTTTAAAAAACATAAGGGTATCAACCCTTCATCGTTTCGTAAACTGAATAATGCAGCTTATCAACCTGTGCTGTAATAGCAATTTATTTCAGCGCTTTGCTGATAGCCTGTTCTGTAATGCGTGCCATTATATGATAACCTGCCGCATTGGGATGTACGCCATCGATAGTAAGCTCAGCCTTTTGGCCATTACGTTCGTCGGCAAGTGGAGTAAAGTAATCCAGCAGGATCAGGTTGTTTTCAGCGGCATATGCTTTGATCAGTTTGTTGAGTGCAATGATCTTCCCAGCAGGTTCAAGGCCCTTGCGCCAAGGGTATTCATACACCGGTAAATTAGCGCATAAAATAACCTTTATCTGGTGCAATTTAGCCAGCTCAACCATCGATTTTATATTATCCATAATGCGCTCATTGCTTACATGCCCGGTGTTGCCCGCTATATCATTATTACCGGCCAATATGATCACCGCTTTGGGTTCCAGATTAATCACATCCTGCCTAAACCTGAGCAGCAATTGTGGAGATATTTGTCCGCTAATGCCCCTGTCAAGGTATGGTTTGCCTTTAAAAAACTCTGGGGCACGAGTTTTCCAGAATTCAATAATTGAACTGCCTAATAAAACAACCCGTTGTTCGCCTGCCTTTGGAGGGCCTATCTGTTTATTTTCAGCTGCGTAATGGGATAGCGCCGCCCAATCATCCTTAAAATCTTCCTTTACAGCGGGAGCCGCAGTTTTACTTTTTAAAGAATCCGAAGTATTTTGCTGCGAATAACCGGCAAAACTCATTAATAACCCTGTTGATAATAACAGGGTAAGCTTTATGCTCATCCTTTTGTTCATCCTCAAAAATAACTGTTAGCATTAAATAAACCAGCGCTCAATCAATTGTTTTTAAGTTAACAATTCCTTTACAGGCAGCCGTTTAATTTGCGTGAAACTTTTATCATTAAAAATCTCCACATGAAAAAAACCTTATTAACTCTTTGCGCATTTACGGCTATTGTACTTTCTGCCTGCAAAAAGGATCACAAAGAAAATACGACTCCTATAACTTACCCTGATATGGCCGAAGCCGCAGATCCTGCCCTATTAATGACCACACCCGATGGTGTAAAGGTTTACAACGGCGGTTTTGGCTCGGCAGTTGCTGCCGACCATAATGACCCTAGCGTATTTTATATGCTTACCGACCGTGGCCCTAACGCGGCCGGCTCGGTTGATAATTCCATCATTTTTGGAAAAGCTGATTTTACGCCCGAAATAGGAAAATTCCGGTTAAAGGATGGTAAATTGGTATTGGAGCAAAAAATTGAGTTTAAAAATGCGGCGGGTGTACCATTAACCGGATTGCCAAATCCTACCGACCAGGGCGGTACCGGTGAAATTGCCTATGACCTGAACGGGAAAGTAATAGCGCCAAATGCTGATGGTATTGACTCCGAAGGTATGGTTTTAGCTCCCGATGGCTCATTCTGGATCAGTGATGAATACGGTCCGCATATTGTACATTTTGATGCCACTGGTCGCACTATTGAACGTATTAACCCGTTTGGTACCGGCACCGGCGGCAGGAAGATCCCATTAGTATTTGCCAAACGCAAACCCAACCGCGGTATGGAAGGTTTGGCCATTACTCCTGATGGTAAAACGCTGGTTGGTATGATGCAATCGCCTATGTTTACCCCTACCAAAGCAGCTGTAAAAAACTCGGCGGTGCTACGTATACTTACTTTTGATATTGCTACTGGTGCCACCAAACAATATGCTTATGTTATGGAAGATAAATCCCTTACCGGGGTTAGCGACATCGTAGCCGTTAACGCCACCACCTTTTTAACCATTGAACGTGATGGCAACTATGGCGGCGACCCGGTAACTCCGGCCACCTTTAAAAAGGTATTTAAGATCAGCTTTGATGGAGCTACAGATATATCTGACCCGGCAAACGCCGCAATAGGCAAACTTTATGGTGGCAAAACACCTGAAGAGCTTAATGACAAGGCAGGCTTGTTGGCTGCCGGCATTACCCCGGTATCAAAAATACTTGTGCTTGACCTGTTAAAAGATCTGCCAACTGTTTATCCGCATGATAAAGCCGAAGGTTTGGCCCTGTTACCAGGCAATATATTGGTTATTTCAAACGATGATGATTTTGGAGTAGTGGATAACGGCAAGGGTGGTTTCATGGCTAAAATATTACCCGCTACCAAAACAGTAGATCATAACACCCTGTACTTTGTAAAAATCAATTTGTAATAGCTGCCTGTTAAACCCAGTCATCTTATTACATTAATATCCATCCGGAAAGCGATCGCCTTTTTTAAAAACCTGATTTCTTTCCGGATATTTTATTAAATGGCCGAGCCTTTCTATTTAAAAATACCGTGTTTTAACGGGTTGTTAATACCTATAACTCTTTATAGATTTGACAAAAGTGAACATTGAAAAATGTAAAGGTTATGGAGGCCTTAAAATCATTTACTGCCTCAATCATCATATTGTGTTAAAACACTTAAATCGTGCATAAACACCTAAAAAATTAAGTATATTGTTGGTGATATGCTTAGTAAAACGGTCTGACTGACCAAAACACAGGCATTACTCCTTAATCAGAGTAGTGCTTTTTTTGTTTAATGTTTCCCTGAATTATCCCGCTTTGTCAATCAACTGTTATTTTAAGTATGCTTTATTGCATATAAAATACCAATCGGTATATTTGTATCGTGAAAAATGTTCAATCAAAGTCTGAGCGTACCAGGGCCTTCATTATTGAAAGCACTGCCGAGATCTTTAATAAGAAGGGCTATGCGGGTACGTCGTTATCAAATCTTACTGCGGCTACCGGTTTATCAAAAGGGGCTATATACTGCAATTTTGAAAATAAGGAAGAAGTGGCCCTCGCGGCATTTGATTATAACTACGCCAGAATTTCGCAGGCTACACGTGAGCAGGTAGATCAGGCTAAAACTTATCATGATAAATTAATGGTATATACCAGGGTATACCGGAATGTAATTGGAAAAATGTCAAAGTGGGGTGGATGCCCCATATTGAATACCGCGATTGAAGCCGATGATACCAACAGCGTGCTAAAAGAGAGGGCTGCAAAAGCTGTGCATGCATGGGAAAACAGGTTGGTAAAACTGATTGAGCAGGGAATAATTGCCGGTGAATTTAAACCAGGTGTAAATGCAAGGCAAACCGCACTGTCTATCGTCGCCCTGATCGAAGGCGGTTTAATGATCTCTAAGGTAACCGACGATCGCAGCAGTATGGATAGCGTGCTGAACACGGTTGAACTATTGATCAATAACATGGAGAAATAAAAAAATTTACCTTATAAAATACCGATCGGTATTTTATAAGGTAATCATACATCAAATCAAGCACGATTAATACATATCTACCCATACAAAATGAGCCCGCTAAAAAGACAAATACTTTTAATAACCGTAATAGCAGCAGCTATTATGGAACTAATTGATACTTCCATAGTTAATGTTGCCCTGAACTACATGAGCGGGAATTTGGGCGCCACGCTCGAGGACATTTCCTGGGTCATCACCTCCTATGCCATTGCCAATGTGATCATTATCCCGATGACCAGCTTTTTGGTGAACAACCTGGGCCGGAGAAATTATTATATAGGCTCTATTCTACTTTTTACCTTTTGCTCTTTTATGTGCGGTAATGCCACCAATATTTGGGAACTGGTAACCTTCCGGTTTATGCAGGGCCTGGGCGGTGGCGCTTTACTTTCGGTTTCGGCCACAGTGGTCTTTGAATTATTCCCGAAGGAAAAACAGGCTACGGCCAGCGCCCTGTTTGGTATAGGTGTTTTTATTGGCCCCACCATTGGGCCTACCTTGGGCGGTTATATTACCGAGAACTTTTCATGGCCCTGGATATTTTATATAAATATACCTATTGGTATAGCGGCCGCGGTTTCCTGCTTTTTTCTGTTATATGAACCCCTGATCAAGCAAAAGGTGGCTAAAGTAGATTGGGCAGGCATCATTTTACTAATCATCGGCATAGGATCGCTGCAGGTGGTGCTGGAGCGGGGGCAAACGGACGATTGGTTTGCGGCCGGTTATATTGTTTTTTTAACGGTTACTGCCATTTTATCGCTCACCGCATTTGTTATTTGGGAGCTATATACCAAAAAACCGGTAGTTAACCTGCGCATATTAAGGTTCCGGTCGTTAAGTATTGCCGCTGTGCTTACTTTTATTACCGGTATGGGCATGTATACGTCTATTTACCTAACTCCGGTTGTTGCGCAGCGCTTGCTGGGCTTTACCCCCACCCAATCCGGGCTTTTATTGTTGCCGGGCTCCATTGTGGCTGTACTGGCGTTGATCATTACCGGTAAATTATTGCAGAAAGGAGTTTCGGCTGCATTGATCGTGTTTTTTGGTTTCATGTGTTTTATCTATTTTAACTGGTCAATGTCAAGGATCAACCTGGAAACGCCGGCTATTGACATCACCTTAAACTTGATATTCAGGGCAATAGGCATGGCCCTGCTTACCGTTCCATTGGGTACGCTGGCAGTATCGGCCCTTGAACCAAAGGATATGCCGCAGGGTACCGCATTAAATAATATGATGCGGCAGTTGGGCGGTTCCTTTGGTATCTCTATCATTAATACTTATGTGGCCCGCCGGATAGCCTCGCACCGTATGGACCTGATTACACACATTACTGCGGATAACCCTGTATCGGTTTCACGCATTAACGCCTATGCCGGCGCTTTCCATCAAAAAGGATTCAGCCTACTTGATGCCAAACAAAAAGCCATGCAACTGATTGAGAATATAGTGGTCAAGCAATCCTCCTTTTCCAGTTACCTGGACGGTTATTTCCTGATCGGGTTGTTTTTTGCTATTGTACTGCCCTTATTACTTTTTGTTGCCAAAAGGGATAAAAAGAAACCTCTGGTTATTCCGTCATCAGATCATTGAGCAGTATTTAAAATCATTACATCGCCAAATAAAACACTAATTAACTGTTTTGATGATTTGCAACTGGGGCTGATTTTTGAACTGTTGCCAGCACCTCATGAGGATAACCCAAAGAAACCGCACTCAGCCTGTTTAAATCATTTATATGCTCAGTACTTAAACTGATAGCTGTAGCTTTTAGCGAATCCTCTAAGTGAGCAAGCGTTCGTGCCCCCACTATAGGGAAAGCTCCTTTTTGCAAAACCCATGCAAGTGCTACCTGACCAGGAGTAACGTCAAGTTCAGCAGCAATTAACAAAAGGTGATCAATAATTGTCTTTGTTGTAGCGTTTTCATGTTGATCTGCAGTGGTAATAAGGTTCATACGCCCGGTTTCGCCTTTACGGTATTTTCCGGTAAGCAGTCCGCCCGCTAAGGGCGAATACATCATGGTACCCAAACCAAAATGTGCTGCCATAGCGATCAACTCGCGATCTGCGGTACGTTGTAGTAAATTGTATTCAATTTGAATAGTTGCCAGTTGTATTGAACTAGCAATAACAGCGGCTTTCCAGGCAGGAAAATTTGTTAAACCCGTATATAAAACTTTGCCCGAGTGTACCAAATCTTCCATGCCCCTTATAATCTCTTCGGCAGGGGTTATGCCATCGTCAAAATGTGGCATGTAAATATCAATATAATCCGTCTTTAGGCGTTTCAAACTCAATTCAACCGCTTGCCTCATTGCTTTACGATGATTTCCGGAATTACTTACCGAAGGAGTAGCTTCGCTGCTGCGGGTATATTTTGTGCAAATAATAAAGTTATTGCGTTTATGTTTAGTAAAATCGCCTACAATCTCTTCGGCTTCACCAAGTTGATACTGGTCAGATATATCTATCAGATTACCTCCTGCGTCTGTATAGGCAGCTAATATCCGCTTCGCATCATCGGGGCTTGCACCGTAACCTTTACGCGTACCAAACATACTCCCCCCTAATATCAACTCACTGGCGTATAAACCTGTATGTGTTCCAAATAACTTATAATTCATGGCTTTAATTTTATTGGTACAAAGTTGGGCATGTGAGTATCAGTATACAAGTACGGCTAAATTTACCCGTATCAGATAGTACATTCATATGACCTATATTTGTACTTGATCTTTAAACCAAGTCATCATGTACCAAAGGAAATTACCGGTTTCATTAGATTGCGGGCTGCACCTGTTTATGGAAGTAATGAACGGAAAATGGAAGATCAATCTTATCTGGTGTATTCATTCAGGTTTTAAACGTCCGGGAGAATTACAGCGAAAGATGCCCAAAGCTTCCAGAAGGGTATTGGATACACAATTGAAACAATTAACAGATCATGGCATAATTTCAAAAATTGTATATGATGAACTCCCTTTAAAAGTGGAGTACGAATTAACAGTATTGGGAGAAACACTTATACCGGTCATTGCTTTTACAGCTCAATGGGGTGAAGATCACCGGGTAGAATTAGAAAAATTAATAAACCCTTAAGTACAACCTGGGTGCCAGATGATCATTTTAATAAAATAAACATACGGGCGTTAGATCAGAACGAAACTGTGCCCTATAACCTGCTTTTGTTAGCCGATCCATCCAAGGCGCTTATTGATGTTTACTTAAGGAATTCGATCGTTTATATTGCCGAACAGGAAAACAAAACCATCGGTGTCTGTGTGCTTTGTAGCCTGAATAAAGTGACCGCAGAAATCAAGAATATTGCAGTTGCTACAGCATACCAAGGCAAAGGTATTGGTACTTTACTGCTGAACCATGCCACAGCCATAGCGAAGGAACAGGGATTTAGAACCCTGATCATCAGCACAGCAAATTCAAGCGCCGGGCAATTGTACCTGTATCAGAAACTGGGGTTTGAGATGATGGAGATCAGGAAGAATTTTTTTATAGATAACTATGCAGAACCGATTTACGAAAACGGAATTCGCTGCAAGGATATGATCATGTTATCTAAAAGCTTAAAATGACTGCTAGAACACTTTTTATTTGTTAATTACTAAGTACAAACTAGGCAGCGTGGCCCTGTAGATCGGGGATTGCTTCGTCGTTCCTCCTCGCAATGACGACTTCTATTTGTTTTTAAACCCTTTCTAAAAAAGTTTCTTGCTCATGTGTATATCCTTAGGCTCTTTTTTCAAGAGTTCTTTGTCGGCAACATCCAATACATTACTACCATTGCTGAAATAAAAGGAAACAGCAGATTGTGTTTCTGTGGCAGAAATGTACAGGTATTTCGCGCCTCTTTTGCCGGCTTCATCGCCTATCATTTCTAAAATCCTGGTGCCTATCCCCTGTCTTCTGAAATTCCTGGATACGTACATTAATTGAACGGGTAACTGATCATGATCAGGGCCTACAAATTGATGCCCGAGTACACCAAAGCCAACTAAGGTTTCGCCTGCAAATGCACCTATGGCCATGCCTCCTTTGGTTAACTCCAAGCGGTATTGTTCCTGAATTTCCTTTAGGTCATCAGTACTCCAGCTTAAACACTCCATATGCGTTTCGGTTTCCAACAACGTTCCCTGATCCATTTCATAGGTAAGGTCAATAGTTTCGGACCGATCGATCTCTCCGAGCCTGCCGGTTATACTCAGATCCATCAGGCGATATACAATATTTTCATTATCAGGCTGATTCATGATACAAATTTATGAATTAAACTATTGTCATTATAGCTTACCCCCAGCCGGAAATCCTTTACCTGTTCAAGGAAATATTTTGTATTAAAACAATTTGGAACAAATTATTGTCTGAAAAATAAAAACTTATTGTAATTTTATTTAATAACCTATAAAATGAAAAACCATGGGAAAATTTGTAATTAAAACAAGAACTAACGGCGAATTCCAATTTAATCTGAAAGCAGGCAATGGCGAAGTTATTTTAACCAGCGAAGGGTATACCACCAAAGCTGCTTGCGAAAATGGCATAGAATCGGTAAAAAAGAATAGCGTGGAAGACA
Source organism: Mucilaginibacter sp. (assembly GCA_030445275.1). Classification (GTDB taxonomy): domain Bacteria; phylum Bacteroidota; class Bacteroidia; order Sphingobacteriales; family Sphingobacteriaceae; genus Mucilaginibacter. Next base: position 15,732 of record JAUCSE010000019.1, read on the forward strand.
AAAGATTTGACAGGCTTGAGTCAAAAAATGGAAAGCAATATTTCAATTTGAAAGCCACTAACGGGCAAATAATTGGAACCAGTGAAATGTACGAAAGCAAGGCTGGCAGAGATAATGGAATAGAATCTGTAAAGAAAAATGCTCCTATTGCCACTACTGATGACCAAACCGCCTAAACTTTAAAGATGGCATATTGGTTCATATAACCGGTAAAATACAAGGGTTGGAGTTTATTAGTCGATGACCGGTAAACCATGCTCTTTCACAAACAACAAAGCCCGATTTGTTAAAACAGATTGGGCTTTGTTGTGTTTACTTTACAGGTTAAGCTTTAAGGTACCTCCTTAATTTGATTCTTTATCTGGAATTTTAATATAAAACGTAGCTTTATTATTCCCAACTATACCGTTTTATTAAGGTACTTTTAACCAATCTGATCATTGGTTAAAATAATCATTGAACTAATTCTAATCACCTGCCTTCTTTTTACAGAAGTTTAAGCTATAATTCATGGGAAAAGTAACTAAAGAAATCATTTCTCCATTGCAATTCCCGGTTGTTGGCATTGGCGCCTCAGCAGGTGGCCTTGATGCGGTTAAAGCTTTTTTAAAAGCATTGCCGGCTAAATCAGGTATGGCCTATGTTTTTGTTCAGCATTTAAGTCCGGAGCATGAAAGTATTTTACCCGAGATATTACAAAAAATAACTCCTTTTCCTGTTCAGCAAATCACCGATAATATACACCTGGAACAGGATCATTTATACATCATTCCAGAAAATAAAGTGGTGACAACCACCGATGGTATACTTCAGCTTTCACCATTAGACAAGAAGAATAAAAAGGGCAATACTATTGATCTTTTCTTTTCTTCCTTAGGAATTGTACATCAAAGCTATGCCATAGGTATTGTTTTATCGGGTGCATTAAGCGACGGAACATTGGGCCTGCAGGTCATTAAATCGTACGGCGGTTTAACTTTTGCCCAGGACGAAGGATCGGCCGCATTTAGCAGCATGCCTAAAAGCGCGGTTAATGCAGGTGTGGTTGATTTTGTTTTACCGCCTGAAAAAATCGCCCAGCATCTGATCGCCATTAATCATCCTTTTCATGCCGATTATACCTCTTCAGAAATAACGGATACCATACCCGAGCAGGATAATGAGGTATTTAAACAGATACTCACTGTACTCCGCGTTAGGCGGGGAGTTGATTTTACTTATTATAAGCAAAGCACGCTAAAGCGCCGCATTGTTAGGCGAATGGCGCTGAATAAAGCCGATAAACCTGTTGATTACCTTGGCTTTCTTCGCGAAAACAAAAGTGAGCAGGACGCTTTATATAACGATATGCTGATCTCGGTCACCAACTTTTTTCGCGATACACAGAGCTTTGAAATGTTGTGCGACACCATATTGCCGGCATTGCTCAGCAAAAAAACGGATAAAAAATCGTTAAGGATCTGGATAGCAGGATGTGCCACCGGCGAGGAAGCGTACTCCATGGCCATGTGTTTGCAGGAGCATCTTGGAGATAAAGCCGCGGCCATGAAGATCCAGATATTTGCTACCGATATTTCTGAAACTGCTATTACCAAGGCCCGCACTGGTATTTACCGGCAAACAGAACTGGAAGGGGTGTCTTTATCCAGACTGCAGCAGTTTTTCATTAAACAGGATGGCGCTTACCAGGTAAGCAAGGTTATTCGTGATATGTGCGTATTTGCGCATCATAACCTGCTTAAAGATCCGCCCTTCTCCAAAATTGACCTGGTTAGTTGCCGCAATGTAATGATATACCTGGAACCGGTTTTGCAAAAAAAGGCTTTAACTACTTTCCACTATGCTTTAAACGAAGGCGGATACCTGATGCTGGGTAAATCAGAAACAATTGGTAACAGCACTGACATTTTTACGGCCTATAATAGCAAAGAAAAAATATACATCAGGAAAGGCCCCCTAGGCAGATTTATGGCTGTAAGCTCGCCCGGACGAGAGCAAACTTTCAGAGAAATTGATAAAAGTGTTCAAAAGGAAAGCTCAAACAAAGATGTTTTCAGGGTGGCTGATGAAACCATGCTGGTTAGCTTTATGCCACCAGCTGTTTTAGTTAATGATAAATTTGATATTATACAGTTCAGGGGTCCAACAGAAACCTGGCTCGTACCACCAATGGGCAAGCCAAGCTTTAACCTGTTAAAAATGGCCCGCGAAGGCCTGTCATTTGAATTGCGGAACCTCCTTCACCTGGCAAAAAAAACAAATTTGCCGGCACGTAAATTCGCAGTTTTTTTTAAGCTAAATGGCTTACAGCACTTTGTTAATATACAGGCGCTTCCTATTAAAGATGCCCTCGAGCCTTATTACCTGGTTGTTTTTCAAAATGTTTCATCAACCGGGGTTCAGCAGGAATATACTGAAGTAAACCCGGCGCTTGCAGCCACCGCTTATGATGAAAACGACTTGCGTATTGAGCAGCTGGAAAAAGAGCTGATCCAGGCCCGTGCAGATATGCGCGCGATTACCGAAGAGCAGGAAACGGCCAATGAAGAATTGCAAAGCGCGAATGAAGAGTTGCTTTCGGGCAGTGAGGAATTGCAAAGCCTGAATGAGGAACTGGAAACCTCTAAGGAGGAACTTCAAAGTACAAATGAAGAGGTAATGATAGTCAATAAGGAATTATTGGACAGGAATGATCAGTTGAATAACGCCCGTTTGTACACAGAAGGCATTGTTAAAACCATACGCGACCCTTTACTTATTCTGGATAGTAACCTCCGTGTAAAAAGGGCTACCAGTGGTTTTTATCAAAAATTCAGGATCAGTGATAAGGAAACAGAAGGTTATTATATATACGAGCTCGGCCACCATCAATGGGATATTCCCGAGCTCAGGGATCTGCTGGAAAATATACTTCCTAAAAAGAAAGAGCTGGAAGATTTTGAGGTAGAACAGGTATTTCCCGTAATAGGAAAGCGCATAATGCGCCTGAATGCAAGGCAAATTGATAATGTAAACAGCGAACAACTGATATTACTATCCATTGAAGATATCACTGATAAAAGAAAAATAGAGCAGGGATTAGTTGAGGTTGAAACTTTACTTAATGAAAGTAAAGAAAGGTTAAAATTTGCTGTTGATTCTGCAGGCCTGGGTACCTGGGATTATGTACCTCAATTAAAAGAATTGGTATGGGATAAACGGTGCAAGGAAATATTTGGATTATTATCGTCAAGCAAGGTTGATATCCTTTCATTTCTAAAAAAGATTCACCCTGAAGACCGTGCCCGGGTTGAAAGCAGTATCCGTGAAACATTGGATAATAAAGATTCCGGAGAGTTTGATTTAGAATTCAGGACAGTTGCTATCCATGAAAGAATCAAATGGCTTAAAGCAAAGGGCCGCGCCTATTTTAATAAACAGGGAACCGCCACACGCTTTATCGGGACCCTACTGGATATTACGGTGCAAAAATTGATTGATGAATCCACCCGCGACCTGTTAAGTAAAAAGGATGAATTTATCAGTATAGCCAGCCATGAACTAAAAACCCCCATCACCAGTTTAAAAGCAATTCTGCAAATTATAGAACGTGCCACTTTGCAAAAGGACGACATGAGGCCCTTACATACTTTTGTACAAAAAGCAAACAAACAAGTAGATAAACTTACTGAACTGGTTAAAGATTTATTGGATGTTACCAAGATACAGGCGGGTAAATTAGAATTAAGGAAAACTAAATTTATCCTTGGCGAATTAATTGAAGAATGTTGGGAAGAGCTACAGGTTAATTCACAACATCATCAGATTGTTGTTGAGGGCGATTCAAATATCGATATCATTGCCGATAGAAACCGGTTAGAGCAGGTCATTATAAACCTCATCTCCAATGCTATTAAGTATTCGCCGGATAGTAATAAAGTGATTATCAATGTAGAGAAACTCATTGATGGTGTAAAGATAGCTGTTACAGATTTCGGGATTGGGATACCAAAAAATAAACAATCATTATTATTTGACCGATTTTACCGGGTTGATGAAAATTCAAAAAGATATGCAGGTCTGGGTCTGGGCTTGTTTATTTCGTCAGAGATTGTTAAACAGCATCAGGGCCATATCCATGTAGAAAGTACAGTGGGAAAAGGATCTACATTTTGGTTTATTATGCCCGAAACAGCCTCTAATTAAAATAAAAAATGTGATCCGATATTTAAATTAAAAAATTGCAACAATACATTCAGCGGGGCGTTTAATTTAAGTAACTTTCCAAGCTTAACTAAAGCTAATACAAGCTTTGGTCATACCCACAACGTTATTAACCGGTAAAAAAGCAATTCGCTCATTAACCGATTATTTTACCAGGAACCTCCATAAATTACAGGTTTCTGCCTTTCTTCTGCAGTGATGTTCATAAAAAAGAACACTCCTGTAACACTAAGTACTTTAACATAATTTATGCCGATCCTGATTTTTTTTGTTGCCCACTGGTTTCTGTCGTTATTTTTTCAAACTTTTTTCCAACACCGCTACGCTTCCCACCGGATGTTTACTACAAGTAAATTCTGGGAGCGTGTTTTTTATATTTTGGCCTACTTGTTTGAAGGTGCCTCCTTTTTAAACCCCCGGGCCTATGCCATGATGCACCGGGAGCACCATGCTTATAGCGATACCGAAAAGGACCCGCATTCGCCCCATTTTTTTACGGATATATTTCAAATGATGGTAGCAACCATCAAAACCTTTAGAGACCATTTAAAAAGAGTTAAAGATCCGGAAATACAGTTCGCGGGTTATTATCCCGAATGGCCTTTGATTGATCGGGTGGGTTCTTCTATCCTGTCCAGATTGCTCTTTGGGGCTGCTTATACCTGTTTTTATGTGGTTTTTGCCACACATTGGTGGCTATTCCTGCTTCTACCTATTCATTTCATGATGGGCCCTCTTCATGGGGCCATTGTAAACTGGTGCGGGCACAAATATGGCTACACCAATTTTGATAATCAGGATAAGTCAAAGAACACCACGCCTTTTGATTTTTTGATGCTGGGCGAATTGTTTCAGAACAATCATCACAAACACCCTAATAGCGCAAATTTTGGGGAAAAATGGTTTGAAATTGATCCGGTTTATCCTGTCATGAAATTGATGCACTGGATGGGGATCATTAAATTAAGGAACTTTACTAAGCTACATAAGGCCGATAATAAATATCATCTCTCTCAAACACATCATATCATGAGCAAAAACAAAAAAAGTCAACCTAACCCGGTTGGGAAAAAAGGGCCATCTAATTATCAGTCAGGCAAACTGACCACTGCTAAGGCCGAAATAGCAGCTACCAATAAAAAAAACAAATAACATGGTTGCCTCCGGATAACCAGAGAATTTGCCCGGGGCTGATGAATTAAAATACCGGTAACAACAAAATGTGGAATTAGGTGTTTATCCGTTACGCTTTTTCGTATGTATAATTGATAATACGATTTGAGTCACGAAAATTAACCACATTCATATGTTTAAATATTTTGTTTTCATCCTGTTCTTTATACCCACCGCATTGCTGGCACAAAATGCTATTCCTCAAAAAGGCACTGTTGTGGATACCTCTGGTCAAACGGATTTGATTGATATAGCCAAAGGTCTATTCCATATCAACCAGCATAAAATAAGAGGGCAAAATGATAGGCGGATCTATTTTTCAATTTTGCCTGTTAGTGGTTCTGTTCCCGGCGGGGCCGGCAACGCGTTAATAACCAGCACAACCGCTGGCATGTACCTGGGGCCGCGTACTACAACCAATTTGTCAAGCGTTTCATTTACTCCTTACTGGAACTTTCATGGTCGTTTTGGATTGCCTTTACGATCAAGCATCTGGCTGCCTGATAATACCTGGAACATACAGGGCGATATCCGCTTCCTGGTTTATCCGCAATATACGTGGGGATTGGGCAGCAGCCATAGTTCGGACGAGAAAACCCTTGTTGATTACCGGTATGTACGTTTTTACCAAAGCGCCCTAAAACGGATCACCCCTTATTTCTTTGCTGGATTTGGTTATAATCTGGATTATCATAGCGGCATCAGAAGCGATGATCCAAACGTTGATCTGAAACAATATACCAATTATCAATATGGCACCACCGGAAGTTCCCTTTCATCGGGCATAACGCTGAATGCTTTATATGATACCCGGAACAACTCGCTCAATCCCTTGCCGGGTGCTTATACCAATATAGTTTACCGGATTAACCCCGGTTTTCTGGGCAGTAATAACACCTGGCATTCGTTGTATGTTGACGTAAGGAAGTATATATCACTAAACCCGGCCAGACCCAAACAACAAAATACGTTGGCTTTCTGGTCTTATTATTGGACAGTACTAGGCAGTAATGCCCCTTACCTTGACCTACCTAGTGTAGGCTGGGATCTGTATAACCGCTCGGGCCGGGGTATGGATCAAAACCGTTATCGGGGTAAATCATTGATCTATCTGGAAAGTGAGTACAGGCGCGATATCACAGATAATGGATTGTTCGGGTTTGTAGTTTTTGCTAATATGAACAGTGTAAGTGGTTCCGGAACTTTATTTACTTCCTGGCACCCCGCCGCGGGTACCGGTTTACGTATAAAGTTTAACAAGGGATCGAATACCAATATTGGCATTGATTATGGATTTAGCAAGGGATACAATGCCTTTATCCTGAATCTGGGCGAAGCATTTTAATATGATTAAACAGTGGTATACTTATGTCCGACCAAACAAAGTCAACAGATCAGCTTTCGTCAGTGATTTAAAAACATCGGCATCTGCCTGAACTAAGTTATCGGCCAGGTTCCTTTTGGACTCCTGTATTTTGACCATTTTTTCTTCGATGGTATTCTGGCATATCAATCTTACGGCAATCACATTTTTATGTTGACCGATGCGGTAAGAACGATCGATTGCCTGGTTTTCAATGGCGGGGTTCCACCAGGGATCAATGAGATAAACATAATCGGCTGCTGTTAAGTTCAGGCCTATTCCTCCTGCTTTTAAACTGATCAGAAATACGCGTATCCCGTCATTATCCTGAAAGTCGTTCACTACGGCTTCCCGGTTACGGGTACTGCCGGTTAAGTACGAAAACCTAATCTTCCGTGTTTCCAGCTCTTTCCTGATCAGGTTTAGCATCCCTACAAACTGCGAGAAAATAAGGATCTTATGATAAGGGGCTTTACTCTCTATCTGCTCCAACAGGGTATCCATTTTTGCGGATGCATTACCTGGTACTTTTTCGCCTTCCAGCAATAATGGCGAATCGCAGATTTGCCGCAATTTGGTGATCCCTTTTAAAACATGCATCGAGCTCCGCGGCAGTTGCTCTTCTGTCGTAGCCGAAATAAATTCTCGGAACTCTTTTTCGTAAGCGTCATAAATTTTACGTTGTTCGGGTTGCATTTCACAATACAGCACCATTTCTGTTTTATCAGGCAGCTCATGGGCCACCTGTTGTTTGGTACGGCGCAGAATAAAAGGTTGCACTTTTTTCTGAAGCTCTGTAAACCGCTTGCTTACCTTAAACTTATCAATTGGCGACGAATAAATATCCTTGAAATATTGCCGTGAACCCAGTAAACCCGGGCAGGCAAAGGAAAGCTGCCCATACAGATCAAAAGTATTATTCTCGATAGGTGTACCCGTAATAACAATCTTATTGCGCGATTTCAGCAGCCTGGCTGCCTTATAACGCTGCGATCCGGGATTCTTGATATTTTGTGACTCATCCAGGAACAGGTAATTAAACACATATTCCTTTAAAAAGTTAACGTCAGACAGCAAGGTGCCATAGGAGGTTAATACAATTTCGTACTGGTCAAAATTGGCTATGCTCCTGATACGGTTGGGGCCATAAATGGTATGCACTTTTAACGATGGCGCAAATTTTAACAGTTCGGCCTGCCAGTTAAAAATGAGCGAGGTGGGCACCACCAGCAAATTGGTATTATGTGCTATCTTATCCCTTTGCGATAGTACAAAAGCGATGATCTGGATGGTTTTGCCCAAACCCATATCATCGGCCAGGCATCCGCCAAAATTAAAATCGTCCAGGAAGTTTAACCAGTTCAGGCCCTCCTGCTGGTAAGTTCGCAAGGTGGTGTTTAAACCGGCAGGCACAGGAACATCCTGTATGGCTTCAAAGTTTTGCAGCTTTTGCCGGTAGTTTTTTATCTCCAAGCGTACAACATCATCCAGCATTTCCTCTTCATATAATTCCTCGATAGATGCATAATTGATTTTTGGGGTACGCAGGGTGTCATCATCCAATACCTCAGCTGCCGTAAAATAATCGGTAAACTTTGCTATCCATTCGGCAGGTAAAATACCCATGGTACCATCATCCAGCTGCACAAATTTATTTTTGTTGCGTATGGCTTTATACAGGCTTTTCATATTTACCTTTTGTTTGCCAAACCGCGCCTTTACTTTGGTATTGAACCAGTTAATCCCGCTTTGTACCTGAATGGTAACTTTCACCTTATGGAGGTTAAGGTTATTGCCATTTATTTCGTTAAAACCTAAAATAGTAATACGCTGGTTTTGCCATTCGTCAAAAGCGTTCAAAAACCAGTCTTCGTTCAGGAAATGTTTTTTATGCAGATAAAAATAATACTGATCATCGGGCAGCTGTTCTTCAAAATAGGGATGCTGTTTGATGAGCAAAGCCGTAAATGCCAACTCAACCGTTTCGTCACGCCGCACCGCAAAGGCGTTTCCCTTTGAATCTTCGGTATAAATTTGTTTTTTGGTTAAAATGGAGATCTCTATTTCGCCATAGCGCATCACCGGAACCAACATCACATGCTGACCAAAGTCAGACAGATAAATGATCTTCTCTACAACCCGGTCAAAACCCTGCTCCTTTAATTGCGCTTTGCTGGCTGGTTTTACTCCGGGATAACGAACAACACCGGTTTCTTCCAGTTTATTAAGCACCTGGAATTTGAAATCCGCATACTGCGACTGATGGATGAGCAAACCTTCGGGCTTTCTTTTAAATAAATTGATGGCCCCCAGCATCGCCATATCTTTTACAAGGTAAAGCGTGTCATTGATTCTGATAAAATAGGTAAACACCATAGCTGCCTCGCCCAGGTTAAGTTGCTGCTCACCAATTTTCAGTTTCCCCAACAATTCGTAAAACTGCCCTTGCCGGGTTACGGTTAGCTCGATGTTATTTTGCAGCGTTTTGATTTTTACCTGCTGTAATGCATTAGCCGATATACTCTCGGAAGCCGTACTGTCATGAATATAAATATCTAAACCCAAAGGGTTTTTCACAACAGCCTTTAAACTGGTGATAACCGAAGCAGACACCTCGGCGTTTATAGTTTGTTGAAAACGGGACACTGCGGCAAAAAACTTCAGCTCCAGCGGGTCATTACTTTCCCAGGCCAATTCCAGGGGTATAACCAGTGTTAGCGGATTCTTGACCCGGCCATCCTTAGTTCTGGGTGCATGGTATAATTCAATAACCAGATGCTTATAATATTTATGCTGTTTGATAACAATGCACCGTTCACGATCATTCAGCGGATTGCCGCGATTAGTCAAATTTGCATCGGCAGGAAGTAACAGTTGTGCTACCTCACTTAAACTCTCCTTTGTTGCCGGGAAAAGGGATGCTGACCTGGGTGTAATGCTAAGCTTTTGACCCTGGTAGTTTAACTGAAAAAAGCTGTCGAGGTCTGGTTCATTTTCCAGTCCGTAACTGGTGGCAAATTTTTTAAGTTTTCCCTGCCTTAATTTTTCATCAAAAAATATACGCCACTCTTCCCGTTTCATCACCTGGAGCAGTACTTCGGCGCCATGTCTGCACAACTTACCTGCTGACTCCTCGCAATTACAGGTTACCATCAGTGCGTCTGCCTGCTGCATCAACACAACCACGGGGAACGCCGGAACACGGCTCGTAAATACGCCGTGATTAAGGTTCAGCTCATCAGCCACCAGCGGTTCTGTCCCCAGGTTTTCAAATCCTGGCGATGTATAATGTCGCGCAATAATGATCTCGGAAAGCATGGACAGATTCATGCGATTGAACACGTAAACCTTATCCTCCCTACCGGTCGCTGTAAATAACTGTTCCATTAATAAGGGTAAATTACCGGAAAAATATTCTATTTCGTGATCTGTTCTATGTTTTATTAATATGTTGATGATATCCCGGCAGATACACAATGATAGCTAATTTCCATAATGTGTTTTAGTGACAAACGCATTACAATATTTAGTGGACTTTGTCAACCATATACATTATGTTTGTATTATGGCTATCAAAAAAATTAACAACATTTTTATATTAGGATTGGGCGCTATCGGGGCTACTTATGCAGCCAAACTGTATGATATGGATCCCGGCATCGTAAAGATTATTGCCAGTCCAGAGCGCATAGCCTCGCTTCAAAAGGCCGGCTGTACGGTTAATGGCAAATCCTATTCCTTCGATTTTATAACACCAGATGAAGAACGCCCCCCGGCTGATCTTATTATTATAGCGGTAAAATCTCTCCACTTGCAAAAAGCTATCCAGGATATTAAAGGCTTTGTTGGGAAAGACACCGTAGTTATTTCGCTTTTAAACGGCATTTCAAGTGAAGAATTGATAGGCCAGGAAATTGGCATGAACCATTTATTATTTGCTTACGGTGTGGGCATGGATGCCGTGCGTGAGGGAACAGCCATCAAATACGCCAACATAGGGAAAGTAGTATTTGGCGAAAAGAACAACGAAACATACTCGGAGCGGGTTTTAGCACTCAAAACACTTTTTGAACAAGCTGCTATACCTTTTGTTATTCCCCCGGATATGGAACGCGCGTTATGGGCTAAATTCATGATGAATGTTGGTATAAACCAGGTTTCGGCGGTATTAAAAGCACCTTATGGTACGTTTCAACAAAATAAACACGCCCTTGAATTAGTGCTGATGGCTGCCGAAGAAGTATTAACTCTATCAAAAGCTCATGGGGTACCACTGCACCATAATGACATCAACGACTTTGTTAAAATCATCAATGGACTTAACCCTCATGGCAAAACCTCCATGCTGCAGGATGTGGAGGTCGGCCGGGAAACAGAGGTAGATATTTTTGCAGGAACAGTTATTGAACTTGGGAAAAAATATGGCATTCCAACACCGGTTAATGATACGCTCTACCGTATTATTAAAGTAGCCGGGCAAACTCAATAATATGAGAGAGAACAATATTCAAGATATCAGGGCATTTAACCGCTTTTATACTGATCTGATAGGTTTGCTCAATCAGCATTTGCTGGATAGTTCCTATTCTTTGGCCGAGGCAAGGATAATTTACGAGGTATACAAAGGTAAAAGTATTAAAGCTTCACAGATCATGGAAACCATGCAAATTGATAAAAGCTATTTGAGCCGACTGATAAAAAAGCTGGAAAAAGACGGGATAATAATCAAGAAACAATCAGAGCAGGATGCACGTGCCATACAGATCTCACTTAGTCAAAAAGGATTAAAAGAGTTTGACCGGCTGAACAAGGCATCTGATAACCAGATCACGGAACTGTTAAAACCTTTAACAAATGAAGAAAGCGAGCAGCTGTCATTCCACATGAAGGCTATTGTTCATCTTTTAAAAGCAAACGACAGATAGTTTTACAATGACTACCAAAATAAAACCGGAAGAAATCAACATTCGCACCCAGCTTTTACCTGGCGATCTTGGTTACATTGCCTATATCCACGGATGGCTTTATGCCCAGGAATTAAATTACGGGCTTAACTTTGAAGGTTACGTATTAAAGGGATTAGAGGAATTCGCCCATCAATATGATCCGGCAAAAGATCGGGTTTGGATATGTGAGCATAAGGAGCAAATAGTGGGGGTAATGATTGGTGTTCACCGGGGAGATTCGCTGCAGTTACGTTATTTTATCCTGCTGCCAGATTATCGTGGACTGGGTTTGGGCCGAAAACTGATGGACCTGTTTATTTCCTTTATGAAGGAGCAAGGCTATCATAAAGCCTATTTATGGACAACAAACGAACAACATGCTGCCCATTCCCTATACGCAAGTTATGGGTTTCGTTTAACTGAGGAAAAGGAATCTTTTGCCTTTGATAAACCATTAGTAGATCAGCGGTATGATCTGATCACCAATAACACGGGTCACTTAACATAAATAATGGTTCAGCAATTAACAACAAATTAAAAGGCATTGTATCCGCTGCCTTTTAATTTGTTAAACTGGCATAGCTTACCACATCACATCAGAATAAAACAAAGGCAATTGCCAGCGTAATAAAAATGTTAAAGGTTTGCGCTATCAGGAATGCATACAATGGCTTTTTGCTATTTTCGCTAAACAGCTCGGCAAAGTTGGTTTCCAAACCTATACTGGTAAAGGCTAATGCAAACCATAAACCTTGCAGATTTTTTAAACTATCCTTGATATGGGCTCCTGTTTCAGGAGATATAAAGAAAGAGAATAGCAACGAAGCACCTATAAAACCCAGTACAAACTTGGGGAAACGCTCCCAGATCACTTTCAGGGTTGGCTTTTTATCAGGATCGCTACCGGCCGGATGTTTGGTATATGTCCAGTAGATGGAAATTGCAAATGCAGCCAAACCCAATAGCACATTTTGCGAAAATTTAACAATGGTGCTTATTTTTAAAGCGACCTCTCCAACTAACGAACCAGATGCCACAACCGCACCCGTGGTATCAATGCTACCGCCCAGCCAGGCTCCGGTAACCTCCTGCGAAAAATGAAAGTAATGCGCTATCATCGGCATAAATATCATCATAGGGACTGCTGTGATGAGCACCATGGATATTACGTAGGATAACTTTTTTGAATCGCCTTTAATAGCACCCGCCGTAGCTATAGCCGCCGATACCCCACAAATGGATACTGCACTAGAGATCATCATGGCTATTTCATCGTCAACCTTGAGCTTTTTACACACCCAAAAGGCAAAATACCATACTGAGGTTACTACCAGCAGCGCCTGAATTAAACCCAATGAGCCGGCTTTTAATATATCCGAAAAAATAACACTGGTACCCAGTAACACCAGTCCAATTTTTACATATAATTCGGTTGATAGTGCAGCTCTTAACCATTCAGGTAGTTTAAAAAAGTTGCCTATGATCAATCCTATCACCAGGCTAAATATCACTGCCTCCAAACCGTAATACTTTACCTGTTTGTTACCCGCAATGATCAGCGCAATAATGGTAAGCACATAAACCAAGGGGAACATTACCACAAAGTTCTTTACAGGTTTGCCTACCAGCAAAGCCCCCAGCCCGGCAATTACAAAAACCAACAGGAATTGTATACCGATAACTGCCAGGTTAGCAGCTTTAAAAACATTGTTAAAAAGCTGGTCGGGATTGCTCCAGCCAAAAACAGGAACTGTAAGTATTAAACCACTGATGCTTAGCAGAATAATCAGCGATCCCAAAATTACTACGGCCCAGTCTTCGTGTAAGGTTAATTTTTTTGTTGACATAGATTTATACTAAGTTGACTTGCAGGTAGGCTTTAATACTTGCCTGCCTGCAATTTACTATCTTTTTAAAGCATATTGGCTGTTCACTTTATCAAGCACCAGGGTAATTTATTACACCAGCAAAAAATAGGATATTATTGAGTTCTGTAAAAGCGCCAAAGCCTGTAAATAATTAATTTACAGGCTTTGGCTCGTAATCAGATAACTGGCGAAATTAAACCGAAAGTTATTGATTCAGGTGCTTATTTATTACATGAGTGCTTATTGTTTTGTTAACTGCCATTGTGCATGGTTTGAGGAAACTCCCCTTATTTGCTTACCATCGGGCGTGATCACTCCAAATGAGGTAACGCCCGGATCTTTAAACCGAACACTTGCCCCACCCCTTTCATAAACCTTAATAATAACACCGGCCGAAGATGTAACGGTTAATTTTAGCCCCGATGCAAAAGCAAATGATATTGGTGTTAGTACATTAGTGGCATCCGCAATTGTACCTTTCCAAAGGGTGTTATCCAATACCATATTAGCATTAGTATTGAGCTGGCCAGAGTTTAACGTTAGCGAGGCCGACGTGTTGCTTATATTGATCAGCTGATTATCGTCAGAAATATCGCCCTTTGATTGTATGAAAGCAGTTTGAATAATTGAAAGTTGTTTTCCATTTAATGCCCATGTACCACCGGTATAATTGCCTCCCGCTTCTGACCACACCGAAGTATTATCGGCATTAAACTGAACGGAATAATAGCCCTTTGGCTGCCCTGCATACGTAAATTCGCCTGTCCATGTTTTGTCTTTGATCACTGCACCATAATCTTTTTCGGGTTGTGGTCCAACATCTTTACTTTTCTTACAGCCCGCAAATACCGTTGCAAGGCCTATTGTTAATAATATAAACTTTTTCATGATTATTAAACTTAACGGACTCTAAAAACACCCTCTGTTACCACTTTCTTTTTATCATGCGCACTACTGCTCGCCGTAAAATAAAATGTCCCTTCAACCCATTCGCCATCCCGTTTTGTAATTTCTACTTTACCAATCTCTTTGTCTAAGAGTATGACATCCCCATTTTTATCAATAAGACTTTTATCGTTTTCAATATAAAGATCAATGCCCTTGGTTTTGCCAACGGTGTACTTATAGCCTGGCTGTATATTCTGCGTTATTCCAGGTATACCAATATAATCCCCAGCCGCATTATAGCCCAATACCCTATTATCTACCTTTAAGGGCAGCATTGATACAGCCACCCAATCTTTACCATCTATTTTGCACTTCATGTAATAGCCTGTTGCCGAAGTAGCAATTGAACCCGGGGTATTTTCTTTTCTGAGGGTTTGTATCCCTTTTGCTAGTTTTTTTGCATCACCACGCTGCTGCCCGTTACAGGCAAACAGCGTACAAATGAATATCAATAGTAATAGAAAGCGTTTCATGATTTTTATATTTAAGTTTTTGATGTTTTATTTATTATAATTTATTGAGGTATGCATTGGACTCCTGAACTAAGGGTAGCATTATCAGCTTCATACTGGTCAACATTAAATTGATCAGTAGTTAATGTTTTTATGTGCCAGTAGACTGTGGCATTGAGCGCTTGATTATTTAATTTAATCGTTTGCGC
The DNA here is from genome assembly GCA_030445275.1 of Mucilaginibacter sp. Classification (GTDB taxonomy): domain Bacteria; phylum Bacteroidota; class Bacteroidia; order Sphingobacteriales; family Sphingobacteriaceae; genus Mucilaginibacter. The sequence continues at coordinate 30,894 of JAUCSE010000019.1, forward strand.
ATCTGTTAGTTCCCAGGAATAAGTGGCTGTTAAAGTTGATTTTCCGTCGCTTTGCTTTACCGATAATGTTCCATCATTATTAAATGTGAAGTAAAACACAACACTTGCGGATGGTGGTTTAAGCTCATTGTCATCTATTATACCATTTTTATTATCATCGTTACCTAATTTTACTACTGACCAGGTTTTGGCAGTAAGCAATGTTTTGGTATCGGGCGGTTTAGGTGTATCATCTTTTTTGCTACATGAAGCAATACACAAAGCACAAGCTATAATAATAGCCAGTTGGAGTTTTATAAACTTTTTCATGATTGTTTTTTTAAGATTATTGTAAAAGGTTTAGGTTCTATTTTTTTTTACAGCGGGGCTGACCATAATTAATGATACAGCCCCGGTAACATTTTTTGTGATAATAAATTCTTATCCAGCTACGCACCCCTACGGTCCATCCCAAATTCAGCGAACTTTACAGCTGTATTATAAAATGGTTGATGCAGGTTTTGATTGGCTGCATTCAGAGAATTTTGATGAAACACCGCCGCCACTGCAAGGAAGTCGAGCGCCGAAAATTCTCTAACCCAATTCGGACGTGGCGGCTTCACAAAACCGGATTGCAGAAGAAAGCTAATTAGAATGTCGATCATGCGCGGGCAGAGTTCATCAAACTCCTCAGCGTATTTCTCCAAAAACCCGTTCACAACTACAATGCTCCGTTCGTTTTTTGTTTGGTTTATCGCGTCTGCAATATCCTGCATCAGTACCGCGCGATCAATTACCTCTTGTGTGATAGCAGCTACATAAACGGATAGCGGCGGCAGCGACTGCGGATTCAATTCGGTTAAAGAATGCGGGTGTATTGCATCCCATATTTCCGGGCGAAGGTGGGCAAAGTATGAAAACCGCCAGGGTTCAGGGTGAATCCCGAAAATTTTTACCCGTTCAACACCTTTGCGGATATAGGGATCCCAGGGGCCAGCCGGATGTGGATTATCCGGATCAGGGTAACCTTGTTTGCCAAGCAATTCACTGATAAGTGAGACAACTTTCTCACTGGAAATATTCTTTGCTTCAAAAACTGATTTAGTTGTTTCCATTTTAATATTTGTTTAATGATTATACTTTATGGTTATTAAAAATTTCAGGTTCTATTCTTTTCTTGCTGAGATAGAGAAATTCAGATCATGCTCAATTTTATCGGTTTTATTCCCTAAGTGTTTATTGGCTTTACCAGAAAAACTTAAATTGCCTTTAGCATCTTTATCCATACTAAATTCATTGTGATCCCTTACAACAGAGCCTAACGTTCGAAATACAGGGTGAATGGGGAACATCATCCTTTTAATGTAAGGCAGAAGATCGGCACCCACCTCGACGAAAATAAGTTGATTCACTACCGCTGGGCTAAAATCAACCAGGGGAGTGCCTAAGTATATTTTTATCTTGTTTGCATCTACATCATACTCTGCATCTATCATAATATTAAAGCAAGCTGGTGTTACAACTGTTCGTGCAAAAGCACCAAACCCCGCAACGTCACTCTGACTGCTTACAAAAGGCACGGCAGCAGGTTTTATTACCTTTAATTCAATAACCTGAATTTTGCCTTTACTGCCTTCCTGAAATCCATCTTCAACAGCTACATTTTCATAAAAAGTAAATTTGGTTGCATTGCCTTCTATATTCCCTTTCATTTTTATCACTTTGCCTTTGCTGCCATCTTTAGGATAGCGAAGAGAAAGCGCTCCTTGCATTACCACCCCATATTTCCACCAGGTTACCCCGTCTTTATTTCTGAAATTAATTGTAAAATCATGCTTTATTTCGCCCTTAAAAACACCGCAATATGTTTTCATTAAAACATCTGTGGCATACTGAATAACATCTCCTGCAATACCTGCCCCTGCCTTAATCTTTCCCAATTTACTCTGCAATGATTCTGCATCAAATTTTGCGATGGAAAAGATCTTAGCCACTTCCTTTGGAATAAAGTCATGTGGCGCATCTATTTGCATTCCATTTGTATTTACTACATCTACAGCCTTAGGAACCGCTTTATCCAGGGTGATATTTAACAGAATTGTCTTGAGAGATAGTGACCAGAAATTAGTAACAGCAGAAAAGGCGGCACAGGCCTCATTTACCATTACCAGGTATTCACATATGGTATTATCCTGTGGCTTATGCTGGTCGGTTATTTTTTCAAACGATTTCATTTCCCTTGCGTTATCAGCAAGGTTATTATTAAGATCAGATAAGTTGCCGGCCAGATTAGGCGGGATATGTTTTGCTGATTTTACAAGATCTGCCGTCTGTTTTCCGGCGGTGTTCAGGTCTTTAAATAATTTAACAACATCTGCTATTTTTTCGTCCAGCTCACTTACTTTCTTTTCAAGCGTAGCTTTGTCATTGGGGCTGATGGCATCTTCCACTTTTGCTACGGCTTCTTTTAAATTATCCTGTGCTTTGTTGATAGCATCAATATTATCATCGGCCCAATTGCCCATTTGGGGCAATGCGTAAACAGTAACCGTTGATGATTGCTGCACTTTTTTATCGCTGCTTTTTACCGTTATTTTATAGTCACCAATTTTATCAGGGGCGGTCCAGGCAGCACTATATTTTCCATCAGCAGCAAGTGTGACCAGTTTGGTGTCTTTTACCGAAGGTCCGTTTACCGTTATTTCAACCTGGGTAAAGTTTTTATATTTTACACTTTCGCCGGTTATGGTGATGCTTCCTCCTGTAAATACGCTGTTGGATGATAATGCAACGGTTACCTGACCATCACTCGGGGTCATATCATTTGCATCAGCTGTTGGTTTTGCATTGCCCGATGACCTTTTATTTTTTAGCGTATCCCGCGAATTGCTCTTTGTTGCTTTTTTCTTATTATTGATCTTTCCCGGCAATGTTTCCAGCGTATCAAACCCCTGATTAATCTTTTGATCTGCTTTACGATCAGTCCGCCATCCTGCTTGGTCTTTTATTTTTTGCCCCAATTTTTTAAAGAATTGAGCTTCACTCCTGGTTCCAATAAAAAGCAGAAGTATCAATACAAAAAAAGTTTTCATGATAGTTTTTTTGATATATGATTAAGGGGCGTGTTTAAGACCAATGCGGAAGAAACCATCAGTTACTTCTATTTTTTTATTGGGGTTGTTCAGGCAACTGGTTACCGTAAAAAAGAAAGTGCCCTCTGCCCAGTTGTCATCAACTTTTGTAATGTTCATTTCGCCTTTTGTGCCCCCACAAATGCCATCGTCGTCATTCACAAAATCAACAGCCCAGTTTTCTGAAATTCTTATTTTTTTCCCTACTACCATATCTCTTCCGCTATAAGGAAAGCTGATATATTCTTTACCGTAATAACCTAGTATCCTGTCAGTTCCTTCGGTTGGCATCATCGCATCGGCTACCCAATCCTTGCCGTTTATTTTGGCTTTCATTGTCCACCCATCTTCTTTTGTAGTCAGCGTTCCTGGAACATGCTCTTTCATGGTTGCTTGTATATTATCGCTCAGATTCTTTGCATCTTTTTGATGACTGTTGCAGGCAAACAGCACGCAGGCTAATGCCAGCAGAAATAAATATCGTTTCATGGTGATTGGTTTTTAATGTATAATGTTTGCTTTTGGCGGCAAAGGCTGCGGGTTTAACTTCTTTTCCTCTCAGAACTTTGCGCCTTAATTGGTTTATCTTCTTTTGGAGGCAATGGCTGCGGGTTCAGCATCTTTTCGTTTCCGGAACTTTGCGCCTTAACTGGTTTATCTGCTTTTGGAGGTAATGGCTGCGGATTTAACTTCTTTTCTTCTCCTTGGTTTTGCACCTTTTTTTCGGGAAGGCCACTCACAATAATAATGCTCCGTTCATTGCCTGATTTATCTACTTTTGGCGGCAATGGCTGTGGGTTTAGCATCTTTTCTTCTCCGGAGCTCTTTACCTTAACTGCTTTAGTATCTATATTTTTTTTCTGATACTGCGCATGAGTGGTTGTTACTGTAACTACCACGATAAATAATAAGAAACTTAAGGTTTTCATAATGAATGGTTTTTATTTTTAAATGGTTGGATAATTAGTTGCGATTTTTATTTTTTATATATCACAGGTGTAGTACCCCGGGGACCGTAACTAAAATGTGTCTGTGAGTAGTAGGGCAACCTATTACCAAAGGTATGTGAGCTCACCAGCATCTTATCGCCCGAAGGCAGTAGTACACCAAAATAGGGTATTAACCTGCCTTGCACTCTATTGTTGCCGTTGCTGTCAGTGCTATAGTCTTCGTTATAGCCAAACATATATACCCTGGCTCCTGTACTTTTGGGCTGCTGGTAAGAAATTTCAGCTACTGTAAAGCCACCATCACCTATTCCTTGTTTTATGTATATGCCGTTTCTGGTATAATGTGTAACGCCTTTACCTGTGCCGTCTATACTACCAAACGTAATAGTGCTTAAATCGGGCACATATTGATATTTATACTCGTCCGGACTGATTGCACCGCTCCATTCGGTACCGTTTACAGAAAACCCGGCAGCGGGAAACAACGATAAATCATATATGGTACCATTGAGCCCACCATTTGCTACGAGTTGCTTAGTGTCAACGGGGCTCATCATTAACTTATTCTTATCGGTAATGTGGATGAGTTGGTCCCCACCAATTTCGCGGAAATTTGCAGTTATAAGAGCTTCCCCGCCCGGTACACTATCAATCTTTATTATCTTACCATTTATACTGTCGGGTCTTGTAACCTCTCCGGGAGTTGTTACGCTTAGGAATGCAAATAACGAATAGATGGTAATACTACTATCTGTATGGAATTTCATGTCAACGGGTTCCGGATATTGAGCCCTGCTTCCTCCGCCGCCACCTCCGTTTGTACCTACCCATTCAGTGTTCTTTAAAAAATCGAGGTAGTTTTTTTGTACTGGCGGCGGAGGCACCGGCGGAGGTATTGGCGTTGGCGTATTGCCACTTTTTTTACAAGCGACAAAACTGACCGCTATGCATACTGTTAGTATGATGAGCTTTTTCATATTGGTTGTCTTTTTAAGATTTTTTGTTTGCATCAATCCTATAATAACAGCAGTATTTCCTGGGCTATTGAATACCCAGGAACCTACTTACCTCATTATAGTTATTAACATTAATATGATTTTGGTGTATAGAGCTGATGAGGGTACCAGATACAACTACTATTTTAAATTGGTGTGTAGGAATATTGAAAGTACTAATGCTTGGCGCTGCAACAGTTCCTGTTTTAGCAAAGAAAAAATGCAGGCGCACATTGCCAACAGAAGTTTCATAAGCATAATTAAAAGTATAGTTGCTGTTAAAGTTCTCAGTAAATGAAAATGGAAGCGGCTGCCATTGTACCGTATTTGTTATTGGAGATGATTGATAATACACCAATATTAGTCCTGAATTTAACAGATCAGTTGTAATTAATGAATTAGCGCGATCAAAGTATTTAGAAACATACCCCTCAGCAGCATTAACCTCTGTACCAAACCAATAAGTTGAGTTATAAACCCAATCAGCAGTTTTAACTGTAAATACATCAACCTTAACATTGGCGTTACCTGCTGGACCTTGCGGTCCGGCCGGGCCTTGTAAATTTATAGGCACACCCCATCCCGAAGCTGTTTTTGGACCATACAACAGGTAGTTTGTTTTATCAAGATAATAATCGCCGGTTTTACCCAGGCTAGCGGCGGGTACACCCGCACCACTTAAAGTAGTGCTCCCGGCGGCGCCGGTTGCTCCTGTAGCGCCATTAGCTCCTTTCAAAGAGAAACCTGTTCCCCAGCCGTTGGCAGTTTTGGGGCCATACAATAACCCGGTAGACGTATCGAGGTAAAAATCGCCGATAACACCTTTGCTGGCTGCAGGAGTAGTATTACCACTGTAAATAACACTGCCGGCACTGCCATTTGCCCCGGCGGGGCCAGCCGGGCCAACAGCCCCTGTAGCTCCGGCGGCACCCTTATCTCCGGTATTACCCGCTGGGCCTACCGCTCCGTCCTTACCGCACTTAACCAATAAGAATGACAAACAAATAATGGATAGCAGAAATAAATAACGTTGTGTTTTCATGATAAGTTTTTTTGTATTTATGCATTTCAGATTAACACCAATTGTACTTTTCTTTCTTTACAGAAACCGGCTAATCAGTTAAATGCAAGGCTTGTTTTACCTGAGCATAATTTTTAAAGTTGATATTGGCTGTTATATGTACACCACCAGGAATAATGACATACCTGAAACTATGCGCATTGGATATACTGCCATATGCATTAAGACTGCTAGTCAAGTCAATCTGGATCTGACCGAGCGAGGTAATGCCCGACCAGGTATCAATATTGCTATTTGCGCCAGACATATAAGTAATTATAATAGGCAACTGAGCTACATTATCAACAGGCCATATAATAGGATTGTATCCGCTCAATTTGCCATAAACAATCACGGTTCCTTTATCTAAAATATCCTGGGTAATTTTAGCTGCGGTAATGATAGAAGAAAAATGGATCGTACCAAAAATAGTTGTTTGGGTATAGGTTGTAGGGGTGATCCAGTCAGAGTAAATTACATTAGCTGTGCCAGCCGGACCTTGTAAATTCAGTCCAGTTCCCCACCCGGCATCGGTTTTAGGGCCATACAGCAGATAGTTGCTTTTATTGAGGTAAAAATCGCCGTTGCTGCCTAAACCAGCAGCCGGGGCACCCGTGCCGCTTAGTGTTTTACTACCGGCAGCACCTGTGGCTCCAGTTGCTCCCTTTAAAGAAACTCCGGCACCCCAGCCAGCGGCAGTTTTAGGGCCGTATAAAAGCCCTGTTGATGTATTAAGGTAAAAATCACCTGCTACACCTGTAGCTGCTAACGGGGTAGTACTACCGCTGTAAATAATGCTTCCGGCCTTGCCATCGGTACCTGTTGGGCCAGCCGGACCAACAGCACCCTGTACTCCGGCTGCGCCTTTATCGCCGGTAGTACCTGCAGGCCCCACGGCCCCGTCTTTACCGCACTTAACCAATAAGAACGATAAGCAAATAATTGACAATACAAATAAGTAGCGTTGTGTTTTCATGATCAATTTTTTTAATATTTATAGATTTTGTTTGTAATAATTTCATACTGATGCACAACCGGGGGTGGTAAAATCTCATTTAGCGTTTTGCCAATTTTTGTAAAAGGAGTGCCCGGAGTTTTCATGATAATGGTTTATTTCTATACGAAATTCCGTTATATGACTACACGGGTCAATAATATAAGCTTATGGTTTTTGTATGGGGAGGAAGGCGATTATATACCGCTGTTGGTCAGTCTTTCGCGGATGGCTTTGGCTACTGCTTCTGATTTAGAGTTCACGTGCAGCTTTTTATAAATATTACAGATGTGGGTACATACCGTACCCATGCTGATAAAGCAATGATCGGCTATCATTTTATAACTGTCGCCTTTTACCAGGCAGCTCAGCACCTCGGTTTCGCGCAAGGAAAGATCATATTCGTTTACAGCTATATTCTTTTTTTCGCGAAAAAAATCAAGCACTTTACGGGCTATATTGGCATTCATTGGCGCCCCGCCCTGGTTTACATCTGTAATAGCTTCGAGTATTTTGGCTGGAGAGGTTTTTTTGAGTAAATAACCCGTAGCGCCCGATTGAATAGCATCAAATACCTTATCGTTATCGTCATACGAGGTGAGAATCATTACATTAATATCCGGGAAATGGCTTTTTATCAGAGCCGTGGCCGATATACCATCAAGTCCCGGCATATCAATATCCATGAGCACTACATCAGTTTCGCTGTGCTGCAATTGTTCAAGCACCTGGTTGCCATCAGGATACGAACCCACAATTACAAACCCCGGCGTGCCCGAAATAAGATAACACAGGCTATCACGTAGGGCATTATTATCATCAAATACAGAAACCCTGATGTCCAATTTTTATTTTATTAAGTAGTAAAGATACCCCGGCACAATGGCTTATCCAATCATATGTTTATATGATATTAACCAACAGCTTTATCATGGTACCACTACCGGGTTGCGTAGTTACTTGTAAAACACCATTCATTTCGGTGGCTCGTTTTTGCATATTACGCAATCCATTACGGTTACTTTGCTGATTGATATCAAAGCCCTTGCCATTATCACTAACCATAAACTCCAATTGGTTATTTAGCTTTTTTACAAATACTTTTATCTGTGTACAGCCTGAGTGTTTGATGATATTATTGATACACTCCTTAAAAACCAGGAATATATTTTTACGGGCCTCCATATGGATACGTGTATGCTGCATATCGGCGTTTATATCAATATCAAAACTTATATTACGCGCTTCAAGTAAGGGAATTGCAAACTCCCGCATACGTACGGCCAGGTCGTTAAAATGATCATTTTTGGGATTTACCGCCCAAACAATATCATCCATAGCTTCCAGCATAGCACGGGATTGATGGGATATATAACCTATAACCTCCCTCGTGTGCTCAGGTGGTGATCGCTGTTGCAATTGCTGATCAGCCACTTCGCTAAAAATAGAGATACTACTTAATGCCGAACCTATATCATCATGCAGATCACTTGCTATTTTGTTACGCATTTTTTCCAGTTTCAACAACTGGTCAACCCGGTAACGGTATAATGTTGATACGATACCATAAATGGCAGCACAGGCCAACAGGATAAACCACCAGGTTTTATAAAATGGTGGCGATATTACAAAAGCATAACTTGCAGGCGCGCTCCAACTGCCCCCTTTATAGCCGGCCTTAACTATAAAAGCATATTTGCCGGGGGGCAGGTTGGCATAACTAACCCTTGACTCGATTAATAATGGCGACCATTTATTATCAAATCCATCTAAGCGATAACTGTATCGTATTTTGTCGGCATTACTGAGGCTTATGCCCACGTAATCAAATGTTATATAGTTTTCCTTATAATTAAGTTTACTCCTCTGCAGATCCTTTTCATCAAAAAGAAGATGTTTTTTGGTGATGTATATCAACGGTGCGGGTATATTTTCTTTATCTTTTTTAAACTGATACCGCATTAGGCCATTCATCGTACCTATCCACAGATCGTTATTGCGGGCCTGGTATACAGCATTCTGATTGGTTTCAATACCCATAAAACCGTCATTCTTTACAAAATTGCGTGTAGTTAAGGTAATGGGGTTAAACAAATCAATACCTACATTGGTACCCAGCCATATATGGTCGTCCCGGTCGCAAAATATAAAATAAGGATTATTTGATTTAATTCCCTCCCGTATACCATACTGTTTAAAGCTTTTGCCGTCATATTTAAAAATACCAGCACCTATACTGGCTATCCATATATTACCTTTACTATCGCTGCTTATCGACCCAAACCTATGGTTCGGCAGTTTTTCCTGGCCGGGTGCTATCACAAATTGATCAGTCAGGGTATCCAGGTATATCAACCCTTTATCCTGGCTACCGAACCATAGCTGCCCATGGGCATCCCGGTAAATTGTCCATACCGAGTTACTTACAAAGCCTTTCCCGCTTTTATAGCTTTGCATTTGTTTTTTATCGTAGTTATAAACGGCAACACCGCTATCAAGTGTAGCCAGCCATATGCGGCCTTTCTTATCTTCGTTAATGCTTACTACCTCTTTCCCTGCCAATCCGTTCGATCCGCTGAATACCAGGAACTTTTTTTTATCGGGCAGGTAACAGGCTGCGCCTTTGTTTGCGCAGGCTATCCATATGTTTTTGCGACTGTCTTCAAAAGTCTTGTAAATTAAATTATCGGGCAGGCCATCTTTTACTGTAAAGTTTTTGACTTTGTTGGTCAAAGTTATTTTAGGGTTAAATACAGTTATTCCCCCTGCGGTACCTACCCAATAGTTATTCTTGCTATCTTCCATGATAGAATATACCTCATTATATACCAGGCCATCCTGTACCGTATATAGTTCAAAAGGCAAATTTTTATAGCACGATAATCCATCGTACTGCCCTATCCATATGTTATGCTCACGGTCAGCAGCTATATCATAAACCAATTCACTTAGCAAACCATTGCTTTTGGTAAAACACCTGACTACACTACCATTTATTTTGGCCACTCCTTTATTAGTGGCCAGCCATATATTACCTTGCCTATCGCCCTTAATCATATTAATATGCTCATCAAGAAGCCCATGTGCTATTGTTATTTTTTTCACTGGAATTTGAGGATTGCCAGGTTCAAAATAAATAGCGCCCGATGCAGTGCCGCACCATAATACACCGTTTGCCTGCTGATAAACCGATGTGATTTTTTGACTTAACTCCGCCGGAAAAGTCGCGGTTACCGGGACATTTGTTTGTGTGTTGAACACCGATAAACCTTTTGTGGTGGCCATCCATATTTCATTGCTGTTTTTTACTACCAACTGATTAAGGGTATCTGACAGCAGATGTTGCTTTGTTGTAAAGTGTTTAATGCTATATCCTTTATTTAAAAAGGTAATGCAAAAAAGGCCATTGCCCTGCGTGGCAAGGTATAGTGAATGGTTTTGCCATACCATTGAATTGATGAACTTATCATTTACATAATCATGATGCCGAAAATTAGTTATGGCATTATTACTGCAATAAGATAATGCTCCTGAGTGATGCCCAAAAAATATACGGCCATCATTTGTCCCAGTTATGGCCGTTACATGATTATCCGGCAAACCAAACTGTGAGTCATAAACGTGAAACTGCCGTCCGTCAAACGATGCTACCCCACCCTGAGTGCCCACCCATAAGTAACCTGCATTATCTATGTAAATGGCGTAAACCATAGCCTCAGGAAGGCCATTTTGTATGGTATAGTTAACCAGGGGCAAAGTTTGCCCATACCCCATAAACGAAAAAAAACAAGCTATTATAAATAATAAAAGCGCTTTAGTTTTTATTCGTGACGGTGAAAAATATAATGACTGATAAAGAGAGCCCCTGATCATACGCGGTTATTATCTTATTATCTTTGATTTTTCATTTATTCTTCCAAATAAGAACAAACCTTAATCTATTGCTAACCATGCGTCCCGGGATAACTAAACGCGACTATTAACTTTGCCAACTACTTCATTTTCAGACATAAATATACCTATCTTATTTCCCTTAAAATTGGAAAAAAGCGCAAAAACTAGTATCTTAACCTGTAAATAGACAAAGTTCCGATGCCTTCTCAAAGAGTTTATCCACAACTGACGCTTTGCGAATACGTTTCCGCATATATTCTTAGTGATTATGGCGTTGACGGATTTGTGGATGATACCGCCTGTATATATCCGGAAGGTTCGGCTATTTTATGTTTTAGTTTGGATAATCCCTTTATATTTAAGGAAATTAGTTCGGGCTGTATTATCAAACTCACTAAGTTCAACTTCATCCCTCAATTTAAACAGCCCCGGTTTTACCAGGTTATAGCATGCCCCACCAAAGTACTGCACGTTATATTTAAGCCGTACGGCGCATACAAACTATTAGGCATTCCGCAAAACACCTCCTTTGATGAGCATGGAACTTCGTTATTTGATATGCTGGCAGATAAAATAAAACCCTTGTTAAACCAAATTGAGGATGCAGCTTACAATACCAGCCACATTATTCAATTAGTAAATAAATGGTTGGAAAACCAGCTTGTTAAAAATGAAAAAATTGATGTTAGCCGTGTTAGCCATGCTTGTATGCTGATAGCAACTAGTCAAGGTAATATACCTATTAAGCAATTAACACAAAACATGCATATTTCAAAAAGAGCATTGGAATATCAATTTCAGGAACAAGTGGGTTTATCGCCTAAATTGTACAGCCGTATTACCCGGTTCAGCTTTTTGTTTACTGCGATAAAAAACAATAAGGCTATTGACTGGCAGGAGCTATCATTCAGGCATAATTTTTTTGATCAGGCACATTTTATCAATGAGTTTAAATATTTTTCGGGAAACTCCCCCACCCGCTTATCTGAAATCAACCCAATTTTAACTACAGATTCTGGCCTGTAAATGGTAATTCCATAAAAAATTAAAGCACAAACAAGCATACGGATCTCTCCATATACTTGTTTGTGTCTGTTAGCAGCAAATTACGATTATGGGGTTTTACTGATAAAGCGTACGTTGGTTCTGCTATCTGTCCGGAGCACGCTTTGCTGCCTGAACCGGCGTATGTATTGTTGCGAAATACTATCTAATGCCGCATCCCTTTGCTTGCTTGCTTTTCCGAAAAAGGTAGCCACTTTAGTGGGTTCCGTTATGGTTTCTTTAGTTTTGGTGTCTTTCCACCTTCCTGCGGCATCCCATTCGGTATACCCTTCGGGGAAATAATGGCTGATAACGCTATCGCTGAACGCTTTCCATTGTTGTTCGCTGACTTGCCCTCCATCGGGAATATCCCTGCCGAAATACAGGTCACTACGCTGGAAGGTAGCGCAGGAGGCGAGGCCGAGGCAACAGAGCATAACCCAAATTTGCCGCTGTTTTTGTTTTATCATAGTAAACTGGTTTTGGTTAGATCACTAAAAGTAATTAAAAAACAAGTGAAATAACCAATCAACAGGCTATGAAAACCTCTTTAAACCAGCCGGATACCTCGCCACCTCGTAAATCGCTTTTAGCCTTTTAATATCTTCGCCTTCTCATTATCAAATTCGGCTTGCGATAAAATACCTGCATCTAACAGTTCCTTGATATCCAATAAGGCTTGTTTTTTGTTGGCGATGCTACTGCTGTCCATTTTATCTTCTACTTCTTTTGCGGCAATTTTAGGTTCTGCCTTTGCTCCAGGCGAGTTATAACTCAATAATAAGGCTGCTATCTCGTTAAAGCCTTTGATAGAGGCATAATCAATCGCTTTTTGTTCCTTAGTATTTACTACAGTTACGTCGGCGTGTTGATCAAGAAGATATTTTACCACATCCTTTTTGCCATTTGAAGCAGCATAATGTAAAGCGGTGTTTCCAGATTCGTCCTGGATATTGATATCGGCCCCACGCTCCAAAAGTAATTTGAGCATGCTCAGGTGACCATTCTTTGCTGCAACATGCAATAAACTCTCCCCTCCATAACTGTAAGAATGATTCAGGCTAAATGCGCTATCCATTGACAAATTACCGGCGCTTTCCACCCAATCCAGATAGCTGTTCATACTGGCAGTATCGCCTGATATGGGTTGACTGAAATTTACATCGATACCATTATCTAAAAACAAGCTCACAATTTCCTTTTGGTTATAGGCACAGGCATACCAAATTGGCGAAAGGCCATTTTTTGAGGTGATTAAAACATCCGCGCCATGCTGAACCAGGAGGTTAGTTAATGCTCTGTTTGCATCGTAACAAGCAATTAGCAGTGACGACTCGCCGGCATGGTTTATATGATTGATTGCCGCACTATTTTCTATCAGACAAGTTACCATTGGCTGATTTTTTGAACGTACAGCTATGATTAACGGGCTGTCCCCTGCTTTATTTGTGGTATTTACATTGGCACCATGATCAATTAGCAATTGTACAATTTCTTTGTTACGCCAGCCTGCTGCAATGAATAGCGGGGTCTCTGCACTGTTATTCTCCAGGTCAACATCAATGCCTTGTTCTAATAATTTTTCAACCAGTTCTTTTTGCCCTGTTTTTGCCGTTAAGTGCAGCAGACTATTCCCCTGCAGATCATTGATGTTTATCCTTGTCCCTTTTTCCAACAGGAAAAGTGCAGTCTGTTTTTGTTTTTGTAAACAGGCAAAGTAAAAGGGAGTTTCGCCGTTATGATCTTCATAGTCCAGATCAGAACCTGCTTCCAGCAGCAATTTAACCAAATCCAGGTAACCATGATGCGCGGCATAGTGCAAAGCTGTGCGGCCTTTCTCGTCGGTGTAGGTAACATCAACTTCATTATTGGCCAACAAAATTTCAGCTATTTTTCTTTTGCCGCCTTCGCAGGCAATTATAAATGACATGGACATGGTTTCTATACTTTATTTTTTAATAGTAATTCTACTGTTTTTGTTTTCAAATTGTCCTGGGCAGCCAAATCCATTGGTGTTTGATCAAGATCATTAGTACTGTTTACATCAGCTTCCTGTTCAATGAGCAGTTTTGCTTTGCGATAAACATGTTTTGCTGCTTCCTGATCATAATTCACATTGTAAGCGCAAACTTTGTGCAGCAAGGTGTTACCCTCATCATCTTTACGGTTTATCTCAATGACTCCTGTTTCAAGCACGGCCAGTAAAACATCAGCGGGTTGCTCACTGATCCAGTCGAGCGCTGACTTACCTTTACTGTAATAAGGCGAAGTTTGATAAACATCAGCGCCATCATTGATCAAAGCTACTAACAGTTGTACTTCATCTTCCGAGCCCCGTCTGCGCATCCGCACAGCACCCAGCAGTACGGTTTCGCCGTTTTTGTTGGCAATATCAAAATCGACCGGAACATATTGTTTAAGCATGTTGTAAGTTCCCACATTACAAACCTGGTGCACCACGGCAGCATAAAAAGGTGTTTCTCCATCTTTACCCGGTTGATTAGGATCTGCATTGTTTTGGAGCAGCAACTCAATATACTTTTTCTTGTTTTTGCTGATGGCTAAATGAAGCGGTGTTTCCCTGACGATATTCCCGGCATTAGGATCTAACCCCTCCTGGATCAAATATTCAAGATAAGTTAACCCGGTTTCCTCCTTAATGTCGTATTCCTCAATTATTTTATACAAAAAGTTCTCTTCATAATTGTTTTTGTATTGAATATCACAACCGGCATCAACCAACACCTTTATTACTTCGATGGGTGCCGAGCTAAAGAAGGCGAGTCCTAATAGTGTTTTGTCCTGCAGGGCATCATTAATGTTATCCAGTTTTTGCAGAAAGTCACTTAAAAAATTCAGGTCGGCTTCATCGTTACCTATTTTTTTGAATAGCCTTTCAAAAATAGATCTGTCAAACTTATCATATTCATAGATATCAGTTTCAATGATGCCATCTTTTATAAAACTATTGATCAGCTCAAAGGCCTGCCCACTTATTAAGGCATCATAAATTTGCCCTTTATCAAAATCGCTCAGGTCTTTGGGTAGTTTTTCACCCTGATCAATCCGTTGCTTGGCTTCTTCAAACTTATTTCTTTTTATAGCATCTACCAATGCATTTACTTCATACATATTTTTTCAATTATTTGGTTTTGATCTTTTGCTAAAGGAATTTCAGCAGAGTTTTGTTTGGGCTGCTTACCTATTTATTTCAATAATAATCATTTGTTACCATCGTTCAACTTTGAGTATACGCCTGTTTTTATAAAGTTCAAGGAGTTCTTTTCGGGAAAAAGAAAGCAATGTTTTACTATAATTTACTTTTCTGTTTATGGAGCTTAACTTTTCCCTATCAGCAATCTCATAATTATTAAGGTGGCTATAGACACTATCCCGACTAATATGGTCTACCCGGTATGTGGTATAATATCCATTGTTTTGAGTGCAAAAATAGGTGTCGCCGCTTTTAGGATCTTCAATATATTTCCCTGCATATTTTTCATTGAATGTTACAGCCACAACACCTACCATAAAAAACAAAACAGGTAAGGCTAATCCTGTAAACTGCCAGAACCTGAAACGCGGAGCCGTTTTCTTTTCCTGAAGAAAAGCCTCCCGCAGGCCAGGGTTCATCAAATGTGTGTCCCGTTTACTATGGCATTGGGAACATACAACATATCCCGTTTTGCCGATAGGAAATATGGGTATCCAGAAAATATGGAAATGCCTGCTAAAATATCTTCCGGATGTTGTGCCAGTTGATTCGCAATAAGGACATTTTTCAATAGCAAAATCAACTGTTTTAGTTAACGCAGCGCGGATTCCCCAAAAAAAGATCATAATCTTAAAATTTAAAAAGGTTCATAAATTTCATTACTGCAGGCACGTTCCATCACTTCAATACAATATCCCAGGCTTCGGTGCTTCCTGATTCAACAGAAAGCCGCACCGCCTCTCCATTTTTCCAGTATGTCGGAAAATTCCCTTCATAGCCTGCTACGTATACATCGTTACCATTTACTACAATAGCATTACCATGAGCACTTTCTGAACTATTTGCTGTGAGCGACACCGCCTGTCCATTTAGCCAGTATTTGGCTACGTCTCTATTTTCCGTGGCACTTCTTTCCCAACCCGTTACATAAACGTTTTTACCAGATACTGTTATGCCATGGGCAATGGCGGGCTGAGTGCCGTTAGTAAGGGATACAGGGGTGCCATTTTTCCAATATTTTGCTGCACTGGCCCCATCACCTTCATATCCGGCAACGTATACATCATTACCCCTCACGGCCATGGCATACGCGAAAGCAGATTTGCTACCATCTGTAAGCGATACCGCTGTCCCGTTTTTCCAATATTTGGCAACTATTCTTGAACCATTATATTCCCCGCCGGATATATAAACATCATTATCAACTATAACCATGCCTCCGGTTCGGGTATTGTGTGTGCCATCCGAAAGATCTGTGGCCACTCCATTCTTCCACATCCTGGCCACATAGGCAGTACCATTATGTTCAGACCCTGCTACATAAACATCTGTTCCTTTCACAGCAATTGCAGAAGCCATGGCATCATTACTCCCGCTGCTAAGCTTTGTAGAAACCCCATTTTTCCAGTATTCAGCCTTTGTTTTACCGTTAGCACCAAGCATATATTCCCATCCGGCTGCATATATATTGTTACCGTCAATTACCAGCGACTCAATGTTTGCGCTCATTGTCCCGTCAGAAAGGTTAATGGCAGTACCATTTTTCCAATATTTAGCGATGTTAGTTCCGCTTTTGGATTGGTAACCAGCTACGTATATATCCGAAAACTGGAACGGGGGATCATTAGGCTGCTCATTAGGTTTATTTTTGTCCTTTTTGCAAGCTCCTAAACTCAGTGCTACGAATGCTATGAGTGAAAATGCAATTAACTTTAAGTTCTTCATTGACTTTGTTTTTGAATTGATCATTGTTCTCCTATCGCAATAAAATCAAATTATTGCCAGATGACATAAATGCATTGAAAGGGCCATAAGACCGATCATCTTATTTCGAGGTCGGGTTTGAAAGCGTATGCTGAGCGTTTGCCTTTTTTACCTCAGCAACACGTTGTACAACCATAAAACCAATTACCAGGATCAGGATAAGTAAAAACGTAAATAAAGCTTTGCCAAAGATGGTATAACGTACACTTTTGGGTTCGCGCTGCACGGTATTTTCACGCATGCCGGCATGAGCGATCATCTCTTTTGTCCATGCCTTGTACGGAATTTCACGGCCTGCGCCCCCATCGAAATAAACACTTTCCACTTTTTTGTATACTGATTGGGAAAAAAGTGTATTACTGTGAACTGATAGATCACATAGGTCATACTACCAGTTGAAAAGCCTTCCGGAACTGGAGTACCGGTAAGCTTTTCTTGAAAAATTGTTTTTTGTGTTTCTGTTATACCTATAAACATAGCTGATATAGTTTAATGATTTATTTTAAGGCCTTCCAAACGTCCCGGGCTGATTAGGTATCCATGTGATCGTCCTTCTTGTCTCCTAGTACATTATTTTACTTTTTGAGCTTCTGTATAAATGGTTACACCATCTACCACCAGTGATTTTACAGTTAATGCCATTTGGATATAACTGGAATTATCTCTTGATACTAAACTTTCGGAAGTATTATCGGCGGTAGCCCCTTTAAAAACGATTGTTCTGGGTTGTTTTCCCAAATCGGCATCTTCTATTGTCATAACACCTTCTGTTTCTTTGATCTCACCGGCTACCCATTTTAGTAAAAAAGCATCCATATTTTGCTTAAAATCGATATTAAGAGAACATGTAAAGGCACGTCCGCATGCATAGACCATACTATTGAGCGCATAGGTACGCGTTGTTTTGGTAGCAGCATCAGTCAGTTTTAAATTAATCTGTCGGTTTGTTTGCTGCCCAAAGGCTTTAAAGTTATATGCCAGGCATATGAATAGTATTAATGGAAAAAAATGCTTGATCTTCATGGTACTTTATTTAGGTGAAAAATTAAACCAGCCCTCAAATATTTTCCCGATAATGGGTACCGGGCGTTCTACCTCATTAGAGGCCGCAACAATTCCAAATAGCAGCAACACAAATGGAATTAATAAAACCACATAAAGAATTGTTGCTAAAAAGGGTAAAAAAGATAAAAGGATAAAACTAATGGCACTAAGCACAATATAAGCGATCAATATCCCCAAAGCCTGACCCAAATGGTAATTTACCAGGCTACTTTTCTCTGTGTCTTTTTTGTACGATAAGTAAGCAACAATCCATCCGATGATTGTTATGTAGGCCACCATAGCCATTGTTTTTTTCGTCATAATCATAAAATTTTAATTGTAAAATGGATGAAGCAAAACTACCGGCTACAGGTAAACCAACCAAGGAAATGGCTACTACGTGGTGACTACCATACTTAAAATCAACGTCTACAATGCATCTACAATAAACTCGTAAATGGTTTTTGTTCAGCTATTTGGCTTAAATTAACCGTTTTTACAAATACTTCTTTTTTCTATTTTTGATTTATGCAACTACCTGTTAGATCATTGTTATTAATGAGTATCTTCCTTTTGTTTTTATCAGCAAAAGCGGAGGCACAAAAGATATATATAGATTCGTTAGAGAGTACATTGGCACAAACCAGCCTCCCTAAGGAAGATAAGGTATTTATACTGTGCAAGTTAGCGCGAGCCAATTTTGAGAAAAATTTACCGCTATCGTTTAAAGAGGCGAATGAAGCACTCCACATAGGATCAAGCATGCCCGATGGCAGGGGCAAAGCGCTCGCTTTTGCAACACTTATACACCTTTACATCAGGCAAAAGGATATAAGGCAAGCTTATATAAGCCGGGATAGTGCATTATACTATGCCAACCGCACAACTGATCGTATTACAAAAGGTTTTGTTTGGTTTAGAAGTGGCTGGCTGGATATGGTTAATGATGAAAATGATAAAGCAGTTTCTAAACTATTAAAAGCACTAAATTTTTATAACGGACAGCAGGCAGATGAATACGAAAGTATTGTTTACCATTACCTTGCTAGTTTTTATGGGTACGGTAATGATCCGGTTAAGCAGTCAAAATATGCCCGGCTTTGTTATGCAAGCGCTGTAAAAAGTAACCAGGCAGATATGCTGAATACCGCATATTATACGCTGGGTCAGAGCTATTTTGACCGGTTTAAATCAGACACACTCCATCGTTCCTTACTTGACACTGCTTTAGCATTCAATAAAAAGGCCCTGACTCTCTCCAAGCGTCAGGAGGGAAGAGTGCTGGTGCAAAGCAATACGGCAGCGGTTGCGCTTAATACAGCCAACACCTATTTCCAATATTTTCCGCGCGCTTATAGAGATAGTGCGGAGAAATATATTGATATAGCCATTCAAATTGCTACCCGGACAAATTTACAGGAGGTGTTATTAAACTGTTATGGCATGCGCAGCGAATATGATTTGCGGGATGGGAATTACGATGCAGCAGAAAAAATATTATTAACCGGACTTTCCAGCATTGAGGGTAGTGTAATTAAAATGCCCGTTACCAAGGCCAGGATATTTCTGGCCCTGTCACATATTGCCGAAAAAAAAGGTGATCGGGGTGCCGCGCTCAATTATCTGAAAAGCTATATCCAATTTAATAAGGAAGCTTTTGATGAAGAAAAGATAGGAACCATACAAAAGATAGATGCTCAATATCAGTCAGAAAAAAAAGAGCAGGAAATTGCCCAACTGCAACAACAGGCAGCCTTTAATAAAAAAAGAAATATTTTTTATATTATTCTGGGCGCGGCCGGCATAGCTGTACTGTTATCACTATTAAGCTCCTATAATTATCAACTAAAGGCATCTATCAGGAAACAGGAATTGGTAGATAAAGAAAAAGGAGAAGCAGAATTACGGGCACAGCTAAAAGAGGCCGAAGCTATTCGGCTGCAGACCGAACAGGCTTTGTTACAGGAGCGCCAGGAACGCTTACAAAAAGAACTGCTTGCAGGGAGCTTACAAATTGAAGAGAAAAATGAGTTACTTGAATTGCTATCGGGAAAAGTAACCGCTCAAAGTCATCTTTCTGTTGATGAACAGATCAAACGCATCGTAAATCAGCAGAAAAGGATGGATAAAGATTTTGAAGGTCATAAAACAGATTTCTTTGAAGTTAATCCCGCTTTTTTTGAAAGGTTACAACAAAAGGCAAATAATACACTTACACGTCTGGATTTAAAATATTGCTCCTATATTTTAATGGGAATGTCGAACAAAGAAATCTCGATCCGTTTAAGTATTGAACCTAAGAGTATCCGTATGGCCCGCTACCGTATCAAACAAAAATTTGATCTTGATAAAGACGAAAGTCTTGACAATTTTATCAGGTTACAAGAATAGCGGGGTATCTTTCCATATCACTTTTTAAATGTATCCAAACTCCGGCTATCCATCCGGTTAATCGCTATATCATCCCCCGGCTTAACGTAAGTCTTATGTGGTTGTTATTGGGTTGATGACTTGTGCTTTGGAACCAGGTATTGAGAATCACAAGTTGGCCTTAACACACAAAGCCATAACATAAGACTTGCGCCAAGACAGTAAAAGCGCTATTTTTATATTCAACTAAAACCTGAATGAACACCACTATAAAGAACCGGATAACATCTATCGATTTTCTTCGCGGCACCATTATGATCATTATGGCCCTTGACCATGTGAGGGATTATTTATACGCTAGCTCATTTTTTTATGACCCGCTTGACCTTACAAAAACAAGTGGTATTTTATTTTTCACCAGATGGATCACTCATTTTTGCGCGCCCATATTTATGCTGCTGGCCGGAACTTCCGCTTACCTTATCGGGCAAAAGAAAACTAAAAAGGAATTATCTGTATTCCTTTTAAAAAGAGGACTATGGCTCATCTTTCTCGAAATGATCGTGGTTAATTTTGGCTGGAATTTCAACATTACATTCCCCATGTTTTTCTTTATTACCATATGGGCGCTGGGTATAAGCATGATACTCCTGGCTGCCTTAATCTATTTGCCTAAAAAACTGATACTTGGTATTTGTATTATAATCATAGCAGGGCATAATCTTTTAGATAATATTCATATAGCAGGTAATTCGCTATCGGCTTTTGGCTGGTCAGTACTTCATGATCAGCAGTTTTTTACCTGGCATAAGGAAATTCTTTTAGTAGGCTACCCTATTATTCCCTTGATGGCCATAATGCCATTAGGATATTGCCTTGGCTCATGGTATACTGCGGACTACCATATTCAAAAAAGGCAAAGAAATTTATTGATATTGGGTTCTTTTACCATTGTTTCGTTCATCGTGCTGCGTTATACCAACCTGTATGGCGACCCGGTAAAATGGAGTGTACAAAAAAATGCTTTATTTACTTTCCTGTCATTTATTAAAGTAAATAAATATCCGCCATCGCTATTGTACCTTTTAATGACATTGGGCTCGGCCTTTTTATTCCTTTCATTTACTGAAAAATTAAAAGGAGCGGTAGAAAAAGTTGTTTCGGTATATGGCAGAGTACCCATGTTCTATTATCTCATTCATATCTACATAATCCATTTGGTGGCAATCATTGCATCGGCGTTCTTGCCCGGCCAGGACTGGAAAAGATGGATCATGACAAAACCTATCTGGTTTACCACAGATCTGAAAGGTTATGGGTTCTCGTTACCGGCTGCTTACCTTATTTGGATAGTACTGGTGATCGCTTTATATCCTTTATGTAAACGCTATGATGCTTATAAACAGGCCAACAAAGGAAAATGGTGGCTGAGTTATTTGTAAAATATAGCCCGCAACTCACTCTGGTAAGTTAGAAAATTGTCCCGTAAGGGCTACCTGGAAAAAGCCATCCACCCATTGGGCAGATGGCTTTTTTGTTATATTACTTACCTTGTTAATTATAACTTACGGAATAGCTGTTTGTTGTAAAATCCAACCCTGCTCCGTTGGTTCCGTATGATGAGGTGATCTCAAAGCCAAATTGTACATTACCTAAAGTAATATTACCAAACCAGCCCTGTCCCTTTATCCAATTTTGAATAGCTTTTACATCAACCGTAGCCGAATTTGTTTTGCTTGTTCTTAAAAACGAAAAAACATCATTGCTACCATTGTTCCCTCTGAAAACATTCCAGGTATGGCCTCCTATAGATAAATTGGTATAAACAGGTACCGGGTTACCTGCGGCACTCCAGTTATATGATATAGGTTTAACATTTCCGCTACCATCGGTGTTGCCGGTATAATTCATCCATAACATGGTTTCATAAAGGTTATTACTGTCCCAAATATCGTAGGCAGCTTCCCATGCGCCGCTGGAAGGCATAGTTACATTAAAACTGCTGGTACAACTATTAAGACTGCCAAGCGCTACGCCTACATACCTGGTAGAGTTTGGGTACGACTTGATACCGCCTGTGTTTGGATGGTTGGCCCATATCCCCCAGTTACTGTAAGAATTAGCCCAAATACTTTGCGAACCGGCTCCGCTACCCCATATATTGTTGTACACGGTATAACCACCGTTTTGCCAGGAAGCATACTGAGCCGATGACGACCAGTTGGCTTTAACCTGTCCGCTTGCTGATACAGGTTCAGCATCATTTTTTTTACATGCTGTAAATAGCGCTGTAATTAACAGCACACCAAGTAATTTTTTCATAAATATTTTTTTAGGTATTTAATAATTGGTTTATTAACAACAAATATATATTGCTGAAAAGCAAGGGGTTTGCACCAGTTTCTCAATTGTTTATACTAGTATCTCACTTCGTACTTGTTGGTGTTGTCACCTTCGCCTTTGCTGGTATTGTCACCAACAGTGTTCGGAAGATTAAATTTCTATAACCTTTACCCAACAGTTCCAGATGAAACCACATCACATATTTTTTGGTGAGTTTATTATAAACCACTTTAGGCCGCTCCAGGATGCAGCCTTTGGCAATATCGTTTTGAGGGTCGTAATCCGGAATCGGCTAATGAAAAGATCACGATCAGCAAAAACTAACATGTTATCCATTGATTAATAATAAAATATAACAAAAAAAGAAGGGCAAGCACGTTTTACGTTGCTTGCCCTTTTGTGTTTTCCCGCATGGGCTCGAACCACGATCGTCTGAACCAGAATCAGAAGTGCTACCATTACACCACAGGAAAATAACGGAGCAAATATACTACCTACGACCTTATTGCGCAAGGTTTGCTTGTCAGAAATCGGTTAAATTCTGTATCTATGCGATTACTTGCGGGGTACTTGCTGCAATAACCATTGCGCCAGATCATTGGCAGCCTTATCGTTCTCATAACCCGCAGGCAATCTACCATTGGTATATTCGTTGTACAACCAGGGGTCGCCTACTGCAATCACGGTTCCTTTGCCATATTTGGCAGTGGCTATAATAGTGGCATCATTGCTGTTTTTCAGCAGGGATTTTGCAGGGCCGCTTACACTTATGGAACATACATCCTTCATGTATATCTTATTAGCTGTTTTAAACAGCGGATTTCCCGTAGTTTTTACAGCGCCATCTTCAAAATGAGCATCATCAATCACATGATTTTGCAGATCATTATTAAAATGCATCCCAAATTTAGCTACCAGGGTATTAAAGTGTGGTAACTCTACATTGGCGCTATCATTGGCCATCAGTAACAGTACACCGCCTTTTTTTACCCAATTGGCAATCTGCTCAACATCTTTTGGTTCGATGTAGTTAGGATTTGGGCTTTCTTTTTTGGTATCAGGATCAACAATAATATAAACCGAGGTACCTTTTAAATTGGCAGCGTTAGGCGCTTGACCAAGCGTATCCAGTTTTGCACCTTGTTTGGTAAAAGCTTCGCCAAAAATGTAGAAACCGTTATTATCAGTCTCTGTCCATATATAATGAAAACGCTCCTGTTGCCCAGCCTTATTTTTATGCACCTCATGGTTAAAATAATAATCGAGCGTAACGGTTTGGGCGCTGGCTGCTAAACCGCTACTCATCATCAGGGTTACTATGGCTGATTTCAATTTCATAATTGATATTTTACGAGTGAAAAGTTCTTTTTTAGTTCCCCTCTTGAGAGGGGGAGCGCAGGCTTGTGGGGTGTGTTATGCAATAAGCAGATAACACACTCCTCCCCCCTCTCAAGAGGGGGATTGCACCAGGCCTTCGCTTTTATACTCCACCAAATATAGAAAAACCACCATCAACACAAATCATTGATCCGGTTACAAATGCCGAGGCATCGCTCAGCAACCATACCAGGGCACCTTTTAACTCATCGGCATGGCCAAATCGTTTAAAGGGGGTTTGTTTAATTACCAATTCGCCTCTTTGGGTATATCCGCCTTCGGGCTTGGTTAATAAATTACGGTTTTGTTCCGTCAGGAAAAAGCCAGGTGCCAGGGCATTCATCCTAATGTTATCACCATAACGGTTAGCCAGCTCTACTGCGAACCATTGATTGTAACAATCAACCGCAGCCTTGCCTATGTTGTAGCCCAATACCTTGGTTATGGCACGCTTAGAGTTCATGGATGATATATTGACAATGCTGCCCTTACCAGAGGTTTTGGCAATAGCTTCGCCAAATATCTGGGTTGGGATAATGGTTCCCCAGGTATTCAGATCCATTACCCTTTTCATGCCGGCAATGTTCATTTTAAAAATGTCATCTTCGGGCGCTAAAACACCTTCTGGCATATTGCCCCCGGCGCCATTCACCAGGCCATCAACTTTGCCAAAAGCATCAACTATTTTGTTTTTAGCAGCAATCAGTTCTTCTTCGTTCAATGCATCGGCCACTAAAGCAATAGCTTTACCACCGTTTTTATTGATGATATTGGCTCTTTCTTCGGCCACGTCTTTTTTACGTCCCAATATGCCTACCGCACCACCGGCTTCAACTATAGCGTTTACAAATGCGTCGCCTAGTATACCGGTACCGCCGGTAACTACAATCACTTTACCGGCTAATGAAAATGAGTTTTCCAATGTTTGTTATATTTTAAAGATAATAAGATTGATTTACCTGATGTCAGGTATAAGTACAGGGTCCATATCGGTATAGTCCAGGTTTTCGCCTGCCATACCCCATATAAAGCTGTAGCTGGCTGTACCACTGCCTGAGTGTATGCTCCACGGTGGCGATACCACGGCATCGTAATTATCCATCAGGATATGACGTGTTTCCTGCCCCTCGCCCATATAATGGAATATTTTTTGACCTGCTGGTACATCAAAATAAAAATAAGCTTCCATCCGGCGATCATGTACGTGCGCAGGCATGGTGTTCCATACACTGCCTTCATGCAGTATAGTAAGGCCCATTACCAGCTGGCAACTTTTAATACCTTCCAGGTGGATGTATTTATTGATAGTGCGCTTATTGGCTGTTTCGCTTGCGCCGGTATGTACTTTGGCAGCATCCTCATTAGTCATCAGCGTGGTGGGGTATACCGCGTGTGCCGGAGCCGAAAGGATATAGAATACCGCCGGTTGAGCGCTGTTTTTACTGGTAAAGCTTACACTTTTGGTGCCTTTACCAATATACAGGCAATCCAGCTTGTTTACCTGGAACGTTTTGCCGTCTGCCGTGATTTCGCCATCACCGGCCACATTGATGATACCAATTTCCCTGCGCTCTAAAAAATATTCTGCACGCAAGTTGGGGTAGTTTTCCAACTCAACCTGTTTGGTAACAGGATGCGCCACACCTACTATCATACGATCATAATGGGTGTAAGCACAATTCAGTTTATCCGTTTGTACCAGTCCGTCAAGCAAAAAACGCTCTCTGATCTTCGCTGTTTGATAACTTTTAAAATCTTCAGGGTGTACACTATGTATTACTTTCAAGGTTTTATGTTTTTGGTAAGGCAATTCTACAACCTATCTTCTTTAAATCAAAAG
This sequence comes from Mucilaginibacter sp., assembly GCA_030445275.1. Taxonomy (GTDB): domain Bacteria; phylum Bacteroidota; class Bacteroidia; order Sphingobacteriales; family Sphingobacteriaceae; genus Mucilaginibacter. The sequence continues at coordinate 56,893 of JAUCSE010000019.1, forward strand.
TATTCTATTATTTTCTACGTAAACGTTTGCGCTGGTTTATTACTCCAATAAACCGGCACAAAAAAAGCCGCTGATGGCAGCGGCTTTTTCAATGTATAACTGTTATTAATCTTCGTTAACAAATGAACGCAGCATCCAGGTATTTTTTTCGTTAAACTGCATAAAGGCGTTTACCATATCATTACTACCGTCGTCGCCGGCAGCAGCGGTGATCTCCAGTATTTCTCTTTCTTTTTCAATTAAAACAGCCAAATCATCAATAACAGCTTTAACCATTTTGGTGTCTTTTAAACCAATGGTTTGTATCTCTTTAATTGACGACTTTTCAATATAATCTTTAAAAGTGCTGTATGGCGGTTTACCTAAAGTAAGTATCCTTTCGGCAAGCGCATCAATGGTAGTTAATGCCGCAGTATATAATTCTTCAAACTTTAAATGCAGCGTGAAAAAATTTTGTCCTTTAATGTTCCAGTGGCACCCGCGTACTTTTTGATAGTAAATATGATAATTGGCCAGCAGATCATTTAAATGGTCAACAACTGGCTTTATTTTATCTTCTTTCAGGCTTATTTCTTTAGCTTTCATATATAAATAGTGATTTAATGTTTTAACATCGGCTTGGCAGCAATGTTTTGTAAATATAAGCAGTTTTGATTTTAATGAGCATATTTGCACACTTTATGACAAAGCTGCTACCTTATATAAACCAACAATTTGACTGGCCCATTTGGCGCATGGAAATTGACGATTTAAGCGCCACTTTGTTTGTTGAACTACGTAACAGTGGAGAGAAAAAAGTAGCCTTTGGCGCTATAAACCTGTTTAATGGCCATGTCAATTTTAAGGATGTCAGCATTCCAGAGCGATGGCTCACCGGGATAGAGGCAGCGTATGATGGGGTACTGTTGCTGCATAATTACCAATCGGCAACCAGCCCTGTGCATAAAGGCCTTATTGCTCTTGATGGCATCACCGGCAAAACGCTCTGGAGCAATTATACCCTCGCCTTTGATCACCTGGCACATAGTGGCCCTGTGGTTTATAATGCCCAGATACAGCCAAAGAAATTATTTTTAATTGATGCTAAAACCGGAACCACTTTAAGGGGTTATGAACCTGTGCTTGACACCGCTATTGATCATAACATCCGCAGCCCGCAATTGCTATCAGCCTCATTGTTAGGTGGCTTACAACTGCCCGCAGAGCCTTATGCAAATACGGTACATTATATGGAGCACAATACTGATAGAATTGTATCTTTGCACACGTTTTTTCAGGAAAAAATAAAACAACATTTATATATTATTAACGATAAAGGCGCCATTGTTTATCAGGATTTGTTGAACAGCGATATACAAAAATTGCAGCCGGAGGCGTTTGTAGTACATAAGAATAACCTGATCTATTTAAAAGAACGATCAGTATTAATAGTTTTAAATTTATAAGTTACTGTATTATAACTCATTATGAAATTAAGGATTTTATTATTAGTCGCACCTCTACTTACACTTTCCATATCCGTTTTTGCAAACCCTGTTTTAGATTCCGTTGGTGTTGAAAACCTGAACGGCAAAAAAGTGATACTGCACAAACTTGACCCAAAAGATAATTACTATTCTATCGGTCGCCGTTATAATGTAAGCCCTAAAGCCGTTATACAGTTTAATAATAATGCCGCGCTTAAAATTGGTGGTATTGTAAAAGTACCTACCGAACAATCATTTACACAAACTGCCGCAGTTGCCGCAACACCTGTTCAGCAAAGTAAGCCAGCTGTACAACAGCCAGTTGCCCAACAATCAAGCAAACCAGTTACGCAGCCAGTTGTACAGCAGCCAAAGCCACAGGCACAACAACCCGTTGTACAACAGCAGGCACCGGCACAGCAAGCAGCAACTGCTCCTGTGCAATCAACCACTGATACCACTCCGGCCAAACCTGTTAACCAGGATAACGTACAACAGTATAAAGTATCAGCAGGCGAAACGCTTTATTCTATAGCTAAACGTTTTGGAACTTCGGTTGAAGATATTACCAGCTTAAATAGCCTCACATCAACTACCCTTGCCCCAAATCAGATCATCAAGGTACGCTCAGGTTTGCCACCTGAAGAAAGACCTGTAGTAAAACAGGATGCCATAAAACCGGATTCAACGGTAACAGCAGCGGCCGATAGCGCTGCCAAACTTAAGGCCAACCGTTTTGGTCTGTACGAAAAAAATGAAACAGGTGTAGCCACCTGGATAGATGATACCAGCCTTGACCCTAAAAAAGAACTGGTTTTACACCGTACCGCTCCTATTGGCACTGTTATCAAGATCACCAACCCTATGAACAATCACACCACTTATGCTAAAGTTGTTGGTCGTTTTACAGATAGCGAAGCCACTAAGGATGTGCTTATTGTAATGACCAAAAACACTGCTGATGCATTAGGCGCTTTAGACAAACGTATTCACGTAAATATCAGCTACGGTAGTCCGAATGAATAAACCTTATATTGTTGGTATTGCTGGCGGTAGTGGATCGGGCAAAACCTTTTTTTTGAAATGTTTCCTGGAGCATTTTACGGCCAATGAGGTATGCCTGGTATCGCAGGATGATTATTATTTTTCGGTAGCCCATAATATGACGGCTGAGGAAAACAGGTTGTACAACTTTGATCTGCCTGCTACTATTGATCATGAGCATTTTCAGGAGGATATCAGTAAACTGTTGAATAAGGAAACCATCCTTAAACCTGAGTATACTTTTAACAATCCCAATATTATACCAAAAGTTCTGGAGATCAAGCCCGCACCTATTTTAATTGTAGAGGGTTTATTTATCCTGCATTTTAAGGAGATATCAAAGCTGCTTGATTTGAAGGTTTTTATTGATGCCGACGAAGATGTAGCGCTGCAGCGCCGCCTTAAACGCGACTTAATAGAGCGCGGCTACTCGCACGATGATGTGATGTACAAATGGATAAACCATGTTGTACCAGCTTATAAAGAATACCTGTTGCCTTACAAGGATGAATGTGACGAGGTTATTACCAATAACAGTAACATTGCTCAAGACATTATTGCAGTAACAGAAAAAATATCTGCGGAACTGAGGAAAAAGCTTTTTTAAACAATATTTGACAAAAGACGCATGTAATGCGTCTCTACGTTTAAATTTTATGTAGAGACGCATTACATGCGTCTTTTTCCTATTGCCAAATTAAATAACGATCTCCGGTATCTCTCCTTCTACAATCAGTTTACCGGCTGTAGCGTTTTTAATTTCCTCCACACTTACGCCAGGGGCACGCTCCAGCAGTTTAAAACCACCTTCGGGCAATACATCAAATACACCCAATTCGGTCACTATCTTTTTTACGCACTTAACGCCGGTTAACGGTAAAGTGCAATTCGGTAGCAGTTTTGATTCGCCGGCCTTGTTTACGTGCTGCATGGCTACAATGATATTTTCGGCTGATGCTACCAGGTCCATAGCGCCGCCCATACCTTTTACCATTTTCCCGGGGATCTTCCAGTTGGCTATGTCGCCATTTTCCGATACCTCCATAGCGCCGAGTATAGTCAAGTTAACCTTCTTGGCCCGTATCATCCCAAAACTCATCGCCGAATCAAATATAGCCGAACCGGGCAGCATGGTAATAGTTTGCTTACCCGCATTGATCACATCCGGATCCTCCTCACCTTCAAACGGGAATGGTCCCATACCTAGTAAGCCATTCTCTGATTGCAACACCACATCCATATTTTCGGGTATATAATTGGCCACCAGTGTAGGGATACCTATACCCAGGTTAACGTAGTAACCGTCTTTTATTTCTTTAGCTATTCGCTTAGCTATTCCTGTTTTGTCAAGCATGTTTTCAATTCTTTTATTTTCCGCTTCCCTCACTCGTCATTGCGAGGCACGAAGCAATCTCTACGTAAGCCGATCGACCAAATAGGTTACCCCCTTCTCTAGGCACTGTATAGCATAGAGATTGCTTCGTGCCTCGCAATGACGGGCGGTTTTAGTTTCGGTTCTTTCTCACTAACTCTTTATTCCTTACTCTTTATCCTTCTATCCTTGCTCCCTACTTCTCACCGTCCGTTGTTCTATCCTCTTTTCATAGTTAACTCCCTGAAATATGCGGTGTACATAAATACCTGGTGTATGGATATGATCGGGATCAAGCTCGCCGGGTTGTACCAGTTCTTCTACCTCGGCAATGGTTATTTTACCGGCCATGGCCATAGCAGGATTAAAATTACGCGCGGTTGAACGGTATACCAAATTGCCCATGGTATCCCCCTTCCAGGCTTTTACAATGGCAAAATCGGCATCAAAGGCCATTTCCATCAGGTAATCTTTACCATTAAAATTGCGTACTTCCTTGCCTTCGGCCACTTCGGTACCTACGCCTGCCGGTGTAAAAATGGCGGGCATACCATAACCTGCAGCCATACAGCGGGTAGCCAATGTACCTTGCGGTAATAGCTCCACTTCCAGTTCGCCGCTTAATAATTGACGTTCAAATTCGGCGTTTTCGCCCACGTACGAAGAGATCATTTTTTTTACCTGGCGTTGTTTCAGCATCAAGCCGATACCAAAATCATCAACTCCGGCATTGTTTGAAATACAGGTAAGTTGCTTTGTACCCTTTTTAACCAGGGCAGCTATACAATTTTCGGGTAGTCCGCAAAGGCCAAAGCCACCCAGCATTAAAGTCATGCCATCCTGAATATCGCGGATGGCCTCATCAGCACCATTAACTACTTTATTCATACTCAATAATTGGTTGGTCAAATTTAGATATAAGAATCAAGATGTAAGAATCAGGAGGTAAGAATCAGGAAATAAAAAAATGAGAATCGCTATAACAAAGTGCGTCATTGCAAGCAATAGCGTATTCTGGTGACTGTCAAGCTATTTGTCTACGCCGTTGTTGGTATTGTCACCATAGGTGTTCGGAAGACATAAAAAGGCAGTCATTTCGAACGAGGAACGAGGAGAAATCTTATACGATTTGCTATTAAAGCTTTGCATAACGTATAAGATTTCTCCCTGCGGTCGAGAGATAGTTTTTCGCTATCGCTCAAGAGATAGTTTCTCTTTCGCGCAACGCTCATACCCACTCCAGCGATATCGAAATGACAAATTTTTATAAAAATTAATCTTCCGAAAACCTGTAGTGCTGTCACCAGTAACATGTTACTAAACTCAGTATAATGTTGGTGATAACACCAACATTGGCGGGTCTTGTTTGGATTCCTGTTCGGTTTTTGTTCGGGGCGTGTTCGGGTTTTAGGTACATCCGAACACGGAACAACATCAATATCATCCTGAGCAAACGAAACCTACCACTTCGCCTGCTGATCAATAAAGCTGATCAGGTCATCGGCCATAGCTTGTTGTTCCTTGGCACTTGGATGGCCCGGCGTATTTTTATAAGGGATAAAATGTGTATAGATGTTTTTATCGTTTAGTTCGGCAACGGCCTTTTCAATATAGCCGGGCCATGGCGACCCCCCTTTGGTGGCATCCATACTACCCAGGGCACAAATGATCTGTGCTTTAGGATACTTCTTGCGGATATTTTTTACCAGATCACGATAAGCTTTAATGATCTGCTCAGGTTCGGGTGCTTTGGTGCCGAACCTTTCTTTAAACTGCGGATTATCGGGCAGCTTAACTATCCATGAGTCGTTTTGAAACAGGTTGATCACCACCAGATCGGGCGTATATTTCGAGAAATTCCATAAACTGGTTGGATCTGTAGGGTCAAGCCGGTTATACATCTCGGGCATAATGAGCGGAAACCAGCTCACCAAAACACCAATACCACTTTTGGCGGTACATACATATTCGGCATCAAAATGGCGGGCGGTAATGGCAGCATAGCTTATATACCCATTTTCATAAGGAGCGCTGCCCCTATCCTTCCCGGTAGTATCCTCTACGGCATAGCCGCAGGTAATGGAATTCCCAAAAAACTCTATTTTGCGTTTTTTAATAGGAGGTATGGGTAAAATGGCACTTTCCTTGGCTAAAATAAACTGATAAAAAATGGTTTTGCCCATTTCCCATTCCGTGCGTTTAAACAATTCCAGACTATGCGGCCCGGGTGTTAGTCCATCGGCTAAAGTGTAAACCCTCTTGGTATTATCCAGGTGCAGGGTATTAATCACCTTACCATCTACAATTACCGTAAAATAGTTATCGCCGCGTTCATCCTGTAACATAGCCGAAGCGCCGGTACCATTAAAATTAATTTTTATGGACGAACCCGTCCAGTAAAGTTCTGCCGCTTCATCGGTCATGTTGATACGTCCGGTATAACGGATACGCTGATCTTTACTTTTTAATACTACACTTTGGGCAATGCAATTGGATAACGCCCCGCTAAATAAAATAAACAGAATTATAAAGTAGCCTTTACGCATTTTAATCAGGTTTGGGCTTAAATTTATAAAACTTATCTCAAATACGGATAGTACCCGGGTTTAAACAGAAATGATCATTCCACTGGTGTACCGAATTGTATCACGTAGGCATTATTATCATAAACCGCGAATTCGCGCATACCATAATCAAAATTCTCAATAGGGTAACAGATCACAGCCTTCTCCTTCAGCTCCTCCCAGATCTCATCCACATTATTGGTACGGATGTAAAAGGAGCCAGTGAATTTGGGCACGGTGAACGTAATATGTTCATTTGGATAAGCAAACATGATCTCCACATCATCACGGCTAACAGTTGCCCAGCCCCAATCCTCGTCAAAACCAACACAGGTAAAACCCAGGTTATCAACATAAAAATCAACACTTTCCTTAACCCTTAGGGTATATAACATGGGGGTGATACTTTTTAATGCCATAGTAAATGCGGCCAACATTTTGAGCCAACAACTAAAATAGCAAGGAATATTGAATTTTAGCCAGAATAATGAAGTATTAATAAAATATAGTAATTGGATAGTTACCCTTCTTGGCGCAAGTCTTGTGCGATTGGTTTCAGGGCAAAGACTGATTGGTGACTTCAATTCAATCGACTCACCCGCACGTTGCTTCGCTCGGACACCCTCTTTTCGCCTGCGGTGGAAAGAGGGGATTTTAAAATTGAGCAAAGGCAAATGAAGCAAGACAAAAGATCAAACAAATTGTCATCCTGAGCGGAGCGAAGGATCTATTTTTAAACTTGTATGTTGTACAACAGATGCTTCGCTCCGCTCAGCATGACAAATTATATTTTTCCCCGCCCTCTTTCCAGCGAAGCTGAAGAGAGGGTCGACAAGCGCAGCGATCTCGGGGTGAGTCCTTTACTTCAAATAGGCATAAGTAATCCCATCCCCACCCCGGTCAGCATGTTCATCTTCCAGGCGATCAACCTGGTCATATTTTTTGAGGTATTGCCTGATCATTTTACGCAAAATGCCATCGCCTTTACCGTGAATTATTTTCAGGTTGCTAAAACCCATCATCAGGGCGCGGTCAAACAGTTTTTCAATAGCATGCAGCGCATCCTCCGTACGCATACCACGCACGTCAATCTCCGGACTAAAACTGGCAAAATCGCTGGTGTGCGAGTTAAAGCTCTTGCGAATATCTTTAGGCACTGACGATCTGGAAACTTTAATCACCCGTTTCTTTTTAGCTACGGTACGCAGATCGCCAATGGCTATCACCACATTATCCCTGATCAGCTCTATCACCTGGCCGGTAGTTTCTGAGTCGGTTAGTTTTACCCAATCGCCGGGTTTCAACTCTTCATCGGCAGCCGGATTAGGTTTTACAGGTTCAACCTTAACCGTGTTCTTTTTAAGTTCGATGTTCAGGTTTTCGCGCAGGTTACGGGTAGTTTCCTTATCGGCATTACTGCTCTTTATTTCAGATATGGTGTTCTCCACCAGTTTATTGGCATTCAGAATAATGTTCTTAGCCTGATCTTTAGCTTCCCTGATCAGCACTTTTTTATTCTCATCCAGGTAGCTTTTCAGCTTTTCGTTCTCGGCCTGTAACTCGTTTACCCGACGCTGTTGTTTATCCAGCTTTTGTTTGGTTTCAAATATCTCCCGTTTTTCGCGTTCCAGATCAACCAATAAAGTATCAACCTTTTTCTGGCCTTCGCTTATTTTGTTTTTGGCCAGGTTGAGCACGTTTTGCGGCAACCCTATTTTCTGGGCTATCTCAAAAGCATATGAACTGCCGGGTTTGCCAATCTCCAAGCGGTAAAGTGGTTTCATCTCCACATTATTGAACAACATCGAAGCATTCTCGATACCTTCCGTATTGCTGGCAAATATTTTAAGGTTGGAGTAGTGGGTGGTAACCATACCTCTCACTTTTTTATGGTTAAGCGATTCCAATACAGCCTCGGCAATCGGTCCGCCAAACTGCGGATCAGTCCCGGTACCAAACTCATCTATCAGTACCAGTGTTTTGCCGCTGGCATCTTCCACAAAGGTTTTCATTTTGGAAAGGTGTGCGCTGTAAGTACTCAGGTCACTTTCTATCGACTGATCATCGCCAATATCCACAAAAAGCTGTTTGAATACACCCACCTCACTGGCCTCGGCTGCGGGTATCAACAGACCTGCCTGCACCATCATTTGCAGCAGGCCCACCGTTTTCATACAAACCGATTTTCCCCCGGCATTGGGTCCCGATACCACAATGATGCGGGTACCTTCATCTATCTGCACATTAAGCGGCACTACGGTTTTTTGTTCGCTCTTAAAATTCAGAAACAATAACGGGTGGCGGGCATTAAACAGTTTGAGCTTAGCCTCATTAACCACCTGTGGCATTTCGGCCTCGATATCAATGGCAAACAGGGCCTTGGCGCGTACAAAATCGAGCTTGGTCAACAAGCCGTGATAGGACAATAAAAGCGGCGTATAAGGCCTCAATTCATCTGTAAGGGTGGTTAATATTTTTACGATCTCGCGGCGGCGCTCAAACTCCAGATCGCGTACGCGGTTATTGAGCGTAAACACTTCCTCCGGTTCCATATAAACCGTTTGGCCCGATGCAGATTCATCATGAATAAAACCTTTAAGCTTCCGCTTGTTCTCGGCCAACAGCGGGATACACAGGCGGCCATCGCGTACGGTCAAAGAGCCGTCAGCTGTCCATCCACTACCGGATGCGGCTTTAAATATCTGGTCTATCTTTTTACGGGCTTCCTGCTCGGCTTTGGCAATGCCCATGGTAATTTCATTGAGCTCGCGCGATGCATTGGGTCGTATTTTGCCTTTGGCATCAATAACGGCATCAATTTTTTTGAGGATAGCCTTTTCAATGGGCAGGTGTTCAAATAATGCTTCAAGGTTAGGGTATAACCCCTCTCGTTCACTAAAATAAGCGATTACGGCAAATACAGTTTGCAGCGAAGCCTGTACCTGGTAAAACTCTTCCTCACTCAAAAATACGCCTTCAATGCGGGCCTTGTTCGCCAGTGATTTGATATCGAAAAAATGATGAATAGGTAACGCGGCATCGTTAACCAGTATGTTTTTAAACTCGTTTGCCTGGTTCAAAAACTTATATATCAGGTCGTAATTGCTCATTACCTGTATCTTGTCAACCATCTGTTGACCCATTTCGCTCAGGCAATGCGCTTTTATTAATTCTTTTATCTCGGTAAACCCCAGCTTATCAACACTATTTTTTGGGTAAAGCATCAGGATGTTTTTGTTTTAACTTTTTAAGAGAATCAGCATTGCTTATAACATTCGGATGCTTTTGCGCAGCTTTTTTAATTGAATCGGCTTTATGAATGGCCTTTATAGAATCGGCTTTTTGTGCGGCCCTGCGTTCTTTTGTTGATATCAGATTAACCGAATCTGATAAGGCCTTGATCCTTTTATCAACCTCGTCATATATATCCGAAATTTTATCAGGATTGGTTGAATAATAATTCATGCTTTTTCTAAACCCGGCCGAGTCGGTATGAAATTTTTCAAACGCAGCCAGATAATTGCCCATTCCATATTTATATAAAGTATCCGGGGTTTGCAAGCCACTATATAAACGCCCATCAATGATATGAATTTCGGTAAGTAAGCCGGCCATATCATCCGGTTTTATGATCCCATTAGGGATGCTATTGCTTTTACAGGCACCTAAAAAAAGTGTTACTAAAAAAAACAAGATTAAATATTTATGCATTCTGTAATTTAGCGGCTAATTAATTAAGCAAATTTACGGATAAATGAGCATTGCAGATAATATCAAAAGCTTAAAAAAAGAAACAGGCCTTAATAAGGTAACTTTATTAGCGGTATCAAAAACAAAACCCGCTACCGACCTGCAGGAGGCATACGATGCCGGGCAGCGTTTATTTGGCGAAAACACGGTACAGGAACTGGTTGAAAAATACGAACAATTACCCAAAGACATTGAATGGCACCTAATTGGGCACCTGCAAAGTAATAAGGTAAAATATATTGCGCCTTTTATCAGCATGATACAATCTGTTGATAGCCTGAAGCTTTTGCACGAAATAAACAAGCAGGCCGAAAAAGCCGGACGTATAATTGACTGCCTGCTACAGATTTATATTGCCGATGAGGAAACCAAGTTTGGACTTGGCTTTGATGAAGCCATTGAACTGTTACGGTCTGAAGAGTTTGCACAGCTGAACAACGTGCGCATCCGTGGCCTTATGGGCATAGCCACCAATACAGACAATGAAAAACAGATCAATGAGGAATATTATGAGCTAAAAATGTTTTTTGACGGCATAAAACAAAGCTATTTCAGGAAAATGGATAGTTTTGACACGCTGTCAATGGGTATGTCGTCTGATTATAAGCTGGCTATTGAACAGGGTAGCAACATGGTCCGTTTAGGAAGCACTATTTTCGGCAGCCGGATTATTAAGCATTGGAAGAATAATTAATTTTTGATGTCGGAATTTTGATTTCGGATTTAAATTCCAATGACTTAATGACGCACAGCAAATGACTAATGACAATAAAAAAATGAACATCGAATTACGTTTTGCTAAAAAAGAAGATTGCCCTCGTTTAATGGAACTGGTAAATGAACTTGCTCTGTATGAAAAATTACCCGACGAAGTTACCGTTAGTCTGCAGCATTTTGAAGATGCCGGCTTTGGTGCCAACCCCGTATGGCAGGCTTTTGTTGCCGAAGCTGATGGGTTAATTATTGGTTTTGCCATTTATTATACTCGTTACTCTACCTGGAAAGGCCGCCGCCTGTACCTGGAAGACCTGATCGTTACTGAACAATATCGCGGTAAAGGTGTTGGGAAGTTATTGTTCGACAGGCTGATTATTGAGACCAAAGAATCAAACTATAGCGGTATGGTTTGGCAGGTGCTTGACTGGAACGAGCCCGCACTTAATTTTTATAAAAAATACGAGGCCAACATTGAAGCCGGATGGCTCAACGCATCGTTATCAACCGAACAGCTATAAAATTATTAAGCTATGAAAACTAAATATCTGTTTTGTTTTATTGCTGCCAGCTTTGCATTTGCATCGTGCCAGTGGGGGGTGCCGAACAAGCAAAAAGAGGGCGTATTAAAAGACACACTGGCCTATGCTTATACCATTGTACGTGAAAGGGCGGCAGATTGCGGCAATAAACCAGATAGCGCCTGTACCGTGGTACAAGTTAAATACCCGGTTTTTACAGGGCAGCAAAAATTGAACGATTCCATTACCCGTTCATTAACCAGCCTGTTTGCTATGGATGGCAAGCCTGACAGTACAATAGCCCTCATGACCAAAAACTTTTTGAAGGCTTATGTCGATTTTAAGAAAAATGAACCCAAATCGGTCATATTTTATGAGCTGAACAGCTATGCCAAAGTATTAACACAGGACTCGAGCCTGGCAACACTGGAAGTTGGTGGCTATACTTATCAGGGCGGCGCACATGGCGGATCGGCTACGTTTTTTATAAACTGGAATACCAAAGCCAATAAAAATCTGACCCTGAATGATATTTTCACAGATGGCTACAAGGATAAGCTGAAAGCCATAGCCGAAACAATTTTCAGGAAGGATGAAAAGCTAAGCGCTACAGCGTCATTAGCTGATAACTACTTTTTTACAGACAATAAATTCGCGCTGAACGATAACTTTTTGATCACCCCAACCGGGCTTAAGTTTTTGTACAACCAATACGAAATTAAGCCTTATGCAGCGGGTACAACTACCCTGGTTATCCCTTATTCACAGATCACATCATTACTACGGCCAAATACGGTTGTGACCAAATACACCAAATAAATGCTTGTTTTTAAATTCGGAGGTGCATCCGTTAAAGATGCCAGTGGTATTATTAACCTGGCCAGTGTTGTTAAAAAATATACAGAAAATCAATTATTGATCGTGGTATCGGCCATGGGCAAAACCACCAACGCGCTCGAAAAATTGACCCGAGCCTATGTTGACCAAACTGAGGACATGCACGAAATTTATGATGGTATCAAACAATACCACTTTGATATTTTGCAAGAACTGTTTGAACCTAAACATCCCGTGTTTGATGAAATAGCCAATACGTTTGTAGAGATAGACTGGATGATTGAGGATGAACCCCAGGATTCTTACGACTTTATCTATGACCAGATCGTATCCATCGGCGAAATGGTATCAACCCGCATCATTAATGCTTATTTGAATAAGGATGGCGTAAAAAGCCAGTGGGTTGATGTTCGCAGTTATATCCATACTGATAACACTTACCGCGAAGGCATAGTTGATTGGGATAAAACAAAGGCCAGCATCAGCAAGGATATCCCGGCTTTGCTGGATAAAGGTATAGTAGTAACCCAGGGATTTTTAGGCGGCACGTCTGAAAATTTTACCACAACTTTAGGTCGTGAAGGATCTGATTACTCTGCATCTATATTTGCTGCCTGTTTAGGTGCCGAATCCGTTACTACCTGGAAAGATGTACCAGGCATACTAAATGCTGACCCTAAGTTTTTTACCGATACCGTAAAGTTTGATGAGTTATCCTACTCCGAGGCTATCGAGATGACTTATTATGGCGCAAGTGTTATCCACCCAAAAACCATTAAACCCTTACAAAACGCCAATATACCGCTTTTGGTTAAACCTTTCAATGATCCCGGCGCTGCCGGAACTATCATTAAAGAAGATGGCGTAAATCAATTTACAAAGCCGGTGATCATCCTGAAACAAAACCAGGTATTACTGTCTATATCAACTAAAGATTATTCCTTTATAACTGAGGATCATTTGAGTGATATATTTGGCCGGTTTGCCCAAAGTCAGGTAAAGGTAAATGTGATGCAAACATCAGCTCTGAGTTTTTCGGTTTGTTTTGATTTATACGAGGAACGTTTTGAAAAACTACTTAACGATCTGCAACAGGATTTTAAAGTAAAATATAATACCGGGCTTACGCTGATCACCATCAGGCATCATAACGCTACTTCTCTTAAAGAACTTACCGAAGGTAAAACCATATTACTGGAGCAAATGAGCAGGAATACAGCACAGGTGGTTGTAAGGTAATTTATCAATACAAATATCATCAATAAACAAAAAGGGCCTGGATATATGAGGGCACTGAAAAAGTGGCTATTTATCAAAAGGGGCTGATTTCAATATTGAAATCAGCCCCTTTTTCTTTGATGTATTCGGATAAGTGGTGGAGAGCATTTTCGTACAGACGATTCTCAGCAAC